>DATGWL010000180.1:0-39298 GCA_035299505.1 Saprospiraceae bacterium | reverse complement strand
GTAAGCCGTCCACCGTAAGCCGTCTACCGTAAGCCGTCCACCGTAAGCCGTCTACCGTAAGCCGTCTACCGTCTACTCCTGCGCATACCGGCGCTTGCGGAGCCAGTTGAAGAACCAGCCGAATACGCCGAGGAAAAGTAATGGTAGTACGAGGTTCAGTGCGCGCCAAAAGGTTTGTTCTTCGCGGGCGCGGACGGTATCCAGCAGGCGCAATTTTACCTCTTTAGCGCGGGCTTCGATAACGCCATTGGGCTCAATGAGGTATTCAATGGCATTGATAATGAAGTCTTTGTTGGCGTAGGTAGTATTTTCAAAACGGTTGAAACCCAAGGGCAGGGTTTGTTTTTTCTCTGCATCCCGCACAAAATTGGCAGCCACATCGCCGTCACTGATCACAATCATGCGGGTGGGCGTGCTGGCGCCTTTAAACTCCATGCCCAGCTGTTGCATGCCCTGCAGCATTTCTTCCGATACCCTGTTTTCGTAGTTGGAGGCAAAAGAACCTTCCAGCAATACGGCCAGATTTTTCCGTCCTTTATCAAATTTGGTAGGATCGGGGTCGTATTTCAAGATTTCAAAATTGAGCTCCACCGGATTGAACTGCATGCGGCTGTACTGCCCTGATCGAAGGAGAATGGTCTTGTTAACAGCCGTTTTGGTGCGCAGGGTATCCATGCTGGAAGCAAAACGGAATTCCACCCGATCCAGGTTTTTCACCACCGGATGGGTTCCCTCCGGCTGTGCTGCAATGTGGTAATACCAGTCAAACAGCTGAAACTGCGGCTGATTGCCCACCTGACCAATTTGAAGCGGAATTTTGGTGCATTGGAGGTCCAGCACCACATCCGAGTTGATACGCACGCCATAACGGAACAGCATATCCTCCAGTTTCAGATCATATGGCGTGGAAATAAACTTCCCGCTGGCGCCCAGGCTATCCAGACTGGCATTCATCTGATCCAGCATCCAGAGCACCCGGCCACCGTTCATCACATATTGGTCAATCTTGAACTTGTCTTTTTCAGAAAATGCGCCGCGCGGACGAGCCACCACCAGCAGCGCGCATTGTTTGGGCGGCAGACTCACCACGGAGTCCAGCGTAATACGATCGGTATCGTAGAATTGCTGCAGGCCGCGTTCGAGGTCGGCTGTTTGCAGATCATTCAACTCCCCATGTCCGCGGGTAAACAGGATTACCGGACGTTCCGGCGTGCGGAGTTTTTTAATGGCATTGGCAAACTTGTACTCCAGCAGGGTTACCGAGTTGTTGATCACCTCGTCAGGGGTCAGGGTTGGCGAATTGTTTTCCAGCAATTTTACCACTGTCTGGCGGCCGCCGTAATGAAAAATAGCTACCGGGTAAATGAGTTGCTGGGAACTCTCGCCCATATCAGCCACACGCAGGTTGAAGGGCTGAATACCATCTTCGGCCAATGATTTGCGGCGTTCGTTCACCTCTTCCACCGTTCCTTCAGAGGGATTTTCAAACTGATAATCTACCAGTCCGCTTTCGGAACGGAAATCGTCGAGCATTTCGCGGGTAGCCGTTTGCAGACGTTTGAAGCCGGCCGGGAAGTCGCCATCAAGCAACACGCGCACGTACACGCGCTCTTTCAGGTCGCCCAACAGCGCCTTGGTAGGCTTGGTGAGGGTAAAACGTTTTTCCTCCGTAAGGTCGAGGTGGCCATAAAAAGCGTTGGCCACGATGTTGGCAAAAAGCAAAATGCCTGCAAACAACGCGAACTGGAGGATGGACTGGGTACGTTTGGAACGGGCCATATTTGGGCAGTGGGTATAAACCGGGCGGCAAAATTACGTCAGTTGCAACACAATTGGGTAGAACTGCCGGGATTCGGATTGTTTTTTGCACTTCGCTGGCACAAAGACACCTAATAAACGTCAAAGCGTTGGAAATTTATGCCCATGACCTCTCATGCTCTTCTAGCCAGATGGCTTCCGGTGTTATACTTGCTGTGTCTGGGCCTGCTTACCCTGGCTTGTACATTCAACGGTTTGTACGGACAAGACGCGCACGAGTACCTGCGCCAGAGTCAGGCTTTGCTGGATCACTGGCGTGGAGCGCCGGCCCCTTCAACTACCCCCGGCAATGCCGAACTGGCCGGGTTGTATCCTCTGGCCGGAGCTGTGGCCGCCTGGCTTACGGGCGCCGGAGGAGCGGCACTGCAATGGGTATCGCTGCTGGCGGCGGCGCTGGCAGTATGGATCATGGATCAACTGCTGCGCCACCTGGCCCATGGATCGCGGGCTGAGAGCCGGTGGATTTTTTGCGGACTGGGTTTGGCACTGGCGCCCATGTTTGTGCGTTCGGCGGTGACGGCAATGAGCGATGCGCTGGGACTTTGTTTGCTGCTGGCTTGCCTTTGGGCCGGTTTTGCCTCGCAGGAGAAAAAACACTCGGCCTGGCTGCCGGCGGCTACCTTCTTTGCTGCTTTGGCCCTGAGTACCCGATATGCCCTGGCAGCCCTGCTGATACCTTATATAATATGGTTGTGGACCGTGGCCTGGCGCGAGCGGCGATACGGCTGGATTGCAGGGTCTGTGGCTGCGGGAGTATTGGGCCTGTTGCCGCATATTTGGCTGAAATCCAACGTAGGCGTGGCTCCACTGGAACATTCGCTGCTCCGGGATTGGTCGGTATGGCATTTTTTCCAGTCGGAATTTACCAATGCCAGCGGCAACATCCGGTATCATTTGCCCAATCTGGCTTACGTGTTTTTCCCTCTGGTGCATCCGGCTTTTTTGTTGCACCTGCCTTTGCTGTTGCTGCTCAGCAAACGCACCGATCTGGTTTTATCCGAGAAAAAGATCCTGTTGCTGAGCACACTGAGTTATTTGTTGTTGCTGGGAGGTTTGCCCCACCAAAACCTGCGGTATCTGTTGCCGGTATATGTGTTGTGGTTGTTGCTGTTCTTTCCGGCCTGGGACAGGATGTATTGCTACGGGCTCATTTTTTTCAGGAAAACCACCCTGGCAGTGATCGGGATTACGCTGGCGGTACAACTGGCGGGCAGCGCATGGCTATTGCGTCCGGTATTGAAACGCAACCAGCTGGAGCAATCGGTAGCGGAAGTCTTAAGCGCGCGCATGCCAGAGGGCTCAGTGCTGTACACCTTTGATCTGGAGCCGGCCATGCGCACGTATTTGCCCGGGCAGGAAATACGGAGTTTATGGGAGATGCGTTACGAGAAGTTTGAACCGGGCGCTTATATATTGTTCCGCACTTCGGCGCTGGAGCAGTGGGCAGGATTGCCACCGGCGCAAAACTGGGACTTGCTGCAGCGGCAATATCAGCTGGAAGAAAAGGCAGTTTTTACAGATGGCTGGGTATTGTGGGAGCTGAAGTAGCGCGCGGAGGCTATTTCCACAGTGTTAAAGTTTAAAAGCCCGGATTTTGGCCGCTGAAAGAAATTTTAAAAAAAAATTATACGTCGTACAGTTCACGATTTTTCTTCATAAGTCATTGATTATCATTGTTGGTTCCTTGAAATATTGGCGAGCGTAAAACGGCGGAATTATGCCATTCAGGCGACGTTCCGTTGTGACTTTTCTACCCCAGAAAGTCTAATTCTTTTCCCCTTTCAAATTTTTTTTCTCAAAACCGTCCTTTTGGCAAGCAATTTGGCATAGAAGGGGAAACAGGCAACACACACTAATCCACGCCTCGAATAATCTTACACACACTAAAAATCCAAAACCGAATCCATACAATGAAAAACTTGAAATTAATCCCGGCTCTTCTCCTTGCACTGGCAAGCTTCGTAACCCTGAATGCTCAGGATGCTACCCCAACGTTCCAGGACTTCCTGGCACAGTTCCCTAAGGCAGCGCTTCCTTACACATTCAATGCACAAGATCTGCAGAGCCAACTTGAAACGCGTCCGGCTACCAAAGCTGCCCGTCTGGGATGGGAATACTACCAGTTTCTTCCAGAGCTGGAGCGCAGCGCAGCCTACAGCAACATGCCAGTTTGCCCTGAGCCAGTTGCTTGTTTCGAGACTAAAGAATATACTGCCGTTCTGTACAACCTGGCTCGTGGTTTGAGCCGCGGCACCAAAACATACAGCATCAGCGTGTTCACCAAAGACGGCACTCACGTAGGTACCCACTTCGTAGCCGGTGTAAACCCTGAGACCCTCACGGTTGCAACCATCGACGAAAGCCTCCGCGCCAGTGTGAACGAATACCAGGTTAACTGGGAAAACAACTACCGCGAAAACGGCCACATCGGTAATAAAGTAACCGGTTTGACCCTGGCAGTGTCTACCACCCTGGAACTCACCGTTGCCGGCAATCCTGATCAAATCAGCTGGACCAGCATCGAAACCAACACCGCTGCTGACCTCGCCAAGAAATAACATCGATTCGGAACCAACGACCCCTGAATCCCCTGTTCGGCAAAAGTGCCGGGCAGGGGATTTTTAGTGAGTGAATGAGTGAATGGGTGAATGAGTGAATGAGTGGGTGAATGAGTGGGTGAGTATAACATTATGCCTTAAAATGCGTTCTTCCTGGTATGAAGCTCCGTATCCTGTTTTACGCTTTGCTCCTGTGCCCCGGGGTGCTTTTTAGCCAAAAATACACAACTACCAAAACCACTTCTGCCAATGCGCTTTCTGCCTTTAATGCGGGTAGAGACGAGGCCGGGCTTGGCCATCCTGCCATTGCTCAGGGGTATTTTGAAAAAGCCCTGAAGGCAGATCCTGTCTTTATTGACGCCAAACTTGCCCTGGCCGACAACTACGTGTCGCTACGGGATTTTTTCAAAGCGGAACAGTTTTTTGAAGAAGCCCTGGCTCTGGACAGTGCTTATGCGCCGGTAGCCTTCTTTTTTGCAGCTCAGGCAGAATGGGAAAACGATAAATTCAGCGAATGCGCCCAGCATGCCAGCAGCTATCTGCGCAGCAATCCCAAAAACGCCAAACGGGCCAAACAGGCGGAACGTCTCATAGCCAGCGCTCTTTTTGCCGCAGAAGCCGTGAAAAAACCGCTGCCTTTCAGCCCAAAGTCGCTCGGAGATTCCATCAATACGCCATGGATGGAATACTTCCCCTCCCTTACCGCCGACGGCATGCTGGTGTTTACCCGGCGCGATGGCGGCCACGATGAAAACCTGTACCGAAGCGAGTTTAAAAATGGCATGTGGCAAACCGCCGAACCGCTCACGGGCATTAATACCGACAGGTACAACGAGGCAGCTCAGGCGATCAGTCCTGACGGTTCCTGGCTGGCCCTCACCGGTTGCAACCGTGAGGATGAAGGCGCACAAGGCGCCTGCGATCTGTACTGGTCGCAACTCAAAAGCAGCGGCTGGACCGCTCCGGTGCCCTTCAGCGCCACCATTAACTCAGAAATCTGGGAATCGCAGCCAAGCATTGGCGCCGACAATAAAACGCTGATTTTTGCCCGGGGCAAAGACGGTGTATCGCCACCGGTAGAACTCTGGCAAACCTCACGCAACGCTTCAGGCAAATGGGAAAAGCCTGAAAAACTGCCAGATTACATCAATGTAGGCGGCAAAGTACAAAGCCCTTATCTGCACCCCGACGGTCAAACGCTGTATTTTTCTTCTGATAGTTTGCCTGGCATGGGTGGCAGCGATCTGTTTGTATGCCGCAAGGAGGCAGACGGAACCTGGGGGAAACCACAAAACCTGGGTTACCCTATCAATGGTAAAGGCGACGAAGGTATGCTGGTGGTTAGCCTCGACGGCCGAACGGCGTATTATGCCAGCGACCGACCTGGAGGCAGAGGGTTGCTTGATTTGTATTCTTTTGAAATGCCGGCATTTGCCCGGCCACAGCCGGTTACTTATGCCAAAGCCATTGTGCGGGATGTACTCACCGGCAACCCGATTATTGCCAAAGCAGAGGTGGTAGACCTGAAAAGCGGCAAGGTATTCGCCACCGCCAATACCCGTTCCAACGGCTCTTTCCTGGTGTGTTTGCCTGCCGGAAAAGAGTATGCCATGAATGTGAGCAAAGACAAATACCTGTTCTACTCAGAAAATTTCAACCTGGTAGACAGCGCTACCTTCCAAAAGCCCTACCTGATGAATATTTACCTGCAGCCTGTTTCAGGCGCGGTGGGCGCCAAACCCGTGGTACTGCGCAATGTATTTTTTGAAACAGGCTCTGCCGCCCTGCGCCCGGAATCCAAAACAGAACTCGATCGTCTGGCTCAACTGCTCAGCGGAAACCCTTCCCTGAGCATTCAGATCAACGGACACACCGATAATGTGGGCGACGATAAAGCCAACCTCACGCTTTCTGAAGCACGGGCCAAGTCTGTACAGGAATATTTGATCGGACAAGCGATACCCGCCGAGCGACTGCGTTTCAAAGGATTTGGTGAAACACAACCTATTGATACGAATGACACTCCGGCCGGGCGGGCAAAGAACAGAAGGACGGAGTTTGTGGTATTTGAGTGAGGGGATTTTTACCGCGGAGGCGCTTAAACTGAGAGTCTCACTTGGAGTGAGACTCTCAGTTTAAGCGCCCCCGCGGTAAAAAACATCCGCAACTTCTCTACCTGGCGTACGCTACCGCCCGTTTTTCCCGGATAACGGTTACCCGGATTTGACCCGGATACTGCATTTCATCCTGAATTTTTTGAGAAATGAGGAACGACAGGTCGTCGGCGTATTGGTCGGTAACTTTGTCGGCTTCCACGATTACGCGGAGCTCGCGACCGGCCTGCATGGCGAAGGCATTGGCTACACCTTCGTAGCTGCGGGCAATTTCTTCCAGTTCGCCGATACGCTTGAGGTAGTTTTCCAGGATCTCGCGGCGCGCGCCCGGGCGTGCACCCGAGATGGCGTCGCAGGCCTGAATGATGGGCGAGATGATGTTGTTCATCTCAATCTCATCGTGGTGGGCGCCTACTGCGTTGATGATTACGGGGTGTTCGCCGTACTGTTCGCAGAGTTTCATACCCACGAGTGCGTGGCTGAGTTCGGTTTCTTCTTCGGCCACTTTACCAATATCGTGCAGCAGACCGGCGCGTTTAGCCATTTTGATCTGCTTCGGATTCATGCCCAGTTCGGCAGCCATGATGGCGCAGAGTTCTGCTGTTTCAATGCTGTGCTTGAGCAGGTTCTGACCATAAGAGGAGCGGAAACGCATCCGGCCCACCATACGCACCAGCGCAGCATTGAGGCCGTGGATACCGAGTTCGATCACGGTGCGCTCACCGATCTCCATGATTTGTTCTTCGAGCTGCTTGGTTACTTTAGCCACCACCTCTTCAATGCGCTGCGGGTGGATACGACCGTCGGCTACCAGTCGCTGCAATGACAGGCGTGCAATTTCGCGGCGAACGGGGTCGAAGGAAGACAACACAATAGCTTCAGGCGTGTCGTCTACAATCACCTCAACGCCGGTAGCAGCTTCGAGGGCGCGGATATTTCGGCCTTCACGACCAATAATCTGGCCTTTCATTTCGTCGTTTTCCAGGTTGAACACCGATACGGTATTCTCGATGGTGAACTCGGCAGCCATCCGCTGGATGGTCTGGATGACGATCTTTTTGGCTTCCTTGCTGGCATTCAGTTTGGCCTGGTTCACGGCGTCGCGCACGATGGTTTGCGCTTCGCTTTCGCTTTTGGCGCGCACTTGCTCGAGCAGCTGATCTTTGGCGTCTTGCTGACTCAGTTTGGCGATGGTTTCCAGAGCCTTGATGCGTTCTTCGTTGGCCGCATCCAGTTCTTCTTTCTTCTTTTGAACGATTTTGAGCTGTTTATCCAGGTTTTCCCGCAAAATCACAATTTCAGCATCGCGTGTTTCAATATCTGCCTTTTTGGTTTCCAGCTCCTTGAAACGGGCATCCAGCGCATCGTTTTCAATTTTCAGGTCTTTTTGCTGAGAGGCAATGGCCATTTCCAGGTCTTTCAGTTCCAGCTGGCGTTTGGTTTTTTCCTCTTCTACTTCCAGTCGCATTTGAGCGTAACGCTCTTTAGCTTCCTGAATTTTCTGCTGTTTGATCCGTTCGTTTTCTGCCTCGGCGGTACCCACAATTTTCTGGGCTTTGAGCGCAGCTTCATCTTCCACCCGTTTGGCGGAGAGGCGCGCTTCCTGAATGATCAGGTCTGCTTTGCGGTTGCTTTCCTGAATGGCCTGATCCGTATTCTTCTTGTTGGTCATGGAGGCGATGAGGTAGGCAACTACCCCTCCTACAACCAGGCCTATGATGATTGAAATGATATCCATAGTTGATAGATGATTGAGATTCAGTGATTGGTTAGTGGATCCGCTGGGGAGGGATCCTGGTTTTCAACAAGTCCGTTATTTTCGGATGACAGCGCCCAGTTTTCCTTCAAACACACCGACCAACTGCCCCATCATGGCATCAATCTCTTTGTCCTGAAGGGTTTTTTCCGGGTCTTCAAACACAAAACTAACGGCATAGGATTTCTTGCCGGCGCCCAGTTTGCTTTCATCTTCAAACACGTCGAAGAGGTTCACTTCCCTGAGCAGCTTTTTGGCTGTTTTGGTAGCCAACTGGCGGATATCGCCAAAGCTTACCGACTGGTCAATTACCAAAGCGAGGTCGCGGCGCACCGTTGGGAACTTGTTGAGTTCGGCAAACTGGATCTTGTTGCTGCCTACCGCTTTGATGATGTTTTCAAAATGGAAATCCGCGTAAAACACGGCGTTTTTAATATCGGATTTTTTCAGGATTTGTGGCGAAACAGCGCCAAATGTAACCAATTCCTGCGGTCCGCGGTGGAAGCGCAGGGCATACTGGAACGGGCTGTCGTTCAGGCTTGTTTCCTGGTATCCGCTCACGCCGAGGCGGTTGAGCAGATGGGTTACGTAGCTTTTGATGGTGTAAAAATCCACCGTTTTTTTGGCGGATGGTTGCCAGCTTTCCGCCTTGTGGGCGCCTGTAACAAACAGGCTAAGCCGACCGGTTTCCTCCAGTTTTTCACCGTTGCGGAAATAGGTTTTTCCAAATTCGAACAGGCGCAGATCCGGGTTCTGGCGGTTCTGGTTGCGCTGAATGGTTTCCAGTCCGCTGAACAACATACTGGGGCGCAGGCAATCCAGGCCCTGATTGGCAGAATTGTGGATGAACACCAGTTGCTCTTTTTGCAAGGGCATGGCAGCCCCATCGGCCAGGTAATAGGCGGAGTTGGACAAGGCCAGGCTCATGCACTCGTTGAAACCGTTGGCGGTGAGGAATTCAGCTGCCAGGTTGCGTACTGCATCCGGATTGGGACGCTGCTGGATTTCTATACTGCTGCGGATCTGCGTAGGAATGGGTACTGCATCCAGGCCGTGCACACGCAGAATTTCTTCCACGATATCGGCTTCGCGGGTAACATCGGGTTTGTTGGTAGGCACCACTGCGGTGAAGCCCTCCGCCGATTCATTTTCCATGCCGATTTCCAGGGCCGCGAGGATTGTTTTGATGCGCCCGTTGGAGAGATTTTCTCCAATGAGGCTGTTGATCCGGGCGTAGCTGCAGGAAATACGGGCTGCTTGCACGGGTTGCGGGTAAAGATCTACCAGCGCTGAGCCGATTTCGCCGCCGGCCAGTTCCAGGATCAGGGCCACGGCGCGTTCCAGGGCGCGCACTGTACCATTGGGATCCGCGCCTTTTTCGAAAGTCCAGGCGGCGTCGGTGCGCAGGCTGTGGCGCAGCATGGAACGACGAATCCAGGTGGGGTGGAAATAGGCGCTTTCGAGGAAAATAGCGGTGGTTTTATCCGAAACGCCACTGCCGGCGCCACCGAAAACACCCCCCATGCACATGGGATTGGATTCGGCATCGCAGATCATAAGATCTTCGGCCAGGAGTTTGCGCTCTACTTCATCAAGGGTTTTGAAGGGAGTACCTGCGGGCAGTGTTTTGACCAGAATTTTGCCGCCTTTGATCTCGTTGAGGTCGAAGGCATGCAGCGGTTGGCCCAGTTCAATGCGCACGTAGTTGGTTACGTCCACCACGTTGTTGATGGGGCGCTGACCAACGGCAAGCAGGCGGTTTTTGAGCCATTCCGGACTTTCCTGTACGCGGAGATTTTTCAGAACGATGCCGCTGTATCGGGGGCAGGCATCTGTATTTTCCACCGAAACCGGGAATGCGGTGCTGTTGCCGGAGAGTGCTTTTCCCTGAGGCATACGCACGCCGGACTGGTGGTTTTCATGTACCTGCAGGTAGGCCGCCAGGTCTTTAGCCACACCCATATGGTTGGTGGCGTCGGCGCGGTTGGGCGTGAGTCCCACCTCGATGACGGTATCGGAAGCTTTGTTGAAATAATCTGCGGCAGAGATGCCAAGGTTGGTGTCTGGAGGCAGCACGATGATACCGGAGTGGTCGTGCCCGAGTCCGAGTTCGTCTTCGGCGCAGATCATGCCCTGGGAGGGAACGCCTTTTACCTTGCGTTCACCGATGGTGAACAGAGAGCCGTCTTTGCTGAAGACATTGGCGCCGGGGATAGCCAGGAATACTTTCTGGCCGGCAGCCACATTAGGCGCGCCGCATACCACGGAGCGCACAACGCCGTCGCCGACATCTACGGTGGTTGCGGAGAGGTGGTCGGTATCCGGGATACGTTCGCAGGTAAGCACAGTACCGGTGAGTACTTTATCCAGGTCTACCGGCGAAGGTTTTACCGTTTCCCATCCTTCCACTTCCAGGCCCAGCGATGTCAGTATTTCGGCGATTTCTGCAGGGGTTTTATGTATGTCGAGAAAATCTCGAAGCCAATTCAGCGATACTTTCATTACCTCAAAAAAACTAACGGATTACGATCGGGTTTTTCGCAGTTGAACATGCGAATTGGCAAAGGTAGGAAGCTTGTGTGAAAATATGCAGACTTTGGCGAAAAGGCTCTGATTTTCAAAACTTCCCTTCCAAAAACGCCTGTACATCTTCGGCTGTCTGGGCCGGATTTTCCTCCTGGGGCCAGTGGCCGGTATTGCGGTAAATTTTGAGCACGGCGCCGCGGATGCGTTTGTGGAAATCGTAGGCATGTTCGGGCGAGATGCGGGTATCTTCGGCGCCCCAGAGAATGAGTGTGGGAGCTGTGATGCGTTCTATAAGGTCGATAGGCGGCCGGTTATCGCGCACAGAGGCCCGGTCGGTGAACGCCTTTCGGTGTCCGGGCAGCAGGGAGAGGTCGAAATGCCGCTGCACGAGGGAGTCAGTTACCAGGGCATCGTCGGCCCAGACGTCTTCCAGGGAGAGCTGTATGAAGGCGCGCGGGGTGATTTTCCAAAGCGAGCGGTTAAGGATTGGGGTACTGGCCAGCCAGTTAATGGGATCTGTTTTTTTCTCTTCAAAACCCGGGGCATCGAGCAGGATCAGTTTATCCACGCGCTGCGGCGATTCTGCAGCAAACTGCCAGGCTATTTGCGCCCCGAGTCCGCAACCTGCCAGTGAGACCTTTTTGAGGTTGAGTTTTTGCAAAAAACTATCGAGAAACCCGGCATACATAAAGGCACTGTAACTCCCCTGTGGATGTGGGGCACTCAGGCCAAAACCTGGCAAGTCTACACTGATAACCTGTTGTTTTTCAGCAATTTTGCTGGTCCATCCGGCCCAGGTATGCAGGGAACTTTGCGCATCGTGCAACAGCAGCACCGGCTCACCTTTTCCGCTGGTCCGGTAATGAATATCCATGCCATCCACCTGGATAAAGCGGGAATCCGGAAATGCATATCGTTCCATCCCCTGGGCAGCCGGCAGATCATCGTGCCAGTTGCTCCACACCCACCATGCCAGGGCAAAAATGACAGCCCACCTGATCATCCGCGAGATGCTCAGAATGCCCAGCCATTTCCGGATAATGGCAACGCGTTTGGAGGTGGTAAGGGTCATGTTGTACCGGCGGGTTTAGTCGCCGCTGTTTGAAGGGTTTGAGGGGTTTGAGGGGTTTGAAGGGTTTGAAGGGTTTGAGGGGGGGGGCTCACTGACGCTTAATCAACGCTGTCACGCCGGATGCCAGTGCAAATCCGCCTACCGCGCCTACACACATACGGGTGAGCACGGGTCCGAGGGGCTGTGGTTGCGGGGCAGCCAGTGTTTTTTCCAGTTCCTGCACCCGTTCCCTGAAGCTATTAGCCTGCTGGGGATCGCCCAGGCCGTCGGCCAATTGTTTGCGGAGCATATCCAGTTCCAGACTCATCTCAGCCTGCAGCAGACTGGGATCGTACAGATGCAATCCGTAATAAAACAGCCAGTAGCACAAATTAATGATCAGAAACACCAAAAACGGTGTGCGCACCACTTCCCGGAAATCGCGGTTTTTGCCATGTGCTGCACAATCCTCCTGCGAGGCTTTCCACATGAAAAACAGGTAAGCAGCCATGATGCCCCACTGAATCAGCGGACTGAGAAACAGGTCCTGTTTGGCTACATACAGAAGGGTGAAATAGAAAACAACTACAATACCGCCTAAAAAGCCGTAACGAATACCGGGTGACATGGGGGATATGGGTTTGACGGGTTTGACGGGTTTGAGGGGTTTGAGGGGTTTGAGGGGGCGAAGGTAGTAAGTTTGGAGATTGTATATCGGCCTTTTAGGTATGGGGCAAAGGATAAAAGACCTTGGATATTAAGACTATTAGACGCTGGACTTGTTACGAAGGGAAAGGAATGTTTCACTTCGCTGGGCACAAGTCCAACGTCCAATAGTCTAAAGTCTAAAAATCCAAAGTCCTAAACCAGAGAACGCTCGCGTTTCATGAATGCGCCAACGATGAGACCGAACACGACGCCCATGATTACGCCACCAATGAGCTGGCTGATAGCCATGAAGGTTGGGCCGGTGAACATGCCTGCCATGCCGGCGGCCATTTCCATTTGTTCTTCACTCATGCCCTGGGCTTCCCATTGGGCATACATGGCATCCTTCATCTGGCTCTGAAAATCCGGGTTGATGACATAGCCGTACAAAAACATGTACACCATGCTGATTACACCGGAAATCAGTCCCATAAAGGCACTCAGGCTGATACAGCGCCCGAAATTGATGAATCCGCCTAATCGTTCGCGGTCGGTTTTAATAGCCGTAGCCACTGCCCAAATGGCAATACCAAAACCTACCAGCATAAATACCCACTTGATGGAGCCGGTGTTGGGCATGGTCAGATCGTTGTCGGTGAGGTAAGCAACAAGACTCATTAAAATACCCGAGCCACCCCAGATAGCGCCGTACTTAACGGCCAGGTCACGGTTGGAAACGGTGGAAGGATCAGGAATGGTTGGTTGATCAATTGTGTCCATTTTTGTTGTGATTTGTTTACGGAGAAAAAAGAGGGCTGGAGTGGTTGTTTAGGGGTTGTTTTTTTTAGTCATTTAGGTCATTTAAGGGGTCATTTAAGGGGTCATTTATTAGTCATTTAGGTCATTTAAGGGGTCATTTATTAGTCATTTTGGGGTCATTTATTAGTCATTTAAGGGGTCATTTATTTGTCATTAAGGGGTCATTAGCTTGGCTGTTTGTCATCTTGAGCGTAGCGAAAGATCTGGCTATGCTGCCAACCAAATCCAAGACATATACCATAAAATCTGTGTAGAATCTGTGCGAAACCACTTAAGATAACAAAACACACTGAGCCAAGCCCCTCAAATGACCTCAAATGACCTCAAATGACCTTAAATGACCTTAAATGACCTTAAATGACCTCAAATGACCCCTAAATGTCTATTAAATGCCCAAAAAACGACCTAACCCTTCACCTCTGGCTGCCTTTTCAGAAATGCTGCAGAAATCAATCCCACTATCAATCCATAAATCAGGCCGCCGGTGAGGGCACTTTTGAGGGTTGTGAACAGGTCGCCGGCTTTATCAAAACCTTCCAGGGCCTGATCCAGGGCATCCGCTGGCATGCTTTGGCCCCAGGTTTCAATGAATTCTTCTTTCATAACGCTGATCACATTCGGATCAATGAAATTAACCAGCACGTAATTCCACAAACTGGAAATCAGTACGCCAATAAATACCGTCGCCAAAGCAATCAGCAAGGCCTTGCCATAACTGATGTAGCCGCCGTCCAGCTTGTCGCGCTGGTACTTAATGGCCATAATGGCAAATGTAAACGACACAGCGAACATAACGCTGTACAACAACGCTATTCCGCTAATCGCCATCAAATTGACGTTCAATAAATAGGTGATGATGGAAAAGGCCGTCAGTGCCAGTCCGGCAAATGCGCCCTGGCGCAGGATGTTGTTCCAATCCAGTTGCTTGGAAGGAACAGGAGTGTCAAGGTTGTCCATATTTTGAGCTAACAGGTTAAAAGTTGCTCAAAAATAGACTTTAAACCTGCGCTTACCTGCAAATCTTACGACATCCAAAGGGTTTTAAACGACTAATGGACGGTGGACGGTGGACGGTAGACGGCCTACGGTGGACGGTGGACGGTGGACGGTGGACGGCTTACGGTAGACGGTAGACGGTGGACGGTGGACGGCTTACGGTAGACGGCTTACGGTAGACGGCCTACGGTGATGGCGTATCCACTGACGATTGTTTGTCACCCTGAGCCTAGCGAAGGGTCTGGCGAAGCCAGAACAGGTTGTTACTGAAAGTCTATGTAAAATCTGCGCGAAACCATGCTTCACATTAACCTCAGACCCTTCGCTGCGCTCAGGGTGACAAACAATCGTCAGTGGATACGCCATCACCGTCCACCGTAGGCCGTCTACCGTAGGCCGTCCACCGTATACCGTCTAAAACATATCGTAATACAACTTCAACGTTGGATCCGTTTCCTTGGCTTTGATTTCCGTGAGGATGGCTTCCAGCTCGGTAATTTTGGCAGCATTGCCTTTCTCGCGGTAATGGTTGCGCAGATCTGCAATGGCTTTCGTTGCGCCGAAACGACGCCATTCGCTGTTCTGAGGGTTGAGTGAAATGGATTTAAACGTGGCCACACCATTGTCAATCAAGGCCTGATCGCCCAGTCCAAGCAGAAATTTCTGGTAATTGTCAAAAAACGGAAATGCATTGAACCCGTCTGCCTTTGGCAGTTTTTGCTCAAAAAAGGCGAGATTTTCACGGCTTGGCTGCTCGGCATACAATTCTGTAAGCACTGGCGTGAAGGCATCGCTTTCATCGTTTTGCAAGGTTTTGGAAGCCTCGCGGGCAGCCGCCGGGTCAATTTTTTGCAGCGCAGAAAGGGCTGCACTCACCACACTGTACGCCTGGTCCTGACCCATGTTTTTCTGAAAAATCGGGAGATACTGCTTATCGCCGGTGCTGCTCAAAATATTGATAGCAGCCACACGAACGCCCGGTTCGGCATCAGTTTCTGCCAGACGCGCAATGGTTGGCAGGGCAGATGGTTCACCCACACCTTCAGCCATCAAGGCCTGCTGACGAATACCGAAATATTTATCAGACAAAGCTTCTGTAAAGACGGCGTTCGTATACTCTGATGGTTCGGCCTGCAGAGCTTCCAGCGCCTCATACCGATCGCGGAACAACGGCGCATTACGGTACATAAATGCCCATTCTTCGGCGGTATGGTGGTCGTTTTTCTGACAAAGGAGGGTTTTCGTTGCGTCGAAATTGATCAGGGCCGGTTTGGACGCACAGTCAAACGTAAAGGTTTGCTGGCGCTGGGTCATACGCACGTTTTCGCGGCGCACTTTGCCCGGACCTTCATAAATATCCACGCTGAGCGGAAGTTCAAACACACGGGCCACCTCGGCGCCTTCCTGGGCCTGGGTTACCGTAACGGTGGCTTTTTTGGTAGTTTCATCCCAGCCATAATCAATATCCAGCTGCGGATGCCCGGATCCAAAGTACCATTGGTTGAAGAACCAGTTCAAATCCTGACCGGTTACATCTTCAAATGCCAGGCGCAATTCGTGGGCTTCCACATCGGTGTATTCGTTGCGTTTCAGGTAGCGGTTCAGCGCTGCAAAAAATGCCTCGTCGCCCACCAGTTGGCGCAGCATGTGCAACACACAGCCGCCTTTGTTATAGGAATGCGCATCGAACATGTCTTCCCGGTTGTTGTACCCGAAATGAATCAGTGGGTGCCCTCCATCGCCGGCAGAGTAGTAATAGCCCTGTTGTTCTACCATCAGGTGCTCATCGGCGGCATCACGACCGTGTTTGTGCTCTATCCAGAGATACTCGGAATAGTTGGCAAAACCCTCGTTCATGGTGAGGTTGGCCCAGCTTTCGGTGGTTACCAGATCGCCAAACCAGTGGTGGAACATTTCGTGGGCCACTACCTTTTCATTGGTCATGTGGTCGTCCAGCAATTCCCGTTTGGTCTTTTGCATAAACTCCCCGAAAATCACCGCTGTGGTATTTTCCATGGCGCCACTCACGTAATCGCGCACAACAACTTGCGAGTATTTCTGCCAAGGGTAGGCGTATCCCAGCTTATTGGAGAAAAACTCCAGCATTTCGGTGGTGTATGGGTAGATATCCCGGGCGTGAGCCTCAAATTTTGGCTCCACATAGTAATCCACGTCAATACCGCGCCATTTGTCTTTTACCACCGCAAATTCGCCAACAGCCATCATAAACAGGTATGGCGCGTGTGGTTTGTCCATTTTCCAATAATCGGTACGGGTACCGTCGGCGTTCTTTTTTGACGACACCAATACGCCGTTCGACAAGGTTTTGTACTTATCCGCTACGGTGATGTACATTTCCTGGGTGCAGCGCTCATTGGGCTTGTCTACCGTTGGCATCCAGAACGAGTTGCTTTCTGTTTCGCCCTGGGTCCAGATCTGCATGGGCTTGTCTTTGTCGGCGCCGTCTGGGTTGATAAAGTACAGTCCTTTATCGCTGGTAATGGCCGCGCTGCCGCCGTAGGATTCCCGTTCGTCGGGCTTAGCGATGTAGGTAACGGTTATTTTGAATTCCTCGTTTCGGGTGTACGCACGCCCGAGCTGGATGGTGAGCTGTTCGTTGTTGTATTCCCGTTTCAGCTCCTCTGTTTTGCCCTCGAAGGTAACAGACTGGATATCGAAATTTTTGGCATCGAGCGTTACCTTATCGGTAGTATAAAACCAAGGGCGCATGGTAAGGGTAGCCTTGCCATTGGCGCGTTTTTTAGCCCAATCGAAAGAGATATCCACTTTGGTGTGAATCAGATCCACCTCAAACGTATGCGAAGCATTGTACGGACGCAGAGAATCCTGGTTGTAGGAAGTCTGCGGCTCCACCACAATATCATCCAGCACGTTGTATTCCAGAGGTTCTTCCTCCTCGTTCATGCCGGGTTTGTTCAGGGTATCCCAGGCAGGTTCCGGAGCTCCGGAAGGGTTTCCGGAAATTTTGGGCGCGTTTTTAGGCGTGCAGGAAATAATCAGGGTGAAAACGGCAATGAGGACCGTGTACAGAATTGAGCGCATATGAGTGTTTGAGTATTTGAGTGTTTGAGTTTTCGAGTGTTTGAGTTTTCGAGTGTTTGAGTTGGCGTTCGGCTGGAGGTTAGCACTTGTATTGTCGGGGTGAGTGCAGTCACCCCGACAATACAACTTCGCGCCTTAGTGCCTTCGCGCCTTAGTGTCATCGCACCTTAGTGCCTTATGACCACCTAGCGCCTTTTACCAGCACAAAGTTACCCTGGCTGCTGGTAATCCATACAGATTTCGGCCAAAGGCGCTGTTTAACGTTGAATTGGTTGTTTCATTGGGTGGAACAAACGGATTTTGAGCAATTTTTAGAAAATTCGTTTTTCCTTTGTCAAACGGAAACCAGACTCAAACTATGTCTAAAAAAACTAAAAACGTTCCTCGTCCAGCCGCTGTTGCCGCTCCTAAAACCTCATTCCAAATTCCCGATATGGCCATATTGGGCGGTGTGCTGGTGCTTACCTTTCTGGTATTTTCCAATACGCTTAGCGCCGGATTTGTGAACTGGGACGATCACGGCTACCTGTGGCTGAACCCTATGGTAAAACCACTGGGCAGTGTGGATCTGGCGCAGATCTTTACCGGCCATACCCATGGCAACTATTCCCCGCTGGTAATCCTGACCTATTGTTTTGAACACAGTTTCGACACCATTGTGAAGCCGGGCGAAATGGCGGTGGAGAATTTTCAGCCGTTTTTATACCATTTAGACAATGTGTTGCTGCACATGGGCGCTACCGCCATGGCTTTTTTCTTCCTGCGCGCCCTGGGTCTGAAAGGCTGGGGCCTGGCGCTGGCCACCGCCCTGTTTGGCATTCACCCTATGCGCTCCGAAAGTGTGGCCTGGGTGACAGAACGCAAAGACGTGCTGTACGGTTTATTTTATATCGCGGCCTTGCATAATTATTGGAAATACGCCCAAAACACCCAAACCAAACATTACCTGCTCACGCTGCTTTTCGGGCTGCTGGCCCTGTTTTCCAAAATCCAGGCGGTGTCGCTGCCATTGTCCATGCTGGCACTCGACTGGCTGGCGGGTCGCGACTGGAAAAGCATGAAAATTTGGTTGGAAAAGGCGCCGTTTTTTGCGCTTTCCCTGGTTTTTGGTCTGGTGGGCATTCATTTTCTGGGCGAGGCAGAGGGTTTGAAAGACACGGGGTATCCCATGACCGAGCGTTTCTTTTTTGCCACTGCTTCTTTGTGGAATTACCTGGAGAAACTCCTGTTCCCGGTGAATTTATCGGCCTATTATCCGTATCCAACAACTGGCAATTTGCCAAAGTTTTTCTACGTCACGCCCTTGCTCCTGGCCATTGTAGTATGGCTAATCTGGGAACGCCGGAAATCAAATACCGCGCTGGCGTTTGGTTTTGTGTTTTTCCTGGTCAACATCATGTTCGTGTTGCAGTTCAAAGGGGCCGGTAAGGCCTTCATGGTGGATCGTTTTACCTATATTCCTTATCTGGGATTGTTTTACATCATGGGTAAAATGTATTCCGATATAGAAAGTGGTGAAAGGGGAAAAGGGTTGCGTTTTGTACTGCCCTATCTGGCGGCCGGGTTTGTGGTGGTTTGTTCGGTACTCACGTTTATGCAAAACACCCACTGGCAATCCAGCATTGCACTTTGGGAAAACAACACCGCCAAACACCCGAACGATGCGCTTAGCTGGTCGAACCTGGGTCTGGCGTACGATGCCATGGAAGATTACGATCAATCGGCGGCGGCATATGCGCAGGCCATCAAGGTGGATCCGGGCTTTTTTGATGCCAATTTCAATATGGCGGTGGCCTGCAACCGGATGAAGCGCTACGACGATGCCATACAAATGTTTACCCGGGCTATAGAACTGAAGCCAGACTTTGCCGATTCGTGGTACGGGCGTGCGCAGGTTTACCTCACCAAAGGTGAATATGCCAAAGCCATAGCGGATACAGAAAAATATGCCCAGATGGCCCCCAAAACCGAAACAGACCGCATACAGGCCACTATTGGCATGGCTTACGCGGGCGCAGGTCAGCACGAGCGCGCACTGGAGGCTTTTGATAAAGCCATACAGGCCAAGGCAGATCCGGAACATTATTTCCGCAAGGGCAACTCGCTGGCGCCGCTTGGGCGCATGAACGAGGCCATTGCCGCCTACGATGCCGCGCTGAAAATCAAGCCTGATTATCCGGATGCGGTGAACAACAAAGGCAATGCCTATGCCAGCATAGGTAAGTTTCAGGAAGCCATTGCCATGTTTGACAAAGCTATACAGCTCAAGCCCGATGCCCCCAACTACCGCTGTAACCGCGGCATGGCCAAAAATGCCTCCGGCGACCGCTCCGGCGCCTGCGCCGACTGGCAACAAGCTGCGCAGGTGGGTTATGCGCCGGCCCAGGCGTTGTTGGCGCAGTTTTGTAAGTAGGGGTACCGTACCGGCGGGTTTAGCCGCAGATGTGTTTACCCAACAAAATACACCAAAAACCGTATCTTCGTACCAAATTAGCATAACATGTTTCTCAAGGAGATCCGGCTGAAAAACTTCAAGTGCATTACCGATTTGTCATTATCCTTTGAAAAAGGCGATACTGACATCCGGAAATGGACCATCATTTTGGGGGAAAATGGCACCGGCAAGAGCAATCTGCTGAAAGCCATTGCCCTCATTACCAGCGGGAGCAATGCACTGGGCGAGTTGCTGGGAAATACAGATAGCTGGATTAGAAACAACGAGCCATTTTGCACCATTGAGGCCGTTTTGCAAACCAAAAAAGGGGAAGAACGCCCCATCACCCTGCAATTCAACCGCGGAGATCACCTGTCTAATATCATTTCCAACAACAAGGAATCGCTCCAACTGATAGATGAAGCGCTGGAATATACCGAACGCACCTATTTCGTGGTGGCATACGGGGCCAGCAGACGACTCTCCGGCGATGCCATGGGCAGTTTTGAAAAATCGCGCAGCCATAGATCCGGGAGTGTCCGCAATCTTTTTGACGGCAATGCACCACTGAATCCGCTCACAGCCTGGGTGATAGACCTGGATTATCGGATGGGCAATGAAGGATTGTCGGTAGTGGCCACTGCGCTGAATGATTTTCTTCCGGGCATTACGTTTTCCCATATAGATAAAGAACGAAAACAGCTTTTTTTCAATACCGTGGATGGCGCAGTGCCTCTGGAACAACTCAGCGACGGTTATCAAAACATGGCCGCCTGGATAGGCGATTTATTGTATCGCATTACCGAAACATTCAAGGATTACAAAGAGCCCATGAAGGCCCGCGGACTGCTGCTGATTGATGAGGTGGATTTACACCTGCACCCCAAGTGGCAGCGCCGGTTGATTGATTTTATTGGGCAAAAACTGCCTAATTTCCAGGTTATTGCCACCACACACTCGCCCCTCACGGCACAACAGGCCGATGCTGGCGAACTCTATGCCCTGCGCCGGAACAATAACGGATTTATAGAACTATTGCCGTTTGTTGGCGCGCCCCGACAACTGCTGGTTAATCAATTGCTCATGTCGCCAGTGTTTGGCCTGGAAACCGATGAAAGCCTCGAGGTACAAAAAGCAAAAGAAATCTATAACAAGCATAAAGCCGGCACAGGAAAAACCAATGCAGTAAGTAAAAAAGAACTCGAATCTGCTAAAAAAGTATTGGACGAAAAACTACCTACCCGGAACCTGGCCCTGGCCAGCAAAAAGGAAATAGCGCTCCTGGAAAAACTGGAGAAAAAACTTAATATATCTGAATAGTTATGATTCCTCTTACCAGAATCAGAACCGCCGAAGCTATTCCTTCAAAATATCATGGCAAAGGCAAACAAAGGGCTGACAAACAACTGCTGCTGGTTTGGTTAAAGAAAAAACAGAACCCGGATAAGGGATTTGCCTTCAACGACGGCTTTTGGAAGGATGCCAAAACCCAGCTAAAGCAGGAAAGTCACCACAAATGCGCCTATTGCGAAGCCAATACTGCGGTGGTAGCCCATGGCGACGTAGAACACTACCGGCCCAAAAGCAAGTACTGGTGGCTGGCCTATACCTACGATAACTACCTGTATGCCTGCCAGATCTGCAATCAAACCTACAAAGGGGATCATTTCACCATAGCGGGCACGGAAATGCCGGAACCCGCCATTCCACCTGCGCTCACGGAAGCCCATGTGGCCAATTATATCGGACATCTATCCCCCGATCCGCTGGATGCAACCGGACACATATCTGTTCAGGTATTTGAGGCCGCTCATTATGCAGAAAAAGCGCACCTGCTCAATCCGTATCTCGACAACCCGGTGACCTATTTTGCCTATTCGGCAGATGATGTAACGAAGGAAGTAACCTTAATTCCAACGCATCCCAACCACGCCGAAGTGGTAAAGGCAGCAGAAGAATACTACGGCATCAATCGGCCCGAACTCTTGAGCGCCCGGTATCAGGTATTCCGCACATTCAGGGTGGTGAAACGCTCTCTGACCCGTATGACACCCGCCGATCCCGACTGGCAGGAAACCCACGATACCTACCAGGATATGCTGTCAGACGACCACCTTTTTGCCGGCATGTGCCGGTATTTTGATGGTATAATTTGAATGGGTCTCACACGGTCTGTCTGCCCTTCCATCCGTCACAACCTGCTGTTCGTACGCAGATACCCGCACACGTGCATCCTTTTTTCTGTTTCAGGTTTCTGTTAGGCGGCTATATCGCCAAATAACAAAACCATTTTCAACATGAAAAAGACATTCTGTGCCCTGTTTATCCTTTCGCTCCTCACCGCTGCCTGTAAAAAAGACGAGCCCTCCCCTTCGGAAATTCTGACCGCCGCCACTTGCTGGAAAATCACCTTGTTGGAAGGCTATGAGTCCAGCGCCGGACTCTGGGTATCTGTTCCCGTAGAAGCATGCATGGCCGATAATTGTTTCACGTTTTTAAGCGATCAAAGCTTCAAAGTAGACGAAGGCGCCTCCAAATGCGATCCCAACGATCCGCAAACGGCTACTGGCGGCTGGAGCATCAGTCCCGATGGCAAGCAACTCTCGCTCACCGACGATCAAAGCTCAGATACCGGCACCATCCTTTCCATTGAAAAGGACAAACTGGTGTACGAAGTCAGCTTCGATCAGGAAAAAATCCGGTTTACCATGGAAACGCGGTAGTTAGTTTTTTACCGTGGAGGCGCAGAGATACGCAACCTCCGCACCTCTGCGTCTCCACGGTAAAAACCCTCCATTTCCAGGATAATGGCTACTTTTGTCCGCATGTGCCAACATCCTCTTTACCGCTTCTTCGTCGCGCTGATATGCTGCCTGGCCTTGGCCGCACCTCTTTCCGCTCAACACAGCATTGCCCGTGAATGGGGCGAAGCCGTGTTGAAAACCATGGAAGAAGACCTGGCGCGCCCGGCCGTGCAGGCCCGCAACCTGTTCCATTTCTCGGTGGCTATGTACGATGCCTGGGCCGCTTACGATACCGTGGCACGCCCATACCTGCTCGGTCAAACCACGCCATCGGGCTTTACCTGTCCGTGCAGGAACATTCCCGTTCCGGCCGATGTGGAGGCTGCCCGCAAAGAGGCCATCAGCTTTGCCGCTTACCGGCTTCTGACCTCGCGTTATACCCACTCGCCTCAAGCCTCGGGCGCCATGACACGCTTCCGGGATATGATGACCAAACACGGGTACGACTTCCGCAACCATTCCATTGATTACAGCTCCGGCTCTCCGGCAGCTCTGGGCAATTACATCGCACAATGTGTGCTGCAACTGGGCGCCAAAGATGGCTCCCTGGAAGAGAATAATTACAACAACGCCAAATACAAACCGGCTAATGAGCCCCTCACGGTTATCCAGCCGGGCATTGGCGCCCTGAACAACCCCAACAGATGGCAACCCATTAAAGTGCGCCGGGCCCTGGACCACGATGGCTACCCTATGTTCGAATGTCGCTGTGGAGGCAAACCCTTTTGGATGCTCATCGATTCCATCGATGGTAGCGGCCGACGCATTACCGGAACCCAAAGCTGCCAAACTCCGCATTGGGGCAAGGTGCCGCCATTTGCATTGAAAAAAACAGACCAGAGAGTGTATGTGCAATACGGACAGGATTACCGGTTGTATCACGATCCAGGCGATGTTTTTTTACCCAAACTGGACACCGCCAAAGGCGCTGGAAAAAGTGCTGATTATCAATGGAATTACGCCCTGGTTGCAGCCTGGTCGGGCCTGCTTTCTCCCGCCGATGGTATTCAGTGGGATATCTCTCCCGGCGCAATGGGCAATGTGGCGCGTTACCCGACCAACCTGGCAGAATTGCGGGATTTTTATCTTCTGGACACCGGGAAAGACCCCGGCACAGGACATGCCCTAAACCCGCGAACCGGACAGCCCTATGCGCCAAATTTGGTTCCACGCGGCGATTTCACCCGAGTTGCAGCCCGATACTGGGCAGAAGGCCCTAATAAAGAAACCGCCACGGGTCATTGGCTGACTCTGCTGCATTATGTGAGCGACCAGCCAGGGTTGATCAAAAAAATTAACGGCAAAGGCGCCCCTGTGAACGATCTGGAATGGGATGTAAAATCTTGTTTCCTGCTCGGTGGGGCCCTGCACGATGCCGCCATTGCTGCCTGGGGAGTGAAAGGCTGGTATGATAGTGCCCGACCTATTACCGCACTGCGTTATATGGCCTCGCGCGGGCAATGCACGAGCGCACAGGAGCCATCTTACCATCCAGCAGGTATACCGCTTATTCCGGGCAAAATAGAATTGGTAAAAAAAGGCGATCCGCTGGCTGGCCCGAAAAACAAAAACCTGGGTAAAATCAAGTTTTTTGCCTGGAAAGGTCCCTATGCGGTGATTGATTCCACCACAGATATGGCAGGAACCGGCTGGATACTGGCCGAAAACTGGCATCCGTATCAGGACAAAGCTTTTGTTACCCCGCCTTATGGCGGTTTCGTTTCGGCACATTCCGCGTTGGCTCATGCCGGTGCAGAAGCGCTAGGCTGGATTACCGGCGATCCTTATTTCCCGGGCGGATTGGGAGAATACACCGTGAAGGCCAACAGTATGTTCCTGCAGCATGAAAAAGGCCCGGGTGTAGACGTGACACTTCAATGGGCAACCTACCGCGATGCAGCAGACCAGGCGGGGCTTTCCCGTATCTGGTGCGGCACGGAGGCGCCTTTTGATGATATACCGGGTCGGGTCATCGGAGCCGAGGTGGGAAAGGGCGCTGTTCAATTTGCCAGAGCCTATTTTTTCAAAGACCGTGATAAGGATGGGGTGCTGAGCGACGAGGATAAGAATGATTGGGATAAAGGGAATTAGGGGTCATTGGGGTCATTTGAGGTCATTTGAGGTCATTGTTGGGGTCATTGATGTCATTTGAGGTCATTGTTGGGGTCATTGATGTCATTTGAGGTCATTGTTGGGGTCATTTGAGGTCATTGTTGGGGTCATTGATGTCATTTGAGGTCATTGTTGGGGTCATTGGGGTCAATTAATCAACGTGGGTTATCATTCCGAGTACTCGGAACCTACACAAGCCAGGCTATTCGGGTACATTGGGTCAAAGAATTTCGGAAACCGGGCTTGTGTAGGTCCTTCGCTACGCTCTGGATGACAACCCACGTTTGGCAAATGTCATCTCAAGCGTAGCGAAGGATCTGACCCAGCTGCAAACCAAGCGTCTGCTAAACGACAACCCAATCTGTGTAAAATCTGTGAAAAAAATCTGTGTAAAATCTGTGCGAAACCCTCTCAGAGTCAAGTTTAGTTTTACTCAATAGCCCCCTACTCCTAAATGACCCTTAAATGACCCTTAAATGACCCCTAAATGACCTCCCAAATGACTCTTAAATGACCCCCAAATGACCTAAAAAAATCACTTTTCACATGATACGCAATACTCTTTCTCTTTTTTTGCTGGCATTTGGCCTGCAAAGTCTTTCTGCTCAAATAACCGATCCTAAGGCTACAGAGGTATGGAATCCTGTGCCACGGGTTGTAACGCCCGGACAAGGCACGCAGCCGCCTTCGGATGCGATTGTACTGTTTGATGGCACACATTGGAAAGAATGGCAAAGCGCCAAAGACAGCTCAGCGGTGACCTGGACCTTGCAGGATGGCGCCGGAACGGTAAAACCTGGCGCTGGCGATATCATCACCCGGCGCAGTTTCGGCGATGTGCAACTGCACCTGGAATTCCGGGAACCATCGGTGGTAAAAGGAGAAGGTCAAGGCCGTGGCAACAGTGGCATTTTTCTGCAAAACCGCTATGAGGTGCAGATACTGGATTGCTACGAAAACCGCACCTATTCCAACGGTCAAACCGGCTCTATTTACAAACAAAGCATCCCGTTGGTGAACGTTTGCCGCAAACCCGGCGAATGGCAAACTTATGATATCCTCTTCACTGCCCCTCGCTTCAATGCCGATGGCATCCTCACCGCGCCTGCCCGTGTAACGGTCATCCACAACGGTGTGGTGATCCAACTCAACACGGAAATCAAAGGTCCAACGGAATACATTGGATTGCCGGTGTATCAGGCACATGGCAAGGGTCCCATCAAACTCCAGGATCATGGGGATCTGGTTAGTTTCCGGAATGTGTGGGTGCGGGAGCTGTGAGTACGGGAGGCTCGGAGGATTTTAGTGACGGGGTGACTGGCAGTCACCCCGTCACTAAAATCCTCCGAGCCTCTGCAGTAAAAGAATCCTCCACCATATACAACCTCACTCCAATAATTCTTCCTGATTTTTCAATAGTTGTCTATAATGCTGCCCGTATAGTTTTTCTATATAAAAATGTATCAAAGTATAGACACCAATAGTTGCTAATACACTATACATTCCCTGTAACAATGCTGGTCTGAATGGCATTTCTTCCTGGAATATCCATGAAATGCCTGCCAATAGCACAATGGCGCTGGCAGCCCAGGCGGTTTGTTTGCCCAATCGGACAAATTTGCCAGTATGGCGCACACTGATATCCAGGGCTTCTTTTACATCCAAAGCACTGCGCTGATCCTGTCGATACAAGGAAACAAAAAGGGCCACGTGGCCGGAAAAGGTAACCAGCAGTACCAGTAGCCAGATCAGGGGAGAGATATAGAAATCTATCCAAATGGTATACCCATAGGCAGCTGCCAGCATAAATGCCGTGCTGATGATTTCTATAAGCAGGTTGTGCTTCAAACGTGCGAGCGTAGAATGGGTGCGTTGATGCATCATGGTTAGCAGATTTTGCTGGTTAATAAAAGGTGCGGCTTCTGCCTGCTGTTCCAGTTCCTGGTTCCAGGCCGCCTTTAGATGGTCCAAATCGGGTATTTCCTTATGATTTTCCATGTAAAAGCAGGTTTTTGAGTTTAGATTTGATCCGACTGAGTTTTACACCAATGTGGTTTTCCGTTAATCCGGTTATTTCAGCCATATCGGCATAAGAGAGATCATCCAAATACAGCAGGATGAGGGCTTTGTCGGGTTCGTTCAATCGGTCAATGGCCTGATGAAGCACGGCAAGTTGCTCATTTGGCTCCGGAACGGGCGGGGGCTCCATCCCGGTAAACGGTACGGTATCCACTTTACGCCTGCGCTGTTGTGTAATGGCCACATACAAGGCTATCCGATACGCCCAGGTGGTCCATTTAGCCGATCCGTTATAGCGTGGAAATGCCCGCCAAAGCTCCGCTACAATATCCTGAAACAAATCGCGCGCACCCTCCGGATCATTTCCCCGGAAAGTACGACAGACCTTGAAAATCAGTGCTTTGTGTTGGGTAACCAGCTGTATAAAAGACTCCTCCATGTTGATTTGATGGATGCGTTGTTTTCAGCGTAGAGTTTTTTTACTGCAGAGACGCAGAGGCGCGGAGAGGGTAGGCGGAGCGTTTTTTACTATCCCTCCGCGCCTCTGCGGAAAAAAACTACTCCTCATTATCCGCAAGGTCAGGCAGTTTTCTTACAGCCCTGAAAAAACAATTGCCTTTAACGGATCAGCCTGCTCACCTGCCGCTCGCTTTTTAAACCCAACTGCTGAGCCAGTTGGCCCCTGGACAGGTCAGGATTTTTGCTTAATTCCTGCAGCCGTTCGTGGCGGAGGCGGGCAATGTATTCGCCAACGGCAATACCGGTTTCTTTTTTAAACACGCGGGTAAAATTGCGCGGACTCATATTGGCCAGCGCCGCCAGCTCGGAAAGCGGGTTTTTCCGGTGCAGGTTTTCGGTGAGATAATCCTGCACAGCGTGCACACCGGAATGAATATGGTTGCGGTAGCTCAAAAAGATGCTCTGCTGCGATTGCTCTCCCGGCCTGCGGATGTACACCACAATTTCCCGGGCCACCTTGTTGGCAAAATAGCCGCCCATCTCGCGTTCTACAATATGCAGAGCCAGGTCCACGCCTGAGGCTATGCCGGCACTGGTAAAAATGCCGTCGCGGTCTGTGTACAACACATTTTCCTGCACTTTAGCCTGCGGAAAACGCTGCTGCAAACGCTGGGTGTACTTCCAGTGCGTGGTGCAGGGCTTGCCATCCAGTAATCCGGCCGCTCCCAACAAAAATGCGCCTGTACACACTGAACACAACTGCGCACCTTTTGCATAAGCTAATGATAACCAATGATATACATCAACGATATCAGGATTGAGTGAGCGCTCAATCACATCTAAATCCATGCCCGGAATGAACACATAATCGCCTTTTTCCACCCTGATGTCGGAATAATGGGGCAGGTTGGCAAACTGCAAACCCGATGCCGTGCCGGCTTTTTCCGGAGCAAAAGAACAATAGCGTACCTCAAACGGCGCCTTGTAAAAAATGGCCTCGCTAAACACCTGATCCGGACCCGCAAGGTCCAGAAAATGGGTGCGCGGCGCAATGAGAAAAATGACCTGAACTGGCATGTGTTACATACTGAAATATCGCTCCTGCAGAATTCTGAAATGATGCCGCTGATGCCCCAAAATGGTAAACGCCAGTGCCAGGGGCGACATCTGCGCTTCCCAGCAAATGCCGGGCTGAAGCATTTGCGACTCGCTCAAACTCAGGAAAAACTGTCGGGTGGATGCGCGCAGGGTTTTCATTTCATCCAGTATTTCCTCCAGGCTCCTCGCCGAGGCCCCGGCATTTTCAGCCATCAGGTTTTCATCATGTCCGGGCGCTGTTTGAAACATTCCTCTGGCAAAACCCAGGGCCCGGTAGGTCATAATACGTTCCCAATCGAGCAAATGCTGCAACACATCCGGAATGGTCCACTTGCCGGGCGCATATATGTTTAATCCTATTTCCCGACATTTTTCCCAGTCAAACGAGTCAAATTCAGCTTCGCTTTCCCGAAAAGCTGCGTCCAGTTCCTGATCGTCAAACAGGTTGATGTACCGGTCAAAGTATTTGGGCGCAGGGTTGATTTGTGATTTTTTCATTGTCAATGTTGTTTTTAATGCGGAGTCGCGGAGGCGCGGAGTTGTGGGGGGGGGCCGCGGAGGTGAACCCCTCCTCCGCGTCTCTGCACCTCTCTGCGGTGAATAAAACGCCTCAACCAACTATTTTTCCAAAACCACCTCCAGCACTACCGGACACAGAATCCGGGCTTCAGGAATGGCGGCGAGTTGATGGAGTTCCTGTAGCGCCTCTGTTACTTCTTTCTGAGTCAGAAATCCACGCTCGGCAATTTTAGGCAGGTAAATGTGTAAAAAGGAATAAGGCCAGTGCCAGGTAAGCTCGGCCGGACCCGTCAACTTGGCGATGACACGGGTATGCACCAGTTTCAGACCCAAACGGGCGGCCATGGCGGGAATGTGGCGCCCCACGTCAATATCGCCAGCCTGCTCTTTCATAGAGCGGTAGCAGGCAGAAATAGCCTTTTTAAGTGTTGGCATAGACGGTTCTGTCTGAAATACCGACCAGTCAAAATATTCCTGGATAACGAACCTGCCGCCGGGTTTAAGGGCTTCCTTTACCCGTGCTATCACCTCCTCCGGGTTGGATACCCAGGCCAGAGCCCAGCGCGCAAACGCGCCGTCCAGACTGTTGGCATGCAAGGTCATGGTGTCGAAAGAAGCGTGTTGCACCGCTATATCCAATCCGTGAATGGCCGATTGCTGCTGCAGGAACGAGACGTAATTGGCCGCAAAATCTACCCCGATCACCTTGCCGTTCTCGCCGGCCAGATAGGCCAGTTCGGTGGTGCAAAAGCCAGGGCCACAACCGAGGTCGAGCAGGGTGTGCCCGTTTCGGAAGCCGCCGAGTTCCCAGCCCCGTCTTGCCTCTGCCGACCAAACCTGATGCTGCAATCCGAGCCGATGCAATTCAGCGCGTTCGGTGCCCAGCACATACTGCTTTTCTTCAATAGCTTGATTTTCAGTGTTTTTCATAAAAATAGTTGTTTTCAGCTGCCCAAAATAAGGTTTCCGCAACTAACCGGAGCGATAATCAGGGGGTTTTATTCAAGGCATTTAATGGAGCAGCAAAACCTTCCACAGCCTGCATGGCATTGGCATCATTTTTAAACCGTTCCCGCAGGGCGGGCAATACCTCCTGCGCGCGCGGGTCGGCGAGGGTAACCATGAGCAGCACATTGCCAAAAATGTCGTTCACATCGTTTTCCTGCATGGCCGCCAAAAAACGCTGATGCACCAGGGGGTAAGCATCGTTTCCTTTGCCCAGGGCCACCAGGGTTTCGGCCGCAGCCAGCCTGAAATCCCACACGGGTGTGGCAAGTGTCCAGCGCGGAGCAGCGGCACTGTCTTTCAGGGCATTCAAAGCCAGTGTGGCGCCACGCGGATCGCCCAGCTCGCGCAAACCATTGAGGGCGGAAATCAGGCTCTGGTTTTTCCACGACGGTCTGGCCGGTAGCCTGAGGAGGGCAGCCAGGGCTTTTTCATGCTTGCTCTTGCCCAGCGCATTGGCAGCAGCATTCACCACCCGATCACTTGAATCCTGAAAATGCTGTATGTAGAGATCGGCATGAGCTGGATTTCCGGAATCGCCCAGAAAACCGATGGCGGCGGCGCGCATCCAGGAATTTTCTTTCCGGATAATGCTCAACAGCATGGCTTCTGTGTCGGAGCTCAGCGGCTGGCCAGCCACCAGACCCTGCCAGCTGAGCAGGGCGGTGTACCGCAGTCGCCAATACGCCGGGCCGGTAATAACCGTCCGGAAAGCATCCAGAATCCTGGCTTTGTCTGCGCTGCCGGTTTGCTCGTTGCGGTAGTAGTCGGCCAGCTCCAGCAAGGCGCTGCGGCAGGCCAGAACATCGCTGGCGTACAGGCATTGATTCAACCAGGCATCCATGTTTTGCCGGAGCTGAAAACGACCGGGCCAGGCGCTGCCTGCGTTCACATTTATCCATTTCGGTTCCTCTTTCAGCGTAAAACTAAACCTGTTTTCCTTCAGCGGTTTCAACTGGATGATTTCTGTTTGACCACCTAAATCTACCAGTATTTTCCCCTGAAAAAAGCGGACCTGCGGGTATTGACTCAAGGAGTCAGGCGTTTGTATCTGTTTGATAATCAGAGTTAGCTGCCGGTTTTGCTTGTTGTATTCCGTTTGCACTTCCACCTCAGGCTGACCCATTTTATACACCCATTGATCAAAAAACCAGAAATAGGATTGCCCGCTTACCTGTTCAACTGCCTGTTGAAAATTGGCTGTTGTAACGGTTTTCCCCGCGTAAGTACGTGCATAGGCGCGCAGGACCTTTCGCCAGTTTTTTTCGCCCACTTCCAGTCGCAGCAAGTGCAGCACAAGCGCGCCGCGAAGCGCATTATTGTCGAAACAAAGGTCGGCAGGATTAGTGCTCCGGTGAGTAACCAGAGGCCTGCGCAGGCCGGCATTCCAGTCGGCCATACAGGTATTGAGCTGATATTGCCTGTTCCATAGCTGCATTTCATCATATCCGTTTTTATATTCGGAGTACATGGCGTCCAGGTACAGCGCAAAGGATTTAGCCAGCCACACATCCGACCAATCTGCGGGGGTAAGCAGATGGCCGAACCATTGCGCTGCCAGATCCTGTGCTTCCACGCCATCCCAGAGGTAGAAAAAATCGGCGTGGGTGCCGTAGTCGTCTACCATATTTTCAGAGATGGTGGAAAAGCCGGGATGACTGCCGCCGCCCCAGGGAAAATCTTGTACAAACACCTGATTGTAAGTCGAATAAGGAGGTTTTACGTGGAATAGATCAGTGAAAAAACGCAGCATATCCGGCAGGCGTTCCACGGTGGCACGGGTGGCCGCAATTTCATCGGGATAACTGTAACTGTGCAGTTGTATGCCTGCTGCCTCCTGGCTTATCTCTTCGTATTCGCCTACAACAAAAGCTGTTTGGTGATTGGCGTGTGGTATGTCTGATTTCCAGTGGAAGGTCCGGGTATCGTCGGGGTTCTCCACTACTTTTCGGAGTTGACCAACAGCTATGGCTCGCAGTGGTTTTTCCACTGTTATCCAAAGATCGCAGGTACGCAAATCGCCGGGAGTATCCTGGCCCGGAAACCAGTAGCGATTACCCTGCGGCTCGCCCATGCTCCAGATTTGTTTGCGTTTTCGGGGCTCGGTGGTAGTAGGCGCAAAAAAGCGCAGTCCTTTGCCATAGCTGCCCCAGAGGTTGTTGGGGTCGCTGTCGTTGTGGTACAGGGTATGGTATTCTATCTGCAGCGTGATGGGTTCGCCGGCTTTGCAGGGTCGGGGCAACGTGATATGCAGGTTGTTATCGGCATCGCCGCCATCGTAGGAATAGGTGAGTGCAGGACCATCAAAAAGCCGGATTTTCCGGATCTGCAGAAAGGCGGCATCCAGATCGATGCTATTGGTGGTTTGCAGAGGCGCCAGGCGAATAACGGCAGTGCCTGAAGCGCGTTTTTGTGCCAGATCAAAGCGCAGATCCAGCATCAGATGTTGCACATCGAGCAGGCATTTGCGCATGGGTATATTGTCTGGGCGTTGGGCATGCAGGGGAGATGCCAGGCCTTGCAACAGGAAAAATCGGGACAACCAAACAGCTATCCAGGCATTCAGGGAAAAACGGACAAACCTTTTGTTCTGCTTCATAATGGCAGCAAAGGTGCGCCGCATTCAGCTGCCCGCCGGGACAGATAACGGACAAATCAGGCCATGATCACAACCAGTAAATGCTGGCCTCGTATGGCCGGAGTCTGCTGGCTTCGTTCAGGGTATAGTAATTGCTGATCAGCAATTCTGATTTGCTCAGGTCCAGCTGAAGGGCAAAAGGCGCCGGGTGGGGTGTCAGATTGAGCAGCACCAGCAGGCTATGTTGATGCATGGTTCTGGTGTATGCCTGTACGGCGGGGTTTTGGGTTTGAATTGCCGTGAATTTCCCCTGCGCCATTGCCGGTTCATTTTTACGGAGTTCAACCATTTTTCTGCAATGATTCAGCACTGAAGCGGGATCCAGATCCTGACCGGCCACATGTGCGGCAGGGAACTGCTGCTGCGCGTTGTTCGCAACGGCCCATGGCATGGCGGCAAAAACAGGTTCGGCGCCAATTTCATCTCCCTGATGCAGCTGGACCAGGCCTGGTTGGGATAGTTTCCAGGTGAGCAGCATTTTTGCTGCACGGCAACTCAGCGCGGGGTCGTCGTCGTGCCATTGAGCCATCATATGCGCCATGCTGTGTGCAGTATCCGGCATTTTCCAGGCGCCGGAGGAATCGGACTGACTGGGAGCAATTTCCAGCTGTATACCTCTATGTTTGAGCTGGCGGGTCAGCTTGTCGAGGTCTTCCCGACTGCCAAATTCAAATATCCATTGATGCGCTTGTTCCCGCGTTTTGGCCAACAGCGGGTCCGGGAGGAGTTTAACCAGATCAACGCCCAGGCTTTGCAAATAGTCCAGTTTATCCAGTATACCTTTCAGATCTCCCAGGCCATCTCCATTGCCATCGCAAAAGCTGTGCGGATATAGATGGTATACTACAGCCTGCTTCCGCTTTGCTTCGGTTCCATTGGTTATTATGTTAGACACGATAGCAGGGGCAGGCAACAGCGTTTGCAGACTGGGCATTGGGATTCCTTGAGGTGTGGTGGTATACAGTTTACGTACCATGGCCAGGTTTTTTTTATCTGCTTAAACGATTAAGCGGGTGGTGAAAAAATATATGGTTAGCTAGCCTGAAGATTGTCCAACAACCAATGTGGTCTTCAGGTTTACCTTAATTGCCTGTTCGGTTTTGTTTTCCATCTGACTAATCAGCACCTCAGAAGCAGCGCGTCCGAGCTCGTCCAGCGGCTGACGTACATAGGTTATGGAAATGGGGAAAAAATCGTACACATCTGTTTCGTCAAACGCTACCACGGCCAATCGTTCCGGGATAGCCACTTTTTGCTGATACAGATAACGTAATCCGTTGATAGACAGCAGGTTGGTGGTAAACAAAACAGCATCTACCGCTGGCTCGGCCTGAAGCAATTCAGCCAGGCCGCGTTCCACATCCTGCCGGATCTGGTGCAGGGAAATGGTTTTGATCAGCGCATTATCCGCTGTAATGCCACCATCGCGCAGCGCATCCAGATATCCGCGGTTTCGTTCGGAAAGGTGCACCAGCTCGGTGTCATAGCTGATGAGGCCAATGCGTTTGCGACCGTTTCGGATCAGCAGTTGAACGGCCTCGTAGGTAGCGCCGTAGTTGTCGATACCCACATAACTCACCTGATCCATGGGAAAATAGCGGTCGATGAGCACCAGCGGCACGCCTTTTTTCAGGATATCGGCTATTTGGGATTGAGATTTGTCTACGGCAGCCAGGATCAGCCCGTCAATCTGGCGATTGAACATGGTATTGATCAGGTTTTGCGCCTTGTCTATATTCTCGTCTGAGCTTCCAAAAATTACCGTGTAGCCCTTCTTTTTGGCATCGTCTTCAATAATCCGGGCCATATGGGCCGAGAATGGATTGGCGATATCGGCTACGATCAACCCAATGGTGTATGTTTTTTGGGTTTTCAGGCTTTTGGCAATTTGATTGGGTTGGTAATTCAGATCAAGCGCGGTTTGGCGTATACGCGCCGAAACATCTTCACTGATACGGGCCGACATGGGGTGGTCGTTCAAAACGTAGGAAACCGTAGCCGTTGAAACGCCTACTTCCCGGGCAATATCCTTGAGTTGTATCTTTTTGTGTACCACCTGTTGCTGAATTACAGCACAAAATTAACCAGCTTAATCGTTTAAGCAAGCATAATTTAATAATTTTTTTTCCAATTTTTACAGCCCGGTCCACATTCCATTTGGCAAACAGGCCTTCTCCACGCTTCATTCTGGTTTTGCCGCACTCCGTTTTTTTTCTACCCTGCTTCGAGGGGGAAAATTTTTACCCGATATCCCCCGGGGTACACCTTTGCCTCATCAAACAGTCGGAACCAGAAACACCGGCTCTTTTTCACCTAACATCCTATTTTAAGGTGGGTGGTTTAAAGGTGGTTTTTGCCGCAGAGGCATCGTGGAGTAAAGTTTTGATGATAAATATCTCTGCGTCTCTGTGCCTCTGCGGTAAAAAACCACTTTTGAACCCCCACTCTACCAAAATGCATCATGAAAAACATCACAATTTTTGGCTTGTCACTCCTCGTTTTACTCAGCGCTTGCAAGAAAGACGACCCTGTTATTGAAACCAGCAAAAAACTGGTCAAAATGACTAATGCAAACAAAGCAAGCGATTTTATTGCTATTGAATACGACGCACAAGGGCGCGTGACTAAATCTGCGGATGAATCAGATGAAGTCACTATCACATATAATGGCAATGAAGTAAAAATCAAAGAGTGGCGCACCACCGAGAACCGCGAAGTATTCAGCTTTACCGGTAAGCTCAATGAGAAAGGATACGTGACACAGGGCATAGCAGTATCTCAGTACAACCAAAGCTCCGTGACAGGTCAGACCTTCACCTTTGAGTACAACAACGACGGGTATATGACCAAAAAAACCAGAACCGACAGCAATGGCGATGTGTATGTGTATGAATACACCTACAGCAAAGGCAATATGACCGCTTACAAAGTGTACAGAAATGGTGTCTTTGATTGGGGTGGCACCTGGGAATACAGCGATACGCCGGCTGATAAATCCAACTTGAATTGGGAACAGTTCAATGGTCCTAACAAGTTTACCGGAAAAACCAACAAACTCCTGCCGTCCAAGTACACCGGAAGCACAGGCTGGTATGTAAACTTTAGCTATACCCTGGATAATCAGGGCTACCCAACCTCTGTTACTTCCACTTACGACGACGGAGACGTGTACAAGTTCTTGTATACGTTTGAATAAACAACCACAGGGATCTATTAAATAGGATTGACTTCATTCGCCTGTCCGGAACAGACCGGGCAGGCGATTTTTGTATTTTGCAGGCAGCTTTCAGGAATTTTATTTGATCTTTGAAGCAGTAATAATGTCAGACTTCCTGCGCCCAAACCACTTTTGCAGGAAAACTTATATACAAACACAATCCAGACCTGTTGCGATGGAATACCCCATGAAACACGTTGTTTTTTTCCTTTTTTGCTTAATTACCCGGATAGTTGACGCTCAAACACCTTTATCCTGGACGCTCCTGCCAGGCATGGAAGGTGGCCCTTGTCATAGTGCCAGCTACGACCCGGAGTCCGGTGCACTGTTTGTAGTGATGGTTGACGGGCTGTACCGCTCCACCTCCGAAGGTGATCAGTGGGAAAAAGTACTGGATTTGGGCCAGGGCAGTTTGCCTTATCGCCACCAATATGAAGTAGATGCCTGGGGTGGCCGGGTGGCCGTAATCAGGTTTGAAGCTGGTCTGCCGGCGCCAAAACTCTACTACAGTGAAAACCTTGGAAACTCCTGGTCTACTGTGGCGTTGCCGGCCGGGACCTGTTCCACAGCACCGATTTTGAAAAAAATAGCCTTGTTTGAGGACTGGATATTGTTGAATTTCGGGGAAGGAGAAGGCGTTTATTATTCCAAAGATGGTGGCCAGAACTGGACGGAGCCTGCCTTTTTTCAGCAATCCCAGTTCAGCACAGCTTCTCCGCCTTTACCTTCCCTTATCAGGAGTGAGAACCGGCTGTATTTATACTCATTTTTTCAGGTATATTACACAGATGGCGATCCCGAGCAATGGGATACTTTGCCAACGCCACCTGGCGTAACCCTTGTTGAATTGAAATTTGCGCATGAATCCAATGTGATCGTGGCTGATGTGCCAACCGGGCAGGTTTATGCTACTTATAATTCAGGTGAGGACTGGACGTCCAATACGCCACATCCGGCACTTCAGACCTTGTCGTTTTGGTATGGGCAAAAAGAAGATACCCTGCTCTGGGGGGCCGGCGCTATATACCGTTCTGTGTTCCCTTTTACCGATGTTAGTGCTGTAAATGGACTGGTAGCGCCGGAATACGAGTATATTCCCTTCTGGACCGATCATTACCTCCTGGGCATACGCACGCAGGAGGGAGACGATACCGGACTCTACGCATTCCCGGGGCGCGGCTTGTACCGGGTACGGGTAGACGGCCAACAACCTGCCTATTCCTATGGTAATCAAGGATTACCCAATGGTTCGGTATCTGGTTTCTTTTCAAGTCCAGAAGGCATGATTGCACATGGGCCAACCGGTGTTTTTCGGTATAACGAACCCGTTGAGCAATGGGATACGCTTTGGCAAAGCACCGAAATGCCTGGTGCGGTACGCTCGGTGGCGGCCATTGAAGATACTTTCTGGATTGTTACCAGTGAAGGCCGACTGTACAAAGCCATTGGTGAGGGCGGAACTTTTCAGCAAGATTTATCCTATATCGTTCAAGTTCCGTCTGATATTTCATTGGGCCGACTGGAAATCCACAACGAGGTATTGTATTTGTTCAATCCATACAAAAGTGTGTATTCGCTGGATAGCGCCCGTACCTGGAAACCCATTAACGACCCCTGGCCGATTGATTTTTATCAGAATATAGTTGGCGCTGACGGACATTTTCTGGTGATATACCGTAATCCATTTGGCGTACTACAATGCTATATGACGCATGATTGGGGAGCTACCTGGACTTTTTTACCCGATGTAAAGCCGGATTCAGAAGACCGGATTTACTACAGGGATGGACGTTTTTTTGCTTTTGACGATTTTTACAACAAGGGGCTGCCATTTTTGTGGTACTCTGATGATAATGGCTGGAACTGGAACAAATCTTTCGGTGTTTTGCCTCCTGCACCGTCGTTTCTGGGTATTGCTCCCCCGGTAATCTTTTGGAGCGATTCAACTTTGTATTTCGGGCAAGTGCAGGGCAATTTTTATGCCTCTACAGATTTGGGGCAAAGTTGGGTGGATATGAACGAGCCGGCAGATAACATTCCGCTTGTAGGAATTCGATGCATGGATGAACACGAAGGCTATTTGTACATTGGAACGGGTGCTCTTGGCGCATGGCGGGCTGCAGCATCAGTGAGCGCAGCAGAGCCCAATATCAGGGAGAACAGGATCTCCATTGTACCCAATCCGGCTCATATGGCTATTCAGGCAACAGCAGCGTACGACGGGCCATTTGTGGTATACAACGCACAAGGGAAAATAGTGCTGCAGGGTGCATGTCGTACGGGGCAAATGATAGACATTAGCCGGTTGCCAGGCGGAACTTATTGGTTCTGGGTTCAGGGCTATCCATTAACGCCCTTTCAAAAATATTAATACATGAAACTACAATACGCCCTGAGCGCAGAAGACTACCTGGATTATTACCTTTTTACGGCATCTCAATCGCCAACAATCCGTAAAAAGTTGCAAAATGAGCGGATTATTTTGCTGTTGATAATGATAGCCTTATGCATCTATTTCTATACTTCCGGCAAGGTCTTTTTGGCCGTAATAATGGGCTTGTGGGCTATTGCCGGTGAACTATGGTTCCCGCAGTATTTCAGATACCGCTATAAAAAACACTACGAAAAATTCATTCGGGAAAACTATGCCAAACGTATTGGTGCTATCATAAACCTGGACATTCAGGAAGATGCCATTTACTCCAATGACCAATATATGGAAGGCAAATTCTTTTTATCGCAAGTGGAGAAGGTTGAAGAAACCCCCGCTCATTTCTATGTCAAACTGAACATAGGCTCTCACTTCATCATTCCTAAAAAAAGTACCACACAGATAGACGAACTGCGAAACACCCTCAAAGCCAGAGGGTTAACCATTGTTGAACACCCCAACTGGCGCTGGGAAAAATGGTAAGGCCATGAAAAACCCGCCCTATATAGATACACGCATGGTTTTTTACGTAACCATTTGGGTTGCGGTATTGACTATTTGTGGTGTTTGGCTTTTTGGACTAGGGCAACATAACAGCTTGTATCACAATGCAATAACCTCTACCACGATATTATCTGCTGCCTTTTTTCTATTCCTGACAAGCGGATTGTACCGTGGTGTCCGGCTTAAAAACAGCATGGAAAAACTCCGGGATCGTTTAAACAAGGCAACATACCCAAATCTGGAAGAAGGAACCTCTGGCGCAGACTGGCTGGATGTTGGAGACGGCATTGGCGGCATAATATTGAGCGTAGTCTTTTGGCTCATTGCAACCATACTCATTTGGGTGTTTTTGTGGTTTTTCGGGGTGGTATTGTGGACCGTTGTTTTGGCCTTCGTGGCCATGCTGTATTGGGTATTTTTTCGGGCCATGCTGATGGTGTTTAAACATGTGCCCCATTGCAAAAACCGACTATTGCCAAGCGCCGGGTACGGTCTCATTTATACCATTCTCTACATGGGCTGGGTTTACTTTGTCATAATCGGTACACATTTGATATTGGAATAACCTTTAGAGCATGTTGGGGATTTTCTTACCGGGCCAAAAACTTGTCCTTTTTCCGCCATTTTTCACCTTTTTTCAGTCACGTAACTCAGGCTATGCTTCTTCAAAAACGCAAAAACTGACGAAAAAAGCTCAAATTTTTGACTC
>DATGWL010000179.1:0-7932 GCA_035299505.1 Saprospiraceae bacterium | reverse complement strand
GGTTTCGAACATTGCCTTCGGCAATATTGCTGTGAATATCTCAAGTATGCTCACAAAGGCTGCCCAAGGCAACAATAAAATCCGCGTCATCCGCGTCATCCGCGTTCCAAAAAAAATCCGCGTCACCCGCGTTCCAAGCGCAAATTTCGGATAAAATCCCGGGCTTTCCCACCAGTTTTTTGCTGATCACGCTTTTAGGCTTGTTTCTGGTCTATCTTTCCCGAAATCTCACACCAAGGCTGTAATTATGCATGTACAAACGACCGTTTTACTGAAATCATTTTTACCACAACATGAACCGTAGTTCTCTTTTTACCCTTTTCTTGATCTCTGCCCTGTCGCTCCAGGCACAGGATAAACCCAAATGGGATGTGTCTAATCCCACTGCCGGCGCGGTGCCTTACCGCGAGGTAACCTTCACCACCACGGAAGGCACCTGGATGTGTCTCGACATAAGCCCGGACGGCAATACCATTGTATTTGATCTTCTGGGCGATATCTACACCATGCCCGCTGCCGGTGGAACAGCTACCTGCATTCGCTCCGGACTGGCCTGGGAGGTGCAGCCGCGCTTTTCCCCCGATGGCAAAAAGATATCCTTCACTTCCGATGCCGGTGGTGGCGACAATATCTGGTATATGAACCCCGATGGCACAGGCGCCAAACAAATCACAAAAGAAAGCTTCCGTCTGCTAAATAATGCGGAATGGATTGATAATGAATATATTGTAGCAAGAAAACATTTTACCAGCTCCCGCTCGCTGGGCGCCGGTGAAATGTGGATGTACCACATCTCCGGCGGAGAAGGCATCCAGCTTACTAAACGTAAAAACGACCAGCAGGATGTAAACGAACCTTGTGTAAGCCCGGATGGACGCTACATTTATTTCAGTGAAGACATGTACGGCGGCGGATTTTTCCAATACAATAAAAACCCTAACACTCAGATTTTTGTCATCCGCCGTTACGATCGCCAGGAAGGTAAAATAGAAGATATTTCAGGTGGCGCAGGCGGTGCTTGCAGACCACAGCTGAGCCCGAATGGTCGCTGGCTGTCGTTCGTTCGTCGCGATGGGGTTAAATCGGTGCTCTGCCTGCGCAACCTCGCTACCGGAGAAGAATATCCGCTGTACGATGGACTCGATAAAGACCAGCAGGAAGCCTGGACGGTGTTCGGGTGCTACCCCGGCTACACGTTTTTGAACGCAGGACCGGAAAAAGGCGCCATCCTCATCTGGGCCGGCGGCAAAATCAAGCGCATCAATTTTGGTTTTGATGAAAAAAACAACCAGATCCTGCGCGAATCCGTAACGGATGTGCCATTCACCTGCCATGTGAAAACCAAACTTGCCGAAACCCTGAAATTTGAAAACAAGGTGTATGAAGACGAGTTTACCGCCCGGGCCATACGCCATGCAGCAACCAGCCCCGATGGGAAAACCCTCGTGTTCAATGCCGCAGGTTACCTCTATCGCAAAAACCTGCCCGATGGCAAGCCGGAAATCCTCTCAGGCGATGCCAATTCCCTGGCTTTCGAACCAAGCTTTTCTCCTGATGGCCAAACCATAGCCTACGTCACTTGGAACGATGAAAACCGCGGCAGTATCCAGTTTTCCGGCTCAAAACCCACGCTCCGCGGCCTGAAAAAACACATCTACCGCACTCCTTCTTTTTCTCCAGACGGCAAATCCATTGTCTTTAAAATTCAGGACGGAGATGATGAGATGGGCCCGGCATTAACCGACAAGCCTGGTATCTACCTGGCCGATCTGACCGGTCTGGATTTCCCCCGGTTCATTTGTGATGGCGGCGATAACCCACGCTTTTCCCCTGATGGCAAGCGCATTTTGGTGCAAACCGGCGGCGCTTTATTTGGCTCTCTGGATAAAAGTCTGAAGTCGTACGACCTCAACGGAAAAGACGAAAAAGTGCACGTGAAATCCAAATATGCACATTCCTTTACCTTGTCGCCCGATGGTAAGTGGCTGGCATTCATTGAGTTGCACAAAACCTACATTTGCGCATTCCCGGAAATTGGCAAAACCCTCGACCTGAGTGCCGATACCAAAGCCGTACCAGTTACCTGTGTGAGTCGCGATGCCGGCTACAACCTGCACTGGAGCGGCGATTCCCGGAAATTGCATTACACCCTGGGTGATGAGTATTTTACCATTGACTTGAAGGATCGTTTTGCTTATCTGCCCGGGGCGCCAGACTCCCTGCCCGGTTTGCCCGAGGCCGGATTGAAAATTGGCCTCACGCTGAAGGCCGACAAGCCCAAGGGTAAAGTGATCTTTGAAAATGCCCGCATCATTACCATGGAGGGCGATCAGGTAATTGAAAACGGTGAGTTGGAAGTTACTGACAACAAGATCACTTACGTGGGTAAACCCCGCGCCAAAACCGATGGCAGCGCCGCGCGCATCAACTGCAAAGGCAAAACCATTATGCCCGGCATGGTGGATGTACACGCCCACCCGGGCAATTTCCGCTACGGCCTCAACCCACAAAAACAATGGGAATACCACGCCCAGCTGGCTTATGGTGTAACTACCCAGCACGACCCGTCCGTAAACTCCGAAATGGCCTTTTCCAGCGCTGAAATGCTGAAATCCGGCCGCATGATTGGTCCGCGCTCTTATTCCACCGGCACTATCCTGTATGGCGCCGACGGCGATTTCAAAGCGCCTATCAATTCCCTGGACGATGCACGTTCTACCCTGCGCCGCACCAAAGCCTGGGGTGCTTTCTCGGTAAAAAGCTACAACCAGCCGCGTCGCGAACAGCGCCAGCAAGTCATTGCAGCTGCGCGCGAACTGAACATGCTGGTGGTTCCGGAAGGTGGTTCGTTCTTCCACCACAACCTCACGCAGGTGGTAGACGGCCATACCGGTATTGAACATAATATTCCGGTGGCCCCGCTGTACAACGATGTAGTGACGCTTTGGAGCAATACCAAAACCCACAACACGCCAACCCTCATAGTGAACTATGGCGGCCTGAACGGCGAGTACCAATGGTACCAGAATTCAGAAGTGTGGAAGAAAAAGCCTTTGCTGAATTTCACACCCAAACATATCCTTGACGAACGCAGCAGGCACCGAACCATGGTTCCGGAGGAAGAATATCAAAACGGACATATACTGGTGTCCAAATCCTGTAAAAAACTGCAGGATGCAGGTGTAAACATCAACCTTGGCGCCCACGGTCAGCTGAATGGTTTGGGTGCGCACTGGGAACTTTGGATGCTCCAGCAAGGAGGAATGTCAAACCTGCAAGCCCTGCGTTGCGCCACCCTGAACGGCGCAAAATACCTGGGCATGGACAAGGAAATTGGTTCTCTGGCTACCGGCAAACTGGCCGATCTGATTGTGTTGGATAAAAACCCGCTGGACAATATCCAGAACACGGAAAGCATCCGGTATGTAATGGTCAACGGACGCCTTTTTGAGGCCGAAACCTTGAATGAAGTGGGTAATTATAGCAAAAAACGCACTAAATTCTGGTTTGAACTTCCTGGCGCCCAAACCAGCGGCGCCGGCATGAGCCATACCTGCCATGAGCAGAAGTGTGTTTGTGGGCACTGATTTTCACCGCTAAGAACGCAAAGTGCGCTAAGAGTATTTATTCTTGGCGCACTTTGCGTTCTTAGCGGTGAAATTTATTAACGAAAAATTAAATTTGTCCAAAACTGAAATTTTGACAAGCTTTTTGACATTTTGTCAAAAAAATCTCTACATTTAAGGCGGGAAAAGCGTTGGCACATCGCTTGTTGGAAGCGTTTTGTCCTGCTCATACGTTCTGTATGAGACTCATCTATTGTTTCACTAATTCAATTTTCTGCTATGAAGGAAGATCTCAATTATTCAATGCTGCCCGAGAATTTGAATGAAAAGCAATACATGAAATTGACCGCCACCATTGTGTTCATCTTTGTGGCAATTACCCTGGTCTCTTATTTCCTGCATTGAAAGGCAGAAAACAACACAAAGACACTAAGGCAGGAAGGTGCAAAGTTGTTGCAGCTTCGCTGTCGCTGAAATGCGAAGGGCCGGCTTGATAGCCGGCCCTTTGTGCATTTTTGGTGTTTTGGTGTTTTGGTGTTTTAGTGTTTTGGTGCTTCTTAGTGCCCTCTGTGCCTTAGTGGTAACCCCTCTCCTCTCCCTCTCCTCTCCCTCACCCCCCCCCTTAAACCCTGATCCCCACGGTGAGCGATACGCTTCTGCCGTCTGAAGGCCAGATGCCTGGGCCAGGGTAAAAGGTTGGACGCTTGGTGAAGTATTGCTTGTTGGTAATGTTGTTGAGATTGAAGCGGATGGTGAGGTTGCGCAGACGGTAAGTGGTGTTTAAGTCAAGCAGGCCGTAAGATGGCACCAAGCCTACTGCTCCGGTAGCAGAAGGCTCAACAGTGTTGAGCGGATCAGCAAAACTTGCGGCAGTGTAGCTGTACAGCAACGAAACACTCAAGCCTTTGTAGCGCACATTCACCCCATTGCGGCTGATCCAATCCGGTACACTTTCCACTTTTTTGTCTTTGATACTCCGGTTTTCCTTCCCGTTGACACGGATGGAATCCCCCAGATACCTGGCCTTGAAATAAGAAGTTGAGGTGAATACGCTGGCATACCAGTTGTCGCCCAGCATAGTGCCATATTCCAAGAACATTTCCAGGCCATAGGTGCGGGAATCGCCAATATTAGTGCGGAAAAGAATGAAGGTGTCAATGTCGGCATCGTACTGGGCCAGGTTGCCAAGTCTGTTGTTGTATTGTAAAACAAAAGCGCTGGCATCCCATTTCAATCCGCCGGCATTGCCTCGCCAACCCAGATCTGCATTGTAACCGTAGGCGTTTTTCAGGTTTTTATTGACTTTCTCGTACACATTGGCCGGAATAATGTCTTTGAAAATCACCGGACGATAAGCCTGTGAAATGCCGCCGTAAATGGTTTGGCGAGGTCCAACTACATATTCGCCATTGATGCCCAGCAATGGGAAACGATGCACAATGGTATTCGGCAGCTCTTTATCGTCGTCGTAATACGCGGTGGTGCCGGTCAGTCTGGATTCGCCCAGTTCCACCCGAATGCCAGGACTCAGCATAAAGCGGCGACTCAGCTGCCATTTGTTTTCCAGTGAGAAGGCTATATTTTTACTGCGCAGGTGCAAATCGCGGCCCCAGCCGCTTGCATCGATGCTGAGGTCGTAATCTGTTCCGGTAGTGCCTTTGCCTTGTTGCCTGCGGTTCAGGTCGTTGTTGAAATATTGTACACCGGCAGCCAATGTGGCACTTTTCCCCAGCAGGGAATAATCCTGCAGCAGGCGCAACTCCGTGTTGTAGCTGTTAAACCCGTCAATATCCACCTGGCGGCCGGCATAGTTGAGGGTTTGAGGATTGATGGCGTCCACGATATTGGCAGTGCGGTCAAATTGCACACTTCGGCGCTCACCAAGTACCGCCGAAGCCGTCCAGCTCAGTCGTGTGCCAGGTGCTACCTGCCAAACAGCAGAGAGTGATGGAACGTAGATTTCCGGGCTGTAGTAGTTGCGGGAGCGGGTAGATTGCCGTGGATCTGCTTCAAACTGTGCATCCGTAAGTGGCCCGGGGATATGGTACAGGTAATAAGATCGCATCAGTTCAGCTTTCAATGCCAGACGTTTGGTGGGCATATACTGAAGTGAAAGTCCCTGGCCATCGTAACTGGATTCGCCATTTTTACGGTAGCCTTCGGATACCCGTTTGCTGTAAAAAGCATAGTACTGCAGCTTCCCTATTTTTCCGCCAATGGCGTTGTAGCTGCTCAGTAAGCCGTAAGAACCCACGGAGTTGATACTTTCCAGGCCGATTGCTCGGGTGGTGTCCGGATTTTTCAGCACGTAGTTCAACATGCCGCCAAACTGTGCGCCGTATTGCAGGGCGCCGGTACCGCGCACCAGTTCCACTCTCCCAATAGCTTCCATTGGGAGTGAAAAGTGGCTGGCAGGATATCCGTAAATATCGGAATTTGTCATGATACCGTTGGCGCGGATGTTGAATTCCCAGCCCCGGTGCGGATCCAGGCCGCGGGTAGAGATATTGACCTGGTTGCCAGAACCATCCATGTCATACACAAAAACGCCCGGAATTTTGGCGAAAATCTGGCGTGGCGTCTTTTCAGCAATGTTGGCATCGGTGTTCTCCACCTGAATAACCTCGCTTTTTTTACCAGCCCAAATGAAGGTATTACTAATGGCTGGAAGTTTATCAATGGTAGTGCGGGCTGCTCTGACGTTAAACTCTTTGAGTAAAACAGGTTGGAGTGTATCAGGCGATTGCTGGGCATATACGCTGGAAAAAGACAGTGCAGCCGCCAGTGAAAGCAGGGATAGTTTGTACATGGGTGTTTTGTTGTTACAACAGATAAAAAGAACTGCAAAGAACCCTGTTTTTCAGAAAAAGCAGTGCGTTAGGCCATTAAAATACCCTTAAAACTATTCTTGCTTTTTCAAAATGACAGAAGGAACCGCAGAACTGTTTCCCCTGCTCACGGGTTGCCCCTTCACTTCTGTCAGGGTGTCCATATCATATTTGGCTTCGTATATCAACTGACCATCAGGAGCCCATTTTCGCAGGTATCCATGCAATTTATCTGATTTCAGGTTGGAAACAAACTGAATCTGACCATTCTCATACCATAAGGTGTCCCCGCCTTCTTTCTGGCCATTCAAGTAGTACTGTACTTCCTTTACCTGACCGCCAGGGTAATAAATAACCGTTTTCCCTTGTTGCTCGCCTTGGTGAAAATAGCGCTCGGCCATGAGCTTGCCATTGTTGTAATAATCGGTCATGATACCTTCTCTTTTGCCATTAACAAAGGTTACTTTGCGGGAAATTTGCCCGGTTTCGTATCGTTCAATACGTTCCTCTATGTCCTTTTGACAGGCAAAAAGACCGGATACAAAAAGAAATGCGAACCATTTTTGAATATTCATACCAAGTGGTGTTTGAGTGTTCGAGTTGGCGTTGGGTCGGACATTATGTCCCGCCTTTGAGGTTTACTCTTGGGGTGACTTCAGTCACTCAACATTAATTTCGTGCCTTAGCGTTCCCCTTCGTGCCTTCCCAATAAAAAAGGGGCGCGAAGGGCTTAATAGCCTCCGCGCCCCATTATGTGAATAAGCCAGATTGTATTGTTTATCAGACTTTCGCAGAAAGCAAATTAATCTTTCCAGGGCAGTTGGTTCACTTTACGGCCAATCACAGTGCCAAAACGCACACCTTCCTCGCAGTCCATTCGGAAGTGTACGCCCAGTGGAACGCGAGACCAGGCATTTTCCTGGGCCATTTCAAAAAAGCTGCCGAACGTACGTGGAACGCCTTCAAACTCGGTACGGTTCTCGTGGCAACGGTCGGTCATGGAATAAGCATAACCAAAAATGTCACCCAGAATTTCTGCACCGGCAGCACCCATGGTAGAGTGGCCTGAAGGATATGCCGGGAAAGATGGCGTAACACCTTCTTCACCCGTAAGTGGGTTGAACAGTGCAGGTTTCCAGTTCGGGTCAATCACCCGGTTGATGTAGGTTTGTGGACGTTCAACGTTGTAGTAGAACTTGGAGTACCAGCAGCCTACTGCGGCATCATTCAGGGCAAAACCCATTTTGACAGTGTAGTACACTGCAATTTCGAGGTCGCTTTCTTCCAGTTTGAGCACCTGGTCGCCAATAGCCAGCCAACGTGGGCCAGGGCTGAATGTCAGGTTCAGCAGGTCGTCACTCCAGTATTCACCCACCCATTCATCTTCGTAAGAGAGGGTAGGAGTGTTTTGTGCATAAACTTCCAAAGCCTGTGCATAGAGGTCGGATGTGGTGCTGCTGCTGTAAGGAAGCGGCTTTTTGCAAATTTTGTCGCTTTCGCCGATGGCAAACGCACGGGCGCCGCCCCAAACACCGCCC
>DATGWL010000178.1:0-86700 GCA_035299505.1 Saprospiraceae bacterium | reverse complement strand
GCAGCCAATTGTTGAAATGACCCTCAACAAGGCTGTGTTTGCCCGCAAAGCAGAAACTGCCGATGTGGCTATTGTAACCATCGGACGGAATGCAGGGGAATTTCAGGATCGCAAGCTGGAAAACGACTTCTACCTGAGTACCCAGGAAAAAACCTTGTTGCAACAGGTAAGCACAGCATTTCATGCCGCCGGTAAAAAAGTAGTGGTGATTATCAATACCGGTGGCGTTATTGAAATGGCCAGCTGGCAAGATCAGGCCGATGCTATTTTGCTTGCCTGGCAGGGCGGACAAGAAGCAGGCAATGCCATTGCAGATGTACTCATTGGGAAAATCAATCCATCAGGAAAGCTGGCCACTACCCTGCCGGTAGACTATCCGGATGTGCCCGGTTCCGATAAGTTCCCGGGGCTTCCGGCTGATAAGCCTACAGAAATCATCTATGAAGAAGGCATTTATGTGGGATATCGTTATTTCGATGCTTTTAAGGTAAAAACAGCCTATCCTTTTGGCTTTGGCTTGTCGTACACTGAATTCAAATATGGCCCGGCCAAACTCAGTTCCGACAAGCTGACCAAAGACCTGACCTGCACTGTTTCCATTACCAACACGGGAAAAGTAGCAGGCAAAGAAGTGGTTCAATTGTACATAGCAGCTCCGGCAACAGGGCTAGAAAAACCGGTTAAAGAATTGCGTGGATTTGCCAAAACCAGGTTGCTGGCCCCAGGTGAAACACAGGAATTAAGTTTCTCCATACAGGCAAAAGACCTATGTTCTTTCCACACCGCATCCAGCGCCTGGATAGTGGAAAAAGGCGCCTACACAGTAATGCTCGGCGCTTCCAGTCAGGACATACGCCAGCAGGCAAGCTTCGAAGTCAAAGCCAATCAGGTGGTGGAAAAGGTAAAATCTGCATTAAAGCCGGCTCAGCCAGTCAAGGAATTATCCAGAAGATAAAAGATCTTTTTACCGAAAAGAGGCGCGGAGGCGTAGCGGGTTTGTACTATTAAACCTCCGCGCCACTGCGCCTCCGCAGTAAATAAGAATCTCAGCGCCTCTCCTAGAAACGGTATTGAGCGCTTGCGCGCACATACAAGGCATCAAAAGATGGTGTGGCAGCAGAAAGATCTTTGGAATAGTCCGCCCACAAACCAAAAGTCCAGTTTGGCAGTTCTTTTTCCAACCCCAGACCCATTCTCCATTTATTGGACAGCCATTTGGCCGGAAATTTTTCTGCTGTATAACGATCTTCCTCCGGATGCGGATTAGGGCCCGGGCCTCCCGGATCATCATCCCGGAATTTATAGGTCGCCAGACTTGGCGATATGTGCACCCATTCATGGGCTACCCTTACTGCTGGCTGTACCCAAAATTTGACTGGCAAATTGTAGCGCAATCCAATGCCCAAATGCTGTTGCCGTATAGCGCTTTCTACCAGCACCAGTTTGGAGTTAAAATGGCCGCCACCACCGCCGCCGCCGCCACCGCCTGGAGGTTTCGGTATGGTGTCGTGATGGGAGTGAAATTTGGGAATGAATTCCGATGTTGCCACATTATGGTTCAACCAATCTGCAGTTGCGGAAACCCATAAAGACTTCCACACCCTGGCTTCAAAGGAAATTCCCTGACCGCGAATGGAAGAGACACCTTTCTGCTTTGGCAGTACAAAACCCATAGTAGCGTGCGCGCCTATCCTGAAATGTTTACCTGATGCTTTTACTACTGGCTTAATCTCCGCTGCCGCCATTGGTTTATCTTCCCTGGCCAACAAGCTATCCTGCAAGGCAACAAGGGCTTTTTGCAGAGAATCTACCATCATCAAGGCCAGAGCAACCTGTATGGAATCTGAGGCAGCCGCTGCATTTTGCGCAACAGTTGGCGCTACAGGAGTCGACTGTTTGTCTGCAGCTGATGGAGGCAATTCCGGGAGGCTTGCAATCGGCTCGCTTAGCGCAGGAACAATGGCTTTTTGCTGTTCTGTTTGAAGTACAGGTGATTTATCAGACCTGCTTTTGGGATTGCTTTTAACTTTCGTTGGCCGGTTTTGTTCGTTTTCAATGTGTGTTGCAGCAGCTTTTGGAGTTGAACCGAAAACCGGGATATCAGTCTGAGGAGTGGTGGCAGACTGAGCCTTGCTGGTTTCTTGTGTTGTAGAAACACTTTGAATAGGCTCCTGAACCGGTTTGTTCTGTTGATTTTGCAGACGGGCTATTTCCACTTTCAAGTGGTTATTTTCCGCTTTTTGCTGGTATCCTTTCCAGGCAAAATAGCCTGCAGAGGCCAGGGCAACCAAAGTGGCCAGTTTCCACCAGGGCAAACTGCTTGCCGTACCTTTGGGCGTAGGACCGGCGCCTGCATCAAAGGCGTCCAACCTTTGAGACAACTGTTGCCACTGTTTGGACCGGTTGGGAAACGGAGCCTCCTCCTCCAGTCGGTCCTTAAATAAATCGTCCAGGTCTTGCATGGTTAGTTAGTCGAAAAATTCAAATTCGGTTTTGAGCATATTCCTGATGAACTGTCTTGCTCTTGAAAGATTGGACTTGGATGCCCCCACACTGATATCGAGAGATTGGGCTATTTCTTCGTGCGACATTCCTTCAATAACAGCCAGGTTAAAAACAGTTCTGTAGGCCGGAGGCAGCTTGTCTAGCATGGACCAGATCTGCTCCTGTGTTAGATTCTCTTCAATTCCGGAAAGCTTGCCGCTGTCGTGCATAGCCAGCAACTCCTGATTTGTTGGGGTACTCATTTGTGAACGAAGCCGGTCGATGGCTGTATTCACCACTACCCTTCTTAACCAGGGTTTAAAAGGTTGATCGTTGGAGTAGAGATGAATTTTGGTGAAAATTTTAAAAAATGCATCATTCACCACCTCTTCCCCCAACTCCTGCTCTCCCATATACCTTCGAGCTACCGTCATGGCATAATTATAAAAATGGCTGTACAATCGTTGCTGGCTAAGCCGGTGTTGTTGCCGGCAGCCGGAAATGATTTCATCCAGATTTACGTGTTTGTCCAACATAAGATACGGTAATATCGAAGCGGGCGTTGCTTCCTGACCCCCAAAATGCAAATAAAAAATAAGCCCTGCATATTTTTCATGCAGGGCCTATCAAAAACCGCAAAAAGGTATTGTAGATGCCAAAATTAAAGGCTACATGTTCAGGCTCATTTTAAGCTTCTTTTCCACCTCTTCCACTGTGTCTTTAAAAACAATATCGGTGTCCATCATATCCTGCACTGCTTTGCAGGAATAAATCACGGTGCTGTGATCACGTCCGCCAAATTGCTCTCCAATAGATTTCAGAGACTTGTTTGTCAGCTTTTTCGCCAGGTACATGGAGAGCTGACGGGCAATTACGATATTGCGTTTGCGCGTTTCGTGGTGCAGTTTATCTACTGGCACACTGAAATGTTCTGCCACCAACTGTTGGATGAACTCTACTGTAATCTCTTTATTGATAGTGGTAACAAAGTTGCGAATCACTTCCTTGGCCAGATCCAAATCTACGTCTCTGCGAATGAGGGTACTCTGTGCCAGCAGGGAAACCATCACTCCTTCCAGTTCGCGGATATTGTTTTTGATGTTGTAACAGATGAACTCCAACACATCAGAAGGAATATCTACGCCCTCTTCTTCCATTTTGGTTTCCAGGATGGCCATACGTGTTTCCAGATCAGGCGCCTGAAGGTCGGCGCTAAGACCCCACTTGAACCGGGAAATCAAACGTTCTTCCATGCCTTCCAAATCCTTGGGGGCACGATCTGAAGTCAGAATAATTTGTTTGCCGTTTTGGTGTAACTGATTGAATATGTGGAAGAAAATTTCCTGTGTTTTTTGTTTGCCCGACAAAAACTGAATATCGTCAATGATCAGCACGTCAATCATCTGGTAAAAATTGACGAAGTCATTGACTGAGTTGTTCTTGATAGCCTGAATAATCTGGTTAGTGAATTTTTCCGCCGAAACATACAATACCGCCTTGGCATCGGAACGTCCTACAATATCGTTACCAATAGCCTGAGCCAGGTGAGTCTTGCCCAAACCTACATCGCCAAAGATGAACAGCGGGTTGAATGCCGTACCACCTGGCTTTTTGGCAATAGCCAAACCAGCATTACGGGCAAGCCGGTTGCAATCACCTTCAATAAAATTATCAAAGGTGTAATTCGGATTCAACTGTGGATCAACCTTGATACGTTTGATACCCGGAATCACAAATGGATTCTTGATCATCTCCGCATCAAAAGAACCGGGAACAGGCTCGCTGTCCTTATCTGCAGAAGGACGTGAATCTACCTTGCCTGTAGATTGCATGCCTGCAGGCGCAGCGCCATTCTCCGGGATATGGTATACCAATCTTCCACGCTCACCCAACTCTTGCCGGATGCTCTTTTTAAGCAGTTGTACATAGTGTTCTTCCAGCCACTCAAAGAAAAACTTATTGGGCACCTGGATTGTAAGTACTTCAGCATCAAGACGTACTGGTTTGATTGGCTCAAACCAAGTCTTGAAACTCTGAGGACTTACATTTTTTTTGATGGTACGCAGACAATCATCCCATACCATCTGGCTGTCTCTTGTCATACCAGATAGATACATTTGGTTACCGGGAATGACCCGTTAATAGTTCGTTTCGGTGAAGCTGTTCAGTCGAGTAGGGCGACAAAGATTGAGCTAATTGCCGACCTGAACAAATAGATTGAGAGATTTTTACAGAAATTTTTTTCTCGTTTTCAAAACACTTTGAAAACGAACGTTTTGTGAAAATGAGTAAATTTATCGGGTATTACCCCCTCAGACCCCAAATCGTATTTCCCCTAAAAAACAATTTTTTATTCTAAAAAAACCAAAAAAATCAAAATATTTTTATTGAAAAAACATCCATTTAACACAATTTTGGATTTATCCAATTTTGCAGAAAATTATGTTTGAAACATTTTCATCAACCTGTACAATCCTGCAAAACATTTGAATTTCAAAGGTTTTGCCTGTTTATGTACCTCCAAAAAAACAAACTGTTTTGCGAATTAACAACTTCGCAAAACAGTTTATCCAGCCTGATCTAACAGCACTAAAACGTTTGAAAAATCACGTAATGATAATGTTATTAACAGACTGATTTTACAACTGTAACATTATCAATCAATTGCCTAAAACAGCTTTCCTGCTTCCGTCCTCACCGCCATAATGGCCGTTTGAAGCGGCGTAATCTGCTGCTCATCCACAGCCTTCAACAGGGCTGCCACCAACTCATCAGCATCAGCTTCCGGGTCTAATTCTTGCCCGGTCATGGTAACCATGCCCAGGGTATTGTTCTTGGCCATACGTACAATTTGCCAGAGGGTATCCGACACATACAACTGCTGGGAAACATTGTGCTCAAACTCCTGATTAATGGCCATGAGCAGAACGCCACGCAACTCCCGAACCTTCATACCTGGCATGCGCACCCGCAAAAGGGTGTTGGCAATGTCGGCACGGTCACACAATAACATCAGACGCTCGTAAGCCGAAAGGCGCAACGGCAGAGTAACCTTCTGTGCTTCATTGCGCAACAAAGCAAGATCCATACGCTGTCTTTCATCCAACAGCATCTTCAACAGGAAATAAGCCGTAGCCCCAACTACAATCGCCGGAATAGTCAACTTCAACAACTCCAGAAAAAACTCCATAATTTGGATGTGAAATATTTAATCAAAGAATGAAAAAATGGCCTTAAATCAGCCAAACGCCAAAAGGCCGGCAAAGGTATGCATCCGCCGCAAACATTTTTTGCATCCGGGTGTTTATCTGTTCGTACCTTTGCTATTCTAAAAGGCAATCATATTCATGGGAACCGTTACAGACAACCATACCACTACAGCACCTCTCAGCCTCACCGAAGGCGCCGTTGAGCAACTGAATCAAATTCGCCAACAGGAAAATATCCCTGCCGACTACTTCCTCCGCGTAGGTGTGAAGGGTGGAGGATGCTCAGGCTTCTCCTATGTACTGGGATTCGATAAGCGTCAGGATAACGACGATACTTTTGAAACCAACGGCATTCAGGTAGTGATGAACAAAGCGCACGCTATTTATTTGCTGGGTATGGAAATTGATTTCCATAATGGTTTGGACAACCGCGGCTTTACGTTCGATAACCCTAATGCCAAAAGCACCTGCGGTTGCGGCACGTCTTTCTCTGCCTGATTTTTTCTGCTAGTTAATTGAGCACAGTTACTGTGCCCTGGAAGCGTTTGGTTTTACCATCTGCCAGTTCTACCATTACAAGGTAGGCATACACCCCTGGCTGAACGTACCTGTCGTGCCATCGTCCGTTCCAGCCCATGGTTGGCGCATTGGCAGGAAATTTCTGACGCTCAAAAATCAGACTTCCTCCCCTGCTGTAAATCTGCATGGAAGCAATCTGCCGCACTCCCTCACCGGCAAACAAGGTGAAGAATCCATCTTCATCCGTACTGCCTGGCTTGATCACATTAGGCAGGTAAACAGGGGTTGACGACACCTCTACGGTGCGTTCATCAATATCAATACAGCCATTTTTGTCCATCACCTGAACCGTAAACTGTGTGGTTTCGGAGATGTTAACCCATTGACGTAAAGTATCCTGCCGCAAGAACAATTCCTCGGGGGTCCAAATAATGGATTCAAGAAACTCTGGCTCTACACTTGTTATAGCCCGCAAACCAAAAGGCTCACCGGCCACCACCTCGGGCACACTGGATTCCAGCTTGACCAGTAAGGCTGCAGGCTCCTTTAATTCAATAGACCAATGGTTGGATACCCCATTGCCATCCCGTACGTACACAGTGTAAACACCCGCCCACAACCTATCAAATGTAGGGTTGGTGGAGTAGGTCTCATTATCCAGAGAATAATAATACGGAGGCACACCGCCAAAAACCTGATCTACATGGATTACACCATTTCGGTAACCATAACACTGAACCGGTGTAATCAGGGTTTTTATACTGTCAACGCCATTCGCGCTGGTCGGTTGGACATGCAAAAACAGCAAAAATGCCGGAAAGAAAAAGGTGTAATACTTGTTCATGGGTAGGGATACACAGTCAAGATTAAAAAAATCCGACAAAGCGTTAGAACATCTACAGGCTTTATTCGCTGCCCGAAGATAAGAATTTTCAAAAAATGCCGTCGAATTTACTGATATTTCGTCGCCTTAGCGTCAAACATGACAAACAGCTTGCCAAGATTGGTTAATTTTTCCATTGCGTACCCTATTCACGGTATGGCAGCTTTTTTTCTGTTGCTCCTCATTTCCTGCAAAAGCAAAACGCCAACAGCCCTGGATCACCCCTCTTTTTTACCACAGGAGGTTGCATTCGGTGTAAATACCGGATATTTCCCTCCATTTTGGTCAGATTCTTTACAGGCAGCCCTGGCTAAATCAAGTGGATGTACTACGCTTAGAACCGGGTTATTTCACCATGTCCTGGCACAGTGGGGATATGAAAAAAAAGCCCAAAACTTGGCATACTGTCGCCAACTTGGCCTGGGGCCAATAACCGGCATTCTAGGTTATCCTTCCCCGGGCGCCTCAGATCCTCACCAGATGTGCCCGGATAGCCCGTCAACACTTTTTTCAGGACTCTATTTGCCCATCTGGGATGATGGCGCTAACCAAACCCCTGTAAACGATCAGAATGCCTACGCACTTTATGTATGGAAAGTTGCCAACTCCTGCAAAGGATTGATTGGCATTTATGAGGTTTGGAATGAGCCGGATGCCGGCTGGGGCGGATTGGAAAAAGGCCAACCAGGGAATTGGTGGGATTCGCCTCCCCCACCCTGCCAAACGGGCTTCAAAGCTTCCGTATTTGCCTATATCCGTATGCTCCGCATCACTTATGAAGTGGTAAAACGGGCAGATCCATCAGCTCTGGTAGCTGTTGGAGGCCTGGGGTGGCCATCCTATTTAGATGCCATTTGCCGCTACTCCGATCAACCAGAAAATGGCCAGGTTGGCGCCCCTGGTTTCCCCTTGCCTGGCGGTGCTTATTTCGATTGCATGAGTTTTCATGCCTATCCTCACTTATATGCGCTGACTAAAACGGATCCCATTTCTGGAATAACCAGCCCTAACCGGCACTCCGACGCAGCACTGGAGGGACTATGGCAAAGAAAACAGGATCTGGAAGAGGTGTTGTACCGACACGGATTTGACAACATTAGGTATCCGGCTAAATCCTGGATTTGTACCGAATTTAACTTACCCCGCATTTCAGTAGCTGAACAATTTGGCAACGAAAAAGCACAGGTAAACTTTGTTTTGAAAGCACTGTTTTCTGCGCCCAAAAACGGAGTCCGCCAAATGCACCTGTATGCTCTGGCAGATGCACTAAACCCGCCTTCCATTAATCCTGAATTTGGATTTATGGGACTATACCCTCCTTTGGACACCATACTACCGAAAAACATAAAGGGACATCTGCTAGTGACAGCTCTTCAGTGGTATAGCAAACTAATGGACGGATACAAACCAGACGTACCCGGAACTCATGCCCTCCAATTACCTGTCACAGTGGATGGAGCGCTGTTTATTAATAAAAAAGGTCAAAAAGCCCTCGTTTTATGGGCAAAAACACATCGGGATATGGAGGAAGATACTACCTTTTCCATCCCTTTTCCCCAAACCTGCCAGAACCAACTATGGCAATGCTTCCGCCTGATACCGCTTACAGCCCAAGAACCATCCGGTCAATATGTACAACTCACTGCCTGTCCGGCGGTATGGAAACAAGTGGACAATTGGTGAAGTCAAACTCAACCCGTAAGTGATATGAAGTTTCAAAACGTTTGGATAACAGGATTAGTGATTACTGCAACCCTGAATACGCTTAAAAGTCAGTCTTTTTTTGCAACCTATACTCCTGCTCTAACCAGTTTTACTGCAACCGGCCAAAAAAGCAGGGAGCACCTGTTAGGGCATCAAATAGATATTGGAGCATTTTGGGTGAGAAGCACCCGATTAAGTATTTGGGCTGGGTTAGGTTATTCCTTCCAACAATCCGAATACGACTACACAATTGCTTTTTCCGGAGAGCAGCTTCAAACATGGTTTCGCCATCAGGACCTAACCCTGCCTGTCCAACTCAGGTATGGCTTTCAATCAAGCCCAAACAGGTTTTATGCAAGCCTTGGATTGGTTCCTGGCTTCAGACTCTCCAGAAAAGTGCTGGAAACCCGGTCTTCATACCCCAATTTGCCCAGGGATGTCACCTCCGATCAGGATTATGATCCTTTTGAATTGTCGGTGACAGGTGGAATTGGCTACAGTTTTACCTTAAAAAATCGAAGCAAAGGTTTCGTACAGCCTTCCTTCAGGAGCAACCTGCCTACACAGTTTTATTACTTGCTACGTTATTTATTTGGCCGTAAAAACGATACCAACGATGATCCTCCGGGTTGGAATACAGCTGGAATAACCCTGGGATTTGCCTGGCAATGAACCAGATTAGTATCAAAATACAAAGGCGCGGAAACACAGAGGATAGCACCTCCATTTTTCCACGCCCTTGTGCTGAACTAATATTTCTTACAGTTTTTCGATCACGATAGCTGTAGCGCCACCACCGCCATTACAAATAGCAGCGAGGCCCAATTTGCCATTGCGTTGGTGCAATACATTGTTCAAGGTAGTAACAATTCGTGCTCCGGAGGCGCCCAGCGGGTGCCCTAGTGATACGGCGCCACCAAATACATTGGTTTGATCATGGCTGATCTCCATTACCTGTTCAAAGGCCATGGTTACCACTGAAAAAGCTTCATTCACCTCAAAAAAGTCAATATCGCTTTTGCTTACACCTGCCATTTTCAAGGCCTTAGGCGCAGCAATGGTTGGCGTTGTTGTAAACCATTCAGGCTCTTGTTCTGCATCGGCAAAACCACGAATCTTGGCAATTGGCTTGAGACCCAATCGCTTAACTGCAGCTTCGCTGGCCAAAATCAGCGCAGCTGCACCGTCGTTAATTGTACTGGCGTTAGCTGCCGTTACGGTACCATCCGGTGTAAAGGCTGGACGGAGACCAGGAATTTTGTCGAACATCACTTTTCGGAATTCCTCATCTTCCAAAATCATCAGCGGATCACCTTTTTTCTGAGGAATGCTCACCGGAACGATTTCTGCCTTGAAAAGTCCATTTTCAGTAGAAGCCGCCGATCTTTTGTAGGAATCAATAGCAAAAGCATCCTGCGCCTCCCTGCTGATACCGTATTTAACGGCGGTAGCATCCGCACAAACACCCATGGCTTTTTGGTTGTACACATCGGTTAAGCCATCCTTGGCCAGGCCGTCTACAATTTCACCATTACCATATTTGTAGCCCCATCGTGCGTTGGGAATATAATATGGGATTTGCGACATGTTTTCCATACCACCAGCCACTACAATATCACTGAGACCAAGCATGATGCTTTGTGCGCCCAGGGTGATGCATTTCATGCCTGATGCACATACTTTGTTGACCGTGGTACAGGGCACATGATCAGGAATGCCGGCAAAACGGGCAGCCTGACGTGCCGGAGCCTGTCCAAGGTTTGCACTTACAACATTGCCCATGAGCACTTCATTAACCTGATCAGGTGCAACGCCGGCTTTTTCCAGGGCTCCTTTAATGGCAGCAGCGCCCAGTTGGGTGGCGGAAACACCCGCCAGACTTCCGCCGAAACTTCCGATTGGAGTACGTACGGCAGACACGATGAAAACTTCTTGCATATGATTGAGAATTGATTAGGCAGATCTTTAGCTGAAAATCAGTGCATTTTAGACCGTTTGGCCATCCAGGTTTGCAAAATGGGTACAAACCCCTGCTGTATGTCGGCCTCCACAAAATCGATGTTGAATTGCAGACATTTCATGCGCAGTTGCTCTTTAAATGCACCAACCTGCTGAGTATAAAACTCCTTAACCTGATTGGGTTGCAAACGCACTTCTTCTCCATTTTCCATGTCGACAAAAACATAGGGACGGTTTTCAAACTCAAAATCAAGTTCGTGCCGTTTGTCGGTAACGTGGAAAAGAATTACCTCGTGCTTGGCATGGCGCAGGTGTCTCAGGGCGGAAAACACCTCTTCGGCCTGATCCGGGCGTTCCATGATGTCGGTAAAAACCACTACCATAGAGCGGCGGTGGATGGATTCGGCTACCTGGTGCAGGCTTTTAGCCAGGTCTGTTTTTTTATTCAGCGCCGGATTTTCGATCAACTCCGTGAGCTTGGTCAGCAGCAACCGATAATGCACAGTGCTTGATTTAGCGCCAGTAGCAAACCTCAGATCATCGTCGAATAGTGTGAGGCCGAAAGCATCGCGTTGCCGTTTCAGGGCATTCATCAGTACGGCAGCCGACTGGGCAGCAAAACAAAGTTTATTGCTGTATTTATTCTTCTGGGGCGCTTTTTCGTCCCAGGGATAGTACATGGTAGAGGAGGCATCAATTACAATCTGACACCTCAGGTTAGTTTCCTCTTCGTATCTCTTGGTGAAAAGCTTGTCGGTACGGCCATACACTTTCCAGTCCATATTTCGGGTGCTTTCACCCGGGTTGTACAGGCGGTGTTCGGCAAATTCAACGGAAAAGCCATGGAAAGGGCTCCGGTGCAGGCCCACAATAAATCCTTCTACTACCTGCTGGGCGAGCAATTCCAGATTGCTTCCCAGCGCTCTGATATCCTGGTTTTCAAGAATTTGAGACATATCTATTTAGTTGAGCGTTGCCACCCGGAAAAGGCTGCTTTTTGCAGCGCAAAGGTAGATCAATTCAAACACTTTGAGGTGGTTCTTGGTTTACCATACAAGCATTAATCGCCGGATTTGGTAGAACAACAAGTTAAACCTGCGGGAATGACCTGGCTTAGCTACCTTCGCGGAATCAAACAAGTTGAACTTACGCATGAAAAACAAGGGAATTTTACTGCTTTCAGGATACCTTTTGCTCACTTTTGGTGTCACCTCTATCGTTATGGAGCTGGTGGGCACACACTGGTATTTTTTAAGCTGGCTGGAAAAACTGGGCGGCTTGGGCGCATTCGTGGTCAAATTGCTTATGGTGATAGTGGGTATTATTACCATCGTTTTTGCCCGAACCGATTGGGAAAAGGAAAAGCGTAACGAAGAAATGTAAATACACAGGCCCAAAAAACACAACCCGGATTTGCCTGCAGTGTGGCAAATCCGGGTTAGGTAAAGAGCCTGTTACTTCATCTCCGGAAAACTGAATCCTTTAGCTTTGGCCTGCTCTACCACTGCATTAATCAGCACATTGTCAAGCGTTTCTGAAGAGCCAGCTTTTTTACTGGTTTCTTCTGCAATGAACAAGGCCATCATCTTTTCCTGTTCAGCCAGTTCTTTTTTAATGGCATCCCGCTCCTTACTCAGCCGTTCAATTTCCTTTTTTATTTCCGGCTTTGTTTTGCCTTTAAACTCAGCAGGAAGTGCCGACTCCTCCAGCTTATCCAGGAAATTCCTGTCCGAATTGGCAGCATCCACGATATCCCAATCTTCGTTGCGGTAAGAAGCCTTTGACTTCGCAGCGGCCCTTTGGGCAAAATTGGAAGATCCATATTGTGAGGCATTGGCATCCTGCGCGGATTGACGCATTTTCTTGGCTTCTCCCTCTTTTCCGTAACCGATATAAGTTTTGTTCAGCTTCTCGTTCAACTCCAGCACCCTGCCATCATACGGAGTACTGATATGAACCACCTTTTTATTGGTATCAATAATCATATACTTTCCTTTGCCCATATCTGCGCCTTCCTTCCAGCCGGAGGCAACACCCGTCTCGTAATCGCCGCAATAGATGGTATTAACCAAAATTCCCCGGTCTTTAGCGGTCCCACAACTATTTTTAGGATCTACCGGTCCCTGATTGAATGGTTCGTTTCCGGCAATAACGATGATGCGCAGATCATTGTCGTTGGCAGACCACTGAATGTCTTTCAGGCTGGTTTTAATAACCCAGCCACAATATTCATCACCTCCATTCGTGCTAAGCTGGAAGAGTTTTTCCGACAATCCGTCCAGATCGGTACTCATTGGCTGAACCAGTCTGATAAATCCATTTGAATCATCCAAGCCACTGTTGCCGTATTCGTACAGCGCAATTTCGAGTTCAACACCCACTTGCTGACGTTGGGCATCGGCCAGGCGATTAACCATTTTCCAGAGTTGCGCTTTGGCCTGATCAATGAGGCCATCCATGCTGTTGCTGGTATCAAGCAACAGAGCCACCTGTATTTTAGACCGGTTGGAGGGCTGTTGCTGATAGCTTACAGTCAAAGGTTTGGGACCCACCTCCATGGCTACAGGATTAGGCGAAGACTGACAGGCGGTTGTTGCCTGGAAGAGGGCGATAAACAATAAGAGTGATTTCTGCATGGCAAAATAGGTTTGGTGATTGATATATGCCAAGCAGGATGCCGGAGTGCAGAGGATTACATAAAAGCTTAGGATTTTTGTTCCTTTTTTTTGCGGTAGGGGCAATGACGGCAGCCGCTACCACAACATTGGCCGCGTTTGAGCAGGTAATGTTCGGTAAACACCCAACATCCTTTCTCCAGGTAATAATCAACTCCTTCAACCAGGGGAGTTTGTGTAGATTCAGCTGATTGTTTTTTCACTAACGCTATAGTAAAGTTCGTTTACAACAGAGTTGTTGGTCAAAAGTTGTTCTGTAAACAGAAACATCCCCTGCAACATGGTTGAGTTGCAGGGGATGTTTAAAAAACTAAAGCAAATATTAACGCAAAACGCTGAGTTTGCGCACGTTTCTGCCGTTTTGACTTTCCAAGGACACCAGGTACAGGCCGTTTGCCAGCCCATTGATATCCAGTGCAAAAGTGTTTTCACCTTGCTGGAAGTTAACGCCCTGATGGAAAGCAACCGTTTTCCCGGCAGCATCTGTTACACGAACAGAAGCTTCGAAAGCGTCGTTGGCATTAACCAGCAGGTTAACCTGTGCATCCTGAGCAGGGTTTGGAGCAATCTGCCAGGCATTCAGACCTTCAATTTCAATGGTACCAGTGGTAGCCGTTGCAGGGGTCTTCAGGTTTCTGGAACGGAACGCGGCACAACCAACCAGGTGGTTGAACGGCTTCACACGCCAGTAGTAGGTTTTGTTTGGAGACAGGTTGGTCAGCAATTTGCTGGTTCCGGTCTCGATAAACGTCTGGGCAAACTGCGTTCCGAAGGTAGACACGATATCGATATCCACCAGATAGTGGGTAGCCCCGGCCACTGGCTGCCATTCCAGCAACACCTCATTATAATAAGGTACTGTGCCGGCATGCGCAGGACCAACCAGCAGATCAGTAGGCGTATTGATGCTGGTTGCTACCGGGCTAAAGCTGTTGTCGAGGTAGTTGCGGGCTGAGCTGCTCAGGTCTGCATTCATGATATCAATTTGGTCTTGTGTAAATTGATAGCTGCTGCAGCTCAGGAAGTAGCTCATGTAGTTATTCTCCATTGGATCTACCAGGGTGCCAAGTGGATCTTTAGCGCCACCAGAGTAGTTATTGCAGTTGTTGGAGATGAAACCGAAGTTGTAATCTGGCGGAGTATCGCAGATTTCGTCGGCGGAGGTAGTGCAATTGGTACCGTTTTGGCGCTCGGTGGTGATACCGTTGCCCAATGGCGCATTTACCGGCGCAACGGGCCAGGTTGGATCAGCGGCGTCGAACGGATTATTTTCGTAGCCGAAGAAAGTGTGCGGCAGTGTAAACAGGTGACCCATTTCGTGAGGCAGGGTGCTGTTAGGCATAGCGCCGTTGATTTCTGTTTTGCGGCTTACGATCCAGTCTTGCGGAATGTTGTAATAAGCCAGCGTGATACCTGGCTGGTTGTTGCCGGAAACAGGTGTTTCTACCACAAACACGTTAATGGCATTATTGTGGCGGCGAAGGTTCATCAACAATGTATTGGATTGGTTATCAAATACGTTGTTATTGTTGATGGACTTATTGAATAGTCCGTAAGTGGGGTGTTCGCTCAGGTAGAACTGAATGCCAACTGGCTCATAAGCAGCGTTGAGGGCACAGAGTTGTTCCAGAATGCGGATTTCTTTATGTTTACCATTTCCATCAGCATCGCCTACCAGGTGAAAATGGATAGGTACATATCTGACTTCGCTGCGATCTGCGGCAGCTGCGCGCATGGCTTCCATTACTAATTTGTTTTCCCGAAGCCGAGGGATGAGATCAGATTGGTCTTCAGCGTTGCCGCAGACATGGGGCATCACCTGGCTGAATGCGGGAATGCAGGCCAATGAAGCAAAAAGGAAAAGTAAAAGCCCTTTTTTCATGGATGTTAAGTTAGAGATTGTGTAAGTAGAAGATTTACTCAGGTCTAAGACAATGCAACCATCATAATCCCCTAGTGAATCAAAATTTTTGGCTGCAAAATTGCCCCCAAAATATAGCAGCGCAAATTTACGGCATAAGCCTGTAAGATATGGTGTCAGCAAGTGGCAATTCTAAAGGTTTTTGCAACCTTTGCTTTTCAATAAAACTCCATCGGGAGAAGTTGGATTCAAAGCGGGTATAGTCCGCTTTTTATCGAAATAACATAGATTTCTGAAAGAGCCCCATTAACTTTGCAATAATTCTGAAACCTTCCTTGTCAAAACGCTGTTTCAAGATATAATTTCGCAATCCAAGTTTTTTTTTAATCTTCACATGCCGCATAATTGCTGAAACCCATGATGACGATCACTCATACTTTCCGATGGTTCCTTTTAGCGTTATTCTGTTTGGGCAATGCCATTACAGAAGCGCAGGATACTGTGCGGACCACCACACCCAAAAGCATATTTCAGGTGCTTACTGAAAAGGAAGCGGCTAAAATGACCTTAGAATGCGACCTTACTACCATTATTGAGCAGAAGAAGACCAACCAGTACTTTCCCGCCACCCTGCGTACAGCGGATGGCAAGCAATACAAAATTGAGGTTAAGCCAAGGGGGAAATTTCGCCGGAAGATATCAGCTTTCCCGCCTATGAAAATCAAGTTCAAGAAAAAAGAACTCGTAGCGGAAGGACTGGACACACTGAATGAGATCAAATTGGTGTTACCCTGTTTTGAAAATGATAAAGGAGATGAACTGATTATCAAGGAATACCTGGCCTACCGCATGTTTGAAACACTAACGGATGCCAGTTTGCGTGCAAGATTAATACGACTAACCATCAGGGATACCCACGTTGAAAAATCAAAATCACCCATGTATGCCATTTTGCTGGAAGATGAAGAAGAGTTAGTGGCTCGGCTGCGTGGTCAGATCAACGAGGATTACGGAGTTCCGGCCGACAGCTTGAATGCTAACCAGGCCGCTTTGGCAGTCATGTTTGAATATATGATTGGTAATACGGATTGGGAAATTGCCATGCAACGTAATGTAAGGCTGGTAAAAGCCCCTATTTCCGGCAAATCGCTGGTAATTCCTTACGATTTTGATTTTTCCGGTTTGGTGTCGGCTCCATATGCCACTCCAAGTTCGGAAACGGGCTTGAAAACTGTCAAAGACCGCTTTCTAATGAGCAGTGGGTTGAAAACCGAGCATTTGCGTCGGGCCCTCAACACGCTGAAAGCCAACCGCTCTTCTTTGCTTGCACTCTGCAAGTCAAAACATCTGGGATATGATGCATCTGAAGAAATGAGCCGCTATTTGCGCACTTTTTTTGACAAAATGGAGGGCAATGGTGAGATCCCAACCCTAATCAAGCTGGATACAGACTAAGAACGCTGGCAACAATTTATTGCGATTCTTTTGAAAAAAGAAAAGATCAATATTTTGCAATTCAACAAGTCGTTATACATTTGCCCCGCGAAAAGAAGTTATCGCAACGGAGGAGTGCCAGAGTGGTTTAATGGAGCGGTCTTGAAAACCGTCGTACTGAAAGGTACCGGGAGTTCGAATCTCTCCTCCTCCGCAATCTTGTGAGCGCAATGGTTTGATCATCAAACTATTGCGCTTTTTCTTTGGCTAACTGTAGCTTTCACTGCTTACCTTCGCAGCCGATTGTATGAATCTTGTGTTAGACATTGGCAATACCCGCTGGAAAATGGGGCTGTTTGAGGGAGGAAAATTAACCTCACATCAGGTTGTCACCAACTGGACGGCAGAACAGCTGGTGGAATATGGCAACCTTCATGCCGTACGGCACGTCATGGTTTCATCGGTTGCCAATCTGGAAGAAGATTTTCACAACACGCTCAGCCGTTCATTCCCGGTTTACCTGGAATTAACCCATACCACTCCTCTGCCATTTGACAACCAATACGCCACTCCACAAACACTTGGTAAGGATCGGTTGGCAGCGATAGCCGGCGCTCATGCGTTATACCCTCAAAAAAATTGCCTTGTGATTGATTGCGGCACTTGTATCAAATACGACTTACTGACTTCAGAAGGAGTATATAAAGGAGGGAATATTGCGCCTGGATTGGGTATGCGTGCCAAAGCCATGCACGAATTCACTGCAAGACTTCCGGAAGTTTCGCAACATTTGCCCTCCAATTTCATCGGAACCAGCACAGAAACTGCACTGCAAAATGGTGCATTCCTGGGTTCTTTGCTTGAAATGAACGGATTTATAAAACTTTTTGAAACCCAATTCTCACCATGTATTCCGGTGCTCACAGGAGGAGATGCTGCTTTTCTTTTTCCTCATTTTCAACACCCGGAAAAGCAATTGGCGCCTCATCTGACTTTAATTGGCTTACATCACATTTTAACATACAACGATCAGGCAAATTAAACTGCCTGTGCGATCTACACCAAGATAATTCCACTCGAATGAGATCTAACCTTCTGTTTTTGTTCCTGTTAGCGAGTCTGGGTCTTGCAGCACAACCTAAATTCAACTCCCCATATTCCAGATACGGCGTCGGCGATATCGTTAACCCGTATTTTGCCAATCAGGCCGGATGGGGAGGTCAGACAGCTGCTTTTCACGATCCCTACCACCTGAACCCCTCCAACCCTGCTTCTTACGCCTATTTACGCGCTACTGCACTCGAAACCGGTATGTATGCCAAATACAGCCAGTATACTGCAGGTTCTACCACCCAAAATGAATGGGGTGGCAACCTTTCCCATCTGGCACTGGGTTTTACCCTGAAAAGCCCAATCAATGAAGTGCTGGACCGCGAAAAATCCATCTGGAACTACGGCATGGGCATCGGCGTTACACCTTATTCCAGGGTTGGTTACAACATTTTAACCCGCGACACACTGCCTAACATCGACGACATCCAGAACAATTTCCAAGGTAGCGGCGGCTTGTACCGCCTCGCGTGGACCGGCGCCGCGAAACGAAAGAACACAGCCGTAGGCTTGAACCTTGGCTGGCTGTTTGGAAAAACAACCTATTCAAACAATACCCTGTTTACGGATACCAGCGACGTCAAGCTGCCCACGTTCCAGGATAATATCAGGCAAGATATCGTGGCTAATGGCTTTGTGTGGAACCTGGGTGTTCAACACGACTTTATCCTCAAGCGCTCTGAACAGGATAAAGAAATTCCGACAAAATGGATTACGCTTGGTGTAACTGGAAATGGCCAGTACAAGCTCAAAGCCCTGGAAGATCGTTTCCAGATTCGCAGTCGCGGCCAGCTGTCTAACGGCAATTATTCAGATGCTGATACCCTTTCAGCTACTGTGGATCAGGAGCGGAAAATCAGCCTTCCGGCCGCATTCAGTGTGGGCCTTTTGTACGTTAAGGCCAACAAGCTTAAACTCGGTGCTCAATTTGGCATGGAATCCTGGTCTAACTACGAAAACGAAGCCCGGCCGCAATCCATGCGGAATACCTTCAACATTTCCGGCGGCGTGGAATATATCCCGGATTACATTTCGTACAATAAGTTTCTGAAACGCTGGCGCTACCGTCTGGGCGGTTATTTCCGTCAGGACCCGCGCACTGTTAGCGGCAAAAACTTTAACGATGTTGGTTTGACTATGGGTATTGGCTTGCCGGTGGTATTGCCCAGGCAACAAACATCCTTCGTGAACATTGCGCTGGAGATTGGTAAAATTGGTGCGGACTCCCCCATTGAAGAAACTTATTTCCGCCTGAGCGCCGGATTCACCCTGAATGACAATACCTGGTTCTACAAGCGCCGCTTCGAATAATCAGGAAATATGTTTCCAATTGAGTGTTAACAATCGCAATCCTGTAAACCATTGTTCTCCAGACGGGTTTACAGGATTGCGATTTTACCCATATATCGTTCCAACATATGGCAACAGACTTATCCATCCTGCTTGAAGATCCCAACCTGAGTGAAACCCACAAATCCATAGCCAGAAAGGTGCAACGAGGTGAGCGCATCAGTTTTGATGAGGGCGTGTTTTTGTACGAAAAAGGAGAATTGGCTTACGTTGGCGCCCTGGCTAACCATGTTAGAGAGCGGAAGAATGGCGACAAAACCTATTTCAACCGGAATTTCCATATCGAACCCACTAATTTGTGTGTGTATGATTGCAAATTTTGCTCCTACTCCCGGCTTATCAAACAGCGCAGCGATGCAGATGCCTGGGCCTTTAGCATGGAAGAAATGCTGGAAATGGTGTACAAATACGATGGTCAGCCGGTAACAGAAGTGCACATTGTAGGTGGCGTACTTCCTCAGTATGACCTGCCATTTTACCTGGAATTTTTCCGCAAAATCAAGGAACACCGACCGGAACTTCATGTAAAGGCCCTCACTCCTGTAGAGTACCACTACATTTTCAAAAAAGCCAAGGTGTCTTACGAAGAAGGCATGAAAATGGTAAAGGAAGCTGGTTGCGACAGTATGCCAGGCGGCGGAGCCGAAATTTTCCATCCAGAAATCAGAGAACAAATTGCCGCAGATAAATGCGATGCAGATCAATGGCTGCGTATTCACGAAATCTGGCATGAGCTGGGTATGCGCTCTAATGCCACCATGCTTTATGGCCATATTGAACGCTACGAACACCGGGTAGACCATATGGAACGACTCCGTCAGTTACAGGATAAAACTGGGGGCTTTCAAACATTTATCCCCCTTAAATTCCGGAATCAGGACAATCAAATGAGCCATATCCCGGAAAGTACAGCTGTGGAAGACCTGCGCAATTATGCCATCAGCAGGATTTACCTGGACAATTTTGACCATGTAAAAACCTACTGGCCCATGATTGGCCGAACTACTGCCCAACTGGCGCTGGCGTTTGGTGTAGATGATCTGGATGGCACCATTGACGACACTACCAAAATTTACTCCATGGCGGGCTCAGAAGAGCAAAACCCGGTACTTACCACCCAGCAACTGGTAGATATGATCCGCAAGGTTGGGCGCAAGCCTATTGAGCGCGACACCCTGTATAATGAGGTGCATGATTTCACAGATGTGGTATTCGAAGAAGATAAAGCTTTCAGAGGCTACCTGGAATTACCCGTCATAAACAATTGAATTTCAGTGACATTATACATCTTAAGGCATGGGCAGACGGAATTAAACCGTCTCAATATCGTGCAAGGCAGCGGCGTTGATTCTGAGCTGAATGAAATGGGTTACGCACAGGCAAGGGCATTTTATGAAGCGCACCAGCACGTGGATTTTGAGCTGGTGGTTACTTCAAAACTTCGTCGAACCCATCAAACTGTTCAGCAATTTATTGAACGTGACATCCCCTGGGAGCAAACAGCTGATGTCAATGAAATCAGCTGGGGCATTCATGAGGGGCAACCTATGTCGGCAGAGCAAAACGAACGGTATCAGCGCATGATAGCCTCCTGGCGCTCCGGTGATTTGGATGCGTCCATTGAAGAGGGGGAATCTGCCCGCCAATTACTCGACCGCATTGAGCGGTTTGTGGAGTGGGTAAAAACCAGACCGGAAAAAAAGATTCTGGTAGCTACCCATGGCAGAGCTATCCGCTGCCTGATAACCCACCTGAAGGGATTACCTGCCAGCGAAATGGAAAGTGCTGATCATACCAATACCGGGTTATATGTAGCGCATTATATTGATGGTCGCTGGGAATTTGAACTGGAGAACGATACCAGCCATTTGATGAATCTTTAAACTGCCCGCCCATGCGTTTGACAGCTGTAAGCTATCTGAATACCAAGCCATTTATTTACGGTTTATATCGCAGTGATTTGGCGGGCATCATGGATTTGAGTCTTGATATTCCATCAGTATGCGCTCAAAAATTACTGACCGGCGAAGCTGATGTTGCCCTTACACCAGTAGCCATTATTCCACAGTTGCCCCAGGCATATCTGGTATCAGATTATTGTATTGGGGCCACGGGGGCGGTTAAAACAGTTTGCCTGTTTTCTGAAGTACCACTGGAGAACATTCAACAAATTTACCTCGATTTTCACTCCAGAACCTCCGTAGCACTGGTGCAGATCCTTTGTCGCGACTACTGGAAAGTGCAACCCGTTTTTATCCCTGCTACCGAAGGCTTTGAGCAACGCATTGGGGGCAGTACTGCGGCGGTCATTATTGGTGACCGGGCCATTGGGCTGGAGCAAAAGTACCCTTACATCTATGATCTGGGCGAAGCATGGGTTGATTGGACCGGATTACCATTTGTTTTTGCCGCCTGGATAAGCACCAAACCTGTTTCTGCTGAATTAACGGCTCGCTTTAACCATGCTTTGCGTTTTGGGCTGGACCACTTACCGGAACTTTTGAAAATCATCCCCAATAACCCCAGTTTTGATATCGAAAAGTATTTCCGGGAGAATATCAGCTACGAACTAAACGATGCCAAATGGCAGGGTTTAAACAAATTTTTGGGTTATCTTGCCGGGGAAAACGGATACAAGCTTTTTAGATAAATGGCCATAAAAGTTACTGCGTTACATGCCGGCAATTTTAAACTGGACGGCGGAGCCATGTTTGGTGTAGTTCCCAAACGAATGTGGCAAAAACTGAATCCACCGGATGAACAGAATATGTGTACCTGGGCCATGCGTCCCTTGCTGGTGCAAACACCCGATGGCAGGAACATTGTTATTGACACCGGACTGGGTAACAAACAGGATGAAAAATTCCGTAGTCACTTTTCACCGCACGGCGACCAAAGTCTATTGGGCTCTCTTGCCCAGGCTGGATTATCAAAAGAAGATATTACAGATGTGATACTTACGCACCTGCACTTCGACCATTGTGGAGGTGCATTGTGGAGGGATGAGGAGAGTGGTGAAGTGGCCCCAACATTTCCCAAGGCCCGATATTGGAGCAACGAACGACACTGGCAATGGGCGATGAATCCGAACGAACGGGAGCGGGCCTCTTTTTTGAAGGAGAACTTTGTTCCATTACAACAGGCAGGCGTGCTGCACTTTATCCCCGATCAGCAAAATGCAGCATTTTGCCCTGGTATAAACATCCGTTTATTCAACGGACATACAGAAGCGATGATGGCGCCTTTGATCACCCTGGATTCTGGGCAGGAATTACTCTATGCTGCTGATGCCATGCCTTCCCGTTGGCATATAGGCATGCCATACGTAATGGCGTACGATGTACGCCCGCTGATAACTTTGGAAGAAAAGGCCCTGATGCTGCATGAAGCGTTGGAAAAGAAACAGCTGATCTTTTTCGAGCACGATCCATTAGCAGATTGTGGCACCGTGATGACGGATGAAGCGGGTAGAATCGTGCTTGACAAGGCAGGCAACCTTGCCGATTGGACGTAATCTTTATGGCTATGAAAAATACAATAAAACCCTTGATTTTCTTACTGGCAGTTGTAGTTTACTGGTCCTGTAGCCCAACAAAACAACAATCTGCCTCTGCCGGGTCAGCCCTTTACGGAGCCATCACCAATTCCCAGACTGGCTATGATGAACAAATGGCCACCCAACTGGGTGCAGACCAGTATGGCATGAAACAATACGTCATGGCTTTTTTGAAAAGGGGCCCGAACCGCAGCCAGGATTCCATTACTGCAGCTCAATTACAAAAAGGGCACCTCGACAACATTAACCGTCTTGCTGAAAGCGGCAAACTAGTGTTGGCGGGTCCGTTTATGGACAATGGTGATGTGAGAGGGATTTATATTTTTAATGTTTCCACCGTTGAGGAGGCCAGGGCTTTAACCGCTACTGACCCTGCTATTCAGGCCGGGCGATTAATCATGGAGCTTCATCCCTGGTATGGTTCTGCATCGCTTCCGCTGATTTTACCCTTGCATAAAAGACTGGAAAAGAAAAATGTGGCGGATTAGGGAGAGTTGGGCATTGCATTGCCCGTGTACGGGCATGAAGATTTGGACAAATCTCCCAAGATTTTACGCCCTTGCGTCATTCCGACGCAAGGGCGTAAAACTTTACTTGCCTAAGCTTACCTGCATTCCCTTGGGATACTTCACGGTATAGGTAAACCTGATGCGTTTATTTTGGTTGGCAGGTACTTCCAATTCCCATTTGAGTTTACCAAACTCTTCCTGGTATTCAGCGCCATCTTTGTCTTCCAGCTCGACCACGATATCCTTTTGTCGGGAAACAGGAATTTGATCCAGTATTTCCACGCGCACGGGCAAGGATTTATTGTTTTTCACCACAATTTCATAGGTGTAGGTTTCCTTGACCGTGTTACTGAATATCTTTTTGCGTTCGGTCAACTCTTTTGGCTGAACCCGCTTGATGGTAATCTGTTCATCGCGCCCCAGCGATAAGAGCATGGTATCAGCAACGGTTTGCGGGTTGATGGAAGTTTGGCCTATATAGGTATCCTGGTAGAATACATTGGCTATACCTGGCAATAAGTTATACCGGCCATAATCGGTAATTTTAGCAAGCAGGTATATGGCAGGGTCAAGTTTCGGAACCGCATGATATTCATATGCCGCCGGGATATCCATTTCTTCCAGTTCCACAATATTTTCCTGGCCATCGGACAACACATCCTGAGGCTTTTTTACATCAAAATTGGCCATGAGCTCGTCTGTATTATCAGGGGCAAAAATCTCAACAATTTCACCATCGTCGGCACTTCCGGTAGATCGTTCCAGATCCCGGGCAATGGGCGCTGACGGAACCTGCATCATGTTATACAGGGCGTCTTTCTCTACATTCGACTCAGGAATGGCGGCATAAATGCGATAGTTCACATAAATAGGTGTCAGAATGGGTCGATCATTATTAGCAAGCGGATTAGCGGTAGAAAGTTTCATGCGAACACCTTTCCAGTCGAATCCGGATCCGTTAAACACCTTGGCTTTGTACAGCAGGCGTAATGGTTTTTCCATGCCTTCTGAACGCAGGTCGTACAGTGGTGTCCAGCCAGCCTGAGAAACCAGATAGTTACAGATTATTTCAAGTTGTTGAGGTGCATCTGTTTCTATTTGGAGCACTATTTCACCTGTATTATTGGAGGCATTGGGTTGAATGCGTTGCAGTTCCTGCTGAAGCTTAAGGTAAAGTTCATTCAGTTTGCGCTCCCGGATAGTCAATTGCAGGAGTCGTTCCCGGATTTCGCCCAGTCTTTGCCGGTAAAAAGCAGAAAGTTCACGGAGTTCTGCAACTGTAAGGGAAATATGATGATTGGGACCATCACTCCCTGTGCCTACCTGGTCCATTTTCCGGTCGATCAATACTTTTTCTGCATCCAAAACATCCCTTTCGTCCCGAATCCTTACCATATCATCGCTCAGCCAGAGTAGAGAATCGCGCAGTACAGGTGCGCGAGGGTTTTCGGGTATAGGCGCTGGCGTTTTGATCTGAAAAACAGCAGAAAGCAGTGAAGCACTTCCCTTGATTCGCACCTGAAGACTGTTGGGATCAAACCAGGGAGAGAGATTTTCAAAAATGACTTTAGATTTTCCGGAAGAAACCTTCACAGAGCCTACGCTGCTCACTTTGGCGCCTGAGCGGTAAACAGTAACTTCCTGAACCTGTGGTGAGAGACGATGGTCTGTGGCCAGGGCTAAAAAACCTTGAAACAGCAGTACAGATGCCAGGCAAAAACGAACAATAAGAGATTGGAGCTGCATAATGCTTATTTGGTGTGTTAAACAATAAGCAGACTAATGGACATTTGGATATCAGCTATTAGACCCGTTTGCTAAATAGTTGAAAATCAAACTTTTGAGCAACCATGTCTATCATAAAATGTCTAGTAGTCTGAACAATGATATACACCTATGATGCCAATCTGCAACTTATTGCACAAACAGGAGGCTACTTTTTATACCGCATGATTCAGGCGAATAGGTTCATTTGACCATTATTGGCAAAAAGCTCCAGCAAACGGGCATATTTCAGCTTGTCGCGACTATTACTGCGCAAGGCAATGAGTTTTGCCAGTTCCAGGGTAAGGTAAAAATCCTCCAGGGGTTCACCCGGACGGGGTCGTTTGGCATAGTCGCGGTATGGTTGTGGCTTGCGAATACCATCGCCAAACTCATACACATCTTTGAGCCAGCGACGGATTTGAGTGCCGTACTGACGTACCGGAAGCTTCAGCGTTGCATGCAGATTAGAGGCGGCCACTACTTTGGTGCCTTTTTTGCTTTCAAAAACTTCTAATTGTGGCATAAACAAGGGTTTGTTGACACGTATTTTTTAAAAGACAGCACAAAAATAAACAACTTGTTTTTTAAAACAAAATATTTCATAAAAAAAGTATAAAAATTTTATTTGTTACTTTTTGCCACCCAGGCCAATTTTTCCACTCAAGATCTGTCAAATCGAAAAGGACCTGAAATTGGTCGAATGAAATTTTAAATTCATCAGTAAACTGCGCCCTTTGCAGAACAAAGTTTCATCTGACCTGTTCCTGCTTTTTAGCCCTGCGTATACCCCAAAGCCTTATTTCAAAAAACAAATCCATCCACCGCTCAATTACCCGGACTTTCTGCAAACACATGAACTATTTAAAACTTTTTCCCCTCACGTTTCTGTTCCCACTTCTTGCGCAGGCACAAAATGCCACCGTCAGTGGTTCCATCCGCGACAGTCAGAACGGAGAGACGCTTATTGGCGCCACCGTTCAGGCTATAGGACTTGGGAAAGGCAATGCCAGCAATGAATACGGCTTTTATTCGCTGACCGTACCCACCGGATCTGACTCTATTGAGCTCAAATTCTCCTACATCGGATACCAGACCTTCAACACCAAAATCTTGCCCAAGGGAGACGTCAAACTCGACATCCAGCTGCTTCCTGTGGGGGCCATGTTGCAGGAAGTGGTAGTAAAAGCCAATGCGCTCGACGAAAAAAGAAAAAGCACAGAAATGTCTGTTTCCACCATTTCCACAAAGGAAGTAAAGGCGCTTCCTGCCCTGTTTGGTGAAACGGATATCATCAAAATTCTTCAGCTTAAGCCCGGTATTACTCCCGGCTCAGAGGGCACAACCGGTTTGTTTGTGCGCGGTGGCAATAACGATCAAAACCTCATTGTACTGGACGAAGCGGTAGTGTATAATGCCAATCACCTGTTTGGCTTTTTCAGCACCTTCAATTCAGATGCCGTTAAAGATTTAAAGGTGTACAAGGGCGGTTTTCCGGCACAATACGGCGGACGTCTATCCTCAGTCATTGATGTGCGAATGAAGGAAGGAAACAACAAAAAACTAAGCGGAACCGGCGGCATTGGATTGATTTCCAGCCGATTAACTCTGGAAGGACCTATTCAAAAAGACAAATCCTCTTTTATTATTAGTGGCCGCCGCACCTACGCCGATATCATCACAGAAGCTATCAACCGAGGCAATGCGGATGATCCGGAGTTCAACAAGATTCCCAGGTATTTCTTTTACGACCTGAATACCAAGGTTAACTTTACCCTTTCGCCTAAGGATCGTTTGTTTTTGAGCGGTTATTTTGGTCGTGACGTGTTTACGTTCAAAGATCCTACGTTTGATTTCCGTTTCGATTGGGGCAATGCTACCGGCACTGCACGCTGGAATCACGTATTCGGCCCTACCCTATTTGCCAATACCACCTTTACGTATTCCGACTACCGGTATAAAATCCAGAACGAGCTGCAGGGCTTTTCCTTTAGTTTGGGAAGTAATGTGATGGACGCTAATACCAAGGTGGATTTTTACTGGCAACCCAACAATACGCATACCGTGCGTTTTGGCGCCAATACAACGTATCACGATTTTGTAACGGCACGTTTGCAGGCAGGCAGCGACGATGGCAGAGTGCGCTTTGAGGCAGGAAGAGAATACGATGGCTGGGAATACGGCGCCTATGCTGCTGATGAATGGGCTATTGACCGTTTGAAGCTGAGTTATGGCCTTCGCTTGTCTATGTGGGAGAACAATCCTGCTTTTTATGCCAACTTAGAGCCTCGAGTTGCCGCCAATTATGAAGCCAGCAAACGATTATCGGTGAAAGCCTCGTACGCGCGCATGAACCAATATGTGCATTTGCTGGCCAGTAGCGGATTATCCCTGCCTACGGATATCTGGTATCCAACCACCACGGGCGTGAAGCCACAGGTAAGCGATCAGATAGCTGCGGGCTTCTCGTATTTGTTTGGCGATCAAATTCTGGTGACCTGGGAAGCCTGGTACAAGTGGATGCAGAATACTGTAGACTTTAAAGATGGTGCAGAATTGTTTGGCAATAATGATCTGGAAAATGAATTGACCATTGGTAGGGCATACGCATATTCTCCACTTGAACTGGAAATTGAAAAAAAGGAAGGACGGCTAACGGGATGGATTGGATACACCCTGGCCTGGGTAAAGCGCGGCGATTTTCCGGACATTGATAATGGCGCATGGTTTGCTCCACGCCACGATACACGCCACAACCTCAGCGTTGTAGCGCTTTGGGATGTCACGAGGTGGAGAAAACGCGGCAAGGAAAAATCGCTTCAACTGACTGCAACTTTTGTGTACACCTCAGGCTATCCGGCATGGCTGCCCAGCGGCCGGGCATCGTTTACCGACTTTCCGGGAGCACAGCCACAGTTTGTGGTACCGATTTATGGTCCGAGAAACACCTTCAGATATCCGGCTTACACCCGTTCAGACCTTGGTATTGTGTATAAGTGGAAGAACAGAAAAGGTATGGAGAACGACCTGACCCTGAGCGTCTACAACGCAACAGACCGTCGTAATCCGTACTTTATAACCATTGCGGTGGAAACACAAACCACACCTGTTGGGGAAGTTCCGTTTGAAATCCGGGCCAGACAGATCTCCTTGTTTCCCATTTTGCCAAGTTTGACCTGGAACTTCAAGTTTTAACCTATTCAACCGACAAATTATGAAACGCTACCATATAAAACATCTTGCATTGGCTATGGGCATTGCCTTGATGGCTTCCTGCAACCTGAGCAAAGACGTGGAAATTGACCTGCCTGATTACGAGCGTCAACCCGTAGTGGAATGTTATCTGGAACCAGGCAAACCATTCAGGCTGTTGCTAACCCGCAGTTATGCCTTTTTTGACACCCTGGGCCTGAGTTCCAATTTCCTGCAAAACGCCCTCTTCGATGGCGCATTTGTAACCATCAGTTACAACGGTCAAACCGATACCCTGAAAAACCAGCTCACCCTGGTACCCAATCCCATCAAGGTATTTAATTATGTGGGCGAAAACCTGGTGCCTTCAGCCCCCGGAACCAGTTTTTCCCTGTTCATCAGACTGCCGGATGGCGGAGAAATCCGTGGTAATACCACCATGCTTGCTGCGGTACCCATCGACAGTATTGTCGTAGAACCGAATGCGGAGGGAGATACGCTGGCCAGAATGCTGACTTATATCACAGACGACCAGAGCAAGGAAAATTTTTATCGCAGATTATTGAATTACAGCTCTTTAGACAGCTTTCCGGATCAGGATTTTCTGGTAACCGACCGTTTCTCCCAAACGCCAAGTATTGCTTTTGGTACCGGATATGAATTAAAGCAAGGGGATACCGTTTTCAATACCATTTTCCATGTAACCAGAGATTATTACGATTTTAAAGAAAGCGTGGATCTGGCTGTTATAGGCAATCTGAACCCTTTTGCGCAGCCCTCCCCTATCAAAAGCAATATAAGTGGATCTGCTAACCCGGTAGGTATTTTCACTGTGCTGGTGTTTGACAGGGATACCACTATTGTTGAGTGGTAATGTACGGGGGAGTTATTTACCGCAGAGGATTTAATTACCGCCGAGACGCGGAGGCGCAGAGGGTTTGTTTTAGAGGAGGGTTTGCTATAGAAAAACGAAAGCGCGGAGCGCAAAAAATCTCTGCGGCTCCGCGCCTCGGCGGTAACTAAAACTCAGGTGCGTTTTACCGGCACTTTAGGCAGATTCGGAATACTGAATTCCTTATCTTTTTTGTTGCCTTTGCTGGACTTTTCAATTACCCGATTGATTTCGTTCAGGTTGAAGTTGCCTTTTACGGTTACAAGACCTGCTCCTTCTTCGGAACTGAAGAGTACCACTACCTTGCGTATGGTACTTCTTCTGGACTTGGCCAGTACGCTCACATGGGTTTTGCCACTTCTTACCGTGACCAATTCATCGAGGTGACGACGCCGAGCTTTGCGGTGGAATTTTTTCAAATCCCGTTGACTAAAGGGGCTGCCATCTTCGAAAAAAAGTACCCTGGCCTTGTGGATTTTCCTAACAAGCTGGCGTTCTTCTTTTTCATCCATAAAGGCAGAACCAACAAAGGTTGCCCATCGGGGGATACTGACAGCGATTCCGCCATCGTAATCCTTGTATTTCCAATAGAGCCCATAATCCTGGGCATGGAGGCCTGTAGCCAGCAAAATGCCGGCAATAATGAGACGGATCGCTTTCATGGCAGGAGGTTTAGTCTTTATTAGGTTTGATTTTTTCCAATTGATCTGCGCCTTTTACATCCAGCACTTTCGACAGTTCTGAAATTTTGTCGAGATCAATTTTGCCAGTAAAGCTCAGCAGTACAAATTCGTCTGGTTTACCCACCAACAGCAGCAATTCTTCAATGATATTGCCGGAATCTTTGATCCAGATGCGCACATTTTCATCTTTGTCGCGAACAGTGAGCAATTCGGAGTATTCATTGGTTGGCACCTTAGACAAAGCTGTTTTGTACAATGCCAATCCGTCGGAAATGCTGTCGGCAGTCAGTACACGCAGACCGCCAAGGTCTTTTACAATTTCGCGGATGCTATTCCAGTCTTCATCGTCGGTTTCGATTTTAGCAGCCAGGTGAAAGAGCTTTGGTGCGATATACACCACGGTAAAGCGCTCGTCTTCACTGTACTGGTTAAAGAATCGGGTGATGGCATCGTTTTGTGCCATAGTGGTTGCGGATGCTGCTATCACAAAGAGCAGCGAGAACATGATCTGTTTCATAGCTTGAAAATTTAAAAAACTGATTGAAGTTGGATTGAAGTTAGGCATGATGCGGGTTTGTTTGAGGTTATCCTTCTTTACGTTTAGGCACTTTTTCCACCACTTCCAGATAGGAAGCTTTTTTCACGGCCTGAGTTTTGCCTTTATCCAGTTTAGCTGAAACCAACGCCAAAGCGGCTTTTATTTCAGCCATTGCCATGGCAGTTTCCTGGTCTATTTCCTGTTCATTGGATTTATTGATCGGTTGTGGTTTTCGTTTGGCTGGCTTTTTATTTACCAGCGTTTTTTGTGGCTGAACAGCTGCCACTGATTCCTGCGGCAAAGGAGTTGGCACAGGAACTGCTGGTGTAGCTGGCGCAACTGGCTGCCGGGCAATAGGATCCATCTGTTGTTGCGTTGCCTTAGGCCACATCCACCAACCTGCTGCCAGCAAAAGTGCAACCGAGGCTGCTGCTGCCCATTGATACATTTGCGGACGAATGGTGGCTGTCTTTGCCCGGGTTTTGAGCTCTATCAGCTGTTCCTCTTTTAAGGCTCGGAAGAGCGGAGCTACATTTTGCAGTCGTTCGTCAATCGGACCGGCGTTGAAATACGCTTTCAGGGCGCGTTCCTCTTCCAGAGAGGTTTCTCCCTCCCAGTAGCGGTCTAGCAATGCTTGAATTTGTTCGTATTTCATGAGTATTTGATTTTATGTCAAACCTGTCATTTGTTCCCGAATAGTTTTTCTGGCTCTGTGCAGGTTCACTTTAACCTGTTCCATACTGATACTTAGCGCTTCGGCAATTTCTTCGTAGGTGAGTTCTTCTATATCCCTCAGATGCATCACCATGCGCTGTTTGTCTGGCAGATTCTGCATGAATTGTTTTACTTTATGCACCAAATCTGCGCTTTCTGTTGCCTGAGCCGGATTATACCCTTCTGCACTTCGTTCAGCTACTCCTTCCAATGGAGCAGTGCGTCTGAGCGATTGGCTCCGGGTTTTGTCCAGCGATCGGTTTCGTGTGAGGGTCATGCACCAGGCTTCCCAATTTTGCACGTTAACCGATTGTTCAGGAGCCGTTTTCCAGACCTTTTCCAGCACTTCCTGAACTACATCCTCCGCCTCATGTACGCTACCCGTGATTCGCAGTGCGAACCGGTAGAGTTTGTTCCGGATAGGAAGAACTTGTTCTTGAAAGATGGTCCGGGTCATGCAATTTTGCGCCTTGTTTGAGGAGAAGACGCTACAGGTTTGGCGATGTTACAAGGATTGCAGATTTTTTTTCAACCTGGCGCAGAAAAACTTTTCCATGATCCCTTTGTTCGGTACTTTTGAAGCCATTCTGCAGCAAAGATCGTTGAACCCAATACTTTCCACATGATCAGAATTTCTCTTTTGGCGCTGGCAATTACCAGCCTGTTGTGGACTGCCTGCCAGTCCGACAAATCTGCGGCTACGCAAACATCCTCGCAACTTGAGTTGCTGACAGACAGCAACCCCAGGTGGGTGTATGAAAATCTGCGCTTATACCCCATTACAGCCGATGCTGCCCTGATTTCCGAAAATCAGTCGCTGGCCCAACTTAAAACGCTGGCGGAAGGCATGCGCACCCCTGGCTTCCGGCTTCTGGAACGCAAGCAGTTTGGCAAACAGGAAGACAACTGGTTTCATGCACTAACCGTTCAAAATAAAAGCCAGGATACCATACTTATGCTTTCCGGCGATGTGGTGAAAGGAGGAAATCAGGACCGGGTGATTGCACACCATGAGGTGATTATGCCCATGACGGTGCGCAATATTGAGGTGTATTGCGTGGAAGCTGGTCGCTCAACCTATTATGACCCGCAGGCCAGTCCTGCCGAAAAAGACATTGCGGCATTCAAGGGATATTACAATGTCGCAAGCCCTTCCGTTCGCCGGGCGGTGCATCAGTCGCAAAACCAACAGGAGGTGTGGAATGCAGTTGCTACGGTTACCAAGGAAAACGATGCCAATTCTCCCACGAGCGCCTATACAGCGTTGGATGCTGAGACAGAAAGCAAAAAGCGGCGTGACACTTACTATGCTCACCTAAAAGAGGCATTTGCTGACCAGCAGAATGTAGTAGGGATGGTAGCGGTAGCTGGTGGAGAGGTTCTTGGAGTTGACATTTTTGGTTCACCTGAGCTGTTTCGCAAAGAAATGAACGCATTACTACATGGATACATAGCGGAATCGGCGGCTAAAACTCATGCTGAAGTAGCCACTGAAGAGCAAGTCCGAGCCGCCTACAACCGGGTGGCAAAACTCAGTTCAGCCCAGGCCAAAACCGCAGAAGGTATTGGCAAGTTTTCCTGGAACGGACACTGGGTTCATCTTTTTGGACAGTAATAGATTTTGGATTGCTGGATATTGGACTGGATTTGTGGGCAATCTGGCATTCTTCCTTTTTATATAACAAATCAACAGTCTAACGTCCAACAGTCCAACATCTCAACCATACATAATTATGACACGTTTTTTTGACAGAATGGATCACCCGCCAGTACAGGCTGTAGCCACGTTTTGTGTAGCCTTGATCCTGATGGCCCTCGGTTGGTTGAGTACCATTTCCGGGATGATGGAAGTTGATCGTTTATACGCCTGGTCGATTGGCGCGGCATTTATGCTGTTTTTTGCCATGATGAACAGTCTCCTCAGTTTGAAAGCAGCCAGTTTTGTCAAATACTGGGGCTCTTCTATTTACAGTTATCTGGGGCTGGGGTTTGGCACCAGCATGCTTGCCTGGGGTTTTTCCGGAGTTACTTTAAGCCAGGCAGGCAGTTACCGCTGGATTTATATTGTGGTGACGGTTGGTTTCATCGTATTCCTAACCCTGGTTAATCTGATGAAAATCATTGTCCGTTTCGCTGAAAAAGAAGAGTGGAATCAGCCGCGGAGGAGGTAGTGAAGGGCCATTTGAAGGTCATTTTGGAGGGGCATTTTGGAGGGGCATTGGGGTACAATAATTTGATGTATAAGTGTGTTTAGTTCAGACATTTACCGCTAAAACTCATTATATATGCACGTATCCAAAAACCTCACGCTTGCGTCTATTACCTGTTCCTTTTTATCCAAAACGCTAGTGTTAGCCTTTCTTTTGACGCTTTATCAGATCGGATATGCACAATCGGTTTTTGACTCATTATATGATGTGAAACAGCTGGAGATCCATTTTGCCTCCGGCAAGGCAGAGCTGGATAGAATGGCCTTAAAGGCCCTGGATAGCATCCTCACTACCATTCCTGGCGATAAAACCTTCCGGGTAACTGCACATACAGATGCTGTTGGCAGTGAAGCATTTAACAAACAACTTTCCCAACAACGTGCCGAAGCCGTAACCCGATGGCTAAATGGGAAAGGCGTCCCGGAGGCGTCTATTATCGCCGTGTATGCTCTTGGAGAAAAAGCCCCCAAAACCAGTAACCAGACAGAAACCGGCAGGGCGCTAAATCGCCGGGCAATAGTAGAAATAGCCAGAAAGGTACCCATGGCGCTTCTGGAAGGCCAGGTGACCGATAAACGGAACGGCCAGGGCATCCAAACAACCGTTACCTTTCAAAGCAAGATACGCAAGGATTCCGTGCGCACCGACTCGCTGGGCTGGTACCGGGTAAATTTGCCGAAAGACTCCATTGTCAAAATTGAGGTGGTGGAGAAGAACTATTTTTTTGAGTCCGTAACCCTGAAAGTGATGGGCAGTCCGGAATTGTATAAAAAGTACAAAATTTCCCCCAACATTGTCCTTCCTCCGGCCGAACCTGGCGAAACCGTTATACTTCGTAATCTGTACTTTGTAGGCAACCAGGCAAAACTCCTGCCTGTTTCAGAACCGGAATTGCCCAAAATTCTCCGGTTTATGCAGTTAAACCCGGATCTGGTCATTGAAATCGGAGGGCATGTGAACAGGCCCTACGATAAAAACCACAAGTATCCTTTGAAGCCAGGACAAACCCCTGCACAATACATGATGACCAAAGAAGACCCGGCCTTAAGAACGCTGAGTACGGACCGGGCCAATACCGTCAGGGATTATTTGCTGAAAAATGGCATTGAGGCCGGCAGAATAAGCGCCAAAGGCTACGAAAACTCCAAAATGTTGCACCCTTACACGGGCAGCACTGAAGAACAACAACAAATGAACCGTCGGGTGGAAATCACTGTTACCGGGAGAACAGGTCATTAGGTGTCCGCGAAAAACACCTACCTTTACACCATGATTGTAGATGATTTGACTCAACTGCCTCTTGACCCCGACCCTACCCCGGCGCCCATTGACTCCGACATGGAGGCAGAAGACATGCCTGCTTCCGAGGATTATTATGAGCGTCATGAAATAGTGGCTGATCCCAAGCAGTCAGTCATCCGGCTGGATAAATTCCTCATGGATCGCCTGGCCAACCGATCCCGAAATAAGGTTCAAAATGCTATTCGCGCGGGTTCGGTTCAGGTAGACAACAAGGAAGTTAAGCCCAATTACCGCGTGCGGCCAGGTAATACCATTTCTATTGTACTGCCCAAATCGCTGGAAGAGAACTTTGATATTACTCCGCAGCCTATCCCTCTGAATATCATTTACGAAGATGCGGATGTACTGGTGATTAACAAACCTTTCGGCCTGGCAGTACACCCGGGCGTAGGCATTCCAAACGGCACTTTGGTGAACGCTGTAGCCTGGCATTTGCAGGAGCAATTCAAAGAATTGCCGGTCAAGGAAGGAAACGAACCCAACCGGGCTGGCATTGTACACCGCATTGATAAGGATACCACCGGCATCATGGTAGTGGCGAAAAATGAATATGCCATGACGCACCTGGCCAACCAGTTTTTCCACCATACCATTGAGCGGAGGTATTACGCTCTTGTTTGGGGCGATATGGAAGGTGATTCCGGAACTATCCGGGGCAATATTGGCAGAAACCCGAACGACAGGCGCTTGTTTATGGTCTTTCCGGAAGGGGAAGATGGTAAATGGGCTGTTACACACTGGAAGGTAGTAGAACGTTTCTACTACTGTACACTGGTGGAATGCAGGCTGGAAACGGGTCGCACGCACCAAATCAGGGTACATTTGAAGTCCATTGGCCATACCCTTTTCGGAGATATTCGTTACGGTGGCAACAAAATCCTGAAAGGAACCTTGTATCCCAAATACAGGCAATTTGTTGAATCCTGCCTGGCCTCGCTGCCCAGACAAGCCTTACACGCCAAAATACTTGGCTTTGAACATCCTACCACCAAGCAACACATACGTTTTGAATCGGATTTGCCCTCAGACATGCAATTGGTTGTTGACCGTTGGCGCGATTACGTTTCAGAACGAATGTAACCCAAGACATTTTTGTCCGGCAAACCGATAGTTGTATGGAAGATTCAAATCCGGTTATCAAAAATGACCTCCTGGCGTACCTGTTGCGGCCAAGGAGAATGGTGTTTATCGTAAACCCCAAAGCAGGTACCAATCTGCAAAAACATATCCGCGACAGTGTAGACAACCATCTGAACCACAAGAAGTTTGAATATGCCATCTGGCTCACCCAGAAAGCAGGTCACGCTGCAGAACTGGCTAAAAAAGCCATTGCAGAAGGCTATGAATATGTGGTAGCAGTGGGTGGCGATGGATCCATCAATGAAGTGGCCTCGGCATTGGTTGGAGCAGAAACAATCCTGGGCATTATTCCGGCAGGTTCTGGCAACGGTCTGGCCATGCATCTCGGATATGGAAGAGATATTGACGAGGCAATCAAAAAACTAAACACCGCCGAGGCTAAAACCATTGATTGCGGGTTGATGAACAACATTCCGTTTTTCAATATCGCGGGAGTCGGTTTTGATGGTTTGGTATCTAATATGATGAAAGGCAGCCATTGGCGTGGTTTTTTGCCGTATTTTTTGAAATCAGTTGAAGCCGGATTGAGTTACACTGCCCGCGATTGCCAGATTACACTCGATGGACAAGAATTCGAGCGCAAGTGTTTTGCCATCAGCATTGCCAATGGCCCCATGTACGGCTATAATTTCCAAATAGCACCAGATGCCCAACTGGATGATGGCCTGTTTGAAGTGGTTATTCTCAAAGATGCGCCCCGTTGGCAGTATTTTGCCGCAATTCCGTCGATGTTGACCAACAAGATTTACGAAGCCGATTTTGTAGAACATTATACAGCGCAAAAAGTGAGTATCCGGGCTGAAGGCGCCAATCATGTACACCTCGACGGAGAGGGAATGATCATTGACGACCTGCTGGAATGCTCCGTTAAACCTGCAGCATTGCGTATTTTGGTGCCGCAAACCCCTGTTGAAGAGTCATAACTACCATGAGCAAACAAAAATTTTCCAAGTCCTTTTCCGACTTAGGCGGACTGGTATTTTCCACCAATCCGGATTTCAGGCCGGAGGAGCCTGAAGAAGAAAACAAAGCTGGTATTGATCCGGCCAAACAATCGCTGCGCATCTGGCTGGAACGAGGTAAAGGCGGTAAAGAATCTACGCTGGTGAAAGGTTTTACCGGCCCTGACGAGGATTTAGAAAGCCTGGCCAAAACCCTAAAAAGTAAATGTGCGGCAGGTGGCAATGCCAAAGATGGCATTATCATTGTTCAGGGAGACCATCGCGACAAGATTCTGAAGCTTTTGCTGGATCTTGGATATAAACAAACCAAAAAAGCCGGCGGTTGATATGAAGAAATCAATTCATTTCTCCCTGATTTTCCTCCTGGGTCTGGGCTTTGTAATAGCCTCCTGCGATCCATCCCGCAGGAGCACAGCCCCTGCCAAACCAAGCGGAGGCAACCAGCCCTCAGGCAAACCGGCGCCTATGGATACCATTCGATGGACACCAGCCAATGGAGGCAAACCTCCTATTGGACCTGCTACAGGACAACCCGGGGGCAATAAACCATCCGGCGCCACCTACCACATCAGTTATTTGCTGCCCTTCCTCAGCAATCAGATGACTGGTGAACAGGTACCTGAAAAGAGCAAACTTGCCTTGCAGTTCTACAGCGGGGCCAAACTGGCCCTGGAACAATTGAGCAAAGAAGAATCCGTAACACTCGTTGCCGATGTTTGGGACACCCAGGCCAATGACGCCGATTTTGAGAAAGCCATGAAGAACAGCAGGCTGGACAAATCATCCGTGTTTATCGGACCAGTGAGGGCCTCTCATATAAGCATGTTTGCAGAATGGACCAAAGAACGGCGTAAAATCCTGGTATCGCCGGAATCGCCAAGTGCAGATTTAACCCAGGATAATCCGGGATTTATTCAAATCAATCCGTCCCTGCGTGCGCACTGCGAAACCATTACCCGGTATGTTCGGAAACGACACAAGGCAGATGCGGTGACACTAGTTTGCAAAGCCAAAGAGGCTGACCGCCTCCCATATTTTCAGGATGCCAATGCGGCTATTGGCGGCACGGTGCGTTTCAACGAAATAATTTTACCGGATGATGCCAAGGGAATTGAATCGGCCGAGCTGAGAAAATACCTGAAAGCCGGGAGAACCAGCGTTTTTGTGTTGCCCAGCTGGGCAAGCCAAGACTTTGTCATGGCATTCATGCGAAAATTGAAGGAAGTAAAAGGCAGCAATCAGGTAGAGGTTTACGGCATGCCCCAATGGCGATCTTTTGAAGCTATTGAGCCTGACTACCTCAATAGCCTGAATGTGCACATCACCTCGGCCGGTTGGCTGGATTATACTGATGAAGAGATCAAAGCCTTTCAGCAACGGTTTTATGAAGCCACGGGTACCATACCCGACGACGATGGTTTCAACGGATACGATGTCACTTTGTTTGTGGGCAGAATGCTGGCTCGTTACGGATTGTCGTTCCCTGAGAAGTTGAGCAGTGAAAAAGCCAACACCCTTCGAGGGCATTTTCAGTTTTCCAAAATTTACCGGAATGGACAGGTAGATGATGGTAAAAACAAGCCAGATTACTGGGAAAACACCTTTGTACACCTGCTGAAGTTTGAACAATATCAGTATGTGCCGGTACAAAAATAAACCAACCATTTCCGGTTAGTCTGCGTCCACCTAATCAATTCATTTCCACGACACCTGTGAATCCAGTAAGAGAACAAAAAATCCGCTCCGTCATCCGTCAATCGCAACCTGATTTGACGGTTATACTGGAGAATATCTTCGATCCCTTGAATATCAGTGCCGTATTGCGCTCTTGCGACGCCGTAGGTATCAGGGAGGTATTCGTTTTATATACAAAAAAATACCTCGACAAGCGGGGACTGGTGTTAGGGAAAAAAACCTCAGCCGGCACCTTTAAATGGATTGATGTTTATGTTTTTGAAGATATGGAGGAGTGTTTCAGGCGGGTACGGCAACGATATCAGCGCATCCTGGCTACAGGCCTGGGAGACCGCAGTCACTCTTTGTATGAGCTGGATCTGACTGTGCCCACGGCACTGTTGTTTGGCAATGAGGATGAGGGTGTCAGCGCTGAAGCTCAGGCCTTGAGTGATGGTAATTTTGCTATTCCACAGGTAGGTTTTGCCGAAAGTTTGAACATATCGGTGGCATGCGCCATCACCCTGTTTGAAGCCCGGCGTCAGCGGGCTCAGCAAGGGTTTTACGACAGCAAAAGCAAGTTTAGTCCCGAAGAACAGGAACTACTTTTTGATCGTTGGAAAACCATGCTGAAAGAAAAAAGTCACCTGCAGCAACAAGCTATACCAGTTAGTAAAGATTCGGCAGATTTACTCCCGGTGTTTGTGCAAAGAGATCCTGCTGCGGAAAGAACGCAGATCAGACCCAGTCCGCTCACAAAATTTGAACTCTAAAGGTGTAGATTTGCCCCTCCAATTTTGCGCTAGAACATGCAGATATCCATTGTAATACCCCTTAAAAATGAGGAGGAGAGCCTTCCGGAACTCGAATCCTGGATCAGACGTGTGTGCGAAAAACACCACTTTTCGTACGAAATCATCATGGTTGACGATGGCAGTACAGATAAATCCTGGAAAATAATCGAGCAATTGAAACAGGTTAACCCCCATGTACGGGGTATCAAATTCAGGCGCAATTACGGCAAATCGGCTGGACTGCACACCGGATTCCAGGCTTCGCATGGAGATGTGGTGATTACCATGGATGCCGATCTGCAGGATAGTCCGGACGAAATCCCGGGGCTGTATCATATGATCACGGAGGAGGGTTACGACCTGGTGAGCGGCTGGAAAAAGGTGCGGCACGACCCCATCAGCAAAACTATTCCCACCAAGTTGTACAATGCTGTAACCCGTTGGATGAGCGGCATATACCTGCACGACTTCAATTGCGGGCTGAAGGCCTACCGTTCGGATGTGGTGAAAACCATAGAGGTATACGGCGAAATGCATCGTTACATTCCGGTGATTGCCAAATGGGCAGGATTTACCCGAATTGGCGAAAAAGTGGTGGAGCACCGTGCGCGACAATATGGCGTAACCAAATTTGGCGGCTTTGAACGATTTATCAATGGTCCGCTGGATCTGATGAGTATTTCGTTTGTGGGCAAGTTTGGGAAACGCCCCATGCACTTCTTTGGCACCCTGGGTATATTATCCTTTGTGATTGGATTTTGCATACTGGCTTACCTGACCTTTGCCAAGGCGGTTTACCTGGAGTATGGCATGACCAGCAGGCCGTTGTTTTACTTCGGTATTCTTTCTCTGGTGGTGGGCACACAGTTATTTCTGACTGGTTTTCTGGCAGAAATGATCAACCGCAACTCCAGTATCCGCAACAATTATCTGATTGAAAAAGAGCTTTAACCAATGATGAATCACCTTACCCTACCCTCTTTTTCTGCCAACGGCTTGTTGCAGGGCGTGGTGGAAATACCAGCCGGCACCAACACCAAGTATGAATACAATACGGCCCTGCTTCAGTTTCAACCTGATGTGCGCAACGGCAAACCCAGGCGGGTAGATTTTATGTCGTACCCGGTTAATTACGGTTTCATACCATCCACCAAAATGGTTAAAGACCGCGGTGGTGATGGTGATCCGCTGGATGTGCTTATTTTGGCGGAACATATACCCACTGGTACGGTGGTGGAAGTTGAACCTATTGGATTGCTAATGCTGAAAGACCTGGGAGAGCTAGACCACAAAGTGCTGGCCATTCCGGTGGATCCTGAAAAACGTATCATTAAAGCCACCAACTGGACTGAATTCCAGCGAGATTACAGTGCCATCCGGCATATTTTGGAGCAGTTTTTCCTGTACTACGATGGTCTGGGTACTATGACCATAATGGGCTGGTCTGACGAGCAGGCAGCGATACAGGAAGTTAAAAAGTGGCAATTGGTAGATTGATTACAACCATTTGCCAGAGACGGCGTTCTTTTGTTACACCTTCTCTTGCATGTCAACCACAGTTTCGCCATCCACCGTATCTTTAGAGCCAACTCTGTCCACCCAATTGAGCACCGCCCTGCGATATACCTTTTTCCGAAGCATAGAAGCTGCCGGCCAGGACTGGGATCATGCTGCACCTGCACATGACCTGTTTTTGCAACGGCAATACCTTAGTATTCTGGAAGCCAACCCACCCGAAGGCATGCGTTTCGGGTACCTGGTTTTTTACCAGCAGGACCAGCCTGTCGGTGTTGCGCTTTGCCAAATCAAATATTTTAAAGGCGACGACAATATTGCCGATCTGGACGTGCCACGCAAGGACCCCTGCTTTTTTGGCGGACTTTCCCAATGGTTCAAAAAATGGGTGGCAGGCAAAGCCGCTGCTGATATCCTGATTTGTGGCAACATGCTGCTCACCGGCGAGCATGGCTATTATTTCAACCCGGAAAAAGCACGTGAAGAAGACGCCGTTATTGTGCTCGAACAAGCACTGGATTATGTGATCGACCAAATGGGCAAGGAAGGCGTGAAAATGCCGGTTATACTGGTTAAAGACATTGCGCCACTCCACAGACCGCAAGGACAATACCTGGGTAAAAAAGGATTCACAGAGTTTGAAATCCAACCCAACATGGTGCTGGATTTGCCCTACCACAACATGGAAGAGTACCTCAATGCGATGTCTACCAAATATCGCACCCGGGCAAAACGAGCGTTTAAAAAGCTGGACGGTATTGAAAAACGTCCTATGACCTATGCCGAAATCCTGCAGGAATTGCCCAATATCTACCGCTTATACAAGGATATTGCCAATAACGCGGGGTTCAACATGGTAGACCTGAATGAGCATTATCTGGCCGCACTGAAAAAGGACCTGCATGAGCATTTTCAGATGTATGCCTACTACCTGGACGGCAAACTGGTAGCTTTCTATACCATGATCTGGAACCACGATGAGTTGGAAGCCCATTTCCTGGGATACGAAAAATCACTGAACCACGACTACCAGCTATACCTGAATATTCTCTACGATATCATAAAAATGGGTATTGAAGGCGGCAGTAAACAAATCGTTTTCGCCCGCACTGCCCTGGAAATAAAAAGCTCTGTCGGCGCTGTTGCGCACGATCTGTATTGCTATCTGCGCCACCAAAACGCCGTTGCCAACCGCTTCGTACCTACTATCCTGGATTATCTCAAGCCTGTGGAAGAATGGCAGCCTAGGCACCCTTTCAAGGACCATGAGTGAATGAGTGAGTGAGTGAATGAGCGAGTGGGTGAATGAGTGAGTGGGTGATGTTCCTGATTTTTATGCTGCTGGACAAAAAAACATAAGCCATCCCAGAATTGGAATGGCTTATGTTCTAAACTATTGACGCGGGTTTTACATCCGGCGCCGGAATATTGGAACAGGATTACCTGATCACTGTCACGTCTCCGCGGTAGAGCAGCACACGGCCGTCGAGGAATTTAACTTCCACGATGTAGACAAATACGCCCGGATTGACAAAATCTCCATTGTAACGTCCGTCCCAACCTTCAGACAGGTTGTCGTTGTTCGGGAAAAACTTCTCGCGCTGGTACACGAGTTCGCCCCAGCGATCGTACACGCGCATGAAGTTCACCGTTTCTACACCCAGACCAACATTCACATTGAAGTGATCGTTCAGGCCTGAAGGGTTGGCTGGAATAAATACGTTCGGGATGTAAACATTACGGTTTGGATCTACCACAATATACACTGTGCCTGCGCCTGAGCAACCGGAAGAATCCACTACAGTAAGTGTAAACGACTGGTTATCAAAGGTATATGCTGTTGCGTAAAGTGTATCCGGGTTTACCAGGTCTGCCGGATTGGTCCAGGTGAAGCTGGCCACGGAAGCTACGTTGCTCAGGATTGGGTTCAGATTAGCGTATTCACCCAATTCAACCTCAATTTCTACCGGATCAAATTCTACACGAATAGGATCTGGCTCCTGTACAAACACAGAGTCGGTAATAGCACAGTCTTTTCCATCAATGTAAGTGATGTAGTGCCATCCGCCACCGATTGTTACCGGGAACATTGGATCAAGCACTGCACCGAAGTCTACACTAAAACTGTATGGACCACCTGAGCCACCGCTGATAGACAGGATGTTCAGGGTAGTTTCGTCGCCATTACAATTCAGCGGAGCTATTGGTTCAAATTCGCCTACTACCGGAATAGGGTTGTCAAGCACTGAAGAAATCGTAGAAGTACAGCCATTGCCGTCGGTTACCGTTACAGCATAGGTTCCTGCCGTCAGCATTTCAGCGGTTTGGCTATTACCTACATTATCGCCATCTGCATCTTCCCAGAAGTAGGTGTAGTTAGGCACGCCACCCGTGATATCAACCGTAAGTTGACCATTGTTTCCTCCGAAGCAGGTTGGGTTTTCCGGAGTAACCACCAGAGCAATCTCCCCTGGCTGACCCACCACGATATTGTTTACGGAATTTGTGCAACCGTCTTTATCCGTGATGGTTACAGTAATTGGCCCTGCAAACAAACCTGTTACTGAGGTAGTTGTAGCACCAGTGCTCCACAAAACGCTGTATGGGCTTCCGTTACCACCAGCAGGTACGATGGTAGCTGTACCGGTGTCGTCGCCAAAGCAAAGGGCATCAGTGGTGGTAGCAGTACCGGTGATTTGCGGCGGTGTGGTGATATCAATAGTATCTACAAGGAAGCAGTTATTGCCATCGGTGATGGTCACGTAATTCGGACCGGCGCAAAGAGTGGTACGGAGGGAATCCGTAGAACCATCGCTCCAGGCGAACGTGAAAATGCCCGTTGTTTGCGGGTTGGAGTTATACCGTACGATTGGTGTAGCGGCCCCATCACATATGCCGAAGCAAGAAACCTTACTTGGTACTGCTGTGCTGAAGGTATTCACTATGGCAGGCGGTTCATCCAGCAGGAAGGTTCCTACCAGTGTACAGCCGGCATTATCGGTCACCGTTACAGTATACGTGCCTGCCAGCAGGTTGAAAATTACCGGGGAGTTAGGCAGAGGTTGCGGCGCCCAGTTGTAGCTGGTATAAGGCGGCTGACCATTTTGCACGCCAATAGCAATGGTACCCGTATTTAATCCGAAGCATTGCGGTTCGGTCAGTGTTGTATCGCTGAACGATAAAGCTATTACATCCGTCAGCGAAATGGTGTCTTCACCTACACAACCTCCGGTATCAAACACCCGAATGATGTAATCGCCACCCACAAGACTATCAATGGTCTGTGTTGAATCAATCACTACGCCGTTGATATCAGTCCAAACATAAATAAAGCCATTTGGAGCACTTGCTGTCAACGAGCCGTCGCCGCCACATTTAAGTGGTACCACCGAAGTAAAGGTGATGTTTGGAGGTGTTGGCTCCAACAGATTAAACGTGCGGGTCACGGTGCAGTTGTTGGCATCTGTTACCGTTACCGTATATGCGCCAAATGGAAGGCCGGATGGATTTTGTACGTTTGTAGCTGGTGGGGTCCAGTTGAAAATATACGTACCAAAACCAGTGCCACCAGCTGCGTTAATGGAGATAGAACCACTGTTAGGCTGAGCGCAAATTGGGTTGGATTGTCCCAAACTGTCAACGCGCAATTGAGTAGGTTGTGTTACTATAAAGGTATCAGAAACACTACAGCCAAGATTATCTACTGCGCTAAAGATGTAAGTACCGCTGGCCAGTGCGCTGTAAGTAAAGTTAGGACTTGTACCACCAGATGCGCCGCCCGCAGGAGTCCAGGTTGGGGTGAAGGCATTGCCGGAGGCCACAGATTCTGTTACTGAAATGCTGATAGCGCCGTTAGTGCCGCCAAAACAGGATACATTTTGCTGTACGTTCAGGTTCACGCCTAATGCACGCAGATCTGTTACCGTAACTTCTTCTGTTTCAGTACAACCTCTGGAATCGGTAAAAGTAACACGGTAAACGCCTGCACAAATACCTGCCAAAACAATCGGGTTGTCGGTACCGGAACCTGCCTGTGTGTTGGTGCCAAGATTTTCCCAGGCATATTGGTAAGCCGGGCCGGGGAATGGGGTTCCGCCCTCTGCCTCATAGTTAATGATACCATCACAAACACCTGAGCAGGAAGCTGGCGTAACCGTAATGCTGTTGGAGCTCAGCGGAGCTGGCTGACCCAGTGTGCCGGATGCTACTTCTGAGCAACCCGTATTCAGATCGGTCACCGTAACGGTATACAAACCAGCTGGCACACCGTTTTGAACCTGGCTGTTTTGCACCGTCAGGTTGGCTGGAGCCCAGGCATAGGTATAGGTAGGACCGGGGTTATTTACAGTAATGCCGCCTTGCAGAACCACTGCACTGATGATACCGTTATTTTGTCCGTTACACAATGGTTCTTGTACAAAGTTAATCTGAGCGCCAAGACGAGGAATATTCACCACGAAAGTGGTACACTGCGTGGCACCGGAACCATTGTTATCCGTTACACAGATTTCAAAAGTTTCGGGCGTGTTGTTTGGGCTGCCCACATTTTGCACATCGAAGGTGCCACCGGAGGTCAATACCGTACCGGAGTAGGTTGGACCTGTACCCGGGTCCTGCCTTACGATAACGTCGTATGGCTCAACACCACCTACCGGAGTGATGGTCAGGAGCGCTTCGCCAAGACAGGTCGTATCTGTAACCGTGAAGGTAAAGCTCAGTGGCAGGAATGCGATACAAACCTGTCCGGTGTCTACGGTCAGGGCGAGGTTTTGCCCCATTTCATCTTCAAGGGCAATACCGGTTGGCGTATTGATGACACCCAACCCGGAGCAATCACCCAGGTTGCCGACAGCTGTAAAACAAATTTCAAACAAGGTGCTGTCGTTCGGAATAAAGATAGTGGTTGGGTTGAGGTTGTTGAAAATCTGAACACCGAGGAAACCAAGGCTGGTTTGTTGTTCGTTCAGATTGGCAGCCGGATTGAACACGGTATCAATCACAGAGCTAACATTCTGCAAACCATTGTATTGCAACACCGTTTCGTCCCAGGTAATAGAGAAAGAACCGGAGAGGATGGCAAAGTTTTGCACCGTAACAGGAACACAAACTGTTCCACCTGGAGGCACTACTGTATCCGGGAAAGCAAGGGTAATGTTATCCGTTGCATCGCACACGTTCATGTCAATAGTGAAAGTGGCAGGACAGCTTTTTCCATCCCGAATAACTACGGTGTAATTACCGGCTTGTGGCACTGAAAATGGCACACTGGACAGATGGAAAAGGTTGGAAGCAGAGGTATGCACCACCGCTTTAACGTTCGGATTTGACGTCAGGAAGATCTCAATATCGTACACGGCATTGCCATCGTACTGTGGATAACCTCCCCGTACGGTAAAACGACCAAGGCAATCGTTGCCGAAGTTGTTGGAAATACCGGTAGCAGTAATTTCATTCAGGTAAACCACTTCAAAAGCGGCAGCGGTATTTACCGCAACGCAAGGACCGGGAGGGAAACCAACCTGAGCGGACTCGTAGTTGTTGTTGGCAAAATCATCAACAGTAATAGGGGCAAAGATGATAGACATCGGTTGACCCATATTAAAGGTGTTCTGCAGGGTTCCACTGTTGAAAAACCAGGTAGAACCTCCATTAGGTACAGCCTGCGTAATGTAAAGGCCAGTAGAAGAACCAGCCAGCACACAGGCATCACCGGGACCAGGAATCAGCGCCACGTCCTGCAGGGTTGGACCCGTTTCCGTTGGTGCGCAAGTGTAAAACGCGTAGGCAATACCTGGCGCTGTAGCCGCCTGTGGATCGCCACTCAGGTCGGCATCGCCGTTGTGAACCACCTGAAGCGAGTCGCCAAAGCAAAGAAAGATGGGTGATGGAGCGGGGTCGTTACTGGAACCTACGAATTGCCCGAAGGTGTAGGTACCTGCACTGCCGCAAGGCGCTTCTGCGCCGGAGGTAGTTAGTTTGATATTTTTCGGATCGAAAGGCAGGTATTTGATTTCATGAGGGGTTTGTGCGCGCAAAAGCGCAGGTGCGCCCAGGAACAGGCACGAAAGCAAAGGGATTAGAAGTCTGTGCATCAGTAGAAAAATTTTAACAAAGGTTGATGGATGATATTAGAACCGATATACGGGATTGCTCGTTGGGATGGGCGTGTTTTACAACACCGGACACAAGATGCTGTACCTTTTTGTTTTGCTGTATCAGTGCAGCAACTTTAACGTTCTGCTCTTTTTAACACAGGTTCAGGCACAATGGCCGCAAAAGTAGGTAAACCCCTTCGTTCCGACCTATTTCATTCCAAACAATTCCGTTTATTTAACACCATTTCAAACAAAAAACCGGGGCCAAACGCCTATTTAACACCCTTTATTGCCGCCAAACACCACCATTTTTTGTCTACAGCCTACCATTTACCCCAGAATCCCTGCCATAACAAAAACACCGGCATTACATTCAGCACATTAACAGTTTTATTCGGCACCGCGCCCGCCCGTATCAAAACCTCAGGCCATTCCACCCCTCACGATCACCCGCTCAACAACCTTACTGCCAAAAGCATACGGAAGTCCGGCAAGCGACATCATTGGTCGGGTAATGATTAGATTTGCCACCTTGCCGACAGCAATTGTACCGTAATCTGACTCCAGTTCCATAGCCCGGGCGCCATTGAGCGTTGCTGCGTTAACCGCCTCTTCCGGCAACATTTTCATTTTGGCACAGGCAAGAGAAATCACAAAGGGCATGTTGCCGGATGGGCAGGATCCCGGATTAAAATCCGTAGCCAGCACCACAGGCAGTCCGGCATCAATCATCTGCCGGGCTGGCGCAAATGGTATGCCCAGGAAAAAAGCGCAGCCTGGCAACAAGGTAGGCAGGGTATGGCTTTGCAAAAGCGCATTGATTTCAACCTCGCTGGTGTATTCCAGATGATCCACAGAAATAGCATTCCGGGCAATACCAGCTTGTACGCCACCGGTTAAACCAAGTTCATTGGCGTGAATTTTGGGCTTCAAGCCGTATTTCCAACCTGCTTCTAAAATCCGGTCTGTTTCCTCCGGGGTAAAAAAGCCTTTATCGCAAAAAACATCACAATAATCAGCCAGACCTTCGGCTGCCACCTGGGGCAGCATTTCCCTGATAATCAGCGATATATATGCCTCTCTATTGGCTTTATACTCCATTGGAATGGCATGTGCTCCTAAAAAGGTGGCTTTAACCGGAATAGGCGCCTGCTCTTTGAGTCGGCGTACCACCCGCAACATTTTGAGTTCACTGTCCAGTGTGAGTCCATAACCACTTTTCACCTCAATAGCGCCGGTACCCATGGCTATCACTTCCTGCAAACGCTCCCAGGCGCCTTCAAAAAGTTCCTCTTCTGAAGCCTTTTGCAGTTTTCTGGCAGAATTCAGAATCCCGCCGCCTCTTTCTGCAATTTCCTCATACGATAAGCCACGAATCCGATCCACAAATTCTTCTTCACGGGTGGCAGCAAACACAATATGCGTATGTGAATCGCACCAGGCCGGCAGCACCAGTTTGCCGGTGGCATCTATAATTTCATCCGCTCTTTCCGGACATTCTGCCATGGGGCCAAATGCTTTGATACGACCATTTTCAGCCAGCACATAAGCATTGGACAAACAAGGCAAATTGGCCATTTCAGCACCTTTCACCAGTGTACGTAGATGGTGTTCTGCTTGAACCAGAAGGTGGATATTGCGAATGAGTAAACTTGGCATACAAAGAAGTTGGTTAGATCAATTTCAGGAAACTTCAGGCGAAGGCGGCGCAAAACTATCTACTTTTGCAGCCTAAGTATCACAAACCATGGGATTTTACCAAAAAGAGATGAAGTATTTGCCTAATGCCGCAAAGGCGTTGCCCCTGTTATCGGCTTTGTTTGGCGCAGCAGCCATCAGCCTTTTTTCCTGTTCGCAGCAACAAAGTTGCAAGTTCAAACCAGAACCCATTTTTGCCCAAAATCTGCCTCATGTTTTGCAGTATAATTTTGAAAAAGAGGGGTCGCAATCACTGGAGAGCCTGATGTTGGACCGTGGCATTTTGCTCGAAATCGGGCAGGAGGTTTGTGGTAATACCTATCAGGAGTACAGGTTCACGGTTAAGGGCGATTACAGCACACAACCGGATTCCTTCTGGATGAAGGAAGCCTCCAGGCAGTTCGTGTTTTTGAGCAGCTTTTCTCCCAAACAAGCGCCGCTCAAAGACTGGGGTGATATCATTGAAATGCGGCGTGCAGAAATGGCTATCGGGCAGGAACGAGAGGTCCAACCCGGCATATTTATCAAAATCGACCGTGTTTTGAGCCCCGAACAGGCCACCCTGCTGGTAACTTTTTCCCAAAAAAATGAGTAGTACCCTACCCCAGCCTAATCCTTGTAGATGCCAACAAAACGTTGACCGGGTTTCACCCAACCCCTGTACATGCCTTCAGAATTAAAGGGTTGGCTGATGTTTCCCATTTTATCTACGGCAATCAATCCGCCTTCACCACCCTTAGCTACCAGTTTTTCCATCACGGTGTACTGTGTGGCCTGTTCCAGTGTTTTACCACCATACATCATCTGCGCCCAGATGTCGTAAGCCACCGCATAGCGGATAAAGTATTCGCCATGACCGGTACAAGAGACCGCACAGGCATCGTTGGAAGCATAAGTACCCGCGCCAATGATGGGAGCATCGCCCAGTCGGTTCCAGCGCTTGTTGGTCATGCCTCCGGTACTGGTACCGGCCGCCAGATTGCCTGTTTGGTCAAGCGCTACACATCCAACAGTACCAAATTTGTAATCAACCGCTTCAAGTGAGCCGGTACGGGCATCCTTTTTTTCTGCTTCCAGGGCTTTTTGCAGTGTGTTCCAGCGCTCCTGAGTGAAAAACCATTTTGGATCCACCATTTCCAGGCCTTTTTCACGGGCAAACTGTTCGGCACCCTGCCCGGTCAGGAAAACGTGCGCAGACTGCTCCATGACTGCCCTGGCCAGCAGAATCGGGTTCTTCACGGTGGTCACACAACCAACTGCTCCTGCCTTTTGGGTTAACCCATCCATGACACTGGCATCCAGTTCGTTTTTGCCTTCATGGGTAAAAACTGCGCCACGTCCGGCATTGAATAACGGGCAGTTTTCCAAATACACAATGGTTTGTGTTACGGCGTCCATGGCAGAGCCTCCTTTTTGGAGAATTTGTTCGCCAATGTTCAGGGCAGTATCCAGGGCGGCCCTGTATTCCTTTTCCTTTTCAGGGGTCATGTTAGCCCTGGAAATAGCGCCTGCGCCGCCATGAATGGCCAGAGCATAGGCAGGTTTAGTTGGTGCCGGTTTCATGGTATTGAGTGAATTGCCATCCGTTTTTTTACATCCGGCGGCTATTAAAATGGTTAGCAGAAAGAAAGTGGCAAGGTTTTTCATATTGATTAGTTCCTGATCATCGAATTTTGCGTGCAAAACCCAAAAATACTGCAAAGCAGACTTCATTTTCTTTCCTATTCCATCATGAAGATATTAATTCTCGGCGGAGGCAATATGGGCCTCACCTACGCCCAATGTTTTTTGCGCAGTCGTATCGTCACCCCTGATCAACTCATGGTCCTTTGTCGCACCTACGAAAAGGCCAATCATTTGAGTGAAAATTACGAGGGGCGATTTTTCAGCGATCCCCGGCTATGTGTTCCTCAGGCAGACTTGTTGATTCTGGCGGTAAAACCACAGGATTCCGGCAAGTTATTCCAGGAAATGCAGGGGTTGACAGATCCTGGGCAGGTGTTACTAAGTATTATGGCCGGGGTGCGTATGCAAACCATTGCCGAGGCGCTTGGTATCCGAAAAATTACGCGCGCCATGCCCAACCTGCCGGCCCAGATTGGCGCCGGAGTTACGGCATTTAGCTCCACCGAGGAAGTTACCCGAATTGAACTGGTGATGGTGCAAAACCTGCTGAATACTACCGGAAAAACCGTTTACGTGGAAAATGAAGACATGCTGGATGCGGCAACAGCCATCTCTGGTTCCGGACCGGCTTATGTATATTATTTCATGCATGCCATGATTGAAGCTGCCCAAAAAATGGGTTTTTCACCTTCTGAGGCAGAACTTCTGGTAGGTCAGACCTTTACCGGCGCCATTGATTTGTACAACAAGTCGGATTTAAGTTGTTTGGAATGGATAGGCAAGGTGGCCTCCAAGGGCGGCACCACCGAAGCAGCATTGCGGGTATTCGGAGAAAAAGCGCTGCACGATGCCATCACTTCCGGGGCTAATGCTGCGTTAAAACGAGCTGGCGAGCTTGGCAAATAAGTGCCCGATAGCAAGCAAAGGTCTTTTTTTCGAACTACTCCTGATTAAACTTGGTAATAAGCGCGGAAGCTGCTTACTTTCGGGCAAACAATTTTGCATTTCAAAACCTAAATATTTGTTGGCCTATGATGAACGAACTCGTCCATACGCATATGACCAAGGATGTCATTACCCTTTCTCCAGATGACACACTTGGACAAGTACGAGAGATCCTGCTGAGCAAACATATTCACCACATTCCGATAGTGGAAGGTAAAAAGCTGGTGGGTATGGTTACCAGCTGGGACCTGTTCAAACTTGGTAAATCCGCAGAGGAATACAGTTCCATGAAAGTAAGTGAGGTAATGACCCGCAGGGTGGCCACGCTTGATCCCGATCAACACCTGGGCGCCGTGGCAGAAGTGCTCACGCGTCATTTGTTTCATGCAGTTCCGATTGTGAATGACGACAATGAGTTGTTGGGCATTGTTACCAGTACCGATATAATCAGGTATGAACACACGAAAGAGTATCCGGACAACCTGGAAAAATTTGTGGGAGATAACATGTAAAAACGATCAAACCAAAACTATATTCCGCTGTAATTCAATGAATTGCAGCGGATTTTTTATGCCTATCTGTGCCGGCGCTCTGCCAAACACATAGTAGCTATGAGGGCGTTTTCGCCGCAATGCGGCAGAGTCTATCATTTAGTGAAGACCCCGTTGCCAAGGTTAGTGAGCTTTGTGCCTTGGTATTCAAAATTATTTTGTTTAACAAAAAAGAGTAAATTGTTAAACAAAATACCCGCTATAGCTATTTATCGCCCAATCAAACCATTCAATATGGCAGTATATACGTTAAAGCGGGTACAGCGCTTACCCATTTCCCTGGAAACCGCCTGGGAGTTCTTTTCCAATCCTGGCAATCTGAAAGCCATCACACCTGCCTACATGGGCTTCGAGGTAACCTCCGATCCGGAGTTTTCCAACTGCGAAATGTATGCCGGACAGGTCATTACCTACACTGTGAAACCGGTGTTGGGTATACCCTTATTCTGGATGACAGAGATTACGCATGTATCTCCGGGAAAGTTTTTTGTCGACGAACAACGGGTCGGCCCCTACGCTATCTGGCACCATCAGCACCATTTCAAAGCTATCGAAGGAGGTGTTGAAATGACTGACCTGGTACACTACAAAGTACCCCTGGGTTGGCTGGGCGATTTGGCTAACACCTTATTTGTACGAAAACAACTGCAGCAAATTTTTGATTTCCGCTGGAACAAACTGGAGATCATGTTTGGCAAAATGGCTTAGCAATACAGCCCAAGCGACTCAATAACGTTCCCTGCCCCATCTTTTCAGGCGGTGGATACCCGCACGCAACACAATCCAGGCATGCGCCACAAGGGTTAGCGGCAATCCAAAATGGCGCTGCATGATGGCAAAACGCTCATTCAGACTTTGCCTGTGTCGTTTTTTGGAGAGTCCACCCATCAGGTAGTCTGTTATGGGTTCCTTCAAACAGCGGTTATCCCTGCTTTTTTTCAAAATCTCTATACACCAATCGAAGTCGGCACAAAGTCCGGCCTCCAGTCGGTAGGCTGGCGCAAGGTTTCGTCTGGGGATAAAAGACTGATGCACCACGCGCATGCCTGCAAGGTAATGCCGCCAATGCAAGGGATCAGGCAGGGTGCGTGTACTGAGTTCGCTCATAAGGCCATGAGCTGTACGAGATTCATCCACCAGCATGGTGTCGCCGTACAATACATCGGTTTGACTTGTGCAGATAGCTGCAAGTTTCTCCAGCGTATCGGGAGCATGCAGCCAATCGCCAGCGTTCAAAAATTGAACGAAATCGCCGGTAGCCATGGCCAGTCCTTTATTCATGGCGTCGTAAAGCCCTTTATCCGGTTCAGAAATCCAGCGCAAACCGGGCATTTTGGCTGCATATTCCTGAATTATAGCCAGGGACTGATCTTTGGAGGCGCCGTCTACAACGATATATTCCAGCTCCGAATAGGTCTGGCGCAAAACGCTCTCCATGGTTCCCTTGAGCAGGGATTCTCCATTGTAGACCACCGTAATAATGGAAAAACGAATTGGTGCTGAGCTTTCGGATGGTAATGAGTTGTCCAAATCAGATTTTTTTTCGGTACAAAAGTAGGAACGTTGAACCTTTGCAACATGCAACAACTCATAAACGTGCCAAAACTTCTTTTCCTGCTGGTTCTTATTGGGCTGAATTTTTCAGCTAATGCGCAGAAAATCAGCAAATTCTGGATTTCATTCAAAGATAAACAGCAATCGCCCTATTGTCTTTGCAGGCCTGAAGAATTTTTATCCTTCAGGGCGCTTGAGCGCAGAGCCAAGGCCGGCATCCCACTGGATGAGAGTGATTTGCCGGTAAACCCAGACTATTTGAAAGCCTTGCAAGCGCAGGGAGCAACCATACACAATACCTCAAAATGGCTGAATGCAGCAGCAGTGATGGCTGATTCTGCCACGGCCAGGAAACTGGAACGATTGCCATTTGTACAAAAGATAGAATACCTAGGGCCACACCTGAAGTACCGAAATCCACCCAACCGAAAGGAAAAAAGGCGCGCACCGCTGACTAAAAACCCGGCTATTCAGGGTCGGGATATTCCTGTTTGGGGTTATGCCGCGCAACAAAACCAAATACTGGGCATTCCGGTATTACACATGGCCGGATACCGTGGTAAGGATATTTGGGTGGCCGTAATGGATGGCGGTTTCACCAATGCAGATACCATTCCTATGTTTGATAGCGTAGCTATGCAAGGAAGGTTATTCCAGGGCTGGGATTTTGTGGAGCGCGATGGCAGCCTGTACGAATCAGCCCAACATGGCACTTCAGTGCTATCTGTTATGGCAGCTAACCTACCCTACTACTTTGTGGGAACGGCGCCTGAGGCCACCTATTTTCTGCTAAAAACCGAAGATACCGGCGGAGAATTTCCCATCGAAGAAGCCAACTGGGTGGCCGGCGCCGAGTGGGCCGACAGTGTAGGCTGTGATATCCTGAATGCTTCTTTGGGCTATACCGCGTTTAACGACCGGAGTTTGGGGCATTTCAAGTGGGAACTGGATGGAAATTCGTCTATTGGCGCCCGTGGTGCAGGAATTGCAGCGTCCAAAGGCATGATTATCTGCAACAGTGCGGGTAATGAAGGAGATGGGGAATGGCGCACCATTGGCGTGCCGGCGGATGCCTTTGGCATTGTGGCCGTTGGGGCCGTAGATGCCTCGGGAGCGAGGGCCGGATTTAGCTCTATGGGCCCAACCGCAGACCAACGAATTAAACCCGATTTGGTTGCACCGGGGGATCAGGTGGTCGTAGCCGGAAATGTGGGCATTTCGCTTGGCGTATCCAGCGGAACCTCCTTGGCCTCGCCTATGCTCACCGGGGCCATTGCAGCGCTTTGGAGCGCTTACCCGGAAAAAACAGCCAAAGAAATCCTGCAAGCTGTTTATGCCAGCGCCGATCAGCGGTATTCCCCCGACAATGAACGTGGGTACGGTTTGCCAGATATCACCGATGCCTGGATACGGTTGGGGGATATGGAAAATGGCAATGGCGGGATTTTCCGTTACGACCCAAATTCAGCCACCCTCAACTATTACCTTGCCAGCCGCGGATTCACTCCTGGCGACACCGTTATTTGGCAAAACATTCTCGGTCAGGTAGTTGCTGAAAAGCCACTTGCTGTAGTAAACACCCCAATCATGCATCTTCAAATTCAGGACCTGGAAAGCATACCCGCCGGACATTATACCCTGTTATTAAAAGGCAAAACCAGTGTAAAAAGACTCGGATGCGCTACCTGGATTGGGAAGACACAAAGGTGAAACCGGAAGACGCAAAGAAAAAAGTGGGCCGGCATTTTACCGGCCCACTTCGTTTGGCTGTTATGCTGCCAAAATATTAGCGTTTTTATGCGTTCGAATCATTGCACCTTCGTGTTTCAGCTTCGTGCTTTGTCACAACTTTTTACCTTAACAGGGTAGTGTTGCCCTTGAAGGTTTCCCGTTCGCCGTCTATGTATTCTACTTCGAGCATCCAGACGTATACACCCGGATCGCAGGGTTGGCCACGGAAATTTCCATCCCAGCCTTTGGTATCGTCGTTGAAAGAGAAATCCTGCAATTGGAACACCATTTCACCCCAGCGATCGAAGATTTTGAAATCAATGACCTTGGAGCTGCTTTGACCGTGTACCAGCAAAAGATCGTTGTTGAAATCGCCATTAGGTGTGAACCCGGTTGGTACGAATACCCTGCGCGGTTTTTCCACTGCAATACGCACCATATCATCTGCCCGGCACCCCAGGGAATCCGTTACGGTAATGCCAAAGAATCGGGTGAACTCCAGGCTGTAAACGGCCGGATTTATGCAATCCATGCAGCTTAGCCAGGTGCTGTCGGCCGCATTCCAGGTATATTGTACAGGCCCTTGAGCATTGGCTACTGATGCGAACAACTGAGTATCTTCTCCAAACAAAATGGCAAAATCTGGCCCAAGATCCACCGTAACCGCATTGGGTTGAGTAACTTCAATAGGTGCTAGCGTGGACGAACATCCATTGGCATCCACAATAACAGGCGCATATGTTCCGGCTGAAATACCAATCTGTACCGGCGAGCCATTGAGTGGCTTGTTATCCAATGCATATCGGTACGGAGCAGTTCCACCGGAGCCGGTCAGGAATATTTTACCATCAAAGCCGCCGAAACATTTGGGCGGTTGCATACTTGCTACCCCGGACACCGGTTCTGCGGGTTGCGAAACCGTTACACTGCCGGGTGTGAGGCAGCCATTGAAGTCTGTTACGCTGATCCGGTAAGTGCCTGCCGCCAGATTGTTGATGCTGGTAGTAGTAGCGCCATTTTCCCACACATATTGATATGGATTAACGCCGCCGGAGGCCACTGCTTTGGCTGTTCCTGTGCTACCCCCAAAACATCCTACATTAATAGGTTGCAGGCTTACCCGCAATTCAGATGGCTGTCCGATGGTTACACTGGCTGTTCCGGGGCAACCATTCATATCGGTTATGGTTACCCTGTAGGTGCCAGCTGCAAGTCCCTGCGCTACAGAATCTGAAGGAGTGGTTCCTCCATTCCAGAACCAGTTATATGGCGCTGTTCCGCCAATGCCCTTGGCCGAAGCCCATCCATTGGTTTCGCCAAAACATTTAACATCAGCTGTACCCGTTACCTGGGTTTCAAGCGGCAGCGGATTGCCCACCGGAATGGAAGCTGTTGCCGTACATCCCTGTGCATCAGTTGCTGTTACCGTATAGGTTTTACCACCCTGCAAGCCGGTGACACTAATACCAAACTGTGGTGGAGAAGTATTCCACTTAAAGGTAAAGTCGTTGATATTGGCCGGTGTTGCCCCATAAAAAATAGACAACATAGCACCGGTACCATCTACTCCGTCATGACATCCCGGCGCCTGGGCCTCGCCATAAGTATTCAGTTCCTGAAGTTCCTGTACAAAGGTTTCGCTGGTGGCAGTACAGCCATTGCCATCTGTTACTGTTACGCGATACTGGCTGGTGGCCAGCCCGGTTGCTGTTTGTGAGGTTTGATTGTTAGCACTCCACAAATAGGTAAATGGAGCAGTTCCGCCGGCATGGAAAACCGTAGCTGAACCATCATTACCCATAAAACAAACCGTATCTGACACAGCCGGCAAGGTTAATGCCAGAGCCGCAGGTTCAGTCACCGTTGCTGTAATAGTATGAACACAGCCTTTGGAATCCGTGAGGGTTGCCTGGTAGGTTCCCGCAAATAAGTTGCTGATATTCAATCCATTGCCAGTATACCCATTGGGGCCGGTCCAGGATGCGCTATACTGAGGGGTGCCGCCGGCAGGCTGAATCTGCAGGGATCCGTTGTTTTTGCCAAAACATTTTGCTGCCACAGTTGTAGCTGATCCTGTCAGCAAAGGCGGTTCAGTTACTGTTTCTGTTTTAACCGCAGAACAACCATTACCATCCGTTGCGGTAACCGTGTATGTGCCGGCAGTGATGCTGGTAATACCCTGATTTACCTGACCGGTATTCCAAACAAAATCAAACGGTGTGGTTCCACCCACGGCATAGGTAGTCAGCTGACCATCGTTACCGCCAAAACAAGATGGCGCCCGGTTCAGTGCTGTAACAATCTGAATCAAAGCCGGCTCAAATACCTGCATGGCGCTAACTTCCTGACAGCCATTATTATCAGTTATAGTAACCGTGTAAGTACCTGGCAGCAAACCAGAAATACTGTCGGCAGTCATGGTGTTGCTCCACAAATAGGTGTAAGGCGCTACCCCACCCGACGGATACACTGCGGCAGTTCCAGTGCTGAGTCCAAAACAAGTAACATCATTCGGCGAGGCTGTTGCCAGCAATTCGTCAGGCTCAACCAGCGTAACGGAAGATGTGGAGGTGCAAAATGCACCTACACTCGTAACCGTTACTGTATAAGTGCCTGGACCGAGGTTGTTAACCGAAGCGGTTGTTTGGCCTGAACTCCAGAGGTATGTGTTATTTCCCGGGGCATTTGCCTGGATAGTGGCTTTATCCCCTTTGCAACGAATAGGCTGTGGAACCGTAATATTGGCAGAAATGGCGCCAATACTCAGCTGCACATCCTCTGTTACGGTACAGCCGTAAGAGTCGGTGGCTGTTACAGTGTAAATACTTGTACCAGGTACAGTGGCCACAGGATTTGGACAATCCGTGCAGCTCAAACCGCCTGCCGGCGACCACTGGTAGGTTACGTTATACATCGGCTCGAAGGTCATAGTCCAATCGAGCAGCGTTCCGTTGATGTTGTTCTGATCGTCGGTAATTCGCAAACGCCAATTGCCGTTGGAAGGTTCTCCATACAGATCTGTCCATGGCCCTTCCGGCAGCCAATCGCCGGAAAATGGCGCCGCGGTAGACGGCGCAAAGGGTCCGGGGAAACTAATCGGTACGGTAGCGGTTGGCGTAAAGCAGGTATTGGTGTAATTGTTGCCATCCGCACCATTATCCGTGGTCAGTTCCAGCACAATACCATTTGGCGACACCAGGTAGGCATCAATATCAGAAATCCAGGTATGATCCAGGTTCAGGCAAACAGACCGAATAACGCCAGGCCCAATCGTAGCGGGCATTACCCCGAAAGAGGTAACTGTTGAGTTGATGGGAAATCCGCCGTTAGGTATAGCCAAATCGTTGGAATTGGTGAAGGTAGGCGGAGCTGGCACGGGTGTAGGCACCGTTCCACTGAGTTCAACCGGTGTATTGGGCAAACAAACAGAGGTGTCTGACAACATAGGTGGCTCCAGAATCCTGTCGCGGATATACAGAAAAACCGTATCCCGGTTGCATGGGTCTACCTGCACAGAGATCCCTATAGACTCCGTTGGTTCTGCAACCCCGTCTTCGAAAGCAATAACCGGGATAGTGATTGTAGACTGTCCCGGCGGGATAACCAGGGTGCTGGGAATAGCCTGATAGTCTACCCCTGCTGTTGCGGAGCCAAATACATTGAAGTTAACGTTGTAGTTGGTACTGCGCAATTCGGGCAAGGTAAAAGACAATGTTCCCTGGGTGCAGCCTTCTGCAATGGTACCATCTGCGCTAACTGTGGCAGCGTTTACCTGTAGTGAGCCAGTACCGAAGCTTTTGGCTTCCAGGAAAACCCCGGAATCGTAAGCGGCGTCGCCCACATCAGCGATAGCCAGTTTAATGGTGTAGGGCTGACAGGGCGTTACTACGGCAATGGCGGTAAAAACATCAGTAAAGCCGTCGTAAACAGGCTGAAGATTGGAACTCAGGTTATCATTGTAATACTGAACATTAAAAGCCGGACAAGGCGGCGCTGCCGGATTGGTGGGGTGAACATTATTGATAGACACAGGCAGGTTAGTGCCTGGCACCTTGGCAATATTGGTAAACACCGGGTATCCAGGCCCCTGAATAAAGAAGCCAAACACGTCGTTAAATGCAGTGCAGGCATACTCCGGGTATTCTTCAGAGCCGAAGCTATAACGGAAACGCAGGGTATCTGAGTTGGGAATGAACGTAATGGTGTATACCGCTACGTCGTTGAGGTCGTCTGTGGCAATAGGCTGCAGACTGGGTTCAACGGAACCTCCTGCATTGCCATCGCTGGCCTGTACGATGCCATCGTCTGCAGCATTTACGGCAAAACCGGATGTGAGCAGGATACCCCGTTCAATACCAAGTGCGGGCGTGCCGCCGGAAAAATAGCCCACAGCACGGGGGTCTCCGTTAAAAGTAATGCTGGTAACTTCCACACCTTCACCCAGGAATACGTTGGAAATGAGCGATTGCGGGTTGTAAGGACCCGTTACGACATCCGTAACCTGGAGAAATTGTGCTTGAGCAGTGGTAAAAAACAGGCAAGAGGCAAAAAGTAGTAGTGCTTGCGTCGGGCGAAGTTTGCAGTTCATCCGGTGTGAGAATTGATTGGTTAATAGTTCCTGGGACTTTGTCAGGAGATTATGCCGGTACGGGGAAGATGAAGGATTAACAGTTTGCCCGCCTAAAAGTAGCGGAACAAAGTAATCCCTTGTATCCTTGTTCGTCCAAAAAATTCTCGGGAAGATACGATGAGCAACAAAAATGTTGTTACCAAGCAGCGGGTAGGTCGTAAAAATGCAAAAACGCAGGTTTCGTAACCAACGAAAAACCTGCGTTTCAGATCTTGTAGCGCGAGGGAGGCTTGAACTCCCGACCTTGCGATTATGAATCGCACGCTCTAACCAACTGAGCTATCGCGCCCTGCTTTTTCAAAAGCGGCGGCAAAGGTAATAGCTTTGTCTTGATTTAGCAAAATGAGGCTGCGGATTTTTTTCACATCTGGCATTATACCCAGAATTCAAACAGATTATTGAGTCAGGATGCTACACAAATTATTCAGCAGTTTACTTTTGGCCAACTATTTGCGTTACGAGCATATTGGGAACTTTCCACCTTTGGCCCAAACAAACAACTATTAAACCAATTCTCACTAATATCCATCCTTCACCCATGGACAAGCACACAAAACTGCCCAAACTACTTTTGCTACTTTTCATCTGTTTAACCCAAAAACTCTTTAGTCAGGACTACCAGGCTGCCTGGGATGCTTTAGGTAAAAACGACTTTGCAGCTGCCCGGGCTTCCTTGAAAAAAGCTGAAAAAAATCCGTCAACCGCCGCCGATGCCTTACTTACGACCATTATTGTGGATCAAATGGAAGGCAAAGACCAGGAAGTCCGCGATCGATTTGATCAGGCAAGAAAACACCTGGATGATGTGAATCCATATTATTATGCCCAATGGCGTGATTATGGTTTTGCCGGCGAATACGGCCAAAAAACCTCCGATCAATTCAAATTCCTGGAACAGTTAATAAAAGACCCAAAGGTGGATGAGGGGCTAAAAGCCTCCGCCATGTACCACCTGCACCATCATTACATCAGCAAAAACGAGGTAAAAAAGTCAAGATCTGTGGTGGAACCCATCCAAACCATTGGAAGCTGGCAGTTCACCGGCGCTTTTGACAATGTATCTGAAAGCGGATTCGACAAAAACTACCCGCCGATTTCTCAACCTAAACCAGATGCCAAATTTCAGGCATTGAATAATTCAGACATCTGGTGGATCTCCAAATCTGATGAATTCCATGATGGTTGGGTGAGCGTAGAGGAACAGATCAAATGGCGCTCTGGCATTGCCTACGCGCAATCCTTCATTACTTCTGCCCAAGATCAGGACCTGGTGCTGGCCCTGGGCTACACAGCCAGCAGCCTGAAAATCTGGGTGAACGATCAACTGGTTTTTGCAGAGCAATTACACCGGCATACAGATTTTGATGTATTTAAGGCCCCGGTTAAACTCAAAAAAGGTGTAAACCGGGTTCTGTTGCAAATAGGATTAATTGAAGACGGAACCATGAATTTCGGGTTGCGCTTTTTGGACTCCAATGGTCGTCCGGCCAGCGGCTTGCAGGCTTCAACTACCTATCAGCCCTATGCCAAGGCAGAAGGCGCACTCCCGGCAAGACAGCCGTTTTATGCGGTGGAGTATTTCAAAAAGAAGATTGCCGCTCAACCCAATAATCTGGTCAACTATTTCTACCTGAGCAGCGTGTATCTGCGCAATTACGACAACGAACTGGCGCTGGAAACTATAGAAAAAGCCCTGGCACTTTCTCCCGACAATATCGCCCTGCGTTTTCAACGGTTGAAATGTTTGCAGAATATGGAAAACCGCACGGCGCTTTCCCAGGAATTTGAAGACATCAAGCGACTGGCGCCGGAATCCCTGATGTCGATGATATTCAGGTATGAAGAAGCATTGGCCAAGGAAGATTACGATGAAGCCATGACCTTGCTCACCCGCTGGGAGGACCTGTATGGCGAAGATGAATCAACCTCCTCCAAGAAAATTGACCTGTTATTCAAACAGCAGGCTGTGCAGGAAGGGGTTAAACTGATTGAAAAGTGCTATAAAAAGTACCCGACTAACAGTTATTTCACCAATTTGCAGTTTGCCGTAGAATCAAAGCTCCATAAAAGACCGGAGGCTGCGGCATCTATGCTGAGCTGGTTTTTGGAATCAAATTTTGACATTTCCATAGCCAATACCCTGGCGGAACAATACTTGGAACTGGGCATGGGCTCTAAAGCCGTAGCCATTTACAAACGTATTGACGAGTCGTACCCTACCGGCGATGCAGCCCTGACTCGCCTGGCCAACTATTATTTTTCAGTCAATGAGCCGGAAAAATGTAAGGCTTGCGCTGATAAACTGCTGGCCAGGGCACCATTTTCTGCTCAATATTGGGAATTGGCCGGCAATTGTGCCGAACGGGCTTCCAACAACAAAGACGCACTGGCCAATTACCAAAAATCACTGCATTACGGTCCAAATAATTACGACATACGCAGAAAAATCCGGCAGCTGGAGAACAAACCAGACTTTGCCACGCTGATGCCGCAGTACGATGCCATGGAGATGTACCGCAAATCCAAGGATGCTGATTACATAGGGGTACACGACTGGTATTACATCCTGGACGAACACGTCAATATCCTGTATCCGGAAAGGAACTCGGAGCAGGTTTCTACCATTGTCATCAAGGTTTTGAACGAAGCCGGAATTGATCGTTGGAAAGAATCATCCATTGGGTACAATTCCTCTACGCAAAGCCTGATCATTGAAAAGGCTGAGGTACTGAAGCCCAACGGAAGCAAACTGTTGGCAGAACAAAATGACAACTCACTGGTATTCACTAATTTACAGGTAGGCGACGGCATTCATGTTCGTTATCGTTTATCCAACTACGCCTATGGCAGAATGGCCCGGGAGTTTACGCAGTTACATACCTTTAATAAGTTTGTTCCGGCAGAAATATCCAGGTATTGCCTGTTGGCGCCACCTTCTGTTCAATTCCAGTTCAAACAGCTCAATCAGCAGTTGGAGCCTAAAATCACGGAAATTGAAGAAGGCAGTCTCAAAAAATACCTTTGGGAGGCCGTGAATGAGCCTGCGGTAAAACAGGAGCGTTCCATGCCCGGCTTAATTGATCTGGGCAAGTTGCTGCACGTTAGCACCATTCCCAATTGGAGTGAGGTGGCTAACTGGTATGCTGATGTATCCAGCGATCAGGCCAAAAGGGATTATGAGGTACAACAGCTGTACAAAACCCTGTTTCCTGCAGATAAAAAGTACACAGAAACAGAAAAGGCCCGCATCATTTACCGCTGGATTACCAAAAACATCCGGTATTCCTCCGTGCCTTTCCGTCAATCCGGACTTGTGCCGCAAAAAGCCGCCAGGGTTATTCAAACCAAACTGGGCGACTGTAAAGACCTGGCGACCCTGTACGCTGCGCTGGCTCGTGAGGCTGGTTTGGAAGCCAATTTGGTGCTGCTCAATACCCGCGATGAAGGTGAAAATGCGCTGTTGTTGCCGTCCATTGATTTCAATCATTGTATTGTGAAGGTGAAAGCCGATGGCCAAATCTGGTTCCTTGAACTCACAGATGCCGATCTGGTTTTTGGCAGTTTGCCAACGATGGATATCCACGCTTTTGCACTGGAAATACCATATGGCAGCAACAGGCCAAAGGATGTCAAGCCATTTTATCTGGAACCATCCAACCGGGTAAAAGATTTCCGGACAGAAATGACTAAAATTGAGATCAAGGGACGCGAATTGCTGGCCGAAACCGACTCGTACACGGGTGGGCGGATTGCAGGCGGCATCAGAGGTCAGTACAAAGACCTTCCGGTGATTAAAAGATCCGAAACCATGCAGGGCCGTATGGCGCGCCTTTTCACCAACCCGCTGACCATCAAGGAGCTGGTATTTGATGATTTCGAAAAAGCAACAGATACCATGCATTTCAAGGTAAAAAGCAGCATTAAAAACGAGGTTATGCAGATTGGCGACATGCAAACCATCAAGGTGCCTTTCTTCAATGTCTTCTTTGCCGCCGATGCCTTCAATGATGAAGAGCGGACACATCCCATCAAATACTGGGATTATGAGGATACCGATCAATACACAGAAACAGTGACCATCAAGGTACCGGAAGGCAAACAGTTTAGTGAAATTCCGAAGGATATTAATCTTACTTTTGGAGAGATGAAATATGCCCTGCACTACAAACAAATCCAACCGGGTGTACTGGAAGTCAGGCGCGACATTCAAACCGTGCGCAATGTCATTCCGGCAGATCAATACGCCAGTTTCCGAACATTCGTGGATGCGGTTATTGCAGCCGAGACGCGTTGGGTAGCATTTAAATAAGCAGATAACCGGATGGTACGAGGGTTAGGCCCTCGTACCATCCTTTTCCGGCATATTTTGTTATTAGTCGCTATCTTTCACAGTTACCAGCAGGTCGCTGTCAAAAATAGCGGCTGGAGAAATTACCGGCTCATTCCAGGGTATCTGGTCTCCGTATCGTTCTTTCATTTTCTTTTGTACGGGTTTGGCGCTCAGATCAAAGCTTTTCAATTGCGCCAATTGTCCTAGCTCAATACCCGTTGCCCGCTGGTAAACCTTCCAAATCAATTCGGAGCAATAGATACGATTGTCTGACCATTCAAAGGTCAGGTCGTAAGGTTTGCCGGCAAACCCGCCGGCTATTTGTTTCATTTGCTGCAACACTTGCGGCGTTAGTACCTGATCGGCATTTTTGAGCCGTTTTACCACATATTTGCCGTTTTCGCCGCGTGCAATCCACTTTTGAAGCGGAGTTTTTTTCACGGGTTGCACCGCTTCAAACACGTAGTATTTCCCATTTTCCTGAAATACAATACCACAATGCGAATACACTGAGCGGGTGGCCAATTGCACGGCCTGGCTCTGACTGGAAAGTGAGGTCTGAAAAATCAGATCGCCGTTTTTTAAGTGCTGAAAATCAATCGATTGGAACGACTTTGGAGTGCCCGACTGTAACAATAGCACCAATAAGATACCTGAAAAATAATATTTGTTGTTCATTTGTTGCTTAGCGTGTGTCTGAAAAAAAACTCCTGGCAATTGAGCGTTACAGTTTGACCATAATACTTTCCACCACTTCCATGGTTGGAGCAATCAGTTCAATCAGTTCGCCGGTTTCCTCATCCACGTAGCTGACATTTTCGCCTTCAAGCTGTTTGAGGGTCTCTTCATGCTCTTTCAATTTGTTTTTTTGATATTCAAACGCATCGTGTAAACTCCGCCAGGTTGGATCCTGCTCAAAATGATACACCCGACGTTGGGTATTGGAGACTTGAGCATCGGCATAATTGAAGGATTTCATACCAGTTTCCTGCGCAACTACCAGAGCAGCATCGCGGATTTTATCCATGGCTGTTTTGAAATACAACTCATAGCGTTTCATTTCAACGTACACTTTCAGCAAATCGTATTGTCCGCTGTCTATAACAGCTTGTGCATCAGCCTCACCCAGCGCCACCAACTCATCTTTGGTGATGCCGCGTTCCAAGGCGCCTATTGGCTTGATGATTCCCATAAAAAACTACAGGTATTTGAAATTATTTGATTGAAAGGAGAGCAATTATAGGGAAATTCTGGCAATTTCGGATAAATTTGGCCAATTGGTCTGTGTTTTTTGGGGCATTGTGCCGCGCGTCCACCGCCCCCGACCCCTGAAGGGGGGTACTTTCCGTGGGGGCTCTGCCCCACAATTCTATAATAGACCTCAAATTCCCCCACGAAAGGTACCCCCCTTCAGGGGTCAGGGGCCCTGGCCCATGCGACAAGGCCAAAAAATGTGTGAGTGTTTGTTTTTGTTAAATAAGGAGCGTATTTTAGGGTATTGTTTCACCCTCGAATTAAACCATATGACAAACGAAGATGCTTCAAAGAAGCCCCAAATGTTTCATCATGCCCCGGCAAAATCATTTCAATATGCCTTACAAAACCGCCTGAAACCAACGGAGGCAGAGGACAAACTCTGGAATGCCTTGAAAGGCAAACAGTTGGGTGGATATAAATTCCGGCGCCAGCATCCTGCTTGTCGGTATATACTGGATTTTTACTGCCATGTGGCCAAAATAGCTGTGGAAGTGGATGGCGGATACCATTTTACCCCATAACAAGCTGCATATGATGCTCAGAGAACCGCTGTTTTGCAGGAAGTAGGCATAACCGTTCTCAGATTTACCAATAATCAGGTAATGACTGACTTCGCAATTGTACTGAATTGCATACTGGAAACCATCAAAAACCAACAGCCTTCACCCCAGGAGGAATGAAGGCTGTTGGAAAAATTTGATACTGATGGATTTACTCAACCGGTTTTCCCTGCTCCAGGCGTTCAACCATCCTTTTCAGGAAGTCTTTATTGGTAGCATCCGGCGCCTGTTCCAGGGCTAACTTCGCGTGTTTCAGAGCCAATTTCAAATCGCCCATAGCGCTGTACCCGCGCATGAGACCGGCGTTGGTGGGCCAGGCGCCCTGATGTTTTTGATGGTTTTTCTGAAAAACAGCCATGGCTTCTTTCACTTTTTTTCGGCCAAGTAGTTGTCGGCCATAGCCATGCAGCTCCAAAACGGAACCATTTTCCATGGCTTTATCCATGATTGCTGCAGCCTCTGTGGCTTTGCCTTGGGCTTCCAGAATGCCGGCGTTGATGGAGAGCGCTCTAAAAGATGGTTTTGGCACAAACTGTGGGTCTGTTGCCGTATTTATCCACTGCAGTGCTCCATCCAGATACACATTTTGGTTGAGACACCACTGAGCTGCGGCCTCCAGACTCGGCGGATCAAACCCCAACGCGCCACTCATTTGTGCTTTGATGTATTCCAGGGTAGTTGATTTGGTATCAATACCGACTGTAAAAGGAATTTTCCAGCGTTCCCATTCCAGTGCAATTTCCACTGAGGAGTCGGTTTGGTTGTAAAAATTAAAGGTGAGTCGCTCCTGTAGATCAGGCTGGTTTTTCAATTGTCGGGTGCTGACACGCAGTACGTCCAGTTCACTCCGATAGAAATAGCTTCCCCAGCCATCTACGTTTTTGTTGAAAATCAACACACTGGAATCCGGATACAAAGCAATAAAAAAGCCATACTTGCCAGCCGGGAGTTTGGCGCCATTAATCGTTACATCAGTGGAAAAAGAAATGGTAGTACTTTCATCCGCGCCGGCACGCCAGGGAGATTCCACACTGGATCCAAAACCCAATACCTGAAACCCATACCAGGCCACATCTGTGCCCCAGATTTTACCTTCACGGCCCTTTACGCCAGGAGCATTCCAGTGAATTTGTATGTCGGTAACCCCAATGGTTCGCCCGGCATTGCAGATGAAATTGGTGGTTTGGGGGATGCGTAACGCCTGTGCGTCAGCAAATGATGGGAGGAGGGCAAGACCCGTAAGGCATGCCATCAGGAGGATGGATTTTGTCATGATAGCTTAATTGATTGAACAATGTAAGCTAAGGTGGGCAATGCTGAAAGATTGATTATTGAAAAAGGATGAAGCACGTCATTTAGCCTGTATTAGTTGAATTCAGAAGGGTGTTTGTAGCGCTCCCCTACTCTTTCCTGCCAACATATTTGCCCGGATACAGGTTGGTCGCTTTTTGATCCTCATAGACACAATGGCCATTTACCCAAACTTTCAGGATGCCGTCTGACAGCGCCCTGGGATTTTGTACGCTGGCATTATCTTTCACCGTTGCGGGATCAAACAGCACCAAATCTGCCGCATAACCAGGCGCTAAAATGCCCCTGTTAGCTATACCCACGTGTGCCGCGGCCAGACTGGTCATTTTTTGAATGGCTATTTCCAGGCTCATAATTTTCTGTTCGCGCACATACATACCCAACACGCGCGTAAACGATCCATAACCCCTTGGATGACCTCCATTGGCCCCGTCTGAACAGATATTGGTATGCGCCCAGGCCAAAATATTGGCAACGTCCTCTTCCAGCATGGATTTACCAAGTATGGCTTCAATACCCGTGGCATCCGGATGGGCAGCTTCATACGCATCTGCTTCCGCAATCAGTCCCATGAGGGTTTGGGCTGGCGTTTCCTGGCGCATAGCTGCAATCTCTGAAATGGTTTTGCCCGCATAGGCCGGATTAGCCGCAAACCTGGGCACTATGGATTGCGCCGGATCAAAGGTGTGATCCACTGCATACTGGGCACTTACCGGGTTGTTGTAGTCGGTTTTGGGAAACAACACTTTCAAAGTGCTGTTCCAGAACACATAGGGATAACAATCGGCCGTAATATCAATGCCTTCGGTACGGGCAGACTCCAGCCAGGCCAGTAATTGGGGCGCTGTTCCCCAATCGTCTTTCAATGCAATCTTAAAATGAGAAATCTGAACAGGTAATTTTGCCTGCCGGCCAATCTCGATGATCTCGCTGATGGCCTCCTTGAGTGCAATATCCTCGCTCCGCAAATGACTGATGTACCTGCCTTTTTCTTCAGCTGTGACTTTAGCCAATTGGATGACTTCGTCATGCGTGGAAAAATAAGCGCCGGCATATTCCAGGCCGGTTGACAAGCCGAGGGAGCCTTTTTTCATTTCCTGGCGCAAAATCACCTTCATTTGATCAATTTCCTGCTGCGTGGCCGACCTTTCCAGTTGATCAGAACCACCCATAACCATTTCGCGAAGCGCAGTTTGGCCGGTATAAGTAGCTATGTTGATTGCAATGGGTTTTCGGGCCATTTGTGCTTGAATACTGTCTATCCAACTGCCGTAACCATCCTGGCCGGAAACTATGGTGGTAACGCCTTGATTCAAGGCAGCAAGCGCCTCCGGATAATCTTCCGTAGATCCAGCCAAATGGCTGTGCGTATCAATAAATCCCGGAGCCAGCACCTTGGCCTGACCATCTACTACGATTTCGCCGGGATATGGTTTCAGCGCCCCCACCGCTTCTATGGTTTCATCCAAAATCCGTACCGAGGCAGCCCTGGCCGGAATGCCTGTTCCATCTATCACCTGAACATTGGTAATGAGGGTAGTACGGGGAAGTTTGTAAGGTTTATGCTCAAAAATGGCCTGCACCAGCGGAATATACATACCACTGCCATTGCTGTTCAGGACAACCAGACAACGTTTGTTTTTTACGTCGCGACAAATGATGTTGGCAAAACCATTCCAGCCGCCGGTATGCTGGTATATTTCCCCGGGTTTTACGATGCCCCAGCCAAAACCATATGGAGCCGTTTTCCCGTCTTTCAGGATACATGGTTTGAGTGCCAGTTCGAGAGTGGATTTTTTGACCAGCTTTTCGGTATACCATGACTGCTCCCAGGTCCATAAATCTTCCACAGAGGAATACATATTGCCATCGCCGGTTACGCCGTCTACATTAATCAGGTCGTGCAACCAGGTTCCGCCATTTTCCTCCCTGTATCCAACCACATGATTTTCAGGCACTTCCGGCATACGCAGGTGGTAAATATAGGTATCCTTTAACCCGAGAGGTTTTATGATGTTTTTATCCATAAAAGCCGCAGCGTTCATGCCTGAAATCCGTTCAATAATGGCGCTGATCAGTACATAATTGGTATTGCAATACGCCCAGCGCTCACCGGGGGCGAACTCAAGCGGAGGCTTTATGCCGGCATATAATTGGATCAGACCTTCGTTGGTAAGCGTATCCAGGGCTTCTTTGTGCAGGGTGAAAAGGTCAAAATACTCAGGCAAACCGGAAGTATGTTGCAACAGGTGTTGGATGGTAATATCCTGATATGGCAGCTCGGGTAAATATTGTTGAATAGGATCATCCAGGTGCAATTTTCGTTGCTCTGTCAGGATCAGAATGCCCATGGCAAAAAACTGTTTGGACACCGATGCCAGGTTGAAGGCCGAATGCGTATTTAAGGGTTTTCCGGTGCGGAAATCCTCCACCCCAAGGGCCTTTTTATATTGAATTTTGCCGTTTTCAGCATATAGCACCGCTCCATTGAAATGATGGATGTTGTGCAAATATTGCAACACAGAATCCAGGTGTTTGGGGATAAACGTTCCCTGGCCGCTCAAGGAAACCGGGGTTATAAGGCATAACAGCAACAACAGAATAATCCTCATAGTGCATGATTTATTGGGTTAAGACCAAATCCCGGTTTTGCGGTCAGTTCCAGGCATCCATCCCGCAGTTGAAAGCCACCTGTAACAACATCTTCGGCCAGATCAAAACTCCCGTCCAGATCAATGTACCGGGTATTTGGACAGGCATAAGCGGCATGGAGGGCAGCCGTAATACTGATAATACTCTCGTCGTTGCAGCCCCAAAAGAGCTCAATACCTGCGTTTTTGGCAATACCTGCTATTTCGAGCGCCTGGGCAATACCGCCACATTTCATCAATTTGATGTTAAAAATACCAAATGCCCGGGGCTCCTGCGCCAGTTTAAGGGCAAACGCAGGCGATTTCAAACATTCGTCTGCCGCCAGTATTTTGCGCGTTCCGGCATCGAGTTGGAGCAGTTCAGATTCCATACCCACTGGTAAGGGTTGTTCCACCAGTTCAATATCGGCCTTTTCAGTGGCCTTGAGGAAACGCTGCAAATCAGTCATGGTATAACCCTGATTGGCATCCACACGAATGGTAAAATGCCGGCCATACCGTTCACGCAATTGCAGGATTCTGGCAATGTCCTCTTCCGGATCCATACCGGTTTTTACTTTTAACACCTTGAATCCCAATTGCTTATATTGCTCTGCCTCATGCAGGGTTTCGGCTACCGGCATAATGCCAATGGTAACAGAGGTTGGCAATGCCTGGTGTTTTTGTCCTAAAAAAGCCACCACCGGAACACCCAGGAATTGCCCGAATGCATCGTGCAGGGCGATATCAAAAGCCGCCTGCGTGCCGGGAAAATTCGGGAAAAGTTGGTTCCACTCGTCTATCAGCTGTCGGAAATGCCGGATGTCCCGCCCGACAAATGTTTGGGCAAGTTCAGAACTGCAGTGCTGAAACGTTTGCGCGTAGGTCTCCCCTACTACCTCCTCAGCCGGACAGGCTGCTCCCAGGCCGACGATGCCATTTTCCAGGGTAATTTTGAGGAAGATGTTTTCCACGGCGGAAACGGTATGCCGGGCAATGGTGTAGGGCTTGGTGAGAGGCAAGTACTTCAGCGAGGCCTCGATAGATCTGATTTTCACGGCGCTAATTTTTGATCAGGTTTTGCAAAACAGGCAGCAGGGCGCCAACGCCTTGTTGAATAGGCAACAGCACCGGAATGCCCAGTTTTTGGGCATAATATTGCTGATAATCAAGCGCTTCTGCATCAGAGCAGTCTTCCGTATTTAAGGCCAGCGCGATCACCCTTGAACCAAATTTCGCCATAATGTCAATCTCCGACTCAACGGGCGGAATCTCGCCCCAGTGTGGTTCCATATCAAAATACCTTCGCTTGGGCGCGTGTACCAGCACTACGTTTTTGGCTTGTCCGGAGATCAGCAATTCCAGTCCGCAGGGACCGCTGGGATTGCGCAGGGATGATTGACCTTCGAGCAAAATCAGATCGGGTGTGGTTTCTTTCCAGCAGGAAACGATGGCATGTTCGAGTTCGCCAGACACAAAATCGTTGAGGGTAGAATCCAGAATGAACCCGTATTTACCGCCTTGCAACCACCCGGTTTGTCCGGTGTAAATCATGGCGCCGCGCAGGCCTGCTTCGGCGCAGGCCTCCAGTATCATGCGTGCGGTGGTGCGTTTGCCCATGGCACAATCCATCCCCATTACTGCGATAATGGGCGCTTTGACCTCGAAAATAGCGCCAGTCCAGAAGTGCAGATCCTTGCGCGCTTTGGGTTTGCGGATGTCTGTCAGCTGGACGCCATGCTGTTCCGCCAGGGCCACCAGATCAGGGTGCGAGCTCAGGTAATCGTGCAGTCCGTTCACGATGGAGAGTCCGCGGGTGATGGCACTTTGAATGATGGCAAACATATCCGGTGGCAATATTCCGCCAACCGTGGCTACGCCAATGATCAGGCAATCCAATTCGGGAATGGTCTTCAGTGCATCATCCAGCGATTGGAAGATGGGGATATTCCGGAGTTTGCCGTCCAGCACTGCGCCGGCATCTTGTCCGGCCAGAGGCGGATCAATAACCCCCTGGATGAGGTAGCGACTGGTGCCGCGCACCAGTCCGTGGGCGGTTTTGGCATCGCTGGTGCTATATAAACCGTTGGTTAAGATGATGGCGCGCTGCATGGGTGTGTTTTTGGGCGAAAATACGATGGGCGTTTCAGACCTCGTAGGTTTTTGAACCTACGAGGTCTGGTTGCCTGATTATCAATCCAATGCCATTACCCCTTCACAAATTTGCCCGCATATACCTGCCCGGATTTTGATACCGCCGAAACCCAATAAACACCCAATGGCAGTGCGGCAATATCCAGCTTTTCATCCGTTCGGATGCTGCGGGTTTGGAGTAACCTGCCCTGCTCATCCGTGATGCTTACCTGCATATTTTGCTCAATAATGGGCAGGTTTAAGGTAATCCATTGGGTGGCAGGATTGGGGTACAGGTTGAGTGGAATGGCGGCGGGAGTTTGGGTGGAAGAGGTTTCGGGGGCAAACTTTGCTACCCAGAAATCTGAAGAGCCGTGGTTACCGGAAATATCTCCGTTGTTGGACCGGGTTCTGCCCGTTATGGCAATACCACCATCAGTTAATTGGACAATACATTGACCCGTTTCATCCAACGTTCCACCCATTGATTTTTGCCACAACAGATTCCCATCTGAATCAACCTTAATTATCCAAAAATCAATACCTCCATCGTTCCCAATGACATCTCCGTTGGTTGACTCAGTGGTTCCCATGATAGCTATTCCTAAGTCCTCCAAAATAACCATTGCTTGTCCTGAATCATCTGCACTACCTCCAAAAGACTTCTGCCACTGTAATTCTCCAGCCTGGTTTAATGCTGCGATCCAAATATCCATACCACCATGATGCCCAGTTACATCGCCATTAGAGGAGTAAACTGTACTTAAAATTAAAATTTCACCCTCAGGTGTGTGCACAATATCGGTACCATAGTCTAATGTCGATCCGCCTAAAGATTTTTGCCAAACCAAATCTCCTGAATTATTTAGTTTCAATACCCATGTATCTTCTCCACCTTTTGGTGCTGTAATATTCCCATCAACGGAAGAGGTCTTCCCGGCAACATAAATAAACCCATCTTCCTTTACGGAAATACAATATGGCTGGTCTTGATTGCTACCACCATAATTCTTTGACCAAAGTATCTGACCTTCGGAATCCATTTTGAAAATCCAGTAATCTGAACCTCCGAAATTAGCAGGAACATCACCATCTGAAGATCCTGATTCTGCAGCTACAAGATAGCCGCCATCTGAAGTTTTACAGATAGATTGAATAATGTCAGATTTGCTCCCTCCATAGCACTTTTGCCATAGTAATACCCCAAATGCGTTTAGCTTTACAATCCACCCATCTTTATCGCCATGATTTCCAGACACCTGAGTATCATTTGATTCCGTAAATCCGCCAACCAGATATCCGTTATCCTCAGTTGCCAGCACTGTATATCCTCGCTCATCTTTGCTACCACCAAGATTTGTTTCCCATTCAAGTTGACCCTCACTATTAATTTTTACCACCCAGATGTCATTTACTCCGAAATTCCCTCCCACGTCTCCATTAGAAGACAAGGAAATACCAACGCCCACACATCCACCATCTTGTGTGGCCTGAAGATCAAAAGGACACTCATATTGAGTACCGCCGAAACAGCGTTGCCATTGAAGAGCAGGTTGAGCCTTGATTCCCTGAATGGCGGTAAATAGTAATCCGATGCTAAATAAGTATTTCATGCGTGCTTTTTTATCCACAGACCTCGCAGGTTTTAAAAACCTACGAGGTCTGGTTGCCTGATTATCAATCCGATACCATCACCCCTTAACAAACTTACCCGCATACACCTGGCCGGATTTTGATACCGCTGATACCCAGTAAATGCCCAATGGCAATGCGGCAATATCCAGTTTTTCATCTGTTTGGATGCTCCGGGAAAGGAGTACCCTACCCTGTTCATCCGTGATGCTTACCTGCATATTTTGTTCAATAATGGGCAGGTTTAAGGTGATCCATTGGGTGGCAGGATTGGGGTACAGGTTGAGTGGAATGGCGGTTGGGGATTGGGTGGAGGAGGTTTCGGGGGCGAGTTTTACGATCCAGAAGTCTGTAGATCCGTGGTTGCCAGATACGTCTCCGTTGTTGGAACGGGCCCACCCAGCAATAGCCGGACCTCCGTCAAATGCCTGAATGACAGAAAAAGCTGTTTCGTCTTGTGTACCGCCAAATGATCTTTGCCATACTATGTCACCTATACTATCAATGCGGACAACCCAAAAATCACGTCCTCCATCATTTCCAACGGCATCTCCATCTGATGATTGCGTGGCACCAACCAAAATGTATTCTCCATCCTCTGTTTGAATAATTGCTTGAGAGTAATCAGCCTCACTTCCGCCATAGGTATACTCCCATTCCAGTATACCATTCGCATCCAATTTTGCCACCCAGTAATCAAACTTTCCATAAAAATCGCTCACATCACCATCATTGTATGTGATCTGCCCCATTACTGCATATCCACCATCTAAAGTGGTAATGATATCATAAGCTGTTTCATAACTGGTACCACCCAGCATTTTTTGCCATTCCAATTCACCTGCTTCTGAAAGCTTAACCACCCAGATATCAGCACCTCCGTGCAATCCTACACAATCTCCATCCATAGAGCTGGATTCTCCAGCTATTATATATCCTCCATCTGGCGTTTGCTTTACAGCATAACCAATGTCTACCAAGGAGCCTCCTAGTGCTTTTTGCCATTCTATATCTCCATTAGGCGACAATTTAACCACCCAAAAATCTAAGGCCCCTTGCCAACCTGTTACATCGCCATCATTTGAGCCCGCTCTTCCTGCAACTATATATCCTCCATCTTTGGTTTGTTGAACGGACCACAGTTCATCCCAACTTGAACCACCCAGGCATTTTTGCCATTGCAAAATGCCGTTTTTATCCAACTTGATGACCCAACCGTCAATATCACCATGATGCCCACTTACATTAATATTATTAGACCAGGTTGGCCCAACCATTATTATTCCACCATCTGTGGTTACATCAGAAGCATAGCAACGATCATGGTCAGTTCCGCCAAAAGTCTTCTGCCATACCAAATTGCCATTTCTATCCACTTTTACAGCCCAAAAATCTGTAACACCCTTGTTATTGGCAACATTACCATTGGCTGAAAGTGCCTCACCAGCTAAAATATAGCTGCTATCCTTGGTTTGATTGATGGAAAAAGCAACATCTGCCTCGCTGCCACCAAAACAACGTTGCCATTGAATGCTGGGTTGAGCCATTAATCCTGCAATGGTGACGAATAGTAATCCGAAGCTAAATAAGTTTTTCATGCGTGCATTTTTATCCTCAGACCTCGTAGGTTTTAAAAAACTTACGAGGTCTGGTTGCCTGATTATCAATCCAATGCCATTACCCCTTCACAAACTTCCCCGAATACAACTGGCCGGATTTTGATAACGCCGACACCCAATAAATACCTTTTGGCAATGCAGCAATATCCAGTTTTTCATCCGTTCGGATGCTGCGGATTTGGAGTACCCTACCCTGCTCGTCCGTGATGCTTACCTGCATATTTTGCTCAATAATTGGCAGGCTCAGGGTAATCCATTGGGTGGCAGGATTGGGGTACAGGTTGAGTGGAATGGCGGCGGGAGTTTGGGTGGAAGAGGTTTCGGAGGCGAGTTTGACGATCCAGAAGTCCGAAGAGCCCTGATTGCTCAATACATCACCGTTTGCAGACCTTGATTCACCTACGATCAAAAGGCCATCATCATTTGTTTGAATTACACTGCTACCAATTTCACTTTGACTTCCTCCTAATGTTTTTTGCCAAATCAACGATCCATTTTCACTGACTTGTATCACCCATAAATCCTCACCTCCATTGTTCCCTACTGCATCTCCATCCGTTGATTGTGTTACTCCTACCAGCACAATTTTATTGTCATCCACCTGAATAAGTGAGCTGCAAATATCTAGTCCGGAACCACCAACTGTTTTCTCCCATTGTAAGGAGCCTAAACTATCAAGTTTAATTACCCAAATGTCATAGCTGCCTTTATGTACACTAACATCACCATCTGAACCTGAAATTTGACCTCCTACAATAAAACCACCATCATTTGTAGGGTAGATATCATTAGCTCGGTCAATACTGGATGTTCCGTACATTTTTTGCCAAACCACCTCTCCCTGTGCGTCCAATTTAACTACCATGTAATCCGTACTTCCATGAACACCGCTTAAATCTCCATCATTTGAAGCTGATTCTCCAACTACCACTATACCCCCATCAGTAGTTTCAGCCAATGAATAGGCGATATCTAAATCACTTCCTCCCAATGACTTTTGCCACTGGATTGTACCTGATGAAGTCAATTTAACAACCCAGGCATCTATATTGCCTTGGTAACCAACCACATCTCCATCAAATGAAGTCGTTCTGCCAGCGAAGGCAAAACCTTTGTCCTTTGTTTCAATAATCTTGGATGCGTCCTCCCATCCACTGCCACCCAGACAAAGCTGCCATGCTATCATTCCATTAGCATCCAACTTAACCACCCAACTATCTATACCACCATGATTTCCTGACACCTGACCATTATTCGATTCAGAGTGGCCGGCAACTATGTACCCAAAATCGGAGGTTGCAAATACCGATGTCGCTCTGTCATTATTGCTACCTCCCAAGCATTTTTTCCAGATAACCTGACCTGTTGCATCTAGTTTGATTACCCAAAAATCATTGCCACCATGGTTTCCGAAAACGTCACCATTATTCGACAAAGTTTTGCCTACTACAATAAACCCTCCATCAGGTGTTGATTGTGAAGAATATGCAACATCCAATTGGGAGCCACCAAGTGACTTTTGCCATTGAATATCAGGCTGGGCATGCAGGTTTAATAAGCATCCAATAATGAGCCCGAGAGCAACCAAATACTTCATGTGTTCTTGATTTTATTTATCCCCAGACCTCGTAGTTTTTTGAAACCTACGAGGTCTGGCTGCCTGATTATCAATCTAATACACTCAATTTTTCACAAACTTGCCCACATACACCTGGCCAGATTTTGATACCGCCGACACCCAATAGACACCCAATGGCAATGCAGCAATATCCAGTTTTTCATCCGTTCGGATGCTGCGGGTTTGGAGTACCCTACCCTGTTCGTCCGTGATGTTTACCTGCATATGCTGTTCGATAATAGGCAGATTCAGGGTAATCCATTGGGTGGCAGGATTGGGGTACAGGTTGAGTGGAATGGCGGTTGGGGATTGGGTGGAGGAGGTTTCGGGGGCGAGTTTGACGATCCAGTAATCCGCTACTCCATGTACACCTGATACATCGCCGTTGTTCGACCAGGCAAAGCCGGCAACTATAGAACCTCCATCTTTAGTTCCGGCAATCGAATAGGCGCGCTCTCCCATGGTTCCACCAAGTGTTTTTTGCCAAAGTATTTGGCCTGATGAATCAACCCGGATAAGCAAAAAATCCACACCACCATCATTATCCTGCACATCGCCGTCTTTTGAATTTGTTGATCCCGCCATGATAAAACCACCATCTGAGGTTTGATAAATGGATCGGGAAAAATCGTCTTTACTTCCACCATAAGTTTTTTCCCAAATCAAATCACCCGAGGCATCTAATTTGACCAGCCACCAATCATATCCACCGTAATAGGTACTTATGTCTCCTCCATTTTTAGTAATATGGCCAAAAACAACAAAGGAGCCATTAGATGTTTCCCATACATCATTAGCCCTATCCAGACTAGGGCCACCCAACATCCGGGTCCACGCTATTTCACCGCTTGAATTTAGCTTTACTACCCAATAATCGCCATTGCCGTTTGCGCCTTGTACATCACCATCATTGGATAACGATTCTCCAATAATAATGTAACCACCATCAGACGTCTGTTTCACCACATATCCAAGATCAATATCTGAGCCGCCTAGTGCCTTTTGCCATTGAATTTCACCGTTTGCGTCTGTTTTTACTACCCAGAAATCAAAAGCACCATGATATCCGGTTACCTCGCCATCGGAGGAGCCCGTTCTTCCGGCAAAAATGTAGCCTCCATCAGTAGTTCCAGTAATAGACCATGCCTCTTCCCAAAATGAGCCTCCGTAACATTTTTGCCATTGAATGAGCCCTGTAGAATCAATTTTTACAATCCAGGCATCAAGATCACCATGATTGCCAGAAACCTGGCCATTATTGGAACTGGTGAACCCGGCTAAAATATAGCCACCATCAGATGTTTGCCTGATCTTGTAACACCCTTCATTGTTTGTGCTACCGTACGTTTTTTTCCAATTAAGCTGACCGTTTGCATTCAGCTTTATAACCCAATACTCACTGCCGCCATGATTTCCAACAATATCTCCATCAATTGAAACGGTGCTTCCTGCAACAACATATCCACCATCTTGTGTCTGTTGAACAGCATATGCATCGTCACTATCGCTACCACCAAATGCACGTTGCCATTGGATGCTGGGTTGAGCATTCAATCCTACAATGGACGCAAATAGTAATCCGATGCTAAACAAGTATTTCATGCGTGCTTTTTTAGTCCCAGACCTCGTAGGTTTTAAAAACCTACGAGGTCTGAATACCTGACTATCAATCTAATGTGCTCAATTTTTCACAAACTTGTCTGCATACACCTGGCCGGATTTAGATACCGCTGAAACCCAGTAGATACCCCTTGGCAGTGCGGCAATATCCAGTTTTTCATCCGTACGGGTGCTGCGCGTTTGGAGTAACCTACCCTGCTCGTCCGTGATGCTTACCTGCATATTTTGTTCAATAATGGGCAGATTTAAGGTAATCCATTGGGTGGCAGGATTGGGGTACAGGTTGAGTGGAATGGCGGTTGGAGTTTGGGTGGAAGAGGTTTCGGGGGCGAGTTTTACGACCCAAAGGTCACTTTCTCCCATATTTGCATTAAGATCGCCATTATTTGACCAGGAATACCCGGTTAAAACAAACCCACCATTTATAGCCTGTATTCCACCATAAGCTCTGTCAGCCATTGTTCCACCTAAAGTTTTTTGCCATTGCAACTGTCCCAAAGAATCAGCTTTAAGGATTAAAAACTCTACACCACCATCGTTTCCAATAATATCTCCGTTTTTAGAATTTGTAGAACCCGTCATAATGAACCCATCATCATTGGTTAAGCTAATTTCGCTGGAAAAGTCTTCCCCTGTTCCACCATAGGTATGTTGCCAAAGAATTTCTCCAGTATTGCTCAGTTTTGCCACCCAATAATCATAGCCTGCATATGCCAGGGTTACATTACCATCTGCTTTAGCGATATGGCCAAATGCCAGATAATTTCCAGTAGGTAACTGTATTATATCATTTCCTCTATCAAGACTTGTACTTCCCAGCATTTTTTGCCATTCAATTGAGCCTTCTGCTGACAATTTAACTACCCAGTAATCTGAACTACCTATTAGCCCACTCACGTCACCATTATTTGAATTTGATTCTCCATTCACAATAAATCCGCCATCCTGGGTTTGCCTTATTGCATAAGCAATATCAATTCCCGAACCTCCAAGTGCTTTCTGCCACTCTATGATACCAAGATTACTAATCTTAACTACCCAGTAATCAAAGCCGCCATGATACCCACTTACATCACCATCATTTGAAGAAGTCCTCCCGGCAAAAACATATCCCCCATCTGTAGTCTGCTGAATTGACCATGCTTCGTCCCATTGTGAACCACCGTAACATTTTTGCCACTCTATATTTCCATTTTGGTCTAACTTGACTACCCAACAATCTACATCGCCATGATTACCAGTCACTTGACCATTATTGGATGTTGTTTCTCCGACTAAAATATATCCCATATCAGAGGTTGTCTGAATGGCATATCCTGCCTCATTGTCTGTTCCTCCCAAGCACTTCTGCCACTCTAATTGACCTGCAGCCGAAATTTTCACTACCCAAATATCGTAGGCTCCGTGATTGCCAAAAACACTGCCATTATTGGATAAAGTCACACCAATAATTACAAAGCCACCATCTGGAGTATGAACAATTTTTCTCCCTTCATCGGCGAATGATCCGCCAAAATTCCTTTGCCATTGTATGGCTGGCTGGGAAAACAGCAACCAGGGAAAGATCAAGCAAATAAAAAAAAGAAATCTCATGTTCGCATTTTTAGATTAGGAAAGAAGACTTAGTCATGTTTATCCTGGAAACTCTGCTATACTCAAAATATAATGAGCACAAAAGACTTCAAAGGAAAAAATGACCAATGTTAAATCACTTTTTGACATTAAAAAAGCAGATTAAATAGATTTAAAATTCAAATATTAATCTGCTTTCTTACAAATAGCCCAAAATTAACGCAGAAAATGGTTATATACTTGCAATTATTAAAACGGTAAATTTTGCTTCTCCAAATCGAGACCTTTTGGGGTTAGTTAGAATAGAATTACCCTAAAAGGATAGACTGTAAAGTCTACAAAAGATACTTGTTTATCTCCGCAAGTATTTTTCAAACAAAATACTAGTAAGGCTTTAAAGCCCGAAAAGACTTTTGCACGTGCTTGCTTTTTAATTGAAATATGTAATGTCCAATTGGCAATGCGCTGGTTTTTATCCAAACACTTGAATTATCAAACCTAAAAGTAGAAGTTTGGATTGGTTGTCCCAAGCTATTTATTATCACTAAATCAAATCTATCTTCTTTTGAGAATGAATCATCAAATTGTATTTCAATTTCTTCAGTAAAGACGGTTTGTTGAATTTGGCCGATCTTAAGCCAATCCACAGTTCTCTCTTGACATTCCATTGGAGGAGTTGTCTTATTAGAAACTAAAGGCGTGAAAACATAATTTTGTTTCCACGGGTATAATTGATTATCATAATCAGGGCAAATATAGTAGCTTAACGGAAAATTATTTTGAAACAGGTCTACGAAACCTACTATTTCTCTTTCTGGTCCACCATTTATCAGCTTGTCAATTCTAAATTTAGCCACCCCAGATATAGTGATTACGGGTTGATCACAGTCTGGCCATATTCCATCATCATTTGCAGCAACAATTGAGTTATATAATCCATATCTTTTAACTAAAAATTTTGAAGCTGAGTTTTGGTTAGAAATTTCAATATCGGTTTTTGTCACCTCAAAAAAATTTTCCGAGATGAAATTATCATCAAATGTTGATACTTTAAAACCCATCCAATTGAATCCATTCGGAATAATTTCACAATCTCCTATTGGGATTGGATTCACAGGTTTTCTTCCACTAATCACTAAATCAACTATCAACGTTATCCCATCAATATATACCTTTATCTCACTTGGATCTCCGGAAGCACATTTGGTAGCTATAACAAATCTATATCCTGTTCCTGGTATCAAATTGTCTGCATTATAGGTATCACCAGAAACGTTGTTCTCCACCAAAATAGTGGCATACCCCCCATTCCCATCACTTTCCATAACGGTCAGCTGATGTTGGGCTCCAGGAAAAATGGGGTTCCAGGTAAGTTTGATAATATCCCCACCAACCTGTTTAATTCTGAAGCTGTCAGGAGCCGGCAGATTACATTGTTCAAGTCGGGCAGGTTCCATTTCATTGCTGGCCAGTATTGGCGTCCAGCTGATCAAAAGCAGGTTAAAAAAAGAAAAAAGAAGTCCGAAAAGTTTCATTTTTGCCATAATCAAGTTGTTTTGACTTGTGAATGAATGTATTTTGATGCAAAGGTTTTTCCTTTGAGGGCTAAAAAAAATAACACTTTTTTCAAAGTATTCTCCAAGCGTCATGGAAGACAGTCAATTGGTGGAGTTGATCCGTACCCTTACTCCTGAAGAGCGCGTTTTAGCCAGACAACTGGCTAAAGTCGATTACTTCAATTCCGGCAAGTTTAAAGCCTATTGCCCAGTTTTGCTCGAAGTTTTGCTGCAAATAAATGATAATCCTGACAACCAAATCTGGGATAAAGAAGAAATATCTAAAAAAGTATTTGGCCAGGACACCTATGTGGAAGGGCGGCTAGAAAAAGCCATGGTGGAGGTACACAAAGTGGTAAAAAGTGTGGTGCAAATACAACATTACTTTTCTGAGGGAAATGAGTTTGAACAGCAGTTTGATCTTGCCAAAATTGCACTCAAAAGAGGATTGGAAAAAAGATATGTTCAATCCATCAACAAGCTTCAAAAACAAATTCCACCCATTAAGATAAGTGATCGCCAGAACCTTTATGGGCATTTTTTACTAGAATATGAGCTACACGACTTAGATAGTTTGCATAACCAACTGAAAGGTGACTTGAATGTCCCAAATGTTTTGTTTTCGTTAGAGTTATATCTGTGGTTGACACGACTCGAATTAATTAATCGAATACTACTTCAACAAAAAGTTGCTAAATTTGAAATTCCAAATATTGAATCTGTTATTAGGGATTGTCAATCAATTCCGCAAAAATTCTTGGAGTCTGCCAATCTTATTGAACTTAACTATGCAATATTTTTACTTTTAATAAAAAAAAATATAGATTCTGAAGATGCTCAATCCTTGTTTAATCTTATTAAAAAACATGAAAATTTCATTCCCTCTTCAAATATAAGAGGCTTGTATACTTACCTTAGAAATATTTGTGTGTTAATTTTCAACAGTGATGTGCAAAATAAGGAAATTAACATAATATTACATGTTTTATACAAAGATAATTTAGAAAAGGGATACCTGCATTATGGAAATATGTTGCACCCAGCAACATATTTAGCCGTTTGCAATAATGCCATTTGGGTAAATGAAGTTAATTGGGCCATGGAGTTTACAGAAATCTACCAAAATGTTATTATAGATGAGAATGAAACAAAAGATTTCTTCAGACTCAATATGGCTGCCTGTTATTTCGCCCAAAATGAATTCAACAAATGTCTTGATTTGATTCCAGACTCATTTTCAGCAGTTATCCATCATTTGGTTGCTAAACGCCTAAACCTAAAAGCCCTCTACGAAACCCAATCCGATCTTCTTCCCTACAGGCTAGATAACTTTAAAATGTACCTTGCCAGAACCTCTTCAAAAATTTTATCTGACCATCAACGCCAAATCAACACCGATTTCCTCAACCTCCTCGTCCAACTATCCACCTCCATACCCGGCGACACCAAACGCGCCGAAACCCTGATCAAACGGATCAAAGAAAAAAAACAAGCCGCAGAATGGCGCTGGCTCCTCGAGAAAGCTGAAGAACTCAAAAATCCACGACTAAAAAACAAATCAGAATAACCCTATTGCTTTACCCAACTCAGACGGTATGCCCGCCCGCCCCCTACCCTAACCCATACCCAATAGACTCCTGCAGGTAGCTCTTCTACCTGTAGCGTGGCTATAGCTGCACCGTCCAGATCCTGCCGCCAGACTGGTTGTCCACAAAAGTTGTACAACTGAACCATCTGCAAGCCTGAGCCTTCCGCAGTGAGTTGTACCTGATCGCCGCCCGGATTGGGTTGCACCCTGACCGGATGCTGCTCGTCCTGCTCTGCTAACCCGGATGTTTGTAACACTTCCACCTGCTCCAGCACTGCCGTGCAGCCGTTTCCTGCTGTAACCGTTAAACTATATACCCCCGCCGAAATACCCACCAAATCACTTTCCATACTGAACGGCTGCCCATCTTTGGTCCATTGATATTCCAACGCTCCCCCGGTAACCGTTACTGTAATAAAGCCCGTGCCTAAACCGTTAAAATCATGCCCCAGGGCCAGCAACGATACTGTGGGTTGCTCAAGAGTGGTAATAGTGAAAGAACAACTGGCCGTGTTCCCTGCCCAATCCATCACTTCCCAGGTATTGATGATGGTCCCAACCGGAAATGCATTGCCAGGCTCCAGGCCGGTAATCAAAGCCAGCGAATGCCCCGGACAATTGTCGGTAACTGCAGGTAAATTGTAATTCACCGGAGACGAGCCGCACACCACCAGATTGGGCGGACAACTTATAAGCGGCGCCAGGGTATCGGGCTCCTCTACAACACCAAAACTGGCTGTGGCCGTACAGTTTTTGCTGTCTGTAATTATTATGGTGTAATAACCAACCCCAAGATTCTCAAAAATACCATTGGCTCCAACCGGCAAATACGGCGGAGTTCCGCCCTGAACGCTGAACCAAGCCGTGCCTGACTGGCCACCGCAGGCAACCTGCTGCACTTCATCTATCGTTACTTCCAGCAAAGGCGGCTCCGTGATCTGCACCGCATATTGTCCAAAACAATTTGCCGCATCTGCCACTGTCACCTGATACCATCCGGCCGTCAGTTGCTTGGGATATTGCGTGGTGTCGCCATTACTCCATTGATACTGAAAAGGCGCTGTGCCATTGTTTATTTCCAAATATACCTTGCCATTGGCATCACCATAACAACGCAAATTCGTAGGGTAAAACACGGGCTCCAAAGCGCATCCAAAGGCTGAAACATATACCGTACCGCTAACCGTACACGCATTCTGATCGGTAAGGGTCAGACTGTACACGCCGGGCGACAACCCCGTGATGGTCCAAACTGTATCGCCTGTGCTCCATAGCACCTGATAAGGCGCCACTCCGCCCGCTGGCAGACAACCTGCCGTGCCATCCTGCGCCCCCGGCGCGGTTTCGTTGGTGGCAAAAGCCTGATGTATCAAAGACTCATCAGGCTCATTTTCCACCACAAACTCCAGGGTATCAGAACAGCTTAGCCCCTCGGTAACCGTTACAATAACCACACCTCCATCCAATCCAAATTGGTTTTGGGTGGTAGAGGCGTTGCTCCATACATAGGTGTAATTGGCCGGCGGCCATATCTCAAGCGTCACACTCCCATTGGGGAACTGACAGGCGGTATTGGGCAAAACAACGGCGTTTACCTGTGGTTGAAAAACACTGTCGGCTACCACGGCCGAAATGGACGCTGTAATACCGGATTGATCTGTAACAGTTACCTGGTAAGAACCCGGTCCCACCGCAGATAGGTCTTCCGTTGTATTTCCGTCAGACCACTGGAATTGGTATGCACCAACCCCGCCGGAAACGCTGAGCTGAATAGCGCCTGAAGCTAATCCGCAATAAGCCGGGGAGGTTTGAATTATGAGCTCCAGAGGCGCCTGGGCATGAAGTAGATTTACAAAGCCAAATAAACATAATAGGTATATCGTTCGCATAAAGATAGATTTTGTGTAGCTGAAAGGTACATAGAAAACCAGGTACACACCAAAAGAAATCTTATCATTGCCAGGTTTTAATGATGTTTCCACACATTTATCCATTGTCTGAAAACGCTGCAACGGTTGCCTTCGGCGATCGAATGGACGATGCCTTGCACCAGCAGGTATTGCAGTTGGACCAGGCTATCCGGCAGGAACCATTTGCCGGATGGGTGGAAAATGTACCAGCTTATGCCTCGCTCACTGTTTTTTATCAGCGGGAAAAAATAGCCGTTTCGGAGTCGATATCCGCATTTGATCAGGTGCGCCAATGGTTGCACTCCAAACTGGCCAACGAGAACCCAAACCTTACACTCCCGACGCAGGTGCTGCGTATACCGGTCTGTTATGAAGCGCCTTTTGCACCGGATCTGGATTTCATGGCCGATTTTCACGGTGTTTCCCGGGAGGCCCTGATTGCCCTGCACCAGCAAGACACTTATAAAGTTTATATGATGGGCTTTTTGCCCGGATTTGCCTACATGGGTGCGGTTGATGAAAAACTGTCTACGCCCCGCAAAAGCACCCCTCGTGCGCGCGTACCCGCAGGATCGGTGGGTATTGCCGGACGACAAACCGGAGTGTACCCCTTGGATTCGCCGGGCGGCTGGCAAATTATAGGTAAAACGCCGCTGAAGATGCTTGACTGGGGTAAAAGCGACCCGTTTTTGCTCAAAACCGGCGATTTAGTGCAGTTTTATGCCATTTCAAAAGAAAGCTTTGAGCAATGGGAACAAACAGAACACGGCGCCACCACCTTCCTGCCTGACCTTGCTGCTGCCGATGCTCTGGTACTCAAACCGGGTCCATATTCCACCATCCAGGATCTGGGCCGAACAGGGTTCCGGGCCTATGGCGTACCAGTGGGTGGCGCGATGGACACCTATTCACATCAAAAAGCTAATGCTTTGCTGGGAAATGCAGCGCAGGCCGCCACTATAGAATGTACCATGGGCGGACTCGTGCTGCAGTGGCAAAAAACGGCTAAAATTGCCCTGGCAGGTGCTGGAACAGCCTTTATCAACGGACAAAACATTTCCCTGGAACAGGTTTACGAGGTGAAGGCACAGGATGTGCTGGAAATCAGATTCAACCAATCCGGAATGCGTTGTTACCTGGCCGTGGAGGGCGGATTTGACTCGCCAAGCATCCTGAACAGTAAAAGTATGAATCCGCTGATCGGTATTGGGGCTCCCTTGAAAAAAGGAGATGCATTGTACGTGGATCGTAACAGCGCCAGGGCAACTCCTGAAAAAACAGACTGGCCTGGCCCTGCAGATACTCCCCGGATCCGGGTTTACCTCGGACCGGAATTTGAGTGGTTGAGTCCGGAGAGTCAGGCACGTTTTTTCACCCAACACTACACCATGAGTCATCGTTTTGACCGCATGGGTTGCCACGTACAATCAGATCCGCTTACCTTCAGCACAACCCGGGAATTGCTGTCTACCGCAGTTACCCCGGGCACCATCCAATGTACGCCGGCCGGACAACTCATTCTGCTCCTGCAGGATTGTCAGACCATCGGCGGATACCCACGCGTGGGTCAAATAGCGGCGGTGGATTTGCCAAAGGTGGCTCAATGGGCGCCCGGGGAAAAGTGCATTTTTACGATGGGAAGGCTCGAAGGGTAACTGCGAAGGCGCGAAGGGTGGACACGAAGGCGCAAAGGCACGAAGGCGCAAAGGCGCAAAGACACGAAGGCGCGAAGGCACGAAGGCACGAAGGAGAATTTTGTTTACTGATGGAAAGTGTGGGCCTTTGGATAGTTTTTTGCATTTTTAAATCAACGTGGGTTGTTATCCCGAGAATCGGGATGACAACTCAGATTAGCTTGGCATTTCATTAAGTTTGTGCGCAAGTGGGAAAACAAGCTTAAA
>DATGWL010000177.1:0-12090 GCA_035299505.1 Saprospiraceae bacterium | reverse complement strand
ATTACATCGGCGGCTAAACCCGCCGATACTTCAACCCTCCTCCCTTCTCCACCACCAGGCCAGACTCATACCGGTAACGAGGTCCCAGATGCCCCACCAGGCCGCAATGAGTGCCATACCGCCTAATCCGCCGAAAAACTTAAAAATGAGCAACAGACCCAGGGCGGTATTATGTATGCCGCCTTCAAATGCCAGGGTTCTGCGATCCAGTTTGGGCAGTTTAAACAGGGTTCCCAGTACAAACCCGTTACCCAGTGCCACAGCATTGTGCACCGCAACCAGCAGGAAAATCATGCCCAAATAGTCCACTATGTTTTGCCTGTTGCCCAGAAGGGCCAGTACCAGAATAGAGAAGAAGATGAGCAGGGAAAGCCTTTGCGCCCAGGGGCGTATACGCGCAACGAACACCGGCCGGTTTTGATGCAGCCATATGCCGAGCAGCAGTGGAATAACGATCAATTCTACAATGATAATGGCCATATCCAGGAATTCCAGCTCAAACGATTGTCGGATGGCTTCCGATTCAGGGATGAATTTTGACCAAAACAGAAATCCCGCCGGTGTAACAAATGTGGCTGAAAGGATAATGATGGCATTCAGGGTAACTGACAAAGGCACATTAGCTTTGGCAAAATGCACCAAAAAATTGGTCATATTGCCCGACGGACACATCGCTACCAGAACCATACCCATAGCCACACTAACCGGTGGTTGAAAAACCGCAATAATACCCAGCGTAAGCAAAGGAAAAACCAGAAACTGAGCCAACAACCCTACCGCAACCGACTGTGGAAAGTCGGCTACTTTTTTGAAATCTGAGAAGCGAACATCCAACGCCACACTGAACATTAGAAAGGCCATCGCCAGATTGAGTACCACCATCTGGTCAGGGTTGAAGTGCAACTGCAGGGTATCCGGATTCATTTATGAACGATGGACGATGAACGGTGAACGATGATGAACGGTAAATTTGGTTGGCGGTGCGCAAATGTGCAAATTAGTCCGAAATTTGCTCCAGGATTTTTATTAAGAACAAACCCCGGGCTTTTTTCCACCGTCCACCGTCCACCGTCCACCGTCTACCGTCCACCGTCTACCGTCCACCGTCTACCGTCCACCGTCTACCGTCCACCGTCCACAGTCTACCGTGACCTACACACAAACCCTCGAATTCATGTATGCGCAACTGCCAATGTTCCATCGGATCGGGCCGGCTGCGTTTAAAAAAGACCTGACCAATACCCTGGCTTTGTGCGAACACCTGGGCAATCCACACCTCAAATTCAAGTCTGTCCACATTGGCGGCACTAACGGAAAAGGCTCGGTGAGCCACATGATGTCTGCCGTTTGTCAGGCTTCGGGAATGAAAACAGGCCTGTATGTGAGTCCGCATTACAAAGATTTCAGGGAGCGGATCAAGGTAGATGGCAAGTATATCCCGCGCAACAGGGTGGTGGATTTTGTGTTGAAAAACCGTGAAGCCATTGAACGCATTCAACCATCCTTTTTTGAACTGTGCGTGGCTATGGCTTTCGACCATTTTGCCCGGGAAAAAGTGGATGTAGCCATCATTGAGGTGGGGCTGGGTGGCCGACTCGACAGTACCAATGTTATTACTCCGGAGCTGAGCATCATTACGAATATCAGCTACGACCATATGAACATGCTGGGAGATACCCTGACACTTATTGCAGGTGAGAAAGCCGGCATTATTAAACCTGGTATCCCGGTGGTTATCGGCGAAACGCACCCGGAATCTGCGCCGGTTTTTCTGCAAAAAGCGGAAAGCGTACAAGCCCCCATCGTTTTTGCAGATCAACATTTTTCGGCTGAAGAAACCAATCAGCAAGAGTGGACCGCTACCTCCTATCAGACCTATAAAGACGGGGCTTTGTACCGGGCGCAGCTTGCATTGGGCGCAGCTGGTCCGTTTCAGGCTAAAAACCTGGCTACCGTGCTACAGGCAGTGGAAATCCTGAATCAACTTCCTGCTTTCTACCAAAGGTTCACTGAGGCGCAGGTGCGTTTTGCACTGGAAAACCTGCCCAGGCTCACCCGTTTCATGGGCAGATGGCAGGTAATTGGGCATAACCCCACCGTTTTGTGCGACAGTGCCCACAATGAAGGTGGATTGACCATTGCTTTTGCCAAAATCCGCAGCATGCTGGCCGGCACTTCCGCAAAGCTGCACATCGTGACCGGTTTTGTGAACGACAAAGACGTAGACAAAGTGCTGGCTCTTTATCCCGCTGAAGCCAGGTATTATTTTGCCAAAGCCAATATTCCGCGCGGCCTTGAAGCGGCTGTATTGCAGGAAAAAGCGGCGCATTATGGCATGAAGGGCAAAACGTACAGCAGTGTAAAAAACGCGCTTAAAGCCGCTAAACGCCAGGCAGATACCCGGGATCTCGTTCTGGTGATCGGTAGTATATTTGTAGTTGCTGAGGTTCTGTAAGTTGCCTCCAGGAACCCGCACAAGATTTCCAGGCAAATTCCCGCCCGCATGACATACATTTGCAGCGCAAGTCCCAAGTCGTAAATAGTGAATAACATTTTGTCCAAATACAATTTCCTGTTCGATTTCGGCCGCTACCTGCTCATGATGAAACATGCGCTGAGTCGGCCGGAGAAGGTTTCCATGTACTACAAGGAGACCATGCGCCAGATGAATGACATCGGCATTGGCTCCCTGATCATTGTTTGTCTCATTTCCATTTTCATTGGCGCCGTGGCTGCTATTCAGTTTGCTTATCAGCTGGACGGCCAGTTGGTTCCCCGGTATTACATTGGTTATATCGTGCGGGATTTGGCTTTGATTGAGTTGTCGCCTACCATTACCTGTCTGGTTTTAGCTGGCAAGGTGGGCTCCAATATGGCAGCAGAAATTGGCGGTATGCGCCAAAAGGAGCACATTGACGCCATGGAGGTTATGGGGGTAAACACCGCAGCGTATCTGATTACGCCCAAGCTGATTGCGGCGCTGTTTGTTATTCCTTTGCTGGTTACGTTTTCTGCCTGTGTGGCGGTGATTGGCGGATACCTCGCCAGTGTGCCCACCGGATTGATCACGGATGATGAATACGTGCAGGGGGTACGCTCCTTCTTTGTGCCTTACAATGTTTTCATGATGTACGTGAAGTCCATCGTGTTTGCGTATATTCTGACAACCGTTTCCTGCTATCAGGGCTATTTTGTGAAAGGCGGCAGCATCGAACTCGGACAGGCTAGCACCCGTGCTGTGGTGTATTCCGATATTTTGATCTTGCTGGCGGATTATCTCATTGCAGTATTGCTTACGGGCTAAACAATGCGATATTTCCAAGGACATTCAAGTACAAACCGAATCAAAAATGAGTGAATTAAGAAGCATTATCGAAGCTGCGTGGCAGGATCGCTCCATGTTGCAGGGAGAGGTAGCTAAAAAGGCTGTCAGGGAAGTAATCGCCATGCTGGATGCCGGCGCCATTCGGGTGGCCGAACCGGATGCGGACGGCGTATGGATCACGCATGAGTGGGTGAAAAAAGCAATTGTGATGTATTTCCCCATTCAGGAAATGCAGACCATTGAAGTGGGCCCGTTCGAATTTCACGATAAAATTCCGCTTAAAAGTGGTTTTGCGCAAAAAGGCGTACGGGTGGTGCCTCATGCCCTGGCGCGTTATGGCGCTTTCATTGAAAAAGGCGCTATTCTGATGCCATCTTATGTCAACATCGGGGCTTGGGTGGGCTCCGGCACTATGGTAGACACCTGGGCAACAGTAGGCTCCTGCGCACAGATTGGCCGCAACGTGCACCTGGCTGGTGGTGTGGGCATTGGTGGGGTACTGGAACCGCCACAGGCTACACCAACCATTATCGAAGATGAGTGTTTCATCGGTTCACGCTGCATCGTGGTAGAAGGTGTGCAGGTAGGCCGGGAAGCAGTGCTTGGCGCCAACGTAGTGCTCACCCAAAGCACCCATATCATCGATGTCACCGGGGCTGAGCCAAAAGTATTCAAGGGTAAAGTACCACCCCGTTCCGTGGTTATACCCGGCACCTACACCAAAAAATTCCCTGCCGGCGACTACCAGGTTGCCTGCGCCCTCATCATCGGAGAACGCAAAGAAAGTACCGATAAAAAGGTATCTCTCAACGACGCGCTCCGGGAGTATAATGTGAGTGTTTGAGTGCCTGAGTGCCTGAGTGTTTAAGTTGGCGTTCGGCTGGAAATTACCACTAAGGCACTTAGGGCACTGAGGTAAATCTACTTAGTGTCCTAAGTGCCTTAGTGGTGAAAGTATCCGAACTAACCCCCAGCCGAACGCCAACTCAGGCACTCAAACACTCAAACTTCACCTTAGTGCCTTAGTGGTAATTCCCAGCCGAACGCCAACTCAAACACTCAAACACTCAAACACTTAGGCACTCAAACACTCAAACACACAGGCACTCTCCATGTCTAAAACCATCGAAATCAGAACCACTCAGAACGTAACCATCGAGTATGAACTCGCAGGGCTGCGGGAGCGTGCGATGGCCTGGGTGCTGGATTCTGCGATTGTAGCTTTTGGATATTATATGATCGTGTTGATGGTGTTGCTGTTATTCCCGAGTATGGATGATATGTGGGGTATTTTTATAGGGATAATGCTGTTTTTGGCTTATTTCCTGTACCATATATGTTTTGAAATCCTGCGCAGGGGGCAGAGTCCGGGCAAAATAGCTATGAATATTAAGGTGGTACGACTGGATGGCAAAGACCCTGAATGGAGTGATGTAACCCTGCGCGCCCTGCTGCAATTGGTAGATTCTATTTTTTGCCTGGGACTGGTAGGTGGCTTGCTCATCAAGACTACAGCCAAAGCCCAGCGTCTCGGCGATATGGCAGCCAATACCACCCTCATTAAACTACAAAGTGGATTGCAGGCCTTCCGGTTGAACGATATCCTGAATATTTCTTCCCTGCAAAACTATACCCCGGTATACCCTCAGGTGCGCAACCTGAGCGAAAAGGATATGATTTTTGTCAAATCTGTGCTTACCAGGCTCAATACCTATCCCAACCGTGCGCATGAGGAACTGGTGGAAGATCTGGTTTCCAAACTTATGCCTTTACTCGGTGTGGAACAACGCCCGTTTAACAGGATCGAATTTTTAAAAACACTGCTGAAAGATTATATCGTGTTGACACGTTAGCATACTCTGGGCTCTTCCAGCAATTATGCATCTAACCATTTCTCCGGATTTTTGTTAATCGATTTGCCAAATTAGCAAAATGGGGATTTTCCTCAGGCAGCCTATTGGTTAATGTTGTAATCTTGTATCCCAATGTAACCCCAATTCAGAAGTTTACACCCGTCCAACCATGAAACAAAAACTGCTCCTCCTTATCCTTGCCTTTCTGGCACTCCCGGCGGCACTTCTGGCTACCCACAACCGGGCCGGCGAAATTCATATCGAGCAAATCGGACCACTCACTGTCCGGGCTACCATCATTACCTGGACCAAAACCAGTAGTGTCAACGCAGACCGCGATACCCTGGAAATTAATTGGGGGGACGGGTTCATACAAAAGGTGCCCAGAAGCAACGGACTGGGGTCGCAGGGCGAGCCGCTGGCCAACGATATCAAGTATAATACCTATGTGGCGGAGCACACTTTTGCCGGGCCGAGCACCTATACCATTAGCATGACCGACCAAAACAGGATTGGCGGGATCATCAATGTAAATCCACCTGCATCGGATAACGTGCCTTTCCATATTCAAACTACCTACACCTTTCAGGATGCTCAATTCGGTGGCTGGAATACCACACCATACCTGCTTCAACCGCCGGTAGATAACGCCTGCGTTGGTAAACCATATAAACACAACCCCAATGCATCGGATCCGGATGGCGACAGCTTGTCGTACGAGCTGATTGTGCCCTTGCAAGGCCCTGGAACGGAGGTGCCCAACTATTCCTTTCCCAATGAAATAGGCATGGGACTGGATAATAACTTCAGTTTGAATGCTAAAAATGGAGACATTCTGTGGAAATCGCCAAAGGTGCCCGGCATATACAACATAGCATTTGTAATTGTCTCCTGGCGAAAAGGCAAGGTCATCGACCGAACCATTCGCGATATGCAAATCATTGTTACAGGGTGCAATAACAATCCGCCGGTGGTAGAAACTATAGATGAAATATGTGTGGTGGCGGGAAATGATGTGGACTTTACGGTGTTGGGAACAGATATCGACACTACCGACCTGATTTTACTCACAGCGCTCGGGGCTCCGCTCACCTCCCCCTACAGTAAGGCCATATTCACTGCGCCGGATAGCTGGCAGAAATCGCCGGTTACAGGCCAATTCCACTGGAAAACCGCCTGCGAACACATTTCCAATCAACCCTATACGGTGGTGTTCAAAGCCACAGATACCCTTACCTTCCCACAACTGGCCGATCTGCACACGGTTTCTATCAAAGTAGTGGGGCCGGCTCCGGAAGATTTGCAGGCAGATGCCACCCAGGGTACTATAGAAGTAAGCTGGGAGAAGCCTTATTTCTGCGAGGATGCTGATAACGACTATTTCCTCGGATTCTCCGTTTGGCGTCGGGAAGGAAGCAATCCCTTTGTGCCCGACACCTGCGAACCAGGGCTGGTTGGCAAGGGCTATACCCAGCTGATTTCCATTACAAGGGCAATCAAAGACGGGCGGTATTTTTATCGCGACACCTCCGTTGAACGCGGACGCACTTATTGCTACAGGGTTTTGGCCAAGTTTGCCCGTATTTCAGCGGGCGGTTATCCATATAATATTGTGGAAAGTCTGGCTTCCGAGGAAATTTGCGCCCAGCTGCCCCGCGATCTGCCTCTGATCACCAACGTTTCCGTAGAAACTACCAACCAGGCCAATGGCAAAATGACGATCGCATGGTCTAAACCCGTGGGGGCCGATTTGGATACCGTCATCAACCATGGCCCATACCGGTATCAATTGCGCAGAGCCACAGGCTTTTCCGGAGGAACATTTGCAGATGTGCCGGGCGCCTCGTTCACAGCCAATGAATTCTGGCTGGCCAACGACACCATTTTTTCCTTCGATGAGCCGTTGAATACCCAGGACGGGCCTTTCCGATACATAGTGGATTTTTATGTCAAAGGAAATGTCTTGCTCGGTAGTACCCGTTCTGCATCCTCTGTCTTCCTGTCTGTTGCCTCCACCGATCAGACCAATATCCTGAGTTGGGAGCATTTTGTTCCCTGGAACAACTACAATTATCGCGTTTTCAGGAAAAACGATCAAACCGGGCTGTTTGACTTCATTGGCACCTCCAATACTTTGTCTTATGAAGATAGGGGGTTAATGAATGGTCAATCCTATTGTTATTATGTTGAAAGCGAAGGCACCTATAGTATCAGCGGGTTGGCCAATCCCTTGTTCAATAAGTCTCAGGAAAGCTGCGGTACGCCTATTGACACGGTACCGCCCTGTGCTCCGGTATTGACTATCAGTAATTTGTGCGACGACCCTGCGCAAGCCGGACAGGGTCCACCATTCCTGAACAACCTCACCTGGACTAATCCGAATGTTGCCTGCGCCGGTACGGATGATGCGGTGGCCTACAACATCTGGTACACACCTACAGAGGGGGGGCAGCTTACCCTGCTTACCAGCCAGGAAGGAGCCAATAATATAAACTTCGCGCACAGTTTGCCGGATCAGCTGGCCGGATGTTATGCGGTTTCAGCCATTGATTCGGTGGGTAATGAGAGTGTTTTGAGCAATCTGGTTTGCGTGGATAATTGTCCAAGTTACGAATTGCCCAATGCATTCACGCCCAATGGCGATGGCGCCAATGATTTGTTTACCCCTTTCCCGGGATGGCGTTTTGTGGCCAGTATTGACCTGCAGATTTTCAATCGCTGGGGAAATCTGGTGTATCAAACCACCGATCCGGCCATTAACTGGAATGGCACCAACGAACAAGGCAAGGAATTGGCTTCAGGCACTTATTTCTACATCTGCAAAGTGTACGAAAGCAGGGTAGATGGCGTGGTACTGCGACCTGATGTATTACAGGGGTACATTGAACTGGTGGACCGCTAAATGACCCAAAATGACCCTAAATGACCCCTAAATGACCTAAAATGACCCTAAATGACCTCTAAATGACCTAAAATGACCTAAAATGACCTTAAATGCCTTATTATAGTCATGCTCTCCGCCAGGGTTTAATTACCAGCCGCAAGCTCTGATCGTAGGTCAGGTAATTCCATACCCAGTTCAGGAATACGAAAATCTTGTTTTTGGTACCCAGGATGTACAGAAGGTGGATAAACAGCCACATCATCCAGGCCAGAATGCCTTGTGTTTTCCAGAACGGAAGGTCGGCCACAGCCCTGTGGCGACCAATGGTAGCCATACTGCCCAAATCCGTGTAACGGAAGGGTTGCATAGCTTCTCCTTTCAGTTGCTTCACCAGGTTTTTAGCCAGTTGTCGCCCCTGCTGAATAGCGGGTTGTGCCACTTGCGGGTGACCGTTGGCCCAGGCCGGTTCGTGGGTTTGCAGGGCAATATCTCCCAGGGCAAAAACATTGTTCAAACCGGAAACCTCATTGAATTCGTTGCAAATCAATCGGTTACCACGGGCATAAGAGGTTGCGGGAATGCCCTCAATTTTGTTGCCGATAATACCGGCCGCCCAAATCACTTTATCTGCCCGGATGGTAGATCCATCGTCTATGGTGACCACCTGCCCGTCGTAGGATTTCACTACTTTATCCATCCAGAGGATAACACCCAGTTCTTTCAGGAATTTTTCAGATTGTGCAGAGGCTTCCTCTGACATGGCATTAAGCACCCTCGGAGCGCCATGGATGAGGTGAATCTGGATCTCATCCCGGTTCAGATCCTGGTAATCTTTGCCAATGATGTGTCGTTTCATTTCTGCCAGAGAGCCGGCTACTTCCACACCGGTAGCGCCGCCGCCTACCACCACAATATCCAGGTATCTCTGCCGGTCTTCGTAGTCGTTGGCTGTTACGGCACGTTCGTAATCTTCAAAAATACTGTTTCGGAGGTAAAGCGCCTCGCTCACCGATTTCATGGGTATGGCATGTTGCCGAATCTGGTCGTTGCCGAACCAATTGGTGTCGGCGCCCATGGCCAGCACCAGGTAATCGTAGTGTAAAGCCCCAATTTCGGTGTCGATTTCCTGTACATCGGCGCGGATAGCCAGCACCTTGGCCAGCCGCACAAAAACATTCTTTTGGTGTTGAAAGACTTTTCGGAAAGGGAAAACGATGCTGGAAGGCTCCAGGCCTGCCATAGCTACCTGGTAAAAAAGAGGCTGAAACTGGTGGTAGTTGTTTTTGTCGATCAGAACGATCTGGAAGGCTTTATTTTTGGCCAGTTTTCTGGCAAGCGTCAGTCCGGCAAATCCTCCACCCACTATTACAACCCGCTTTTGGTCAGTGTCCGGGATATTAAATTGCATAGGGTAATATTTGTTACTAAACCATTTTTGGGCGGGCTGTGTTTATCTTTTGAGCAAAATATTTAAAACTGGCTTGGTAATTGTTACAAATGCCTGTAATTTTGTCCAACTAACATGGATATGCGTTCAAACTTTGCACCTGTATGTTGTTGCTGTTGTCCCACCTTTCGGAAAGGGGCCACGGCTGTATATGGGTAAAAACGTTCATCAGTAAAACGTACATCCAAATAAAGCACCCTTTCCAGCAAGCCGCCGGAAAGGGTGCTTTGTTTTTTCATGTCCATCATTTCAATACAGTCAATTTTCATGAAAGCGAACAACATTCTGGAAACCATCGGTAACACCCCCCACGTACGCATCAATCGTTTGTACGGTAAATCGCACGAAGTTTGGATAAAACTCGAGCGCGCCAATCCCGGCGGTAGTATCAAAGACCGCATTGCCTTGTCGATGATTGAAGACGCCGAGCAGCGCGGTCTGCTGAAGGAAGGCAGTGTCATCATCGAACCCACCAGTGGCAACACCGGCATTGGCCTGGCAATGGTGGCCGCAGTTAAAGGGTATCCGCTTATCCTGGTAATGCCGGAAAGCATGAGCGTGGAGCGCCGCCGACTCATGGCTGCCTATGGCGCGCAGTTCGACCTCACCCCGCGCGAAAAAGGTATGAAAGGCGCTATCGCGCGTGCGCAGGAGTTGCTGGAGCAAATTCCTAACGCCTGGATGCCACAACAATTTGAAAATGAAGCCAATATAGCCGTGCACAAAGCCACTACGGTAAAGGAAATTCTGGCCGATTTTCCGGAAGGGCTTGATGTGTTGATTACCGGGGTTGGAACGGGAGGACATATTACGGCAGTTGCGGAAGAACTGAAAAAGGTATTTCCTAGCCTTAAGGTTTATGCTGTTGAGCCAGCCCTTAGTCCGGTTATTTCCGGTGGCCAGCCTGGTCCACACCCCATTCAAGGTATTGGAGCGGGTTTCATACCTAAGAATTTACACACGGATGTGCTGGACGGCATTGTTCAAATTGAAAAAGACGATGCCTTTGAATATGCCCGCAGGGCTGCTCTGGAGGAAGGCATTTTTGGAGGCATTTCCTCCGGGGCTACACTGGCGGCCATTGCTCAAAAATTGCCTGAAATTCCGGAAGGCGCCAGAATTCTTGGCTTCAATTACGATACGGGAGAGCGTTACCTTTCTATCGAAGGGTTGTATCAATGGGAGGGTGCAGAGGCTGTTGTAGTGCCAAAACCAGGCTAAATAGTTGAATAAAGGGCCGGAACTAAGCTCGCCGGCCCTTTTTTAATACCATTTTAAGGTTATTTGCAAAAAATCCGCGAATAATGTTAGAATTTTGCGCTGCGTAACAAAACTGGGTAATTCGTTCCTAATGCCTCCTTCAAATTAGCACGATATTTGCCATGTTTTAATCATGCCTTTGGGCGTCAAAATTTTGGATCTTATGAAAGTAACTCAACTCACAAAAATCTTTGCCTTCGGTGCGCTTCTGCTGAGCATGGTGTTCATCCCACAGTCTTGTGGCGATAAGGATACTATTGATCCTGTTGAAATCACCGCTCACGATTACGACTATAAAGTATACTGGGAATGGAACGAAACATTCCTGCAAATAGATCGCTACGCCAAAGGATACCGTCCGGGCCCGGGTCCACGTACCCTTGGCTACCTTGGCCTTTCTGCCTATGAGTGCGTAGTATCCGCTATTCCGGAAAACCGCTCTATTGCCGATCTGTATGCCGGCTTGCAAGTGCCAAAAGCAGATCCAAACCTGGAATACCACTGGCCTGCTGCGATTAACGCATCTTATGCATACTTGATGGAGCGTTTCTTCCCGCACATGAAAAGTGATCCTGATCCGCGGGTAACCAATTCCTTTGCTCTGATAGCTCAAACCTTTGCCAAATTGCACGGTCAGTATGCACAGGAAACCTCTCAGGAAGTCCTTGATCGTTCTGAGGCTTTTGGCCGCGAAGTTGCCGCTGCTATCTACGCTTGGGAATCTTTAGATAATGTTGGTCACAACGCATTCCTGAATCCTCAGCCTACTTCTTACACTCCACCTGCCGGCCCGGGTCTGTGGCAGCCAACGCCTCCGGATTTCAACAAAGCTATGTTCCCTTACTGGGGCCAGGTGCGCACTTTCGCACTGCGTCAGGATGAACTGACCTGCCGCCCGCCGATAGCTTATGGCGAACACCCTGCTTCTCCATTCTACAGCCAGGCTCTGGAAGTATTCAGCACCGTAAACGCCATCAACAACCCTCCTGCCGGCTTGGCAGACTGGGCTGCCAACCAACGCTGGGCTGCTATCTTCTGGTCTGACGATATCCTGAACCTGACTTTCGCGCCACCTCCACGCCTTGTTGCCGTATTGAACCAGGTTGCCGCAAACGAAAATATTGACCTCGCTGAGGCTGCTGAGATCTATGCTAAAATGGGTCTGGCATTGAGCGATGCCGGTGTGGCACTCTGGAACTCTAAATACGTATACAACGTAGAACGTCCAATCACCTACATCCGCCGCGTAGTATCTCAACAGCACCCGGAAGCCGCTAACTGGCTCACCATCCTGGATGCAACTGCAGTTGGCGGTCAGTAC
>DATGWL010000176.1:0-24793 GCA_035299505.1 Saprospiraceae bacterium | reverse complement strand
CATCAGTTTTATTGTCCTTATTTGCGTGTTATCCGGGTGTACGACGGTGAAATTGTTACCGGAGAAGAAGAAGGCACCGTTGGCGAAATGCGCAGCGGGCAATACATGCCGGATGTGCAACAGGATTTGCTGTACATAACGGTACTAAACCGCTACACAGCCAATGCCACACCTGCACTGGGAATGGTAAGGGGCTTTGGCCTTCAAAAAGGCGCCCTGGCCAGCAGTGTGGCACATGATTCACACAATATTGTAGCCGTCGGCGTTTCGGATGAAGCTTTGGCAACGGTCATTAATGCTGTTATTGCCGCCAGAGGCGGGGTGGCCGCTACTAATGGCGAGGGCGAAACGCGCGTGCTGCCGCTTCCTATTGCCGGCCTGATGAGTCAATCCGACGGCTGGGAACTGGCACGCAATTATGCGGAGCTGGATGCATGGGTAAAATCAGATCTGGGCTGCATATTGCGGGCGCCGTTTATGTCGCTCTCTTTCCTGGCGCTTCCGGTTATCCCCAAACTCAAGATGACCGACAGAGGATTGTTTGATGTGGAGAGATTCGATTATGTGGAGGTGGAGAAAGCCTATGAGCAATGAGTGAGTGAGTGAATGAGTGGGTGAGTGAATGAGTGGGTGGGGAATTACGGAAGGGTTGTAACTTTACACGTCGATTGGCGTTATACCATTGCATTTTTTTTGGGCGTGGAAATCAAAGGCAAAGTCATTTGTGGCATTCTTGGTATCTTTTTATTCGACCTGTTGGGTATTCCGCTGGGTGGGCTGATCGGTTTTTTTGTGGGTTCCTGGCTGGGGCACTATTTTTTTGACCAGCCTAAAGAAAAAGCGCAATCTGACAGTGAGTTTCGGGCGTACCAGCGCAGGCAGGGCGAGTTTGTTTTCCACGTATTTCGTTTGTGTGCCAAAATGGCCAAGGTAGACGGGCCGATCAATGCCCATGAGGTGAAGCACATGGAAAATTTAATGCGGCACCAGTTCCGGATGAATGAACGCGGCCGGGAGCAGGCCATTAAAATCTGGAAAAACGCCAAGGAATCGAACGATACCTTTGATCAGTTTGCCCGCTCTTTTTATGAAGGTTTTGGCAGAGACCGGCACCACGTCATGAACATGCTGGATTTGCTGTTTGCTACCGCTGCTGCCGATGGTTCGCTTCATCCCAAAGAGGAGGGGTTGTTGCTCCGGGCTGCCGGAATTTTCCAGATTGGTAAATTGCAATACGAACGGGTGAAATCCCGTTACTTTCAGCAAAAGGGTAGCACTTCTTTCTCCCAGGCCCGCTGGGATCCGCTGGATCCTCACTATGCCATTTTGGGCGCCAACCCTTCAGACAGCCTGGACGAAATCAAGAAAAAATACCGCGCACTGGCCCTGCAATGGCACCCGGATAAACTGGCTGCCAAGGGTCTCTCTCTGGAAGCCCAACGCCACGGCAAGGAGAAGTTTCAGCAAATCAACGAAGCCTACGAACGTATTACAGAGGCCAGGAAAACGTAGAAGTTACGGTTTGCGACTTGCGGCCTGGGCTCTGCGGTAGGCCCGGCCAACCGCTTTCCCTGCATCAATACGGCCGTATCCGTAATAATGGCTGTGTCCTTTTTTGCTGTATTTGCCGCCTTCCGGATCAATTTTCTGGCAGGAATAACGAATGAGTTGCTTTACCTGTTTTTGGGTAAGCAGCGGGTTGGCTGCCAGCATGAGGGCCACCACACCGGCCATACCCGGGCAGGCGCCTGAAGTGCCTCCGAATGCATTGGTATAGTCGCCATCTGCATTGCCGGGTTGGCCCAGTCTGTCGGTGGTACGAAGCCCTTCGCTGATAGGCGCCGGATGGCCAAAATCATCGTACGGATAATCATTGCTGGGGAAGCATACCCAAATGGCTTCGCCATAATCGGCATAAACACTGCGTTTTCCGGTGTCGTTGCATGCCGCTACAGCAATCACGCCCGGATAGCTGCAATAACCATCATTGGCGACATCTTCGCGCCCGTTGCCTGCAGCAAACAAAATCACGCAACCTCTCCCATTACGACCTTTTTTCAAGGCATACTCCATAGCCAACCGGGTGCTGTCGGGAAGTGCAGTGGATTTTACATGTAATGGATCGTCAGGATTCCACCAATCGCCGTCAGAAGGGCCCCAGGAGCATGAAATCACGTCGGCATCATGGTCGGCAGCCCAAACAAAGGCATTGGCCTCTGCCATGCTGCCCAGGCCGCTGCGCAGGCGGATAGGCATCAGGTTGGCCTCCGGAGCTGTGCCGCTGGCGCCGTCTTTGAGCCCGGCTGCACAAGCCATACCGGCACAAGGGGTTCCGTGAGAATCGTCGTCGAATTTGGGTCTGGGGTCTTCATTGTTTTCCGTTGCATCATAAGGATGCACTACCCGGCCGGAAAATTCCGGATGATTGATGTCTACACCATCGTCAATAATAGCCACAGTGATCCCCTTGCCCCGGGTTATGGACCAGGCCGGGTGGATGTTGACGTGGTTGTCTATGAACTGATCATCTATTTTGGTAATGCCCAGATGCCATTGCAGGGCGTGCGCCGGACTTTTGAAGCGGCGTTCCTGCACCAACTCTGGGTGACAGAATTCCACTTGTTTTTCTTTCAAAATCTGTTCGGCAATGGCAAATACCTCCAGGCCTGTTCCTTCAACAGCAGCTACGAAATAAGCATTTTTGGCAAAGGAAAGTTTGTTTTTAACCTTTAAATGAAATTTATCCAACACTGCCTGACAGTCTTTTTCCGGGGTGGCATCCTTGAATTTGACAAAGAAATTTTCTGTATAAAGCATCACCTCGCCACTATCGGCGTTTTGCAGTACCCTGCCGGCAAACCGGATTTCAGTTTCCTGTTTCAGTGCGGCGCGGGCTTCATCCCGGCGGGCGGTGCCCTGGTGCGCAGATTCCAGTCCGAGCTCGTCGGTGGCAGCGGCTACCTTGCGCACGGTTACGCCGGCTTCCGGGAAGGAAGCCACTTCTGTGTTCCCTTCCATTGCTTCCCGGCTACGGGTAGTCATTTTGAGGTCTTCCAGTTTGCGGTTTTTTTTGGTGCGGATAGCCACCATATCCGGGCTTTCCGTCAGTTGGATGGTTTGGCCTTTCTTGCCGCCAAAGGTTACTTTATACATAATAGCTATCGTTTATTCAGGGCATAGGTATTTTCCACTTTCCGGTTGAACTGCTCGTACACCTCTGTCGGAATTTTATGCCTAATGGAATGCAAAAACTGCCGGAGTTTGAGGTACTCGTTTTCTGTCAGGATGTCGTCTTCCATAAAAGCGCTGAAAAGCTCCATGAAGTTTTCACTTACGCTGCGGGCGTATTCAATACGTTTTACCATATCTTCCACAAAGGCCAGGAAATACAGGCCTTCTGTGTACCCCAGGCGCCGCCGAATTACCAGTCCGTCTACCTCGCGCTTGATTTCCTCAAGTCGGCGGGAAGCGGTTTCGGCGCTGATTTGCTGATTTTCAAAGCTTTGGAACACCAGTTTGGCGCGTTCGCCAAAACGGCGAATAAGTTGTTCGCGGCGGCGGAACACCCAATAGCTCACCAGTGCGGTGAGCAGGGCGGTAGTAGCCACCATGGTAATTTCTACAAAGTAGCCTGTTTCGTGCAATTTTTGGATGAGCAGGGCAAAAAAACTGGAGCCGGCTTCCACACCGTTGTTGCGGATGGTGTACTCCATGCTGTTAAAATCCCGCTCGCGCAGAGGCCGGGTGGGAATCAGGGCATTGAGGTGGTTCATCACCGCCATTTTGAACTTGGGCCGTTCGGCGTCCATGTACAAAGGCCGGATATTGGAGCCTTGCCCCATGGTGTGTCCAATGCTGTATTTTTTTTCCAGCATTTGGTTGGTTTTGAGGAAGCAAAACAGGAAACGCTGCATTTGGGCGGTATCCCGCAGGGCTGCCAAACGGGTGGGGTCTTTTTCAGCGCCGCGTTCCTGCAGGCGCAACCAGGCCACCAGATCTCTTGGACTGATTTCTAGTAAAAAGCGGTCGCCCAGGCGTTTGAAGTGTTCGCCGTTGAATTCCACCACGGCGCCCGGCCCGAAATGTGTGATGGAAATCAGGAAACAGTTGTCGGGCAGGGAAACTTCCAGGCCGCCCACTTCTGCCACAGGTTTTTTGGCGCTCAGGGCTTCCCAGAGTGCCGGTCCAAAAAATGTTTCCGGATTAATTTTGTCGAAATTGTCGAAAACGGCTACAAAATTTTGGTCGGGGTGTTGCCTGCAGCGATCCCAGAATTGCAGCAGTTCGCCGGGATAGAACATCCCTTTTTCGTCTTTTTGACCGATGTATTTTTTATGGTATTCCACATCGAACCAGGGCGCACAGTCAATTTGCAACACCCTGTCGGGGCTACCGGCCAGCAGATTGGCGGCGCGTTTGCCCTGTTTGGTGGATCCAACGCCGGTTACGCCAGAAACTACGATTCTTTTTTGCGGGGAATGAGCAGCTGCCAGCACCAGTTTCTGGAAAGATTCCCATTCCAGGTTGGTGGGGCCAGGGTGCATAACCAGGTGAAATGCAGTGCTGTCGCCCGGAATAAATTCCTTTCGGTGAATGTTGCAATAAAGTGTTTGGAGGGAGTCTGGCACTTCGGCCACGAGGGTGGCCGGTAATTTCAACAGGTTGCCAGCCTCTGCCCACAGCGGGTCGGGGCGGTTTTGGGAGCCCAGCCAGATCAGGAAAGCCAATACCGGCACTCCGAACCAGGCGATTCGTGTATATGGGAAGGGGGAATACAAGAGATTATCAGTTTAGTACGGCGAAGGTAGGGAAAATTGAGTGCCTGAGTGTTTAAGTGTTTGAGTGTTTAAGTGTTTAAGTGTTTGAGTTGGCGTTCGGTGTGGCTGTGTGGGGTAGGTTTACGTCAGGATATTCTTTATGGGGTGAAGACCTGCGAGTACCAACAGGAATGTGCCCACGTTGTTTTACGCAGGTAGCTCAGAGTTCTTTGCTGTATGGCAGCAAAAGTGGGTTCGGATTCAGACGCGATGCGGCCGGGGTGTCTTGTTGAAGAGCAACAGGACTAAATCTTTGCCTCAAAGTTGTATTTGAGCCCCCAGTATTCTTTCAGCACCATTTTCACGGATCCAACAGACACGGGCGATTCAATGAGCAGGGGAATGCGGTTGGCATCGTCTGATACCCAGACGGTCATTTTAGCGTCGTCGTTGAACACGTTACCGGCTATGACTTCAGGTTGGAATTTGAGCGTTTTGTATTTGCCCATTTTGTACACCTTTTTATTCGGGTCTTTGCCCAGGTAGTTCATTTTCAGCGGATATTCTTCTTTATCCATGAACACCCGGAAGGGAACAGAATAGCCGGCGTATTGGCTACCGAAGTCGAAATTGCGCAGATTGTACAGGGTAGAGAGCACATCGTGGCAATCGGATTGCACGGCGTGTTCTGTTTTTTCTTCTTTTTCTCCGCGTTTGGGAGCGCGCCAAACGGTCATTTTTTTAGCGCTTTGGTTGAAGGAGATTTTTTCAAAAATATGGTAATCCCCTTCATTGACGCTGCGTTCAGAATAGTTGGGCAGCAGGGTGTTTTTATCTACCCAGGAGTCGTATTCATCCTTTACGGTGAAGAACCATTCGTAGGAATCGTAAGTTTCTCCTTTGGCTTTGTAATGAAGCTGGTTTCCTTCATCGTATACCTGAAAGGTTACTTCTCCGGCAGGCACCCAGATGAAATTCAGGTTGTAGTAAATTTTGTAGGTAAGTCGTTCGCCGTGTTGAAAAGCCAGGTCTACTGCTGCCGTCTCTGCGGGTTTTGCGGGCGCTTCCGGCGCCTGTGGCAACAAATCTGCGCTGAGAGAGCCCAGGAAAAACAGGGTGACCAACCCAAAACTTGCATTTATCCAAATGTTCGTTTTCATGATGATGTGATTTGGTATGTAGACGCGGATTTTGGCAAAAGGTTCTATTGAACGTGGTTAATAGATTGTTTATTATGTCTTAGGGAACGCAGGGAACGCAGGGAACGCAGGGAACGCAGGGAACGCGGAGAGGAACGCGGGGGACGCGGATTTTTGGGGAACGCGGATGACGCGGATGACGCGGATTTTTATAATTGCCTTCGGCAATATTGCTGAAAAAAGATTGAGCATTTCAAAAACTCCTAAAAAGGCTGCCGAAGGCAGCATAAAAAATCCGCGTCATCCGCGTCATCCGCGTTCCAATCATCCGCGTTCCCCGCGTTCCAAAAAACGAATGGGCAACCCCGGTGAAGGGATTGCCCATTGTATTGCTTAAACGGAGGTTATTGATTAATAACCAGCGTCTTTGTTGCCTTTGAAGCTGCCTTTGCCTGCTTCTTTACCTTCTGGACGAGCCATTTCGGTTTCGCCTTTAGCTACGCGGAATTCTACGCGACGGTTCATGGAGTTAGAACCTTTAGCAGGAACCAGAGAGCTGGTTTCGCCAGCCCAGTTCAGCACGAGGCGGTCGCGAGAGATGCCGTATTGAGAAACGAGGGTTTCGATAGCTGCTTTAGCGCGGTTGTAAGACAGTACTGCGTTGTAGCCTTCTGGTCCGCGAGCGTCGGTGTGACCAACAGCTACTACTTTCAGGCTTGGGTTAGATTTCATTACAGAAGCAACCTGGTACAGTTTGTCGTATTCGCCGAAACGAACGCTGTAGCTGTTGTCGGTGAAGTTCACCATTGGGAGGAACCACTCAGTTGGTTTTGGTTCCGGAATTTTGATAGCAGCGATTTTCGCGTCAACAATGCGGTTAACGTCAGCTTCAGTGATTGGTTTTGGCACCTGAGCAACGCCGTCTTTGTTCACAGTGTAACCTGGAGGAGAGAATGGCTCTTTATCCATGTAGTTAGGAACTTTGTCGCCGTCAGAGTCAAGGGTAACACCTTTGGTGTCAACGCGAGCGCCAGCAGGGCTGTTGTCTTCTTCGTCGATTGCGTCGATGATACCGTCGCCGTCAGTGTCGGTTGGGTCGTAAACTGGACGTTTTTCGAGTTCAGAGATAGCGTTACCAGCGGTTTCCATTGGGTTAACCCAGTAGAGAGGCTCAGATTTTTTGTTACCAGCTTTGTCTTTGCCACCGAGGTTGAAGTTCAGTGACAGGTGTGGCCAGTGGAAAGCATCGCGGTAAGTAGTGCGGTTGTCGTCCTGATTGTTGTCGCCGTCCAGCAAGTCGCCGTCGGAACCCAATACTTGAGCAACGGTGTATTCAACGCCGAGGTTGAATTTAGAGTTGAAGCGGAAGGCGAGGCCTGCACCAACTTCAGCGATAGCACCGCCGTAGCTAACAGATTCGGTAGCGCCGTTTGGTGTAACGTTGAAAGAGGAGTAACCCAAACCGCCGAATACGTTCAGGCCCACTTTGCGAACAGGCTTGTCGAAACGGAGGTTGTTAACCGTCATCACCAGTTGACCGCTACCGCTGAACCAGGAAGTTTCAGAAGTTGCAGCGTTGGTGCCGGTGTTCTCGTTTTTCATAGAACCATACAAACCGCCCAAGCGCACAGAGAATACGTGGCCGAGGGATTTGCGCACGTGAAGACCACCTCCAAAGCCAGGGAATTTGGCATCGATATCGCCAACTACCATCGGTGTGCCGAGGTCAACGCCCAGTTCCCACTGGTCAGCGGGAGTGAAAGAGCGGTATGCGCCTGCATCCTGTGCAGCCAGACCCAGCCCGAAAGAGGTCAAAAGGAGCGTAAAAGTTAATTTCCGAACCGTCATAGGGTTGCTGAATTTTTAATGAAATGAATGTTACAGTTTTGTTCGTTTCCTGTTTTTTGAGGTATTTGTCTCTCGGATGGAGGGATAATGCCTATTAACAGATTAGAAAAACGGGGCAATGGTCGGTAAAAATTTTCAAATACCCAGCTTTTTCAGCGCCAAAAATAGGGCTGTGGTGGATATTTTTCGGGGAGAATCGTTATTTTTTCTTACATCTTCCAATGCGCGGCGAATTGTAACCGAGGTATCGGAGAAAATTGCCCGGTCTGTCATGGCTGCATCTGGCTGCATCAGGTAGGCAAAAACGCGTGCCATACCACAATTTGCCACAAAATCCGGGATTACAGCCGTGTGTTCATCGGCATACCTGGCAGTAGGGCCAAAAAATACCTGGTCGTCTACAAATGGTACGTTTGCACCGCAGGCAATCACTTCCACACCGCCGGCCAGCAAATGGTCTACCTGTTCGCGGGTAACCAATTTGGAGGCAGCGCCAGGGATAAAGATCTGTGCGCCCATTTTCCAGATTTTTTCGTTTACTTCACTAAACGGAACCATCCGGTGACTGTGCAGTTTGTTGCCGGTCTTTTCGTTGAACAGCTGCTTTACCTCGTCCAGACTCAGGCCTTCAGGCGCCAGTATGCCGCCGTCGCGGTCAATGATGCCCACAATTTTCACGCCTTCTTTGGCCAGGTAGCAGGCAGCAGCAGATGCTACATTGCCCCAACCTTGCACAATAGCGGTTTTGCCGTTCAGGTCTGATTGGTGGAAAATGTCGTAAAAATGGCGCACCGACTCGGCTACACCATAACCAGTAATTAAATCGGCTACGGCATGCTTGTGCTTGCCGCCTTCCGGAACATACTCCAGGTCTTCTACAATTTTGGTGCAACCGTAGCGCAACTGACCAATAATATTGATCTGCTGACCTTCTGAGGGCTTGAAGTGGCCACGAACGATGCCTTCCTGCGGGTGCCAAAGGCCCAGTGCCTCTGTAATGGGCACTACATCCTTGATTTCATCCACGTTCAGGTCGCCGCCCGTTCCGTAGTAATTTTTCAAAATGGGCAGTGCGGCGCGATACCAGCGTTCCAGCACTTCCAGTCTGCGAGGGTCTGAGGGATCGAAGTTGATGCCGCTTTTAGCGCCGCCAATGGCCGGGCCGCAAACGCTGAACTTGATTTCCATCACCTTGGCCAGCGATATTACTTCTTCGCAGGTGAGGCCTTTGCGCATCCGGGTGCCGCCGCCGGCAGCCCCGTTTCGGAGGGAATTGATGACGATCCAGCCTTCTGCGCCGGTTTCTTCATCGTGCCATTCAAAAATAATTTCGGGTTTTTTCTCCTTGTACTTCTGTAGGAGCTCTTCCATGGATTGTGTGGTGGGTGAATTGATCAGGGGATTCAGGGGGCAAAGGTAATGGTTAGTGTTTGAGTTTGTGAGTGTTTGAGTTTTTGAGTTGGCGTTCGGCTGGGCAGTTTTAGGGGCTTCGCCCACTTGGCATTATTACATGACCTCAATTTAAAACTTCCGGAGAGTGGTTTCCCGCAGATTTACACAGATGAAACCGCAGATCGTCGCAGAAAGCGTTGGGTTTGGATTTTCGTCGCAGCCCAATGGCTAGATTGTTCACTGAACCGCCCAGCCGAACGCCAACTCAAACACTCAAACACTCAAACACTCAAACACTAATTTTCCGACCGGAAAGCATACCTCCCGGATCCTACTTTAACCTGTACATACCCGTTCTGCCAGACGCCATTGATTTGTTGGCCATCTTGCGAAACCGATGTGGATTCTTTGGCCGGCACCCAAATGGTGGCACTGGTATTGGCGGGTATTTCTACTTCAAGTATGAACTCGTTGCCATCCAGTTTCCAACTGCTGGATGCCTTTCCATACAGCGTTTCAAGACTCGCAGAGGCACGTGTGAATCCGCCACCAGGATGTGGTTTAATCCGAATGGCCTTGTAGCCCGGCTGGTCATTTTCTGTATCCAGTCCGCACATAACCCGGTACATCCAGTCGCCAATAGCGCCATAGGCATAGTGGTTGAAGGAATTCATGGTAATGGCCTGAAAACTACCGTCGGTACGAATACCATCCCAGCGCTCCCAAATCGTGGTGGCGCCCATGGTAACCGGATAGAGCCAGGAAGGATAGGTTTTCTGGTTCAAAAGGGTGTAGGCCAGGTCTGTGTATCCAAAACGGGTGAGCACATGGCACAAATGCGGGGTTCCCAGGAAGCCGGTGGTGAGGTGATTGTCGTAGTTTTTAATGTTTTCTGCCAAATTTTTTGCTGCCTGAGCCCGTTGGTTTTCCGGCAGGAGATCAAACTGAAGCGCCAGCACGTAGGCCGTCTGTGTGGACGATATTGGTCTGCCATTGGGTGTTACATACTCCTTCAGGTAGGCTGTTTTAATGCGTTGCAGGAGCTGGTTGTACTCAGCCACGTCTTCTTTTTTACCCAAAATTTGGGCTGCATTTACCAATAACTGCGTGGAATGTGCATAAAAACACTGCGCAATCAGGTATTTATCGGTAATGGCCGAGCGTCCGTCATTATCATCCGTTATGCTGTAAAACAGCCAATCACCGAAATGAAAACCGGTATTCCAGAGGTCGTTTTTGCTGTTGGAGCGCATGTATTCCACCCAGGCTTTCATACTGGGGTACTGATCTTCCAGAATGCGCCGATCAGCATACGCCAGCCACATATTCCATGGGATGATGGTGGCGGCATCGGCCCAGCCGGTGGAGGCGCCATTGCGTGGGTTCAGAACGTTGGGAATAACCCAGGGCACCATGCCATCAGGCTGTTGGTCGGCGGCGAGGTCTTTGAGCCATTTGGCAAAGAAATTATGGGCATCAAAGTTGAAAACAGCGGTGCGACTAAATGCCTGGGCATCGCCGGTCCAGCCCAGACGCTCGTCGCGCTGCGGGCAATCTGTAGGTACATCAAGGAAATTGCCCCGCTGACCCCATTGGATATTGTGTTGCAACTGGTTTACCAGCGAATCCGAGCAAGAGAAGGTTCCAGCCGGCCGCATGTCGGAGTAAAGGGCAATGGCGCTGATGTTTTCCGGTTTCAGGTCACCTGGATAACCTTCTAATTTGGCATACCGGAAACCGTGGAAAGTGAAATGAGGTTCAAATTGCTCTTCTCCCTTCCCGCTAAGGATCCAGGTATCAGTACACCGGGCTGCACGCAGGTTTTCGGTGTAAAAATTGCCTTGTTTGTCCAACACCTCGGCAAATTGCAGCACAATGCGGTCGCCGGATTTGCCACGCGCTTTCAAGGCTACCCATCCCACCAGGTTTTGTCCAAAATCGACTACCAATTCACCTTTTGGCGTGCGAAAAATGGCTTTGGGCTGGAAAGTCTCGTGTTTGCGAATGGGCTCGTTGTAGGCTCCAATGAGATTGGATTTGGTGAATTCTTTTACAGCTACCTGTTTCCAGGTTGCATCATTGAAACCTGTGGTCGACCAGCCAGCGCGTTCCATCCGGGCGTCGTAGGTTTCGCCATGATAGATTTCGGAGTTGCGGATGGGGCCGTCGGTGGTATACTTCCAGGAAGCATCCGTGCCGATGGTTTCGCGGCTTCCGTCGGTGTACCGGATGTCTATTTGCAAGAGGAGTGATATATCTGAGCCGTAGAACCCGTTTTTTTCTGCCCAGCCTATGTTGCCGCGCCACCAGCCATTGCCCAGGGTTACGCCGATGGCATTTGGGCCGTTTTGAAGCGTGGAGGTTACATCGTAAGTCAGATAAGGGATCCTTTTTTGGTAAGCCGTCCAGCCGGGGGTAAGGTAGTCCTGGCCTATTCTTTGTCCGTTGATCTGCGCCTCAAACAGCCCGTGGGCGGTGATAAAGGCGGTTGCCTGGGCTACTTTTTTCCGGCAGGCAAATTCCTTGCGGAAAACAGGACTGGGCCGGGTGGAATCTTCCGGCATGGAAACAGAAATCCATTGGGCTTTCCAATCGGATGCCTGGAGCAGTCCCATATGCCAGAAGGATGGTTCGCTCCAGGGGGAGCCCTGACCGTTGTTATCCCATACCCGCACCTGCCACCAGTATTTTTGGCCGGAGGCCAGGGTTGGGCCGGTGTATGGCACCCAAACGGAGGCATCGGAGTTGATTTTGCCGGATTGCCATACGGTTTTTTTCCCGGTTATCAGATCGGTGCGGGAAAGAGCAACACGGATTTCATAGGCGGTTTGCCGCACATTCCGGCTTTGCGATTGCAGTTGCCAGCCAAATCGGGGTTGGGTTATATCCAGACCAATGGGGTTGTTCAGGTTTTCTACCCGCGGGTGGGTTACCTGTACCTGCGCGCGCAGGCAAGTGCAGGTAAAAAGCAGTAAGAACAGGAAAAGTCGAGTCATGGCTTCGCGTTTTTATCAGGAAGCCAAGGTAGGAGTTTTTGGGAACGATGGGACGGTGAACGATGGACGATGGGACGATGAACGATGGACGATGGGACGGTGAACGATTAGCATAATCACAGACGATGCATTTGTCACCCTGAGCATAGCGAAGGGTCTGGCGAAGCTGATTTTGTGTGGGTTTCGGACGGGTTTCGCACAGATTTTGGGATTGGTTTCGCACAGATTTCACACAGATTCTTTGCACAGATTTCACACAGATTTTAAAGGCGTTCGGCTTGACCAGATCTTTCCCAAGGTTTATATTAACAATTATCGTTCATCGTCCCATCGTTCATCATTCACCGTTTGCACGTAGAAACGCCTGCGATGGCATAAAGCGGGCAAAAGCTGATCACACTGGTGAGGGTAAAAATGGCTGCAACCACGATGGCAACGATGCCCAGGGTGCCGGTGAGGGTACCTGTGAAATAAAGTACGGCTGCAACAGCTGCTACAATAAGACGGATGATGCGGTCGGCGGAGCCCATATTCTTGGTCATGATGTGGAAAATTAATTGGTTGAAAAAAGTTGGATCATCCATACAATGAACGCAATCAGGCCGCTGCAAAGCAGGCAAACGATGAGGAGTTTCAACCATTTCGGCAAATGCTTCATTGCGCTTTTGTATGTTGTGATACAAAGGTGTGGGCAAGTGGCACCCCGACTATGTGAAGTAGTTCACACAAGCGAAAAAATTTCTATAACGCCACGGGCATGGCGCAGGAAGCCTTTGGTTTCAAACTGTTTGATGAGTCGGGAAATGATCTCGCGGGAGGCATTGAGGTCGTCGGCAATTTGCTGCTGGGAGATTTGGAGGCGGTTGGTTTGCAGGGCTGCGGCTTTTTCGAGCAGGTACCGTTTGAGTCGTTGATCCAGTTGTTGGAACACCACGCTTTCCAGGGTGTACAACAGCTCATCATACCGGAATCCGAAGCTTTCAAAGGCAAACCGTTGCCAGGCCGGAAATTTTCGGGTGGCTTCGTGAATGAGGTGCGCCGGAAGCAGGAATAACCGGCTGGGCTCCTGGGTAATAGCGTTGATCCTACTGCTTTCTCCTTTGTAGCAGGCGCTGAGGGTCATGGCACAGGTTTCGCCGGGCCGAATGTAATAGAGGAAAATTTCGCGTCCTTCGGCGTCTTCCCTCGACACTTTGATAGAACCGCTTAACACCAGGGGGATAAAACGCACGGCGCCATCTACATGCATAAGCTCGGCGCCGGCGTCAAAAGTTTTTTCCATGCCTTCTGTGGTCAGCCAGTTAATCAGTTCAGACTGATCGAAGGCTGGGAACAATTGACGCAAGGTTTGTGGGAGGGATTCCGGTATGGACATCTGATTGAAATTTGCATTAAAGTTCCGTTAATCTGTAAGAAATTTCAGCAAACAACCAACTATATTGCACTTCAATCCGTTTTGGGTTTAAATGTAAACACTTCAACTATTTACCTACCATGTTTAGAATGCTTTCTCTGACGGGGCTCTTTTGCCTCGCTGTTGCCTTTGCACAGGCACAAACATTCCCTTATCAGTTTTCTTACACCAACGAGCCGTATACAGGACTTACCAATGCTACGGTATTGAACAACATTGCTGTTTGGAATGATGAAGCTACCGCACCCATTGGGTTTACTTTTTTGTTCGACAATCTGCCACAAACTGAAATGTTTGTGTTGGGTTATTCTGGCGCAATTTTACCTGTTGGGCAATATGAAAACGGCGACACACTTGATGCTATTTTCGGGTATGCGGTACTTCCTGGTCTTTCACCTCTGAGCAATACCATAGTACAATACAAAACGGAAGGCTCTGCTCCGAACCGAATATTCAAACTTGAAATGGCCAAGGCAGGGTTTGATGGCGTTCAGGGTGAGGTCTCTTTCCAGATTTGGCTCTATGAAACCTCAAATGCCATCCAAATACGACTGGGCAACCAGTTTGTTCCTAATCCGGCAAACACATACTTTAACACCAAATCTCCGCTCATCGGGTATATGTTGAACTACCATTACTTTGATGATGATGAGGCTATTTTCCCGCAGGCACAGTTTGTTACGGGCACACCGCAAGTGCCTCAGGACAGTGTGATTACAGGCGATATCTATAACGAAGCGCTTTTTGACGGTCCGCAATACGGTATGTCGGGCATTCCGCTCAACAATTCGGTATTCACTTTTACACCCGGCACCGTTTCCACCAATCAGCCCGGACTGACGCTGATGCAATTGTTCCCCAATCCGGTGGTAGATTATGTGCAATTGGCAGGACTGGACCGCAGCGGGGCAGCTCAGGTGCAACTGATGGATGCTCAGGGCAAGCTCCTGCGCCAGCTGGAACTTTCTGCCGGTGAAGACCATCTGCAACTGCCGGAAGATTTGGCTCCTGGCGCTTACACCTTGCGTTACACAGCTCAAGGTCAGTTGGCGGTGGCTCGTTTTATTAAAGGTTGATTTTTTAGTGACGGGGTGACTGGCAGTCACCCCGTCACTAAAAAATTGCCGTAAAAAAGTCCAAAGGAACCTTAAATAACACCAACCCTTATCCGCAACAAAATGGGAACTTTGCGCCACCTGTTCAAGTAGTTCCATCGCCATGGTGGTCAAAAAGGAACAATCCCGGTATCATGTTACAAAAAGGCTCAAAATCTTACAGCATTTTCTACCTCAAATGCCCACGTTGCCACGAGGGAGAAATGTTTGAAACCGGCAGCTGGTCGTTCAAAAAATCGTTCGACATGTATCAGCGCTGCCCCAAGTGCAACCTCAACTATTTTCCGGAGCCGGGATATTATTATGGCTCCATGTTTATTTCCTATATCTGGCTGGCCTGGGTAAGCTTGTTATCGGTGATGTTTTTCCACTGGTACCTCAAGTTAGACGAGATCCTGGCTTATGCTTTGTTGATTCTGGTGGTTGCCATTAACTTCGTGTATATTTTCCGTATTTCCCGATTGATGTGGATCAACATGCATGTTAAATACGATCCGCATGCCATAGCACACTTCCAGCAACATGCAGTGGAAAAGCAAAAAGGATAAATCGGCAACTGAACAGCTTGAAGCATGGGCTTCCGACGAGCTGAACCTCCTGGATTTTGCAGGGGTTCAGACCTTCCGCACGGAGGATCTTGTGCGTTTGCTGACACAAACCGAGCTGCGCATTACCCAATTTGAACGCAGACAAAAACAAGCAATTTATATAGGGGCCGCATCGGTTTTGTGGGCGCCCCTCTCGTATATAGCTGTATTGCTGGGGCAGGAATGGCTGGGTGGGGTATTGATGCGGCTCTTCCCCATTACGGTTTTGGCGGTGCTGGTCTGGTCGTTCTGGATCCGATACAAACTGGGTTCTCTGGGCGGTTTTTATGCTCAGCGCGATATTATTCGGGAGGAATTGAAGAATAGAAGGTCTGCATGAGGTGTTTTTTCTTTGGATAAATTGAGGCAAAAATCCGGCATGGAAATACCAGATTACATGGCGCTGAAACAGATTTTCTTCAAGTCGTTAATCCTGTGCGGGTTATGTTTATCCGGCGTCCATGCAGTTGCGCAGTCCAGGGTTTTTCGGCAATCTTTGATTTGGACGCGTTATTATGCGAAAGTCCGGGTTGGCTCTCGTGGTGTATTTCACAGTGAATACGATAACCGTATTTTTTTGAGCCCTTCCGTCAGGCAGCACCAGTTTATAACCCACCAGCATTACCATTATGTGCACAATCCGGCCATGGAGTCCTGGATTGGTGCATCATACTCGGTTGTTTCCTCGCAAAAACCTGAAAACCAGGTGCAATTGCATGTGCCTGAATGGCGCTTATGGCAGGCCTTTTCCTATAAGCATGTCTTATCCAGAGGGGCGTTACAGCACCGCTTGAGGTGGGAGGAGCGATTTATCCATCAAAATAATGGAACAAATTTGACGCCGGGATCCCGCTTTGTATTTCGACTTCGGTATGCAGCCGGGATACAATGGCCTGTAACTAAACATCTGGACCTTAAAATGGGAGAGGAAGTGATGGTCCAGTTTGGGGAAGGTGTAACCCAGGCATTTGATCAAAACCGACTGTGGGCAGGAGTGGATTATTCCTTCAGAAAGCCAGATTTGCACCTGGAATTGCTGTATATGTGGCTATGGCAACAGGGTTCCGCAACTACTATGTACAACCGGGATATTCTGAGGTTAACACTGAGCCAGTTTATTCAGGTTTCACAAAAGGCCGTATTTCCAGAATAGTCAACAAATTACAGGCCCAAAAAAATAACGGCCATCGGAAAGACGGCCGTTTTACTTCTATACCAAACGAGATCCAGGGAGCAAAACTCCCGATTCCTAATTTCTTTATCTGAAACGGAGCGTCTCATTGAGAGTGAGACGCTCCGTTTCCCGCCCATTCAGCGCACTTCTTCGTACAGCACGGTTTCAGTCTCTTTTTCGCCGGCTTTGGCAACATTGCGTTGCGCGGGCGCACAACCTGAAGCGCCACAGCATCCCACATCGAAAATAGCCTGAAGGGCAAAAATGCTGCCCGGGAATAACAGCAGCCATTCGCCGGTGCGCCATGCTTCTGCGATGGCCCAAACGGCTATTGCGGCCCTGAAAATGCGCATGAAATGCCAGTTGCTCAATAGTGCGGTCATATGCTTTATTGTTTAACGGTTTTATTACCGGAACTCAGCCAGCCGGACATGCCGGGCGACATATCGTACACGGTTCTGAAACCTTGCTGGTGTAATTGTTGTGCCGCAGCAGCACTTCGTCCGCCGGCGGCGCAATAGAGCAGCACCGGGCGTTTTTTGCTCAGCTGTTTTACTTTGGCATCAAAATCAGGCGCATTGAAGTCCATGATGGCGGCGCCTTCAATGATACCGGTTTGTTTGATTTCGGCAGGCGTACGCAGGTCCACAATTTGGAGATTGGGATCTTTAGCGGCCAGAAGTTCTTTGGCTTCTTTTACGCCAATAACCTTCATCACCGGCTGGGTGCAGGCTATAAATCCGAGCATCAGAAATGGGATAATTGCCAGGTATTTCATTGTATGTGGTTGTTTTAATGAGGTAAACGATCGCGCAGGTAACCGTACAGCCAGGTGCCGCCGATGGCACTCAGGAGGGTAACAGAGATGACAAATGCCCCAGCGCCGATTTGGGCAAACAAGGGGCCCGGACAAGCGCCGGTCATGGCCCAGCCAAAACCGAAAATCAGGCCGCCATAAATTTGACCGCGGTTGAATTTCTTGGGGTGGAATTCAATGGCTTCGCCGTAAATGGTTTTGACATTGAATTTTTTGATCAGCCAAACCGAAAGCGCGCCCAGTACCACGCCTGTACCGATTACGCCATACATGTGGAAAGATTGCAGGCGGAACATTTCCTGAATACGGAACCAGGAAACAATTTCAGCTTTCACGAACGCAATGCCGAATATGAGTCCAACCAGGCTGTATTTGAAATTGTACCACCATGGGTGTTTGAGTTGCGATTCGTTGACACACATGGTATCAAGCGAGCGCGTTTCAAAATCTGTATTGAGTGCTGCAGAGATTTCCTCCGACGAAGGAGATTTGAAATCTTTTATAGTAGTTGACATGAGCGCTTAGATTGTTGTGTTAAAGAACCATGATGTATGGCAGGATCAGGTTGGCCATGATAAAGCCGCCTACCATGAAGAAGATAGTGGCAATAAGAGAAGGCCATTGCAGGTCGGAAAGGCCCATAATGGCGTGGCCGCTGGTGCAACCACCTGCATACCGTGATCCGAAACCCACCAGAAAACCGCCAAATACCAGCATGACAAAACCGCGCAGGGAAAACAGGCTTTCCCAGGAAATAAGTTGGGTTGGAATCATGCTGCTGAAATCGTTGATACCATAACCACTTAATTCTTCCGCTAATGCAGGAGCTACCTGAACAGGTTCGGGGTTGGCAAGAACTGTAGAAGCGATGATAGCGCCGGCAATGATGCCACCAACGAAAAAGAAGTTCCACACCTCCTTACGCCATTCGTACTTGAAAAATTTGATGTTGGCCGGAAAACAGGCCGCACAAGCGTGCCGTAAATTGGCCGAAAGGCCAAAGTGCTTGTTGCCCAATATAAGCAATGCCGGAACAATAAGTCCGATAATGGCTCCGGCTGCCCACCAGGGCCATGGTTTAGAAAGCGTTTCTATCATAATTTGATGCAGAAGTTTGAAATTTGAGCCGTTAATCGGAGAAAGTGATTTCTGTCAACAAAGGTGGTGATATTCGTTGGGTTGGAAATGTGACATTTGTCACGGATTGAAAACCACACTCACTCACTCATTCACTCACTCATTCACTCACTCAATACACATAGTTGAATATGAGGTTATAGTGCGACATCTGTACTTTATTGATCACATACCTGTCGCTGCCATAAACATTGCCTAACAGGCCTTTGTGCACATACAGGAACTGAACGCGTAATCCTTTCAGCATACCGCCGAAAGCATACCGCACATCGAAATTGAACTGGTTGAACGAAGGGAATGCATATTTGTTCAGCGCTACTTCTTTCACGTCAGGGAGATAGAAATGGCCATAGGCGGCTTCAATTTTGAGTCGTTTGCCTGGGTTTAGCCATTGAAGGCGAGCGGTGGCGGAGTGTGAATTGCCGCTGCCTTCCACCCGTTCGCGCTGCATGAAGGTATAAAAAGGTTCGCGTCCCCATTCGCGCGGGGAAAGGAACCGGCCATCGGAAGTTACGTGCGTGTAGGCAGCCAGGGCGCGCCACTGGCCGTACTCCCAGCCGGTTTGTGCGCTGATGATGTTGGCTTGGGCGCCTTCCTGGAAATAGGTTTTGGAGGCATCGGTATGGCCGCCGTGTGAAAGCGCATCCTGGTGGGTGAACTGGGCGCCCACAATCCATTTGTGATCGTTTTTGAGGGGTTGTATATGGTCAAACTGCACAAATGCCGAGTTGAATATATTCTCCACATATTGGTTCCAAACCTGGATTTTGCTGTTGGCGCCCCATTTTTTGGTTACTCCCAGCAGGCCAATCCCTTTGCTTTCCAAATGCTCCGGATATCCGCTACCGGTACCATCCGGGTTGAGTCCTTTGGGATAGAGCCCGATTGATTCGCCAATGCTGTACCATTCAACCGTGCTCCGGGGAGATATTTTCCATAACCAGCCGCCTTCCACTTTCAGGTTTTTCAGCTCCTGATACTCCAGCCATGCGCCGGATTCGGCGGTAGGCCGCATTCGGCCATCCTGGTAATTGACAAAAGGGGTTTGCAGGGATTGTTGCCCAACTGTAATGCGCGATTTTTTCCACTGGTACCTTAGGTAGAACTCTTCCATTCGATCCAGATCCCTTTTGTTATCTGGCCGTTCCACATCAAATAGCCCAATTTCGTATCGGTTCAATGCTCCGGTGATGCTGTCTTTGGCGCCAAGATCAGAGGAGCTTAAATTAAAATTGAATACACCGCCCAATCCAAAATTAAACCCGTGCCAGGGAGCAGAAGCAAAATGAAGGCTTCCTCCCACAGCCCAGGCATAATAATCAGATAGTTGCCGGGTATTGTCGGTAGCCATAAAAAAAGAACGGAAGCTCCCATTGAATTGGCCGTGTTCAAAAGCCTCCAGCAGGTTTCCTGCTTTTGTCGGGGCGGGAACAGCGTTTGTTTCCGGCTGCTGTGCAAAAAGTAAAACTGTTGGCAGGAATGCCAGTATAAAAAGAAGTAAACGTTTCATGTAAAGATCCTCCGGTTAATACTGCAAAGGTCCGGGCCCTTTCAGGCGCGGCTGCGTGACAATTATCACTGCGCCCTGGATTTGATAGAAATTATGGTGCTGCGTGACTATTGTCACTAACTCTTGCCTGTTGAAGAGGGTAATTTTGTTGTTGAACACATCAAAATTTTTTACACATGAAAGGCTTAAACGCAATCGGACTTGATTTGGAAAAGTCTGAAGTTATTGCTGGCAAACTGAATGTTTTGCTGGCCAATTATGCCATTTTTTACCAGAATACCCGTGGGCATCACTGGAATGTCAAGGGAGAAAAATTTTTCGAATTGCACTTGAAATTCGAGGAATTGTACAATGATCTGCTGCTTAAGATTGATGAAATAGCAGAGCGGATTCTCACCCTGGGTCATGCTCCTCAGCATCGGTATTCTGAATATGTGAAGATGGCAGAAGTGCAGGAAAGTCGCAAACTTAGTATCGGTACGGAGGCGGTGGAGGATATCCTGCATTCCCTTCGAACCTTGTTGCCACTACAAAGGGAGATACTGGCACTGGCTACAGATGCTCATGACGAGGGAACGAGTGCCCTGATGGGCGATTATATCCGGGGACAGGAAAAGCTGGTGTGGATGTATTCTGCTTTTTTGAATGAAAAGCGATGATAAATCAACAATAATATACATGAAATTCTGGTTTTTAGGGATATTTTCCCTGCTTTTTTGCAGCATATTGACTGCACAAACGGCGCCTTTTCAGTTGTACCTGGAGCCGGTTAATGTGCCGGGCCTCGGTGGTCTGCAATCTTTTGCCTTTGGGCAGCATAATGGGAAATGGTTGATTTTCGGGGGGCGACTCGATGGTTTGCACCGGCGGCAGCCATTTGCCACCTTTGATATTGCAGGACATAACAACCAAATACTGGTGGTAGACCCGGTGGCCGGTCAGAAATGGTCGGCGCCGCTGAGTAGTCTGCCTGTGGCGCTGCAAGAACAGTTAAGCGCTACTAATATGGAATTTGAACAGGAAGGTGAAACCCTGTATCTCATTGGCGGTTACGGCTACAGCAATACCGCCGGCGACCATATTACCTACAACCGGCTGATAGCTATACAGGTGCCGGAGGTAATAGATGCGGTGATCAACGGAACTGCGTTCACATCATTTTTCCGTTCGGTAGCAGATCCGCAATTTGCCGTAACAGGCGGGCATTTGCTCAAGATCTATGATACCTATCAACTGGTTGGCGGTCAGAAATTCATCGGTCGGTATAACCCAATGGGACCGGCCCATGGCCCGGGTTTTGTGCAGGAATACACCATTCAGGTACGGCGGTTCAGGATCAACGACGACGGTGTGAACCTCAGTGTCACCCACTTACCGTCATTTACGGATGTCAACCAATTACACCGCCGGGATTACAATGTGGTTCCTCAGATATTGCCCAATGGGCAACAGGGCGCCACGGCATTTTCAGGCGTTTTTCAAACCACAGTTGACCTGCCCTATTTGAATTGTGTGACCATTGACAGCGGCAGCTATACCCCCAATAACGGTTTTTCCCAGCATTACAACCACTACCATTGTGCTACCATGCCCCTTTATTCGGAGTCGGCCAATCAGATGCACACAGTGTTTTTTGGCGGAATAGCCCAGTTTTATGATAGTTCGGGCGTATTGGTACAAGACAACAATGTGCCGTTTGTGCGCACCATCGCGCGCGTAACGCGTACGGCCGATGGGGAGATGGCGGAATACAAGTTGCCGATAGAAATGCCGGCGCTGTTGGGCGCCAGTTCGGAGTTTATTCCACTGGAGTCTGTACCGGCCTACGCCAATGAGGTCATCAAACTGGATGCTTTAACGGCAGATACTACCCTGGTGGGATACATCTATGGCGGAATAGCCAGTTCGGAAGCCAATATTTTCTGGATCAATACCGGTACGGAAAGCGCCGCCAGTAGCCAGATTTTTCGGGTTTATGTGGTGAAAAATGGTGTTTCTGCGGTAGATGAGCTCAATCCGCAAAGCATTGGGCAATTGCACATGCAAATCTATCCCAACCCGAACAATGGCGTTTTCGGGGTGAAATTTCAGATGCCGAGGGTAGTGCGAGCCTGGCTAAGTATTTCTGATATGAACGGGAAATTGATTGACCGCGAGGAGTTGAAAGGTTTGCATCCGGGCGAAAATATTGTGACCCGGACATTGCCTCGCATAGCGGTGGGCAGTTCCTATATGGTTACTTTGGAAACCGAAACGGAGAAGGCTACAGTGAAAACGGTGGTACAGGAATAAAGGGGGGAGCAAAACCACTAAGCCACAAAGAACTCTAAGAGGCGTAAAGTTGGCATACATATACGTTCTGACGAAACTGATGCCTTATGGCTTCTTAGTGCTCTTTGTGGCTTAGTGGTTTCTCTTCCCGGGTCTCTAACTTCCCTAAAACCCGGCCTTGATATACGCCCAACCTTCTTCCTGCTTTTGGATCACTTCCACCAGGCCGCGTGGTACAAAACCAGCTAAGGGCAGGATTTCACTTTTTTCTATTTTTTGTTGCTTGAGTGTTTGCTCGCAGGCCACAAACATAACACCGCGGTCTTTGAGCGCTTGTAGTTCTGTAGCGAGTGTAGTTTTTTGAGCATGCAGCATGGAAATGCCTTTGTTGTGCACCACTACCTCCACCTGAGCCTTGGGTAACCCGTCGAGCAGGTTGTGGAGTTGCCGCGAGAGTGCCCGGTGTGCGGCCGTATCAGGCGTGGAGAGTTGGAATACTACGCGGGTACCTTTTTTCTCCACTTGTTCCTGCGGAACACTGCGGGAAAACGCTAGAATGCCTACCAGTACCAGAGTGGTGGCGGCGCCGAGCAAATATTGGGTAAATGGTTTCATAAACATGGATGTTGAATTATTTCTGCAAATATTGGCTTATAAACCGACTTAATGCCTCGCCGTGCAGGTTTTTTGCCAAAACCTTTCCCCGGGCGTCCAGAATGAAATTGGCCGGAATAGTACTGATGCGCAAGGTTTGCATAAACGGCGTGTCATCACCGCTCAGGTGGGAGGCCTGGGGCCAGTTGGCGCCATCTTTGGCTATGGCCGCTTTCCAGGCCGCCGGACTACTGTCTATGGAATACCCAATAATCTGAAGCCCGTCAGACCTGTGCGCGGCCCAAAGGGGCTGCAATATCTCTCGGTTTTCTTTCCGGCAAGGGGCGCACCAGGAGGCCCAGATATCCAGAACGGTCAGTTTTTTGCCTAATAGCTGCCGTAGTGGAAGAGTGTCGCCGGCAGCCATGGGCAGTGGATAGTCCGGAATGTCTTCTCCAATGCTTACCGGGAGACTGGCGCGTTTGTCGCACAGCATTTTGAACCAGGCGCCGGCTTCAGGGTGGTTTTGCCATCGGTTGCATTGCCGGATGATGCATTCTGGCAGACGTTCATAATCGCCCTCTGCGTTGGTCCAGCGCACCGCGAGCATGGCTGCCCGCCAGTGTGCGGTAGTATCGGAAAACTGAATGAGTGGCGCCTGAAAACGCCGCAGTGCTGCTTCGGCCTCCATCAGGTTGTGCTCGTTGTGCTCTGCTTCCAGCGTAGCTGATTCCTGTTGCCATGCCTGGCGGCGAAGATCGCGCAATTGCAGAAGCGCCTGGTTTTCAGGATCGGGATGTTGGATACTAAAACCAGCCTGAAAAGAATCGGCACGCGACTGAATATAGAGATGCCCCTTGCCTGTCCAGACGAGGGGCATATAATTAGCCTTCAGAGGTGCTTCATCAAGTAATTGATTGGGGAATCTGCTGCCGTTTTTTTGCACACATAATTGAAGTAAACCGGTAGCGCCGGGAGTTTTTTTAAACCGGAAACTACCATCGGGCGCTATTTGTGCCGAATCCAGTAGCAAACCACTGTAGCTCGAGGCCACTTCTGCAAATTGCCTGGGTTGAATGAGGTAAACCATAGGCTTCCATCCTTCAGCCGGTTGGATTCTGCCTTCCAGTGCCGGAATATTTTGAGTGGAACATTGCCAGGAGCCCAATAGTAAAAAGGCCGGGGAAAAGACTCTAAAATAACTATTCATAAGCAGGCACAAAGAAAGGAAACGCGAAGGCACAAAGGCGCGACGATACAAAGGCGCGACGATACAAAGGCGCAAAGACACTAAGGCGCAAAGACACTAAGGTTTTTGTGCTTGGCGCAAATATTTCATATACCAAACAAAGGTGTGACAGCGTCACACCTTTGCGTCTTTGTGTCTTAGCGTCTTTGTGTCTTAGCGCCTCCGTGTATCCCCGCTTCGTGTCTTCCAACAACTTTTTTCTTCTAAAACGGGTAAGCGCCAACGCCGCCGGAGAGGTTTCTTACGTCAAATCCCATTTTGTGCATGAGCTTGCAAGCTTGGCCGGAACGGTTTCCGCTGCGACAAAACAGGAAATACGTGGCGTTTTTGTCCAGTTTTTCCACCTTTTGCAGAAAAGCAGGAGAAAGAAAATCGATGTTCTTCGCACCAGGTATGGTGCCACCGGCATATTCTCCTGCTGTACGCACATCTAAAAGTACGGCGTTCTCAGCTGCTTCAAATTGTTCTTTGAATGCCCGACCGGAAAGGTTTTGGTTGCTTGGACCACCTTCGGTCAGTGTTTCAGTGGCTTCTTCGGCTCCGCCGAATATGTTTTTTAAAAATGAATCCCAGGACATAGAGAGATGTTTGAAAAGTTTGAGGGGTTTGATGTGCCGGCGGGTTTAGCCGCCGATGTTTGAAGGGGTTGAGGGGTTTGAAAGGTTTGAGGGGTTTGAAGGGTTTGAAAGGTTTGAATGGTTTGAGGGGTTTGAATGGGCGGCGACGTTATCTTAGTTAAGAATAACGCCGCCGTCTACCGTCTACCGTCCACCGTAGGCCGTCTACCGTCCAC
>DATGWL010000175.1:0-39491 GCA_035299505.1 Saprospiraceae bacterium | reverse complement strand
ATCGCCGCCGTTGGGCAGGAAGTTGTGGATAAAGGGTTTACCAGCCGCCAATGGGTTGCCGTTTTTGCCCGTTGCCAGTTGATAAGGCGGGAAATTAGGCACGCCGGTGTGGAATATTGGCCAGAGGTCTACTGAGCGAGCTTTGCCTGGTCCAGGAAGCAGCAAGGTTCCAAACACGGCATCATCCAGGGCTGTACCGGCCACTGCCGCCGATCCTTTCAGCGACCAAAGTCCGTCTTTTCCGTAACCAAAGTCGAACGCTCCGAGCGATTTGCGTTGGATCCGCAATTTGGAAAACGCAGGCACCGCGCCGCCAAACAGGGAGTTATCCATGTACAAGGCCAGTTCGGGGTTGTAGAAGAACTGATCGAGAATCTGGTCGTTGAGTTCCTGATAAGGCGTGAGGGCGTTCCAGTAATCCTTGTAGCCAATAGGAATAACGGCTTCATTGGTGAGCGGCATGCCCAAACGGCTTACCTGAACCCAGTTGCCGCTGTCGGTGTAGCCGCCAGCGCTGAGGGTGCGTGTGGCTTTCCTGCTGGCGCTGGCCCATACGCCGATGACGTAGTTGGGATCAAGAATGCTGACGGGGGTTGCCGGTACGCCTGCTTTGAGCAGGGTGCTGATAGGCACCTGAATGGCAATGGCGTGGCAGTTGAACTGGCCCAGACCATCGCGGAAGGCTGCGCCGCCCTGGCGTGGCATATTGCCCAGATCGAACACGCCGCCGAGGTCTACGAAAAACGGATCGTCTACCGGACCACAAAACACCTTTTCTCCGGTGTTGGCGTTCAGGATAGCGCTCATCATCAGGCTGTTGTAATCAGCTGCGCCCAAACCTACTCCGCTCTGTATGGAGCGCTGACCGATGTTTGGAGGCGGCACCATGCCGTTGGTGATGATTATTTGCCAGGTTTGACCACCGTCTGTGGAACGTTCGCAGGTGTAGGTGGTTTTGGCGTTGATTTTACCTAAGCGAATGTTGAAGAAAGTAGATGGATCTTCGTTGGTACGCTTGAACGTAAAACGGTAGGTAATTTCATCGCCGGGTTTGGCCGGATCATTGTCTACGTGCAGTTCGTAGCGGATGTTTTCCCCAAAAGTGTGGAAGTTGGGTCCGCCGTGCGGCAATTCAGCCGGAATGTAGCAGGCAATGATGGTAATGGTGTTGGGGTTGTCGGGGCTCCGGAAAGCGTACACATCGGTGTTGTCGGCCAGCGGATCGTTGGCAATCAGTGGCGCTTCCCGGTGGGAAGATGCCCGGAGACTCATGGCAAGCAACAACAGTGCAAAGACTGCTGGAAGTCGCCGGCAAAAGGAGTGGAAGATGGATTCTTTCATAATGAGGAATCTGTTGGGTGAAAGATTTGGGTTGTGCGCTTGTTTTTGGGCAAGGGTATGGCCGGAAAAAGCAAGCGCTTTTTCAATAAAATTTTGATTTACAGTGAATTAATGGAATGAGATTGGAGGGTGCTCTCGTTCTTTTGGTCTTCTGGAATAATATACGAGGGTAGGGGGGCGTTTGGATTTTGGAAAAGTGTTTTTTTATGTGGACACCTTATAGTTTTTCTCCCTTGTTGCCTTCTGTACCGTAGCCATCAGGCTAAGCCTTGAATTGACCGTAATTTTGCCAATAATCTCACTCCGCCGTGGCTGTTGGCGAGGACGCCAATCTTAGCGCCTTTGTGCCTTTGTGCAACACACTTCAGACATAAACAACCTGGAAATAAGGTTAAACTACTCATTCCACCGAATCTTGTTGGCGAGGACGCCAACAAGGGAAAAACACACCTTCGCGCCTTTGTGTCCTCGCGCCTTTGTGTAACATGTCCTCGCGCCTTTGTGTAACCGTGCCTTTGTGCAACCCACTTCGCGCCTTCGGCCCAGCGCTTTGTGCCTTAAAATTTAAACATCAGTCCCGCCTTCACAAAAAACGGTGTTCCTGGTGTGTAATGGATCTCCGACACAGGTTCGGCTTCATCGCGTAGTCTGCTTTCGGTTTCAAACTGGGCTTCTTTCCATTCGGTGTTGGCCAGGTTTTGCACAGATATCACGGCTTCCAGGGCTTTGGCTTTCGGGGCGTACCCAATTTGTGCATCCCAGAGCCACCAGCCATCGGCCGTCAGGCTATAGTCTTCGTTGGCGGGGCGGTCGGCCAGGTAACGGTAGCGGAGGCCGGCGTTGAACCCTTTCGGACTGGTGAACAGCAAACCGCCTATACTGGTGTGTATGGGCGCCAGCGGAATGTACTGCTGACCTTCCGGCTCTTCGGTTGCGCGCGGGTGCGTGTAGTTGTAATCGGCATCCAGCATCAGCCAGGGTGCTATTTCCCAGCGCACACTGAGGTCGAAACCCTGGCGCTTACTTTGGCCGCTGGGTTCCACGATTCCGGCATCGCCCACATACACAAACTCCTGTTCCAGATCCAGCTGCCAGGCACTGGCCGACAGCAGCAGGCGATTCCAGGGTTTAATCATGGCGCCCAGTTCATAACCGATGGCGCGGGGCAGGATTTGTTCGGCATTTTGTTGCAGAATAACTCTTGTATCATTGGAGTGAAATCCGGTACCGGCCTGCGCATACAGACTGATTTTAGGATGCAAGGCATAATTCAGGTTCAGTTTCGGGCTGGCAATGGATTTTCCTTTGGATGGATATTGATCTATGGAATCCAGCTGGTCGGCGTAAGCGAAATGGAACTGATCAAAACGCATGCCCAGGTTGGCATCCAGCCTTGGGCTGAGTTTCCAATGCGCATCGGCATACAGCCCGAGGTTGAGCTCCTGCACGTCGCCCAATGCCAGTCGTTGCAGGGTGTTTACCCGACGTTGGGTTTTGCTGAGTTCCACATCGTTCACCTGGTCGTATCGCACCTGAGCGCCAGCTTCGAGTCGGAGCGGACGATTCAGCCATTGGGTTTCGTGGATCACGGAACCATTGTAGCCCGTGATACTTCGGTTTTCTTTTTGCCGTATTTGGTCGCCATTGACGGCATCTTCCAGGAAAAAGGTGAAATTGGAATACAGTTCGAAATCGTATTTTGACCAGAAAAACTGGTTTTTAACCAGGGTTTTGTTGGTTACCGCTACGCTGTGTTCGAGGTTTACATTGGTGCGGGAGGTGCTGCCGCCCTCAGTGGGGTCAATGGCTCCGAAGCGACCAATCAAGCCGCTGCGCACGGCCCGTTCCGGGATTTGTCCGGACGCCAGCCAGTTGCTCGTGAAATGCGAAACGGAAAGCGTAAGTAATTTGCCATCGTCCATCACCTGCCGGAATTTACCCATTACATTGATGCGTTTGAAATCCTGAGGTGCATCAAAATAGCCATTGGAGAACAAGGTTTCGCCGGCCACGTAGGCGTGGGCGCCACGTGCAGCGGCTTTGGCGCCCAGCAAATCGAGGGCGGCTACGCTGCGGTAGGTGTCAAATTGTCCGGCTTCGAGTTTAACAAAGCTCTGCGGGAGTACGTCCTGCGTATGGAATTTTACATAGCCGGCGGTACCCAGGTTGCCCACGTTTGCGTAGTAGGGACCTTTTTGAAAATCAATTTTTTCCACCAGTTCCGGGATTACGAAGTGCAGGTCGGCATAGCCTTGTCCGTGGGCATGCGATACCATATTTACCGGCATACCATCGGCAGAAAGAGCAATATCGGTGCCGTGGTCTATATCAAAACCTCGCAGGAAAATCTGCTCGGCTTTGCCACCTCCGGCATGTTGGGCAATGACCAGGCCGGGTACAAAGCGCAGCATATCCTGGGTGCTGTTCAGGGGGCGGGTTTTGAGGTCTATCTGACTGAGCGTGCTGAGCGGTTTAGCCTGCTGAATATTTACCTCCACATCTGCCAGCTGGAGCGAAACGGTTCGGAGGGCTACTTTGAGGTAAAAACTTTCATGGTCTTTTACAACAACCGTTTGGGTGTCGGCCTGAAACCCGAGGCATTGAACGATCAGGGTGTACTGTCCACCGGGCAGATCGCTGAAGCTGAAAGCGCCGAGTTCGTTGGTTACATGTTGTTGGTTCAGGGGCATGAGCCGTACGGTTGCTCCGGCTATTTCGAGCATGTTTTCGCGTTCTACTACAATGCCGTTCAGCGTTCCGCCATGTGCGGCTTGCAGGGCAGACAGGTTGAGGCAAAAACAAAAGTAGCTGAGTAACAGGGTAATTTTTTGCATGATTCGGAGGAGGATGTAAGGTTTTGGGGAAATATACGAAGGGATTTCTGTGTTTGGTTTTTTAGGAAAAAATGAACGCCCTGCCGAAACTTTTGTTGGTTGGTTGGCGAAGCGGCTGAAAAGCAGCACTTTTGTGCTTAGAGCATATTGAAGATTTTCTCTCTTGGCGAAAAAAGGACAGTTTTTTGTCAGGAGAGAAAATGCCTAACATGCTCTTACCATCGGAGTGACCGGCATTCACTTGCCATCGGGATGTTCGGCATTTTTACTGACGGGGTGACTTCGAAGTCACCCCGTCAGTAAAAATGCCGAACATCCCGATAGTGAATGATCCAAAAGCGCCCAAAACTCGTACTATATTGATGCAAGATTCCATCATCATTCAACTGCAGCAGCAGGATCAACGCGCCATTGCCGCTTTGTACGATCAGTACGGTGCGGCTTTGTTCGGGGTGATATTGCGCATTGTGCAATCCCGGGAGCTGGCTGAGCAGGTGTTGCAAGACACCTTTGTGAAAGCCTGGCGAAACGGCGCTTCCTATAACCCGGAGAAGGGCAGGCCGTTCACCTGGTTGCTCAACATTGCCCGCAACAGTGCCATTGATGCCACGCGTTCGGCACAATTTAACCATTCGAAAAAATCTGATTCCCTGGATTCCCTCGTACATACTCCCGGAATCGAACAGATCAACCCGGAACACGTTGGTTTGCGCGAACTGGTAGGCAAGCTGGACGAGAAATACGCCCGTCTGATTGAGATGGTGTATTTCCAGGGCTATACCCAGGAAGAGGTGGCAGAAGCCACGGGTATTCCTCTGGGTACGGTGAAAACACGCCTGAGGTTCGCCATCAACGAACTGCGCCTGATTTTCAGCGATAACCCCGCTGCCATGCTGCTTATTGGCATGCTGGCAGAAAGAATGTGAAAACCCAATACTTTAACAACGCAGGTACTTGTACCTTCGATCATACAGCAACATGGACGTTCAAACATTTTTGGCATCCGGATTACTTGAAGCTTACGTGCTAAACCAATGCAGCGCCGAAGAGCGGGCAACGGTAGAAACTATGCTGCAACAGCACCCTCAGCTGCGCGAGGAGATGAACCGGATTGAGTTGGCACTGGAACAGTTTGCCCAGGCCAATGCCGTACCCCCACCTGCCGGATTGCGCGATAAAATCCTGAAAGACATTACAAATGATGCATCTTCGGGTGCTCAGAAGGTGAATAATTTTACCCGCAATATGATTCTGGGCGGGGCTATTTCAGCCGCAGTGGTAATGGCCATTTTATGGCAGGGATCGCAGCGCGGATACCGTTTGCTGGAACAGGAAAACCAGCGTATGCAGCAGGAAATGCAGGATTGTCAGACGCGGCAAAAGCAACTTATTGCCATGGAAGAACAATTCAATCTGCTCCGTGATCCGGGTACCAAAGTGATCAATATTGCCGGCAAAGAGAAACAAACAGCCGTGTATTACAATAATTCACGTCAATCTGTGGCCCTGGATTTGAGTCGGATGCCCAAGGCAGAACCAGGCAAATACCTGCAATTCTGGGCCATAGTAGAAGGCGAGGCCGCGCCCAAAAGCATGGGTATGGTGGCTACAGATGGCGACTGGCAAAAGTTTGCTTACGTAGAAAATGCCATTGGCTTTGCGGTGTCTGAAGAACCGACGCCGGAAGGCAGCGCTGTGCCTACGACGGTGGTTATGGCGCCGATTTGACCCCCCGCCCCCCATCCCCCCTTCAGGGGGGCAAGGGGGGCGGGGGCACGAATCCTATAAAGTCATCAACGATTTCTCGATCGGGCTTTACGTATAATAGAGTGAGCCATCGGGGTATTTCCCATTCGGGCACATTTGCAGCATCATTCTTAACTCAATTGATGCCTTATGCGCCAGATACTTGTTTCGTTGTTTTGTCTGCTTCAGCTGTTGAGCTACGCTCAAACAGAAAATACCAACAGAAGTCTTTCTCCTTATTTCCAGGTTAACGGCGGTACGCCCGGGGTAGAAACCCTGCCGCTGAAGAGTACCTCCGCCAATGTGCAAATAGCCGGGTTCATTGCCGATGTGGTGGTGAGTCAGGTGTATTGCAACACAGGCAAAAAGCCCCTGGAAGCGGTATATGTATTCCCGGGTTCTACCAATGCTGCAGTTTACGGCTTGTCGATGCAGGTGGGTAAACGGGTTATTCAGGCTAAAATTTTTGAAAAACAAGCCGCCCGTCAAGGGTATGAACAGGCCAAAAGCGAAGGCAAGAGGGCTTCTCTGCTGGAACAGGAACGCCCCAATGTGTTCCAGATGAATGTGGCCAATATTATGCCTGGCGATACCATTCAGGTAACGCTGCGCTACACGGAAATGCTCATTCCTGAAGAGGGTATTTATGAGTTTGTGTACCCTACAGTGGTGGGCCCGCGCTACATGAATGGCAGCGAAACGGGCAGCCAGTTTGCCGCCACACCCTACCAACATGCCGGCGATACTCCCAACTGTGCCTTTGATGTTAAAGTGCATATTTCCGCAGGTATGGCCATTAAGGATTTGAACAGCAGCAGCCATAAGGTGAAAATTTCCAATCCGAGAAATTCAGAGGCATTGGTGAGATTGGACCCAAGTGAAAAAAACGGCGGAAACCGGGATTTTATCCTGCGCTATGGCCTGCGTGGCAACCAAATTGAAACAGGTATGCTGCTGTTCGACGATGGCAAGGAGAAATTCTTCCTCTGCATGGCCCAACCGCCCCGTCGTGTGGCAGCGCAGGATGTTCCGCCGCGTGAATACATTTTTGTGGTAGATGTGTCCGGTTCCATGCACGGAGCGCCTTTGGATGTTTCCAAAAAATTGCTCCGCAACCTGATTTCACACCTTCAGCCGAACGACCGCTTTAATGTCATTCTTTTTGCCGGAACCAGTGCCCTGATGTCGGAGCAATCGCTGCCAGGCACACAGGAGAATATCAACCGTGCTGTTCAACTGATCGATCAACAATCCGGCGGCGGCGGTACCGAATTGAATGCAGCCCTCAAACGTGCCCTGCACCTGCCGCGCCACATGGAAGGCCTGTCGCGTTCCATTCTGCTGATTACAGATGGCTATATTGGCCTGGACCGTGAATGTATCAGTTTGGTGAAAGACAATCTGAATCAGGCCAACCTGTTTGCTTTCGGTATTGGTTCCAGCGTAAACCGTTACCTGATGGAAGGCGTAGCCCATGCCGGACAAGGAAAACCGTTTATCGTGACGGATATGAGAGAGGCAGATAAAGCCGCTGAAAAGTTTCGCAAGTATGTAGCCGAACCGGTGCTGACCAATGTTTGGGTGTCTTTCAATGGATTTGATGCCTATGATATTCAGCCATCGTTTATTCCGGATGTGATGTCAGACCGACCCGTAATGATTATTGGTAAATGGCGGGGCGCTCCAACGGGCACTATCCAGCTCAATGGTTACTCCGGCGACAAGCCACTTACCTGGGGAAACGCTTTTCAGTATGCCAAAGATAAACTGTCTGGAACTCAGCAAAATCGGTTGGTGAGTTTGGAAATGTCGCCTGAAAATGCCAGTTTCGGTGCACAAAATGCCGCATTGCGTTACCTCTGGGCGCGAGAACGCATCCGTCAGCTGGATGATTACGCGGTAAGTGGCAACAAACCGGAAGAACAGGCAGAGGTGCTGAATCTGGGTTTGACCTATAATTTGCTGACAGCCTACACCTCTTTTCTGGCCGTGGAAGAAACACCGGTTAACCCTGATGGAAGCCCGGTTAAAGTGAAACAAACCCTGCCGATGCCTTCCGGAGTGTCGGATCTGGCGGTGGGTTACGACCTGGATTTCAGTGGTGTGAGCGGATTGCCGGCGAAAGGATTTTCGGTTTGGTATTGGGTGCTTGGCGGATTGCTGGCGGCCGGTTTGGTGCTGGTTTTTCGCAGAAAAAATGCTCGCATGATAAAAGCGGGCGCACTGGTTGTACTGCCACTTTTGTTTTGTCAGTGTAGTTCTGACGAACCTGTGTCAACAGTGAACGGGCATTCCGTTACCTTTTTGATAGGTGATGACCGCGGTATCCGAAATCCTTATTTTGCCCATGCCAAAGCGTATTTCAGTACAGATTCTGTGGAAAAAACGGATTTCGTGGAGCACACATACCCCACGCTGCAGGATGTTTACCAATACCTGGCCACCCACCGTCCGGCAGATGGTCCCTGGCAAAGGGTTCATTTGGTGGTACACGGCAACCAATGGACCGGTATGCGTGTGCCAGTGGCCCCTTATTCTCCTGATCATACTGATGGAGCATTGATGGAGCAGGCCATTCAACTGGGCGTATTTCGTGGTTTGCCCAGGGAACATGTGGGGCCGGAAACGAAGATTGTTATCAACGGGTGCAATATTGGCCAGGATGCGCGATTGATACAGGCCATGAGCACGGCATTCAATGGCGCAGCTATTTCAGCCGATCCGTATCTGACCATTTTTGATCAATCAGAAGGACAGGTAAAGCGATATCTGGCCAGTTTTAAATCGGTGGTGTTTCCCGCAGGAACCTATCCTGGCAACAAGTGGGTTTCCGGTCAACTGGCTTCGCAATATGGCAGAGATACCATTTGCTGGGAGGAAGCATTATGCCGGCATAAGCCTCGGTTTCCGAAGGATTCTTACCTGCATTATTTCCCGGTAACCGTGCGCTGGAGAACCTATTACCCGGATGCTTCCCAGGCGCCCGTGTGTCAGACCGAAGAAGAAAAATACCAGTTTGTGAAACAACATCCGGATTTGTCGGCCCGCATTAGAACCATGGATCTGCTTCCGGAACAATTTCGCTGGACATTCAAAGCGGACCAGGATCCGCAAAACGGGTTTTACCAGGAAACGGAGGGGATAGCGATGGCGTACGGGGTGTTAGTTCCTGAGTAGGGTAGACCTCGTAGATTTTTTAAAACCTACGAGGTCTAAAACCTACGAGGTCAGAATGCCCCAAATTCGCAATCTTTGCACAATGTCATACCACAAAACCATATGGATCGCCCTGGCCTGCGCAATGTTCGCGTGGCGCCAGGGCATCGCGCAATCCGGACAATTCATGTCCTGGTCGCTGGATGAAGGTTTGCCGCAATCGCAGGTGTACAGCCTGTGTGAGGATGCTTATGGCTTTTTGTGGCTGGGCACTCAGGGCGGCGGGGTTTGCCGGTTCGACGGACAACAATTTGAAGTGTATGGCCCGCAAAACGGTCTGGGCAATACCTTTGTGAACACGCTGGCGCCTTATGGCAAACAGGTGGTTGCTGGCACCAATGCCGGACTTTTTATCCTGGAAAATCAACACGTTCAGTTGGTTCCGGAAAGCGCCGGCCTGTCGGTGTACGCCCTGCTTGTTGTGCCTGACGGCATATTGCTGGGCACCCAAAAAGGTGTGTGGAAATACGATGCCGCCCGCCGCACCTGCGCGCCCATGCGCCTGAATCCTGTGTTTGATAAACTGATTGTTCTTTCCCTTGCAGCACACCCGCAAGGCGGATTTTGGATAGGAAGTGTGCGCGGACTCTGGTATAGCCCGAAGGAAAATGAGGCCATTCATATCAATGCAGCCGCTCAAATTCCGCCCAATCCGGTGAGCGCCTTGGTACAGCAGGGCAATACGCTTTGGTGCGGAACCCTGGGGGCCGGTATCATAGCCATTTCGGTAGATTCTCGTCGCCTCATTCGCAGCGTATCAGCACCGGGTCTGGAACGGGTGGTTTGTTTGATGTCGGCCGATGATGGTACGCTGTGGGCCGGAACGCCTTCCGAGGGTGTTTTTCAGATGAGCGCCAGCGGCGAATCGGTTGTAAGGCATTATACAGAGATGGATGGGTTGCCCCACAGTCATATTCATGCCTTGCTGCAGGATCGGAATGGCCGGATATGGCTGGGTACTTCCGGCGCCGGACTGGCGCTGGTGGGCGGTCAGGCCTTCAGGCGGTACGACCGTTCGGACGGATTGCCCGGAAACCGGATTTATGCCGTGCAGCAGGATGGCTCCGGAAAGGTATGGGTAAGCGCCTCACAAAACGGTCTGGCCCGATTGGATTCTACAGGATGGCATGCGGTGACGGCTGATAGCGGCTATTTGCAGGGGGTAAAAACCCGGAGTCTGGCGGTGGATACGGCCGGCCAACTATGGATCGGAACAGAAGGCAAGGGTGTTTTGGTGCTGGGGAAAAACGGTCGGCGGCTGCTGAAAAAAGACAACGGCTTTTTGCCATCGGATTGGGTTCAAAAAATTGTTTGCGAGCCTGGAGGAGTCGTTTGGGTGGCTACGGCCGAGGGTTTGGTGTTATTTTCACCAACCCCGGAAGGATATCGGCACCGATGGTTTGATGCCCGGGATGGTATGCCGGGCGCATCGGTTACCACCCTTCACCTGGATGCCGCCGGAATTTTATGGTTCGGTACGCTGAACGGCAGAGCAGGAACTATTCGAAATCACAGTGTTGTTGCGGTTTTTGGCGCCAAAGAAGGCATTCCGGCCACGGTAGTTACCTCTATTGCCACCGATACCACGGGGCAGGTTTGGATAGCCACGAAAGGGGAGGGGATATTCAAAGGTGTTGGCCGACCGGTGAGTCGGTTTGAGCCGGTTTACGGGTCTTTGCTGAGTTCGAGAAACATTTACCTGTTGTTGCGCGATAAATCGGGGCAGCTTTGGGCGGGTACAGAAAGCGGGGTAGATCGCTTGCGTTTTTCGGCGGATGGCAGCGCTACGGTGAAGCATTTTGGCCGGAATGAAGGCTTTACAGGCATAGAAACCTGTCAGGATGCCGCACTGTGCGACGCCGGCGGGCAGCTTTGGTTTGGCACGCTAAATGGCTTAATGCGCTGTGTCAATCAGGACGAAACCCGTGGCGCTGCGGCGCCGCTGGTGCATTTTGAGCAAATCAGTTTGTTTTACAAGCCCCTGGAGCCTGGCCGAAGGGATTTGATGTTTGATTCCAGTGGGGCAGGTTTGGTGTTGCCCTGGGATCAGAACCACCTCAGTTTTGCATTTCGGGCGGTTGATTTATTACCGGCTGGTGCAGCCCGTTACCGATGGAAACTGGAAGAGGCAGATACGGACTGGTCGCCCTGGACGGAACAGGCCCAGGTGAACTACGCCAATCTGGCGCCTGGCAGGTATCGGCTTCGGGTGCAGGCTACTACGGATGGTATTACATTTAGCGAACCTGTTTTTGCCGTATTTACCATTCAAAAACCCTTCTGGGAGGAGTGGTATTTCCGGCTTGGCGCCCTGATATTGTTCCTGGGTTTGCTGGCAGCCGGAGTGCGGTATTACACCAGGCAGATCAGGAAACGGGAAAGGGCCAGGCGGGAGAAACTGGAGGTAGAGCATAAATTGCTGCAACTGGAACAAAAAGCTTTACAACTCCAGATGAATCCGCATTTTTTGTTCAATGCGCTGAACAGCATACAAGCACTTGTGGCTACCCGGGAATACGAGGTGGCCCGCAGTGAAATTGGCAACTTTGCCAGACTGATGCGGAGCATTTTATACAATTCCAGAAAGCAGCAGATTACGCTCAAAGAGGAAACAGAAACCCTGGAGCAATACCTCCGGATGGAACAGTTTTGTCAGGCCAATCCTTTTACCTTTACCCTGAGTATGGCGCAGGAACTGGATCCCGAAGAGGTTACCTTGCCGCCTATGTTGCTTCAGCCATTTGTAGAAAATGCGGTGGTTCATGGTGTGGCGCATTTGTCGTATCCGGGGCATATTCAGATACATTTTGCCATGGAATCCGATCAGCTTTGTTGTATAATAGAAGATAATGGGATTGGCAGGGAAAAAGCGGCCTTGCTGCGCGAAGCCAAAAAGCCCGGGCATCAATCTACCGCCTTGCAGGTAACCCGGGAACGCATAGAGGCATTGGGTGGAAGTCTGGAGTACAGTGATTTGCCGGAAGCAGGCGGCACACGTGTGCGATTAACCATACCCGTTACCATAGCATTTTGACTAATGGAAAAACAAACCATAAAAGCAGTCATCATTGAAGATATGCTGCCGGCTATTGCGATGCTGGAAGCAGATCTGGCTGCGTATTGTCCGGAAGTGAAAATTATCGGTACGGCACATTCGGTGGTAAGTGCTGCCAAATTGCTCAGACAGCAAAAGCCTGACATCATTTTTCTGGATATTCTTCTGGGCGACGGTACCGGATTTGATTTGTTGGAAATAGTGCCCGGACTGGATGCCCGGATCATTTTTACTACAGCTTCTGATGAGTTTGCATTGCGCGCCTTTCGGTATGCTGCTGTAGACTATTTATTGAAACCCATTGATCCGGGCCTGCTGAAGGAGGCCGTTTTGCGTGCGCAGGGTCAGATGGGCAGTATGCGCGAGAGTCTGAACATTCTTCGCGAAGCCATCACCCGACCTGATGTGGCTCCCGACCGACTCTCACTTCACACACAAGAGCGCATTGTGATTACCGAGATATCGAAGATCGTGCGTTGTGAGGCAGATAATAACAATACCCGTTTTATACTGGCTTCCGGAGAAAAAGTATATGTAACCAAAACCCTGAAGCAATTTGAACAATTGCTGGAGCATCATGGCTTTATGCGCGTACACCAATCCCATTTGGTAAACATGCACTATGTACGCGGTTTTGAAAAAAAAGACGGAGGCTATCTGCTACTCACGAATGGCGACTTGATTGCCGTATCGGTCAGGAAGAAAATGGAAGTGCTGCAAGCGCTGGAGTGAGTGTAAAAATCTGTGTGAAATCTGTGCGAAATCTGTGCGAAATAACGCTTCAACAATCATCATAAAATGTGTAAGTAGATACAGCGCGTAATAGTTCTCCGGGTTTAGCAGAAGAGCTTAGTAAAAGTATATAGGTACAATGAGTATTGCTACAAGTATTCAGGATAATGTCTGGTTTGCCATCTCCATCAATATCTCCGCAGTAAAACAGGTAAGCCCCTTCAAAAAAATTACCGCCTATATGTTTATTTAAGTTTTGAATCACGGTAAACCGGGAATCCGGCGGGTTATTATCTGCTACATACAATTCAAAATCATCGAGCCTTAATCCATATTCGCTCATACTGTAGGCTCCTGTGGCAAAAAGATGATATGTTTCACTGTCTACGTTGCTTCCATTAACTTTAAAATACAACCATAGGTCTTTGCCTGGAAGCAGGCTTACGCCACTATCCTCAGATTTGTTTCTAAACTTAAATACACCCATATCTTTTTCAGAAATAAGCTCATTGGTAGCTATCAGGAACAAGCTTTTATTTTTCTGATCCGTTGACAAAAACTGCTCTTTTTCACCTGATTCTTCATAAGGCACTTCACTCAATCTGGTTTTTATCTTCCGGATCACTTCCTGCTTCTGCTGTGTGTCATAATATACACCGTACCAATATTTTACTTTAGGCATGTAATGAATATGCGCATTTTCAAAGTACAGCATGTATTTGGCGCCCAGATAAGCTGAAAAAGCGTAACCTGTGAATTGCTTATAGCGGACTTTGATCCATTGGCCGTTCAATTTATCAATCTTATCATAATGATTTTCATTCTGATTATCAACGGTTTGGACAAAGGTGCCATTAGGGACTTGAGTCAGGGCTTTGGATTTAATGTCAGGATTTTCCCTCAAATTTAAAGCACTGCTGATAACCATGTATTCATCCAGCAAGGGTTGTGCCTGGGAAAATAATGGAATTGAGATCAATAAAAAAAATAAAAATCGCATGGTTTTAGTTGTTTGAATAGTAATCAACTGCCTGATCAATATTATCTACAAAACGAATTCTACCACGTTTATTGCTTTCCGATATGAAATCTTTGAGGCTTTTACTGTCATAGCCTGAAAAGTCACCCACAATAGTGAGATAGGCTTCGTAATTGGAAAATTTTTGCAAAATTTCTCCGGCCAGTCCTGTCTTCAGGTCAAAAAAATCCGGACTTAATCCCTCCTTATGTATAATGAAATGTTCAATACCATCAAAACGGTAACCCATCATCCAGTCGAGCATATCTTGGGCTGAATGAATAATGGGGTCTTCTGTAGTGTGTTCTATTATTATTTTATGATGAATGGAGTGTGTGATCATGATATTGCTTTATATGTGCGTTACATGAGCGCTATTTTTAGATAGGTACAACTGGCTACTCAATTTGTTGCCAGAATTGAGTTTCTGCTTCCCCATTTATGGCATTGATAATCAATTGTTTACCACTAGCCCGATAGGCGCCATTTGTGGATTCCTGGATGGTGTTTTGAATAATCCAGGTTAAATCTTGCACATGATTTGAACTCCATGCCGGATGAATTTTCCATGGTTTGATACCTGGTTCTAAGCGATGTCTTTGTGCCAGTGTTGTTGCGCCTGATCGGTTGAGAAACATCGGGAAACTATCTGGTGCATTCCGGTGCTTTTCTAATTTTTCCACATTGGGCTGATAAAAGGTGGTGTCTATTGTTTGATCAGGGTGCAGTAGTATAGGTAACATATTCCAGTTGCTATTCGGTTCCTTTCTCCCATTTATATTAAATAATACAAGGGTTGCGCTGACAGAATAAATGGTGTCAACGGTAAGGCTGCCGATTAATTCTGCGCTACATCCTATTGATTTCAAATAATGAATTGCAATTTGGCTGGCCTCTATTTTTTTTGTGCTAACATCCAGATGAACTTCTTTTTTAGCACAACCATAAATCAAATAAACGAAAAGTGATATATGAAGGTACTTCATGAAGCAGAGTTGTTTTTGTGTTTACTAAATTTGAAGCCTCCTCCTACAAACGCACTTTTGTAACCAATCTATAGTTCTTTTTGTGAGGCGGATCAGGAAAATTATAAAGGGCGCTGTAAACGACCCCCATACCAGAAACAGAACCACCTTAATTCGCTGCCTGAGTTACGAATTTGTCCCAATTCCATCTTACGTATGCGTAAGTTAGGCAAACTGAAAGTAAAGGTAGCTACATTAGACTTAACAATGTTATTACGTTAATATTAATATTTAGAGCATGTTGGGGATTTGGATTTTGGGCTACAAGCGGCTAATTTCATTTTATACTTCGTTAAAATTTTCATCGGATTGCCCGCATCCGACTGCAAATTTCGCCTCAAACCCAAATCCCGAACAAGCTCTTATTTTATAAATCTGCCTTTCAAACCACTTTTGCAAGAGATATAAAAAACAAAAGCCCCGCTGTTGCAGCAGGGCCTTTGTCATATTTACTTCCTACTTAATGATAGCAGGAGAAGCCATTTACTTCCCCTGTTTCTTCACGCATTAATGCTTGTCAGCAAAAACAAGCCGTTTCGCAATAGTTTGGTCGGCAGTTTGTAGCATCACTGTGTACACACCGGATGCAATACCCATTTCTCCGAGGCGCAACTGAACCATGTCGTCCTGTGCATTGGGAATATCCATTGTCCAGAGCTGTTTGCCCATTTGATCCATCAAACGGAGTGTAACTGCCTGATTTGAAAATCCTTTCAAGCCAATGAAAACATCAGCGGCGGTTGGGTTCGGGAACAGAAGCATATCCTGATCCATACCCTCTGCCTCATGGTTGTCTTCGCGATCTGAACCATGATCGTGTTCATTTTCCCCATCGCCAGGCTTATTGCCAGTACCACCGCCCGTCAGGCCGTCGCAATCGGTGTTGCCACAGTAGCCAATATAATCACCATGTGCCAGGTGACTGCTAACGGAATTGTACGATACACAGATGGTTTGGGTCGGGTTGTTGTTAGAACTGGTGGCGTGACACATGTACACCTTGTTGTTACCGCATTTCCAGCTGGAAATAATGCTGCTGAAACTTGGTTTGAATGCACAGTCAGGCTTGCCGTCGTTGTTGTTATCCACCATGTCATCTCCGCCCGGACATTGATCGCAACCATCTGAAACGCCATCGCAGTCAGAGTCTTCCGTACCTTCAGCAATGGTAACAGTTGCGTTGCAGGATTTGGTATTACCTGCTGCATCTTTTACCGTAAGGGTTACCACGAATGACTGGCCGATATCCTCACAATCAAAACCGTTGTTGCAGTTGTACGGAATGTACATTTCTGTTATACCGCAACCATCATACGATCCGTTGTTGATCATAGCCGGTGTTACCGTAATCTGTCCATTTGCCTCCAATGGAACCGTAATGTTCTTGCAAATGGCCGTTGGCGCAATCAGGTCTTTCGTATACAGGTAAAATTCTGCTGAATTACTGTTGCCGGATGGGTCGGTTGCCGTGAGTTTGACTTTGATGGAGCCGGAAGTATTTACTATGCTTCCAGGCGCCGGAATTTGTGTTACCACAGCACTACAATTATCCCAGATGCTGGCGTTGCTGGTATAATCCGGCATTACCGCCTGACAGTTTGCATTGAGTAGCAGTGTTTTGTTACTCAGACAGGAAATGGAAGGCTTGGTTATATCCTTCACGGTTACAGTAGCCGTACAGGTTCCAGTGTTGCCGCTATTATCTGTAACGGTCAGGGTAACGGTATTGGCGCCTACATGCGCGCAATTGAAGCTGGATTGGCTGATGCTGTAGCTCTCAATACCACAGTTATCGTAAGAATCATCTTCAATGCTGGACACGTTGATACTGGCTTGGCCGGTAGCCTGGTGGAGATTGATGGTGCGGTTTTCACATACAGCCACAGGAGCCATCTGATCCACCACTGAAATAGTGGCACTGCAGGTAGAAGTATTTCCGTTATTATCTGTCACCACAACAGTCACCAGGTGATTACCCAGACCCAGTACACCATCTTCCTCGTCGTCGTCATCCTCTGCGCCACCATTACCTTTCAGATCATCGTCGCAGCTTTCATCATCATGGCCACAATCAAAACACATGGTATTCAGGGTGTTTGTTTTAACCACGCTGATGTTGTCTACCCCGTAGTCGGTAGCGTCGCAGTTCATTTCTCCTTTGAAAGAAAGCTGCTGATCGTCGTCGGTAGCAGTGAATGTTACAGAGAATGGCGTCCAAACTGCGCCAGGATTTGGCAATTGAGCAATCAGTATGTTATCAATCAAAATTCCAAAGGATGCTGCAGTACTGGTTCCGCTCCCTTTATACTGACCGCTGATGGTGTAGGTTTTGCCTTCCTGCAAGTCTTCCAGTTCCTGTTTGATACTTGGATCGCTGGAGCAGCTATTGTTTCCTTTCAGGAGGAAGTAGCCGCCTGGATTGCCGCCGGTTGATTTCCATCCGCCGCTCCAGTCCATGTTGTAACTCTGCCAGCTATTGCTGTTGTTATTGAAGGCTCCGTTGCTGGCTTTGTTGTCTGTCTCATTCGTTTCCAGGAATTTGATAGAGGCAATACCGCAGGCATCAGAAGCATTTGCGGCCACGTTGGCAGCCGTTGCACACCCTTCACCCTGTGCATTCAGGGCAAGCGTATAGTTCTGACAACCCGGATTTGGCGCCACCTGATCCCGAACCGTTACGGTGGCGGTGCAAGATGCCAGGTTCCCGGCTGCATCGGTTACCGTGAGGGTTACCGTGTTTTGACCCACCTGGGCGCAACCATAGCCCGTGGTATTCAGGCTCAGGCTGATGCTGCAGTTGTCGGAAGAACCATTGTTGATGGCTGCCGGTAACAGTGGGGCGTAACCGTTGGCGTCGAGTTGAAGGGTGACGTTGCGGCAAACTGCTACCGGAAGGATGTTGTCCTGAATGGTAACTGTAGCCTGACAGGTAGAAACATGCTGATGCACGTCGGTTACTGTGAGTACCACGGTGTTTGTACCCAGATCGGCGCAGGTAAAGGCATTCTGACTAAGGGCAATATTTTGTATGCCACAGTTGTCTGAGGAGCCATTGTTTACCTGAGCAACGGTAATCGAGGCAGCACCAGCGGCGTTCAATGTGGTTGTTACCTGCTGACAAACAGCGATTGGCGCCAGCTCGTCCACCACAGTTACTACACCAATACATTCGCTTGTATTGCCATTCACGTCAATTATGGTGAGGGTAACATTGTTCAAGCCGGTTTGGGTGCAGTTGAAGTTGGTGGTACTGATGCTGGTAGATTGAATACCACAGGCATCGCTGGAATTATTGTTGATATCCGCCACCGTAATAGATGCCAAACCTGCGGCATCCAACGGCAGAATGATATCCTGGCAATTGGCTTGCGGCGCAACCTGGTCGACAACCGTGATGTTGGCTGTACAGCTGCTGGAATTCCCGTTGTTGTCTGTAACGGTCAAGGTTGCAATATGCACACCTATCTCGCTGCAGTCAAATGCGCTGAGGTTCAGCGCCATACTCTGAATGCCGCAGATATCGGAAGAGCTTGCATCTACCTGAGCTGCTGTTAAGGTGCCCGCACCGGATTCGTTCAGATTTACCTGTACGTTTTGGCAGTTGGCTTGTGGTGCGGTATTGTCGGTAACGGTTACCGTTGCCTGGCAGGTAGCCACATTGCCGTTAACATCTGTTGCCGTAAGCACAATGAGGTTGTCGCCGGTATTGGCACAGGTAAAGGTGTTGGTAGATGCATTCAGTGCGTAAATGCCACAGTTGTCGTAGGTCCCGTTATTGATATCGGTAACAGTAATAGCTCCTTCTCCGGCCGCATCCAAAACCACATTGGCATTTTTACAGAGGGTAGTAGGCAGGATAACATCCAGCACAGAGATTTCTGCGGTGCAGGTGCTAAGGTTGCCATTTTGGTCGGTTACGCTCAGGGTAACGGTATTGACCCCTACCTGGCTGCAATCAAAGGCGGTTTGTGAAACGCTTACAGAAGCGATACCACAGGCATCCCAGGAGCCGTCGTTGACATTAGCCGCTGTGATGGCAGCATCGCCATTGCTGTTTACATGAACGACGAAGTTGCTGCAGTTTGCCGTTGGAGCAATCAAATCCTGAACGGTGACCTGGGTAGTGCAGGTGCTGACATTGTTGTTGATGTCTTTTACGGTCAAGGTCAAGGTATGAGTACCCACATCTTCACAATCGAATGCCGTTTGACTCAGGGTGATGGACTGAATACCGCAACCGTCGGAAGAGCCATTATTGACCATGGCTGCCGTGAGCGCGCCTACACCGTCGATGTTGAGATTAACGGTGCGGTTCTGACAAATGGCTGTTGGCGGTGTGTTGTCAATTACGTCGATCAGGATGTCACAAACAGATTCCAGACCACCCGGATCTGTTGCAGACATATGTACAAACTGCATACCCTGAGCGCCGTTAATCGAAGTGCCCGGCGCCGGAGTTTGGGTAATGGTATAAGCACAGTTGTCGGTAGCATTCAGCAATGCATTTTCAAAATCTGGCATGGCTGCGCTGCAATTAGCACCCAGTACTACGGTTTGAATACCAGCCGGGCAAACAATTACGGGATGGAGGTTGTCTTCCACAACCACTGTGGCGGTGCAGGAAGCTGCATTGCCGCTACCATCGGTAACCGTGAGGGTAACCACGTTGATGCCCACATTTTCACAACTGAACAGGGTAGTGTTCAGGGAGAAATTGGTGCTGCAGTTATCGAATGAACCGTTGTTCACTGCATTTGGTAAAATACTGGCATTGCCAATAGCGCCCAGGGCAACCACGGTATTTTTACAAAGTGCTACCGGAGCAATATTGTCCTGCACCGTCACCGTGGCTGTACAACTGGCACTGTTGCCATTTTTGTCGGTAGCGGTGAGTGTTACGGTGTTGGCGCCGAGGTTGGCACAGGTAAACGATTGGTTGCTCAGTGCCAGCGTTGCAATACCACAGGCGTCGGAGGAGCCGTTGTTTACCGCAGCAGCCGATGTTGAGGCCGTACCGGCGGCATTCAATTGAACCGTTACGTTTTGGCAGCTTGCCACCGGCGCCACATGGTCTTCTACAGTTACATTGGCCTTGCAGGTGGAGGTGTTGCCATTCACATCTGTTACGGTCAAGGTTACCTCAGGCCCTGCTGTAGGTGGAGTCGGTACGCCGCTCACCCAGTTGGAGTTAATCCCGTTCAATGTGAAATTGGTCAGGGTGCTGTTCAGGTTGTTTCCTGAAACATCGTTCAAGGTTGTGATGCCTGCATTGTTTACACCTGCCGTACCCTGATTGAAAGGATAGTTGATGTACAAATTAGCCTGCGAGCCAAGCGAGTTATACAGGTTAGCCTGAATATCGGATTGTGTACGAGCAACATTCCAGACCCTGAATTCATCAATAGTGCCATTGAATGGGTTTTGAGCTGCGAGGCTTCCCGTTTGGCGGGCGCCAATTCGGAAATTGAAGTTATTTCCGGCAAAACTTGGCGTACCGGTAGCTGTTGTTGTGGTTTTTAGCACACCATTGATGTAAGACCGGTATGTATTTCCGCTACGAACAATGGCATAGTGGGTCCAGGTATTTACCGTCAATGAATTTGCCGGAGTAAAGTTCGTGACACTCGCGCCGGAGGAATTTTGGAAAAAAGACATTGAGTTGTTGTTCGAATTGATCTCAACTCTGAAAGCTGGTGAACCTATTCCGGTTTGATCTTGTGCAAACAAAATCGGGAATGCACCATGGCTGTTCGCCTTGTACCAAAATTCAAAAGTAAAATCACCTGATCCCAAAGCTGTAAGGGGAGCCCTGACTGTGTAATCATTCGAGCCGTCAAACTTCAAGGCATTGCCTAATATGCCGCCTGTGCCATTACCAATGTCGCCGCAATCAAAAGCTGTCATATCCAGCGTGTAACTTGAAATGCCACAAGCATCGCTTGATCCATTGTTTACCTGTGTTGCCGTGAGCGATCCGTTGCCGCTGGCATCCAGCTGCACCGTTACATTCTGGCAAACAGCCGTCGGGTTGGAATTGTCCTGTACTTCCACGTTGAAGGTACAAGAAGCCGAGTTGCCGCCGATGTCTGTGCCCGTTAGAGTTACGGCCACCGTTTGTTCGCCGTTGTACACCGAACCAATGGCTGGTGATTGTGTCACGGTTACTGAACCACAGTTGTCGGTTGTAACTGCCATGCCAATAAAGTTATTCAGGCTGGTCTGGCAGTTGTTGCTACCCAACACCTGGGTCTGCGTGGCCGGGCAGGTGATAACCAGTGGTGTGTTGTCGTCCACAATTACTGTCTGGGTCTGACTGCTTGAGTTGCCCGATTCATCGGTATAAGTCCAGGTCACGGTGTACGTACCTTGAACATTGTACGTTGTTGGGTCGGAAGTTGTTGCCGTGATTGTGCCGTCGCAGGCATCGGTAGCCGATGGCGTTTCGAGGGTGACAGAACACTCTGCTGTTACATTTTCCAGGGAGGCGATAGTAGCCACGGGTGCTGTAACGTCCACAGTAGTAACTGTTGCCGTACAATCGTCGCTGAACTCTCCGTCTGAAACCGTCAGCGTTACCGTCGTGGTGCCAACACCGCTGAAATTGTTTTGCGAAACAAGGAATGTCAGCTGGTCATTGTCCGGATCGCTGGAGCCATTGTTCATCGCGTTGTTGCTGATATCAACCGTGCAATCCGAATCAAGGTTTACCGTGATGTTTTGGCAAACAGCCACAGGTGGCTCGTTACACACACTGTTCGGGTCGGCCACCATAACCTGTCCGATACAGGTAGCCGAATTGCCGGAGGCATCCGTAACGGTTAGGGTAACGGCTACAGCGCTGTTGCGGTTACTGCAATCAAACTGGGTATTAGCCGGGATGGCGTAGGTGAACGCACAGTTGTCGGCGCTGCCGGAAGCGATGGCATCCAGTTGGGCCTGACTCAGCTGGTAGGTATTCCGGTCGGTCAGCTCAATCACAATATCATTACATACTGCTGTTGGTGCAGTATTGTCCGTTTTAGTGAGTGTGAACTGGCAATTTCCAGAATTGCCTGCCGCATCGGTTGCCGTCAGGGTAATGGTTTGAACGCCTGCTGTGCTGACGCTGGAAGCGCTTTGGCTCCAGTTGATGTTGGCAGATGAAGTACAATTATCCAGAGCTGTTGCCAGCAGACTGTAGTCTGGCAGATTAACGGAACAATTTTCCTGCAGTTCAATGCTTTGCGCTGCCGGGCAGGTTACGAGCGGTGCTGTATTATCCTGTACAGTGAGCATTACGCTGCACGAAACCGTATTGCCGGAAGCATCAGAAACATTCACTACCGCGGTAGTTGTGCTGCCATGTTGCAATGCCAGGGTCAGTCCGGCAGAAGATTGAGTAGCGGTAGTGGCAGAACAGTTGTCTGTTGCCGAAACCTCTGCTGTGAGGTTAGGAATGACCACCTGGCAATCTGCATTCAGGTAGATGTTGCGGTTTGCCGGACACTGAGTAATAACCGGGTTGGTATTGTCGGTTTTTTGCACGTTGAATGCACAAGTTGCCGTATTCCCTGAAATGTCCGTTACCGTCATAGTGATCACCTGAGTGCCCACGCCATTCACCGTTGTTCCGCTGGCAGGCGATTGGGTGAGGGTGGTGGTACAGTTGTCAAACACACCTGTGAGCGCTGCATAGTTGCCCAGGGCAGCCTGGCAACTTGCATTCAGGTTCAGGTGTTGTGTAGCCGGACAGTTGATGCTCGGAGTGGTTTGGTCCTGACTTGTTACCGTAAAGGTGCAGGTTGCGGTATTGCCAGCCACATCAGTAGCGGTGAGGGTAACCGTTTTGGACTGAATACCGGTGAAGGTATTTGTGCCATTCACTGATTGTGTCACGGTAGGGGCACCGCAGTTGTCGTTTGTAGTGGCGGCCTGAGTGTAGGTTGGCATTGCCACCGTACAGTCGTTTCCGAGGGCAACGACCTGATTAGCCGGGCAATTGATGGTTGGCGCCTGCTGGTCGAGTTTATTTACGGTGAAATTGCATGCTCTTGTGTTTCCTGATTCATCAGTTGCTGTTAACACAATTGTCATGGGGCCATATCCGCTGACGATACTTCCTGTTTCGGGTGTCTGTGAAACCGTAATATTCGCTGGTGCCGAGCAATTGTCGCTCTTTGTTGCCAAATTGGTGTAATTGGCAAGCGTTGCTTCGCAGGAAGCATTGAGCACAATGGATTGCGTTGCAGGACAAGTGATTTCCGGCAGTGAATTATCCTGCACAGTTACCGTGAAGCAACACTCATTGGTATTGCCACTTCCATCTGTTGCCAGATAACAAATGTTGGTAACGCCAAGCTGAAACTCTTCCTCGCTGATCAGCGTCATATTAGCATTGTCTGCAGGACCGTTGCTGCGGGCAACAGTGACGGAGCAGTTGTCGGAACCAACTGGTGTATCCCATGAAACAATGGCGCCGCAGGAACTTGGCGTTGCGAGATCGCATGCATAATTCAAATAATCTAATTTTGCCGTTCCGCCAGTTATGGAATTTTCGTTGACAAAATAGAAATAAATTCCTTTTGCCACATCAAAAGTGCCGGAATAGGTATAGTTGAATGGAGCAGTTCCGGCAGAACCATCACCACTCATGATGCCTGAAATGGTTACCGTACCTGCACTGCTTACAGTCAAGGTTACATCAGCTTGATATTGATTTTCTATAGACGGGAAGCAATTGCCGCACCCAATCTCGTTATCGGTGGCAAACGGAACTACCGTAGCACTTGGAGTAGATGCGGATTCAGACCTTCTTACGGCGCCACCTGAATTGTCGATCAATGCTATTCCATTCAACTTTAATTGGTTTCCGTCGGTAAACATCCACCGCACGTCGTTGTCCAAGCTGGTACGAGTCCAGATGGAATTAAAGCTCAGTGTAATTGGATCGCCGGTATTAAACAATCCTGCAGGAACCAGTGGTATTTTAATTTTTATCTGATTCGGCGGATTACTTGCCGGGAACAGCAGGCTGTTTCCGGAAGTAGGCACAGATCCGTTCGGGAAAACAACACCAGGGGTAGAAAGGAGATCTTTTGGTACCTCAATTAAACTTGTACATGCACTTGTATTTACACCTGTGGTAATGCTAATGTTCTCAGGACAGGTAATTCCAGGCGCCTGGGTGTCATTCACCGTTACCGTAAATGAACAGGATGCTGTGTTGCCGTTTCCGTCGTTGGCTGTAGCCGTAACGGTGGTGGAGCCCAGCTGGAAGGTGCTTCCTGAGGCTTTGGAGTAGGTCAAAGCAGGTGAGCCTGCACAGTTGTCGGTAGCATTAACGGTGTAGTTTACCACTGCTGAACACTGGTTCGCATCGTTTCCTTGTACGATATTGGCCGGGCAGGTGATGGTTGGCAATTGGTTGTCGGAAATAACAACCGCAAAAGTGCAGGAAGCCGTATTCCCATTTCCATCATTTGCCGTGTACGTTACCGTGGTGGAACCCAGGCTAAAGGTTGCACCTGAAAGATGACTGCCTGTCAGCGTCGGGTTAGAATTGCAATTGTCAGTGGCTGTTACATTGAAGGAAATGTCGGCAGTGCACAAACCTGCTGCTGCTGCCTGTGTGATGACAGTCGGGCAAGTAATTTCCGGAGCCTGGTTATCTGTAACCGTTACCGTAAAGGTACAAGTTGAAGTATTGCCATTGCCATCGCCGGCAGTGGCTGTAACCGTAGTGGTGCCCAGATCAAACGGTGTGCCAGACACCGGACTGAAAGTAATGCTTGGATTGGCATTGCAGTTGTCGGAAGCGGTAGCCGTGTAGTTTTGAACGGCGGTACACTGGTTGGCATCGGTGTTGTCGGTGATGTTGGCCGGACAAGCGACTGTAGGCGCCTGCGTATCCAGAACACGCACAGCGAAGCTACAAGTGGCAGTGTTGCCTGCATCGTCGGTGGCGGTGAAGGATACATTGGTCAATCCTACCACAAAGGCTGTACCTGAGGCCTGGTTGGTACTCAAATCCAGGTTATTATCACAGTTGTCGAGTGCAGTCACAGCATAAGTGACGATGGTTTGACACAATCCGGCATCTGCCTGTTGGGTTACGGTATCGCTTGGGCAGGATAATACCGGCGATTCTTCATCATTTACCACCACCTGGAAGCTGCAGGTGGCTGTGTTGCCGGAATCGTCTGTGGCTGTTGCTGTTACTGTAGTGCTTCCTACCGCGAAGCTGCTGCCGGAGGCCGGGCTATACACAATGGCTGGTGAGGCATCGCAATAGTCGTTGGCCGTTGCGGCGTTTGCATAGGATACAAGGGCTGTACACTGACCACCATCGTTGGCTTGTTCAATCGCTGCCGGACAGCTGATGGCAGGGTTAATATCGTCTATTTTAGACAGGGTAAAACTGCAAACGGTGCTGAGTCCACCCTGGTCGGTTGCCGTCAGGGTAACTGTCATGTCTCCCGCACCGCTGAGGGTTTGGCCGCCAGCCGGGCTTTGCGATAAGGTTACAGAACAGTTGTCTGTAGCGGTTGCCACGCCAAGGAAAGACGGCATAATGGCTTCGCAATTGACGCCTAAGGGCAGGGTTTGATTGCCCGGGCAAACACTGAAGACCGGCGCTGTATTATCGGACACGGTTACCGCTGCTGTGCATTGATCGGTTATATTGTTGCCGTCAGTGATGGTCAGGGTAACAGTATGTGGATTGCTGCCTATTCCGGCGCATGAGAAGTTATTGGCATCAATGACCATGGACGCAATGCCACAATCTGCCGTACTTCCTGCATCAATGTCGTTGGCGGTAATGGAGGCTGTTCCGGAAGCATTCAGGAATACTTCCAGATTGGTCACGCAAACCGCTTCAGGGGCACTGCAACATGGGTGGTCGTCGTCTGAAACGGTAACCTGGGTGCTGCAGGTAGCGGTGTTGCCGCCTGCATCGTTCACCGTGAGGGTTACGGTAAAGGTGTTTCCGGCGTCGGAACAGGTGTAGGTGCTTTGTCCGCCAATGCTGGTGCCGGTAATGGCACAGTTGTCGTACGAACCATTGTCCAGATCTGTAAGCGACACGCCTGCACTGCCGGAAGCATTCAATTGAAGGGTTACGGCCGAAACACATGTAGCTACTGGCGCTGTATTGTCTTGCAGGCTTACCTGGAAAGCACAGGTTTGTTGATTGCCATTTCCATCCTGTGCCGTCAGGGTAACTGTGGTGGCGCCGAAAATTTCGGTTGTTGCCGCCGGGCTCTGGCTAATAGTTGGTGATGGGTTACAATTATCGGAAGCAGTAGCCATGGAGATATAATCCTCCAGCATCACAGCGCAATCAGCCATAATGGGCTGTGTTTGATTGCCCGGGCAGGTAATACTTGGTGCGCTGTTGTCTGTTATCGTTACCGTAGAAGTACAGGTATTGGTATTACCACTGTTATCTGTAACTGTAAGGGTCACCACATTGGCGCCGAGGTTTGTGCAATTGAAACTGCTTTGATCCAAATTCAGGGTGCTGATGCCACAATCATCGGTGCTGCCATTGTTAACCTGGGAGGTGGTCAGGGTGTATGTTCCTGCAGCATTCAGGTTGGCACTCACATTTTGACAAACAGCCGTGGGCAATACGGCATCTGTTACACCAACCGTAGCGGTGTAGGCTGCTGTACAGCCATTGGCGTCCAGAACATTGTAGGTATAATTGCCCGTGCAAAGCGCAGCGGTTACAGGGTTAAAGGATGACACTGCCCAGTCGTCCGTCACTGCCGGGCCGGTTCCGTAAAGGGTCATGCCCAGGCGCAGGTTCGTTTCGCTTGAATAAGTCGAGGAGTAAATCAATGCCCAGGCGGTGTTGCCCAGTTTGCGCAGGTAATAATCTGCGCCAGTGGCTTTCAACACAATACGGCCTTCATACCAGGTGTTCGTGGTATAGCCTCCGGGAACGTTGGCAACAACATTGCCCCGGTCAGCTCCGTCTTCGTAAATCCTGAAACCGGTGTTGTTGTCAAAATAAAAGGCGTACAACATGTCGGTGTAGGTGTTGGTGGTATTGGCTGTTGAGTTGCCATACCAACCGATCATGCAGTGTGTATTCACCGGCTGGTAGTATTTAAAGTTAAATTCGTTGCCGACAACACGGGAAAAAGTACCGTTCGTGAAAATACGTTTGTTCCAGCTGTTAGTACCGGAAACCGTCAGCTCATTGTTTTGGCTGTATGCGCCACTGTTGTTATCACGGGTGAAAATGGTGCTGGAAATGGTGTTTCCGTCAAACGTGTGTTTAAATTCGTTGGTGAAAAACTGATATGGCGTGATACCGCCGGAAGGCGCCAGCACAACCGAACCATTGCAAACGGCAGGTGCACAGCTGGTTACATCGGTAATGGTGCCCGTCAGATTGAGCGTAGATCCAATGGTAACAGGCGTTACAGCTGTACTCAGGCAGCCATTAACATCGGTAATGCTAACCGCTACATTGAAATTGCCGGAAGTAACAAAAGTGTTGGTTACGCTTGCACCGGTGCCGGTATTGCCGTTGCCAAAATCCCAGCTATAAGTCAGCCCGGTGCCGGAACCGCTTGCGGTAAACCCGATCGGGGTATTGATGCACTTGGAAGTAGTCACAGCGATAGCGGCATTGATGTTGGCCCTGCTGTTCACCAAAGCCAGGTTGATGGCTTTACAGCCGGCGGCGTCGGTGGCGGTTACGTTATAGGTGCCGGCTATGAGTCCGCTTTGTGTCGCCGTTGTGGCGCCGTTGCTCCATACATAGGTTAATGGCAGCAATGCCCCGGTGGTGGTGATGGCAACATCGCCATCGCTGGCGCCAAAGCATATGAGATCGCCGGTGGTGCTGGAGCCAAAGTTGTAGGAAGCAGGCTGACTGATCGTTGCAGAAGCAGTAGACGAACATCCGGCAGCATCTGTAACGGTTACGGTATACGTGCCAGCTGATAAGTTCGTGAGCGTTTGCAGGGTAGACAGGGTGTTCCACTTAAACGCATATGGCGTTACACCACCCGTTACATTAGCCGTTACCGTGCCGTTATTGGGGGTAGGGCAGGTGGCATCAGTAGTTGTCATGGTGATGGCCAGGTTCGGCACATTGGCAAAGTTCCAGCCGGTATTATTGCCCAAATCGGTGGATTGGTTGGCGTTGAATGTTGCCCCTCCTGTAGCGTTGATGTCCTGAAGCGTTACAAAACTGGAGTTGATGGTGCCTGAAGCCTGGCTGAAAATTGCAGCACTTCCAGGTGCGTCTGACTGGATGGTAAGGCCCTTGGCGCAGGTTCCGCTGGCAATCAGGTTGCCGGTGGTTTGCGTGCTGCCGGCAGCTACGGAAAGGGTCACGCCAGGCAATACCCGTAGAGTATTGAAGGTGTTGTTGCCGGTCAGTGTACCGTTCATGGTTGAAGCAGTGTTGAAACGCAGGTCGCGGTAAGTCATGCCACCGCCGTAGAAATGCGCGCTGCTGCCTTCGCTTTGCACAATGATCTCGCTGGTGCCTGGGGTAATGGTCAGGTTGGTGGCATCCTGTACATCCCACTTACCATTGGTGATGGTAATTTTAGAGGAGCCCAGGGTCAAATTGCGGGTATTTGCACCAATCAGGTTGAATTCTTTGGTATTTACGGCATTGCCCTGTGTTTGGAAACCTCCGGCAATCAGTTCAATGCTGTTGCTCACTTTCAAATCGTTGACCAGCTTATAGGTGATGTTGGTCAGGGTGTTGATGTCTACATTGGTGAGCGTTTTGCCCTGAACATCAATACCGTAAGTATTGCCGTTCTGAGCTTTGAAATTCCAGGAACCTGTCCAGTTCTGGTTCATGAAAGGAGACAAAACCAAACCTCCGTAAATATTCAGGTTGGCAGCCGGACCCGCAAGGGTAGGGGAGAACAGCGAAGACAACCAGTCCATGTTCCTGCAATCGCCTTCCACATCCAGGGTAACGGTTGCACCGGAGGTCGTGAAGGAGTTGGCATCAAAATAGACATCGTCTATGAGCGTTGGCGCCTGGGCGTGGAAAGTGGTACCGCCTGAAGAGGTAGCCCAGTGATTGGCATAATCCGACCAGTTGCCGGAGTTGCCTACCCAATAGTATGCCTGGCAGTTGTTGGCAAAGTTGATGCCCAGGTTATTGCCCAGGTCAATGCCATTGATACCGCCCTGATAGGTAGCGCCCCCGGTAGCATTGATGTCTTTTATCCAAACGTAGTCGAAACACAGGTCGCCGGAAGCTTTGGTGAGTGTGGCCTGCGAACCATCTGTAGTGGCATTGATGAAAATCGGGAAGCCGCCTGTACCGAGAATCTGTACTACACCGGTAAAGGTTTGGGTTTTGCCTGATCCAAAACGCAAGCGGGAGTTACGCCCTACCGACACAAAACTTCCGAAGGTATTGTTTTGGAAGAATTTGATTTCCGGCCCCTGGGCATTCAACGACAGGATCACAAAAGTGTTAAACGTGTTGCTGCCATTCACCAGGAACTGCGGAATAGACGATGTAGTCAGGTGATTCATGAACAGAGTAAAGCCTCCGTAAGTGCTATTGCCGTTCATGTTGATGTCTTTTCGGTTGGCAAAGGTTACCGAAACCTCACCCATGGTGTTGTTGCCTTCAAAGTTGATGGTTTGGTTGGCAGCTAAATAATGACGAACCACGAGATCGCCATAAGTCAGGTTGCCTCCACGGAACCACATATCATCGTTTTGGTTGGATTGCAACAACAGAACGGCGCCGCCCATGGTGAGGGTGGTTCCTGTGCCGTTGCCATACCATTCCCGACGAACCCGCACAGTGTCGGTTCCGGTAAAGTCTAGCATTTTGGCGTTGGTGTAGTTGAAATTCAGGGAGTATCCGAAGTCAACTTTATAGCCGTTGGAATAGAATTTACCTTGTTGAATGTGGGTGGTAATGTTGGTAGCCGATTTATAATCGCTCTGCAAAGTCCAGGTAGCATTGGCGTGGCCATTAAACAACATGGTGTTGATCATGGTTTTGCCGCCAAAATCAAGGGTGTAATTGCCTGCGGTTGCCGGGAAAAAGTTGGTTTGCGCATTGTGGCTCCAGGTCATGCTGGGTGAAAGTGTTACAGAACCGTTGAGTACCAGATTACCACTGTGTGTCCAGTTTACGTTGCTGTTGATAAACAGGTCGCCATTCACCGTTAACTGGTTGTTGGAGCCCAGGGTTGGCGCGAACGACACATTGTTCCAGATCATGTTTTTACAGGCTGCTGTAATGTTCAGTGAAACCGTTTGACCGGCAGCTGTAAATGACGCGGCATCAAAAACAGCGTTGTCTTTGGCCAAAGGAATCACACACCCGTTGCCTGGACCACCGCTCACAAAAGCCCAGTGACTGGCATCACTCCAGTTGCCGCTGCCGCCAACCCAGAACAGGGTGATGGGTTGTTCAATCACATAGTTCCAGCCGGTTACTGTTCCGGTAATGGTAGCATCGGTGGCATTGAAACCAGCTCCGCCCTGAACGGTGTGGTTGGTGAGGTTGATCCATTCCGTATTGATGGTGCCAGACGCTTGCGAAATTTTCGAGGTTGTTGCATTGTTCCCAATAATGGAGGAACGCTTCAAACAGGTGCTGCGCGGAATGAAACTGTTGATGGTTTGTGTGGTATTGGCCAGCATGGTCATGTTAAAACCATTCGGCAAATCCAGGATATTGAATGTGTTGTTGCACTGCATCTCCAGATAAGACGTGGCTGTACCAAAGGTTTCCAGCACAAAATTGTTGAAAGTGTGCGGACCATTCCGGAAGTAAACCTGCACCTGCACACCGGAGGCCTGATCAATGTCTACATTCCTGAAATTCTGTACATTGTCAAAATAGATGGCCTTGTTGTGCACGCCGTAATAGCGGACATACAAATCCCGGAATGTGTTGTTGCCGGTAAACTGGGTTGAGCCGTTGATCCCGTGCCGAACTACTACATCCTGGTAGGTTTTGTTGCCTCCGGCAAATACCTGATTGGACCCAACATTGGTAGTCAGCAATAATATAGTAGCGCCACCATGGATGAAGGTAGTATTGGTGTTGGCTACCACCCGCCAGGCGTTCTGTACCCGAAGGGTGTCCGTACCCGTCAGGTCTATGGTGCGCACGTAGTTGTCGGCAGCATAAAATTCCCAGCCCGCGTCTACTTCATAGCCATCGGTTTTCCAGGTGCCGTCATAGACATAGGTAAGGATACCGGAATTGTTATTCTGAACTTTGTAGTCGCTCGCAAGGGTCCATTTCGGGCCGGAATTGGCCGTTTTTGCACCGAAACGCACCCGGTGGAGCAGGGTTTTGTTTGCGGTGTTTACCACGTTGTTGGTGGAGTCTGAGAAGAACTCCAGGTAGTGAGCGTGTTGCCAGGTTACGCCTGTATTCAACTTGAAGTCGCCGCGCGGATACAGGATGTTGTTCTGTATCCAGATCATAACGCCCAGAACCTGCAAGTCGCCCTGAATATCCAGCTCATAATTGCCCTGAAAAGTTGGATTCAGGGTCACACCGGCCGTCCAGGTCATGTTGCGGCAAATCACATTGGCTGTCAGGTTCACTGATTGACCAATGCCGGTGAAGGAGTTGTGGTCGAACACGATATCATCCTGGGCATTAGGCAAGCAGCCTGTAGAAGCGCCACCACTGCTCAGCGACCAGTGCAGCGGATCCGACCAGTTGCCGGTGCCGCCTACCCAATAAAAGGTTTGAGAAGCTGCCGCTACGATATTCCAGCCGGTATTGTTGCCGTTATTTACCACATTGGTCGCATTCCAGGTGGCGCCACCCTGTACCTTCATATCCTTGAGTATCACGTAATCCAGGTTGTTGACGCCCGCAGCATCCGTCAGTGTACTCTGGGTGCCCGGATTGTTGGAAATCAGGGTAATGTTGCGCGTACAGGTACCCGTTGCAATCAAGGATTGCAGGGTTTGGGTAGCTCCGCCGGTGAACCGGGCGGTCATGCCATGGAACAACTTCAGGGTGTTGATGGTGTGGTTGCTGTACAAATACAGGTTGGGTTTAACCGACGGAGAGTTGAATTGCAGACTGTTTAACGTATTGATGTTAAACATCTCGAAATTGGGCGCGTAACCTGTATTGGTGCTGAGGTAATCTGCATAAACATCCCGGTAGGTATTCCCGGAACTTTCCAGTCGGACGTTTTGAGCTCCGGCAATGCGCAGATAAACATCCTGGAAAATGTTGCTGTTGTTGCGGACATAAATGGTGTAGGATCCGGCCGTTTGCCGGGCATCCAATACCAGGTTTTTATAGGTTTTACCGCCGCCATCGAAAATCATGTTATTGCCTTCCGTGGCAGGCTGGCGCAGCAACAAGGTGGCATTTCCTATGGTCAGGGTGGCATTCGTACTGGCTACCAATTGCCATTGGCGCTTCATACGTACGGTATCCGTGCCGGTAAAATCAAGCACCTTGGGCACATTGCTGGTGCCATCAAAATAATCGCCAAAATCCACCTTATATCCGGCCGATATAAACGTTGCATCATTGAAGGTGGTGTAGGTGTTTTGCGCCACCGTCAGATCGCCGGCCAGGGTCCAGGCGCCAGTAGCACTGTTACCCGGGTTGTCGAAAATCAATCGGTTGATAAAGGTCTTCCCGGCCATGTTGATGGTGTTGCCGGTGGAACTGCCGCTCAGGTACACAATGTTGTTTTGCACCCAGGTCATGGCACTGTTGAGCGTTACCGACTTACGCAAGGTCAACACACCTGTCAGGTTCCAGTCCATATTGCCGGCCACCGTCAGGTCGCCATTGATGGTCAGGTTTTGACTGCCATTGAAGTTTGGACTCGCGTTTACACCGGAAGTCCAGGTCATGTGGTTTACCTCAGCCGCCACATTCAGGGTGATGGTTTGGTTGCTGCCCGGGAAGGAGTTGTTGTCAAATACTACATTGTCTACCCGGGTTGGAAGGCAACCTGCGCTGCTGCCACCGCTGCTCAGCGACCAGTGTGAGGTTTCGTTCCAGTTGCCAACACCGCCAATCCAGTAATAGGTTTGGGTGGCCAGTGGCGTTAGACTGATACCGGCGTTGCCACCATTGTCCAGCACATTGGTGGCGGTCCAGGTCGCTCCCGTAAAGTTCGTTCCGGTAAGGGTAACAAAATCCAGGTTGTTTGAGCCACCGTTGGCGTCGGTTATGGTGGAAGTTCCCGAGCTTGGGAAAATGGTAATAAAGCGGTTACAATTGCCGTTTGCCGTTAGGCTGGTCACGGTTTGTACTTTACCATTTACAGTCTGCCATTGTGTGCCCGGCACCAGTGTTACAGCGCCAAGGTTGTTATTGTTGTCGCAATAGAAAAACGGAATAGTGTTGTTGCTGGTAAAGGTCAGACTGGCCAGGGTGTTTATCCCAAACAAAATATTCCAGTCGCCTGAAGCGGGAACAGTTGGATTGATGTAGTTGATTTGTACGTTTCCGAACGTGTTGTTGGTGCTTTCTTTATACCATCTGGAGGCATTGTTTATGTACATATACACGTTTCCAAACACAGAATTGTCGTTCCGGAAACGGATATTGGTGGCGGCGGTAGTGTTATATAAATGGCGGATCACCACGGTACCGAAAGTTTTGCCTCCGCCATCCAGGAACATTTCGCTCCAGTTGGAAGTATGCAGCATGACTACTGCTCCACCAATGGTGAGTACGGTGGTTCCACTGGTGTTAACCCGGAACTGGTACTGCGCACGAATGGTATCTGAACCTGTGTAGTCAAGGGTTTTGACCGAGCCGCCATCCACGGCATTGAAATTTTGACCATAATCCACGCTTTTCCCATTGGAACGAAAGGTTCCGGTGTAATGCTCCGTTTGCTGAATGGCTTTGAAATTATCCTGCAAAATCCATTCGCCACCACTTCCGTTGAAACGAACATAAGCAAAGGATTTTCCGGCAGTAGTAATGGTATTACCGGGAGTAGTGGCGGTGAAGATTACATAGTTGGTCTGGTTAAATGTTACCGCAGGACTAAGTGTGAAGGACTTTTTTACACTCAGGACGTTGGTGTGGGTGAAGGTGCTGGCTCCGTTTAAAATGGAGAAATTGCCATCAACCGTCATGGGATAGCCGGTAATGTTGAAATTAAACGGCGCACTGTTCATAAGAAAGTCGCCGGTAATAGTCAGGTTACCGCTGTTGATATTGAAGCTCGTAGGGGTCATGTTCTGGAAGGTCATGTTCCCGCCTACGTTAGTAACACCTCCGGTACGGGCAAACGCCATGCTGTTGTTTTGCATGGTCCAGTTGCCGGTAACGGTTACAGTGCCTCCGCTTTTATTGAAATTCATATCGGCGCCATCCACCAGCAGGTTGCCGGTTACGGAAAGGTTTCCGTTGGCATGACTAAAAGTAAAGCGGCCACCGGTTACTTCAAAGTTTCCGGCTACGTTGAGGTTGAAGTTGGTGCTGCTGAAGGTGGGGTTGTTCAGCACATTCACCCATTTGAAATCTTTACAGAAAGCCTCCTGGTTGACGGTAACAGTTTGCCCGGCCGCGGAGAAAGAATTTACGTCAAAAATCACATTGTCCAACACGCTGGGAACAATCGTTCTTTTGATTGAGCCACCCGATGTAGTAGCCCAGTGCGTCAGGTCGTTCCAGTTGCCGCTACCACCTACCCAAAAATAGTCGGCGGCATAGCTGAAGCCGGGAACACTTACCCAAATACAAAGGCCCAAAAACAGGGTCCGGAAAAAACGGGTCAGACGATTGTCTGGCGTTGATCCTACATTTGGCTGTGGAAATCGTAAAACTGATTGCATGTGAAATGGACTTTAGTTAACAGGTATGTTTGATATTTTCGGTAGCAAAAGTGCCGCTCCACAACCCGGACAAACCGGACATCTTGTGGGGACAAACCGGACATTTTACATAAAAACAAGGGTTAACCTGCTGTTCAGATTAACCCTTGACATAAACCAATACCGTAAAACTTGCTATCGCAAAAGTTGGGAGGGCGCTGAGCCGAATCGCTCTGTGAACAGCGCCGAGAAGTAAGGTGTATCCCGGTACCCTACGGCGTAGCCTATTTCCTTGATGGTGCTGAATTTGCCGCTGCTCATCAGGCTGCGCGCCTGTTGCAAGCGCATTTCCTGCAGGTACTTGTTGGGGGGCATCCCGGTTAGTTGCTGCACCTTCCGGCGGAATTGCCGTTCACTCAAGTTCAGCTCGGAGGCTACCCAGTTGAAATTGAATGCGTGGTCGTCCAGCTTTTTTTCCAACAGCCGCTCTAAATCAGCCAACCAGCGGGCATTGACCTCTGAAACAACCGGCGGGATTGTTTCCTCCATGACACTTTCCGCCGGGTTTTCGGTGGAAAGCATTTGGTACAACCGGAGTCGCTCAAAATGATTCTGAAGCAAATTTTGTATTCTGGCAAGCAACTCATCCGCCTCGAAAGGCTTAAGCATGTAATCGTCTACTCCGATGCGAAGGGCTTGCAATTTTATTCGGGCATCTCCCCTGGCAGTTAACATCACAAAAGGGATATGCCGGAACTGGTCAGATCGTTTCACCAGGTTTAAGAATTGAACACCGTCCATAACCGGCATCATAATATCTGAAATAATCAAATCAGGCGGCTCCATAACGCCGGATTGCAGCAAGTCGAGCGCTTCCTTACCGTTGACGGCTGTATGCACCTGGTATCCTTCCAGGATAACCTGTATGTATTGTCGGAGCTCTGGATTGTCTTCTACCACCAGGATGTTACCTTTTATGGTTCCTGACTGCGAAGAGGTGGGGAGAGCAGTGGGGGTCGAGGATGCTATGACCTGGGTATTCAAGCCCATTTGTGGGGCAAAGGCTTCCTCAGTGACCACTTTTTTGGGAAATTCGAAATAAAAAGAACTGCCGCTGCCATAAACACTCTCTGCCCATATGTTCCCTCCCAACAATTCAGACAACTCATAACACAACGAAAGTCCGATCCCTGTGCCGCCCTGCACCGGCGAATCGGCGCGCCTGGATTGATAAAACCGGTCGAAAATATGCGGCAAATCACTCGGGTGGATCCCCTGGCCGGTGTCGCGCACACACACCTGAAGTTGATCGCCCAGGTCAGAGGCTGTTAATGTAATGGTTCCACCTTGTGGGGTGAATTTGAGTGCGTTGGATAAGAAGTTGTGCAGAATTTTTTCAAACTTATTGGTGTCCAGGTAAATATTTAAATCAGGATCAGCCTGAAAGTTGAAGCTGAGTTTGGCCAGGTGACTATCGGAAAAGGAGGCAAATTGCGCCACTGTAGGCTCAATGGTTTTGTACCAGTTTACGGCTGATTCCCGGATTTCCATTCGGCCGGTTTCCAGTTTGGCCAGGTCAAGAATTTCGTTCACCAGGTTGAGTAGTCGTTTGCCGTTTTGATTGGTAATCTCAAGTAATTTTCGGTCGCGATCTGTCCAGTAATCCTGTTTCAACAGGTGATTTAGTGGCCCCAGCATCAGCGTGAGCGGTGTACGCAGTTCGTGACTAACATTGGTAAAGAAGCGCGACTTTAATTGTTCCAGCTGACGTAATTCTTCTGACTGCCGCTGCACAATTTCTTTTTGCTGGGCTACCAGCCTTGCGGTTGCCCGTTGCCGGAAATAACTGATAAATACCACGATACACAACATGGTAATGAGTACGGCCAAAAGCAGCAGCCAACTGCGTTGTTTCTGTGTGGTTTTGAGCAATTTTTCCTTTTCGCCGGTACGGTATTGAGTCTCGTACTCGCTGAGCAGCTGGGCGTTGCGTTTCACATAATTCTGACTTACCCCGGCATAAGCCCTTTCCAAATGTTTTAATGCCTCCGGAATGTCACCTTTAGCTTTGAATAGAACGTAATATTGTTGTTCCAAGGTGAATAATTCTGTGTCATACCGCCCGTTTTGCTTCAGAATAGTTTCCACAGAATCCAGTGCTGCCTTGGCTTTATCCCATTTATGTAGGCTGATATATGAAGTGGACAGGCGCAGGTAAATATCTGAAGTGAAGCTGGATTTGGCCAGTTTGGCAATTCGCAATGAGCCTTCGCGCAATGAAATGGCTTCTTCAGTTCTGCCCAAATCCGGCAAGATTTCACATAGAGCGCTCAGGATTCTCATGCGTTGGTACAGCACTTCGTAGTGTTTCAGGTATTCCAATGCCTTATAGAGATAATCCAGATGCAGGTCCATCTTGGCTGCGTCGTCGTAATTAAAGCCAAGCGCAATGAGTTCATTGATGATATAAAAGGTGTCGCGTGTTTCAATAGCCAAATCCAGCGCCCGCAGATGATCCGGAATGGCCTTCAGGGTATGGCCGAAAAAGACATCCCGACTGATTACCCCCATGGTAGATTGGTTACGGAGTTCCCAGTGTTTGCTGCCTTCTTTTTGGGCAAGCGCCAGTGAAACGGCCAACTTTTCCCTTGCCATTTCAGTCCTTTGCAAGCGGTGATCTGTATGAGCAGATATCCAGGCCAGCCCGGCATGGGTCATTCCTGCGCTATTAGCCATCTTTATGGCATGCATGCAAATGCTGTCGGCCTTACCAAACTCCAGATTGTACAAACAGGAATAAATGATTTCGGTATAAGCATCAAATCGAAGCGAAGGATCGGTTGAAGGGTAATACCTGGTGAGGGCTTCCAGAATAAAATTGCTGTAATCTTTGTAACCTAACTCACGCATTATTTTCGCCTTCCGCAGCCATTTTTCAAAGGCTTGGGCAGAATGGGCCGCTTGCTGAAGCTCCTGATTGGAGGGAAAAGGAATGACAGGACGGGTTTCGAGGGGGTGTGGCGGTAAACTGCGCAACAACCGCAAACAGTTATCCACCTTGGATGTGTCGAATGGTTGAGCCTTGGGTGTAACTGCCGCCCAAAAATTGACGGTGGTATCTTTTTGACCAAAAACTGCACGAACCGACAAAAAACAAATCAATATAATTATTGATCGCATTATGAACCAGAAAGCAAAAGTCGTTTATATGTGGAGTGCTAACACCCGCCACAAAAAGGATGAATTACCAGAGGTAATTAAGCATATCTATACAAATTCGGTGAGTGCAGGATTAAAAATATGGGGTAAATATCCGCAAATATTTGGTATCCTGTAATCTGTTTATCTGAATGAGCTAAAAGAGCATAATATAGGCTATCGCGCGAACAGTACCTCATCGCAACAAGTCTACTGTTTATACCCGTATAAAAACGGTGCTGATAAATGGCTTTGCCTACTTTTGTCCGCCGCAAAAAGGGATTCATAGTGGATAAAAAAACAATTCAACAGCTGTATCTGACGCGCTTCGGCCAGGAGCCTGATATCATTGCGCGTGCCCCCGGACGCATCAACCTCATCGGCGAACATACTGACTACAATGCCGGATACGTACTTCCAGGCGCTATTGATAAAGCTATCTGGTTTGCTGCTGGAAAACGAACCGATGCCGCTTTTCATTTCTTTGCCGCTGATCTGGATCAGTCGTTCAGGGCGGAATCCGGCGCAACACAATTTCAGCAGGAAAAAACCTGGACTAATTACCTGCTCGGCGTTATCAGCGAGGCAAGAAAAGACGGCATTCACCCGGGCGGCATCAATTTGGTTTTTGGCAGTGATATCCCACTGGGAGCAGGCTTATCTTCCTCAGCAGCCCTGGAGAGCGGCGTATTGTTTCTGCTGAATGAACTGTATCAACTGGGATTATCCCGGATGGATATCGTGAAGCTTGCCCAGCGCGGAGAAAATGAGTTTGTGGGTATGAAATGTGGCATTATGGATATGTTTGCTTCAGTAATGGGCAGGGAAAACCATGTGGTCCGGTTGGATTGCCGGAATTTACAGTACGAGTATTTCCCTTTTGACGCTCCGGATGTATCGCTGGTACTCTGCGATTCAGGCGTCAAACACGCACTTGTCGACAGTGAATACAATACCCGCAGGGCGGAATGTGAGGAAGGCGTACGTATCCTGCAATCTGTGGATGCCTCTTTAAAAAGTTTGAGGGATGTTAGCCCTGAGTTTTTATCCCGGCATGCAGCCATGCTTCCACCGGTAATACTGCAACGTTGTATTTATGTGGTGGAAGAAATCCGGCGCGTTACCCTGGCTTGCGAAGCACTGTTACATCATGATATGACTACCCTCGGCCAGCTGATGTTCGAAACCCACTCCGGATTACAGCGCGATTATCAGGTCAGTTGCCCTGAAATAGATTTTCTGGTGGAAGAAGCCCGTAAAAATCCTTCTGTGTTGGGCGCCCGAATGATGGGCGGCGGCTTTGGCGGCTGCACCATCAATTTGGTAAAAAAAGAAGCCGTGCCTGGTTTTGTTGCCCAAATGCAGGAGGCCTATCAGCAAAACTACCAACGCAAACTCAAAACATATCCCGTTCAACTCACCAATGGAACAGAGGTATTAAACGGTTGACGGTGGACGGTAGACGGCTTACGGTGGACGGTTTTTGGCTCAGGGTAATGGAGCACCGTCCACCGTAGCCCGTCCACCGTAGGCCGTCCACCGTAAGCCGTCCACCGTAAGCCGTC
>DATGWL010000174.1:0-23447 GCA_035299505.1 Saprospiraceae bacterium | reverse complement strand
TTGTGCCTTCGTGCCTTCGTGCCTTCGTGCCTTCGTGCCTTCGTGCCTTCGTGCCTTCGTGCCTTCGTGCCTTCGTGCCTTCGTCCGCTTCGTGCCTTACAATTTAAGGAGGGCAATGGATGCCACACTTTGGGCATGCCTGAGGTTTTCGTGGGCGTTGTCGTCTATTTCAACAGAAACATTCACCACATATTGGCCTTTGCGTACGAGCAGCGTAACGGTGCCTGTGCTCCACACAGCTTCTTCGCCGATGCCTGTCACATCTTCTTCATAGGTAGAACGGCGGTCGCGACGGATATTGGCCATTTGCATCCGGGCGTGTTCTTCGGATTGGTAATCCAGGAGCTGGATAACCACCCGATTTTGCGGATTAAGCCAGTTGGTGCCTTCTTTTTCGTTGTTGGTTTCTCTTTCTTTCCAATCAATTTTATGCCAGGTACGGAGGCAAAAAACCTGATTGGGCAATGTGCGTGCATTCAGGGTAACATCTTTCCCGTTGAATGCGAACAGCTTTTCCAATTCTTCATTGGTTACCAGCTCGCAACTGTGGTTTTTCCAACCCTCTGCCTTGTATTTTGCCCAAAGTGCAGCATCTGCGCTGTTTTCTGCAGCATTCCTGGAGTTGTCCTGCTGACAGGCAACCCAAAAACAGCTAAATGCGATCAACCCGAGTAAGAAACGTACCATGATTCTGTTTTTCTGAGCTCAAAGGTCTGAAAAAGGCGCTTTTTCCCAGGCTTTTTTTGCATTAGTACCCAGGAAATAACATCCTCCAATTCGTATGGTTGTTATTTCGTCGGTACTTAGTAGTATCAGGTAAAAAAAAATCGCACATTTGCCTGTTCAAACAAACAATCAATCAACAACCTTTCATCTACGCGATAAACAGTATGGCTGAAATCAACGATCAAACTAAGCCGAAAGGCAAGTTTCCTTCCAGTATTCCGTATATTATCGGAAACGAGGCTGCGGAACGATTCAATTATTACGGCCTGCGCGCCATCCTCACCACCTTCATGATTTCGCAGTTCTACAACCCCTCGGGTTCTACAGATCCGAATGTGGTACAGGTGGCTGAAGCTACAGCAAATGCCAAAACCCACGACTTCGTGGCGATGGTGTACCTGCTGCCTATGTTCGGTGGTATGATTGCCGACTGGTTTTGGGGTAAGTACAAAACCATCCTGTGGTTGTCGCTGGTGTACGCTATTGGCAGCACCATGGTGGCGCTGTCTGTAGACAATGAGGTGATGTTCACCACCTCTCTCCTGTTGATCGCGATTGGTGCGGGCGGTATCAAGCCCTGCGTATCAGCCAACGTAGGCGACCAGTTCGATGAGACTAACTCGCACCTGATTTCCAAGGCTTTTGACGCCTTCTATTTTTCCATCAATGCAGGTTCTGTATTGTCAATCCTGCTCATTCCTTACCTCAAAACAAATTATGGCGCAGCAGTAGCGTTTGGCGTACCCGCCATTGCCATGTTGGTTGCGGTATTCTTCTTCTGGGCCGGTCGTCATAAATACCGCCGTATTCCACCACCTTCATTCGATCCGAACAAACTGGTTATTTTCCTCACAGCATTCTTCTCTCTGCTGGTGAGCTATTTGTATTTTGATACCATCCCAACCATTATAGCCAGCGATATCAAAGCGAACGGCTCTTCAGGTCTGGCGGGTTTGTATCCATACATGGACCCGGCTAAAATTTCCTCCTTCGGTACCGGTGTGATCCTGGGCGTATGGGGTATTCTGGTGGTAGCATTGGCCTTTATTTTCAAAAAACAATGGTTTGCCACTCCGGGCAATTTCGTGGGCATCAACCTGTATGCGCTCACCAACGGCGGTTTTTCAGCTGCGTCCAGCCGTTTTGGCGAAGACAAAGTGGAAGGTATCCAGTCTGTATGGCGCGTACTTTCCGTGTTCGCTTTTGTGCCTGTTTTCTGGGCGCTTTGGGACCAAAGCCAATCCGAATGGGTGGTGCAGGCCAAATCTATGGACCTCAACTGGCTGGGCATCAAATGGGAAGCTGAGCAAATTTCATTTGTGAATGCAGCCTTCATCCTGGCCTTCATTCCATTGTTCTCTTTTGGTTTGTACCCAATGTTGAACAAAATAGGTATTAAAGTGACCCCTCTGCGCAAAATCGGCGCAGGTTTGGTGCTCACCGCACTTTCTTTCGTGGTTGTAGCCATCGTTCAGGGCTGGATTGATAACGGTGCAACGCCCAACATCTCCTGGCAAATCCTGGCGTTTGTGGTGCTGACAGCCGGCGAGGTATTGATCTCTATCACCTGTCTGGAGTACGCTTACACACAATCTCCGCCAACGATGAAATCTACCATCATGGCTTGCTATCTGTTGTCGGTTACCCTGGGTAACGTGATTGTATCCGTGATTCAGACCAATATCAAAAACGGAGGCTTCTTTGCACAGTTCCATGGCGCTGGTTTCTTCTGGTTGTTCACAGGTATTTGCTTTGCTACCGCTCTGATTTTCATGGTGGTATCGCCTCGCATCAAAGAACGGTCATACATTGGATCTTAAGATTGTTAGACGTTGGACTTTGGGGGAATTGACCTTATCTGCTTCATTGAGCCCAGGTCTAAAGTCCACCATCCAACGTACATAAAAAAAGAGGTTCCGCAGCTCAGGGCTTGCGGAACCTCTTTTTTTTATGTACTTTTGGTTGTGCGGTTCGGAAGGATATGGTACAAAACGGGGGTGCAAAAAATAAATTTTAACATTTTTTCTGAACCGGAGGCATTTCACATACTTGATTTTGAACGTTTAGCGTTAAGGTTGTGTTTTGCTTTCATTAAGCAGTTTTAATAACAATCCTTGAACATCCTTTAATCTTACGAACACTCTCAAACCGACGACATCATGGCTAGTGCTCGATACAAAATCCTGCTGGTCGAAGACGACCAAAATTTCGGCGACGTGCTCCGCTCTTACCTGGAAATGCACGATTATGAGGTAAACCTCGCCACCGATGGTGTACAGGGCCTCGAAGCGTTCAGGAAAAGTCACTACGACCTCTGTGTGTTCGATGTGATGATGCCACGCAAAGACGGCTTTACGCTCGCCAAAGATGTGCGTGAGCGAAACAAAGATGTGCCCATCATCTTCCTCACGGCCAAAACCATGAAGGACGATGTGCTGCAGGGCTTCAAGCTTGGCGCAGACGACTATATACCCAAGCCATTCAACTCTGAGGAGTTGCTGCTGCGTATCCAGGCGGTACTCAAGCGTGTTAATAAAAATCCGGATCCGCGCGATGATCAGCGCGAGTTCAATATTGGTAAATACCATTTCAACTTCCCGCTGCGCATCCTGACTTTCACGGAAGCCCGCCAGGGAGAAGAAAATCAATGGAAGCTCAGTCCTAAAGAGGCTGAATTGCTGAAATTGTTCTGCAAATACATCAACGATGTAACGCCGCGTTCAGAGGCCCTCACCAAAATCTGGCACGAGGACACCTACTTCACGGCTCGTTCCATGGACGTATTTGTAACCAAGCTGCGCAAATACCTGGCCCTGGATCCCGCCATCGAAATTGTCAATATCCACGGCAACGGATTCCAACTGCTCGTACGCGAACCTGCCACCGCTTAAATGCAAGGCACGAAGTTCAACGCACTAAGGCACAAAGACACGAAGGCGCTAAGACACGAAGGCGCTAAGAGGCAGCTTTGCAGCCTCTTAGCGGACTAAAATTACGAAGGGCTGGCCGATGGCCAGCCCTTCGTGTCTTAGCGCCTTAGAGTCTTCGTGTCTTAGCGCCTTCGTGTCTTCGTCCGCTTCGTGCCTTAAACATAAGGGCGAAACGCTTTCGCATTTCGCCCCGATCCTGTTGTTTATCGTTTCTTTTTGAACGATAGTATGTACTGATAGAAAGGTTTAGTCGAGCGACTGGTTGGCTATGTTGGCAGCAGACACCAATTGTTGGTATTCCTGTGGAGTGAGTTTGTCCATGCAGAAATTGATTGGATTGATGGGCTTGCCTTTGTAGTGTACTTCGTAGTGGAGGTGAGGGGCGGTAGAAAGGCCTGTATCGCCTACTTCGCCAATTTTGTGGCCTTTTTTCACTTTTTCACCCTGGCGGACGGTGATTTTGTTCATGTGTCCGTAAAGGGTTTCGTAGCCAAAACCGTGGCTGATTCTGACGCAGTTGCCGTAGCCGCTGTGCCAGCCTGTTTCAACCACAACGCCATCGCCGGGGGCCTGAATAGGTGTGCCTACACGAGCTGGGAAGTCAAGGCCGGCGTGGAATTTTTTGAATTTATACACCGGGTGAATCCGGTATCCGAAACCAGACAGGGTTCCGATGCTTTTTTGCAGTTTGTCTTCGCGTACGGGCTTAATGCTGGGCAGAGAGGCCAGCATTTTTTCCTGGTTGCGGGCCAGGTTCTGAATGGTGTCGAGTGATTTGCTTTGGAGAGCCAGTTTGCGGCTGAGATCGTCAATTTTGTTGAGGGCTTCGCCTACTACATTGCCGCTGAATTCAAAACCTTCCAGTTCGGGGTGTGCTTCGTGGCCACCCACACCAGCATTCCATACGTCCTGATCTATCGGATCCATACCGAAAACAGTACGGTGTACACTGGCATCACGTTCCTGAATATTATTAAGCACTTTGGACATCACGTCCACTTGTGAGCTCATTTGCTTGTATTTAGCCTCCATTTGGCTAATCTCACGCATCAAATCCTCTTCACGTGGAGAAGGAAAGATGGTATAGAACACAGCAAGCATGGCGAGTGAAGTAACCACTACAACGGAAAAAAATCCGAAAGCTTGCCAAATACGGGTTTTGAGGGGAACAACTACTTTCTCGTAGGTAAGGGTGTGAATGTTGTAAACAAATTTCTCTTTCCTGCCCATGTTGTAGGTGTTTGCCGAGGAAATCGGATGATTCTATGCCTCAGTTGTTGCGAATCAATACGGCGACAGAGAGCTTCAACTAGATTACTTTTTTGAAGGCGGAGGCCCTCCTGTGCCGTCGATTTACCCGGTTGGGTGAGTCGTTTCATCGGCTCCTGGAATTTTGAGAGGCGCACAAAAGTAGTCAAGCCGGGCGGTCTCTCAAAACTTTTCTTCAAAAAATGCAAACTTTTCGTTGTTATTAAGGGAAAACCCTGGTTTTTTCTGCAACAAAAACTGTCGTTTTTCTGGCAAAACCATATAATATTCACCCTAAAACTATCCTGCCGAAATGTGTCGTTCGATTTTGTAGGGAGGGCAAACTAACAACATATCAGGGGTCTTTTCCAAGTATTAAGAGCACTTTAACAACTTGGTAAAAACGTTTTCCGGCAAAAGCTGCCGCTTACTCAGTGGAAAGGTCCAGTATCATGATTTTTTGCCAGATTTTGGCCGAAAGCCCCTGCACGAGTTGCTCCAGATCGTTTACAGAAATCAGAATCTCCCGGTCATCAGTATTCTGGGCAAAAAGCGCTGCTACCTTGGCATTGAGGGCCAATAATTCGGAGCAATAATCCAGGTAACGCATCAATTGATGCCTGGTGAGGTTGCGTTGGGGCGAATGCTGCGTTTCCGCAATTTTATGTCGGGAAAGCAAAAAAGCAGGATCCTTGGTGAGTTGGTGCATGTCTACCACGTGGGCAATACTCCGCAGCCGATGCAAAGCCCTCAAGGCACTGCGCCGTTTGAGTCGGGCCTCCAGATTGACCAGGAAAAACAGGGCCAAGCCCAGGAAAATCAGCTCGTTGATGGCTGATTCGGTGGTTTGCAGTAAATGAAAAATGCCACTCGCATCAAATTGAAAGTTGCGGATCAGCTGACCGATAGCCCAGCTAACCAACCCCAGCAGCAGTACCGAAGCCAGTACCGCCGCCAATCTCACCGGCCAAATAGGCGCTTCCAGTTTGCGCGCCAACTCCTCTGAACGGGCAGCCACTCCTTTGAATTCCTGGCAAACCCCCAACAAACCGGACTCCGGAAAACGCTCTGCAATGCGCAATTCCAGCCGCTCAATGGTTTTCATAATCGCCTCAGACCGCAACAGGGTGAAGCGACCATCTTCAGCGGTTTCCCGCCCCAATGGATATAGCCAGTTTAGTAGATTCATTAGCTCTTACTTTTTCCATTTAATGCCGCAGCCGATGGCTTTGGTTTCTTTGGTGGCAATTTCTTTGCCACTCAGCAGAGCATCTACCGCATTGGCCACATAGTGCTCCTTTGCCATGGCAGGATCTTCCGAGTTGTCGTCGATGGCGCCGATGTACCGCACCACGCGATCTTTATCCAGTACGTACACATGAGGCGTGCGGGTAGCGCCGTAGGCACGCGCAATCTCCTGGGTTTCGTCGTACACGTAGTTGAACGGGTATTTTTTCTTTTTGGCCAGTTTTTTCATGTTGTCGTAGCTGTCCTGTGGCTGCACATCTTTGTCGTTGGAATTGATGGCCACCACCGGGAATCCCATAGGCGCATATTTTTTATGCAGGTCAATGATGCGCCGTTCGTAGGCTTTAGCGTAAGGGCAATGGTTGCAGGTAAACACCACGATGTAGCCTTTGGCATTTTTGATGCCGGCCAGCGACACCTGTTTGCCTTTTACATTCACGAGGCTGAAATCCTGAGCGGTGTCGCCCACTTTGTAACCTCCACCGGTATTAGCCGGGAGGAAAGACATGGCTGCAAAAGCCATAGAGAAGAGTAGTAAAAGAGCGGTTGCTTTTTTCATGTGTATGTAGTTTAGACGGTTTACGGCTTACGGTGGACGGTTGACGGCTTACGGTTGACGGCCCCGAGTACTCGGGGTGGACGGTTTATGGTTGGAGGATGGAGCGGAGGGCTTCTTCCAGGGATTCGTAGTTCAGTTGTTTTTCAAAAAACAGGACGGCGTTTTTGCGCCGGGCGATGATGAGGGTGGCTGGCAAAGCCCCGGACCATTCCGGGCTAACCATATTAACCCAATGGTTCGGGTTAGGTTCATCCATGAACACCACCTGGCTCTGCAATTTTTTACGTTTTACAAATGGTTTCACTTTTGATTCGACATTCCGCTTGAAATCGGTGCTGATAAGCACAACTTTAACCTTTTTCGACGCGTACTCCCGGTTGAGTTTTTCGAAAGCCGGCAGTTCTTCCACGCAGGGCCCGCACCAGGTTGCCCAAAAATTGAGCACATAAACGGTGTCAGTATCCGCATTCAGCCATTGCTGAAGGGTTTCCTTGCGGATGAAGGGGATGTCTTGCGCCTGCGCGCGCAAACCCGAACAGATCAGGAGTAAAAACAGCGCTTTTTTCAAGGGAAAATGACTTTTGCGTGAACGTCTTCCAACGGCACAAAACCCCTGAAACGGGAGTCTTCGGCGTTGCTTCTGAAATCGCCTAGTATAAACACATGACCCGGCGGAATGGTTACAGGACCAAACTCATGGATGGACCAATCCTTTTTCCAAATCGTAACCATGTCTGCCAACGGAAAATCGCGCAGCCGGAGGTCGGGGGCCATTTTCTTCAGTTCCTCGGCTTCATGATCATCCAGTGCCAACCATACCTCGGACATGGACGCGATGTCGGCCGGACGCGGGAGTTTTGATTCGAGTGCTTCGTAATTGGTTTTCGACATCAGATAATGTTTTCTGGTTTGGTAAGGCTGCTCGGAAAGACTGCCGTTGATGTAAACCTGGCCGCCTTTGATTTGCAGTTCCTCGCCTTCCAGGGCAACAATTCTTCCGAGATAATTTTCCCGAACAGCTTCCCGGTGGCCTGGAATGGCCAAACATGTATCGTACAACGCTACCAGGTCATGGCGTTGGAAATGACTTTGTTTCCAGGTAGCAACCAGGGTTTTGGGCTTGATATTGGGCATCATATTATCCGACTGAGGCCGGTAAAACTGCAAGAACCCAAGGCCGAGCAGGGTATAATAGACGCCAAAAAAGAGTAAGCCAAGGATGGCAATGCCCCAGTAGAGTTTTTTTTCGAATTTCATGGTGTTTCGTGTTTTTAGATGTTAGTCCGTAAAGGTCTATAAATTGACCAAATCCTGACGACCGTTTGCCGGTTTCACCCCGAACTTCGGGCGAAATTTTTTGAACCTGTAGTATGCTTAAAACTAACATCCTTACCCTGTTCCTGACCATCGGCGCAACGCTGTCTGCCCAACATACCCCAACCACAGCAACCACGGCGGCACCCATGCCGGAAAAACACCTCAAAAATGTACGTCAGCTCACCTTCGGCGGCGATAATGCCGAAGCTTACTGGAGTCCCGACAGCAAATGGCTCACTTTTCAAAGCAACAATAAAGCCTGGGGCCTTGAGTGCGACCAGATTTTTGCCATGAAAGTAAAAGATGCTGCCGGCGACAGTACCTACCGTCCAAAGACCATCAGCACCCTGAAAGGTCGCACCACCTGCTCCTATTTTATGCCCGACGGCAAACACGTGCTTTATGCCAGTACGCATGAAGCCGGCGCTTCCTGCCCGCATACGCCTGACATGCGCGCGAGCGGCAAGTACCTGTGGTCTATTTACGACAGTTACGACATCTATATTGCCGATCTGAAGGGTAATATTGTAAAACAATTAACCGATAACCCTGGCTATGATGCTGAGGCGGTTTTGAGTCCGAAAGGAGATAAAATCCTGTTCACCAGCGACCGTTCCGGCGATCTGGAGCTGTGGACCATGAACCTGGACGGCAGCGGGTTGAAGCAAATCACCTTTGATCTGGGCTACGATGGCGGCGCATTTTTCAGCCCAGACGGCTCCAAAATTGTTTTTCGCGCCAGCCGGCCAAAAACAGAAGAAGAAATCAAAGAATACCGCGATTATCTGGCGCAGCACCTGGTAGCGCCTACCAATATGGAGATTTTTGTGTGCAATGTGGATGGCACAGAACTGCGCCAGGTAACCAACCTGGGTAAAGCCAACTGGGCGCCGTTTTTCCACCCTTCCGGCAAAAAGATCCTGTTCAGCAGCAATCACCACTCCAAACGTGGCTATGATTTCCAGATCTACATGATCAATCTTGACGGTACCGGCCTGGAGCAGGTTACCTCAGAAAGTATCTTCAACTCCTTCCCGATGTTTTCTCCTGATGGCAAAAAACTTTCCTGGAGCAGCAACCGCAACAATAAGCCCGGCAGCCGGGATACCAATGTGTTTGTGGCGGAGTGGGTGGATTGATTTAGGTTTTTTTACCACTGAGGAGCTAAGAGTATAAGGAAAGCTGCTGTCGGTACTCCGTGTTGTCTAAAGTGAGACTCTCAGTTGAAAGAAGAGGTCCAAAAAGCAAGAGCCGTCCCAGGTATTGGGACGGCTCTCTTCGTGTTCTTAGTGACTTAGTGCTGATTAATGCTTCGCAACGCCATCAATACGAATCATATCGAGCATGATGCGGAGTGTTTCGTAGAGCTGAACGTCTTTCTGACGCTCTTTAATCCAGCTGTCGTTGCGGGCCACGCGGGAAGTATCGCTCTGGATATTTGGCATATCGGCGGCGAGGTTGTCAATTTTGAAACTTTCGATGGGCTTGAACAGGTTTTCGAAGCGGTCGGCTTCTTCATCCTGCTTTTTATTCCACATGCGGTATTTTTCCAGTTGAAGCGGGTACTCGCTTTCGTCCTTGCGTTTGCGCAGGCGTTCGGCATTTTCAGTTACTTTCTGGAAAGTAGCGTCGTTTTTCACGCGAGTCTGGCTATTAGACTTCAACTGATTGATGTCGGAAATACGGTAAACATTCTGGTTGAATGGTACGGCTTCGATGGTGGTTGAGGCCAGCGGGTAGTCGTTTTCACTTTCGCCGTTATCCAGCAAATTGTAGAAGTCGGGCAGGACGATATCCGGCACAACCCCGTCCAGCTGTGTGGTTTTGCCTGTGATGCGGTAGAACTTCTGAATGGTCATTTTCATTTCACCCAGTGGTTTTACGCTGTTGTCGGCAGCGGCATTATCCAGGTCGAAGAAGCGCTGAACAGTACCTTTACCATAAGTAGTGGATGCACCCACAATCACAGCGCGACCATAGTCCTGCATGGCTGCGGCCAGGATCTCGGAAGCAGAGGCACTGAAGCCATTCACCATAACCACCAGCGGGCCGGTGTATTGCACGCGGGTATCGTTGTCGCGCATGATTTCAGTAGCACGGCCGCGACTCTTCACCTGTACGATTGGGCCTTCCTCGATGAACAGGCCGCTCATAGAAACCACGTCGCGGAGTGAACCGCCGCCGTTGTTACGCAGGTCGAGGATAATACCTTTTACATTTTCCTTTTTGAGTTTTTCCACCTCGGCGGCAACGTCCTGAGCGCAGCTTGTTTTACCCGACTCAAAATCTGCATAGAATTTAGGCAGGTAGATATAGCCGATGCGTTCGGTTGGGGCGCTGCTTTCGTTGAGGATCAGGGATTTGGCAAAGCCTTCTTCCATAATCACCACATCGCGCACAATAGTGATCACTTTTTCTGAGCCATCAGGTTTTTGTACGGTCAGGGTCACTTTGGTGTCTTTCGGGCCACGTACTTTAGACACGACATCGTCGATATCCCAGCCCATGATGTCTACAGATTCTGCATCGGTTTCGCCCTGAGCCACTTTGAGGATCACGTCTTTGGCCTGCAGCACGCCTTGTTTCCAGGCTGGTCCGCCAGGTACGATTTCCGAAACGGAGGTTTTTTCGCCATCGCTTTGCAGGCGGGCGCCGATACCTTCCAGTTTGCCGGACATCTGAATGTCGAAGTTTTCTTTTTCCCGCGGGGAGTAGTAGCCCGTGTGCGGATCAAAGTAATTGGTAATGGCATTCAGGTAGATCTCCAGGCGACGGTTGTGATCCAGCTTTTGCAGTCGTTTGAACCATTTGTCGTACACATCCAGCACCTTGGCGCGCTGTTCTTTTTCCAGCGTGGCGAAATCTTTTTTATCGCCTTTGAATTCAGGTTTTTCCTGTTTGTCCTGCTCCTCAATGATGCGGCTGAGCACTTCATACTTCATCCATCGTTCCCAGCGGTTGCGCAGGTCGTTGTCGTCTTTCGCCCATTTGAGTTTTTCCCCATCAGCCTGGAGCTCGTCGTTTTTGGAGAAATCCATTGGTTTACCGAGGATTTCGCGGTACCAGTTTTGGGTTTTTACCAAAGAGGCATCGAGGCGCTGTACGGATATGTCGAAAAACTGGAAAGTACCTGCGCGAGTCTGGTCGTCCAGTTGCAGCTCATACGGCTTCAGCAGTTCAATATCCGATTGAGTGAGGAAACGTTTGCCGCCGTCAACCTCTTTGAGGTAGAGTGCGTAAACGCTTTTGGAAAACGTATCGTCAATATCCTTTGGCTGAAAGTGGCCTCGGGTGAGCACCTGGGTAATGGTGCGAATCAAGGCTGCATCGCGCTCGGGAGAGCTTTGCGGGCCGCCGTTGTCGAAGGGGTTATACTTAACCAACAGTGCGATACCCACTAATCCAACGATGGAAAAGAGGGCGAGCGATGTTTTTAACTTCATATCGTGAAGAAATTTATCCAGATCAAATGTGCCGGAACGGCGGGGAAGTAATTGCATGGGCGAGAATTGTTTTTGAGTGCTTAAATGTTTTTAGTGTTTTGGTGTTTTAGTGTCTTGGTGTTTTAGTGTTTTTGGGGGGGGGAGCTGCCTCAAATTCCTTCCCGGAATACCATTCCGGGATACATCAAACCGCGGCGGCGCCCCCCGCCCCCTCAAACCCCTTTACTCCTATCAAACGCAAGATTTGCGCCTTATTATTGTGGAGACGCACTTTTTCTACAAAATAACATTTCAGAGACATTTTGGTCAGCAAACAACTGGTTAATGCGCCAATAATTTTTCCAGCCAGTGCTGTTTTATGCCAAAACCGGCTTTGAGTGCTGCTATTTGTTGCAACGCATCGGCTCTTCGTTGGTTCAATTTTTTGCTTTCCAAAGTGGCTGTGATCATCACATTTTTGGCGGTATGCTCGGTGGAGACAAATTCAAAAACCTTGGTGTGGTAACCTTCGGATTCCAGCAGCAGCGCCCGGATGCCATCGGTGATCATTTCGGCCTGGCGTTCCAGCAGGATGCCGTGTTTTAACAGAGGGGCCATTTCGTTTTGAGGTTGCATTTCGCGCCGAATCTGTTTGTGGCAACATGGCGCCACCACCAAAATCCGGGCTTTGTGCCGTATACCGGCTGCCAGTGCCAAATCGGTAGCCGTGTCGCAGGCATGCAGAGCAATGAGCATGTCCAACAACCCGCCATCATATTCCGCAATGTCCTGGGCTACAAAATGCAGGTGCTCAAAACCCGCCTGCCGGGCTGTTTTGTTGCAAAACGCTACCAGCTCCGGACGCAGTTCGATGCCGGTAATGACGGGATTCAGGTTCAGGTGGTTGCACAGGTAATCGTACAGGGCAAAAGTGAGGTACCCTTTTCCGGATCCCATATCAGCTATACGGGCGCCCTGTGGCAGGGGTTGCTCCCGCAGCAGGCTTTCTATGATTTCGAGGTATTTATTGATCTGTTTCCATTTGTCCTGACTGGCAGCCAGCACTTCGCCTTTGGCGTTGGTGATACCCAAGAGGTGCAGCCATGGCGCTGCGGGGTCCAGAAGCCGGTGTTTGGTGCGGTCGTGCGCAGCCGGAGCAGCAGAGGCCTGAGGTTGCGAGGGCTTTTTTTCACTTAGCCGGCCAATGCCTTGTTTGTCGAACATCAGGGTGTAATCGCGTTCCGGAGTAAGTAAATCGGCCTGCAGGAATTGTTTGCCGAGCAGAATTTCCAGTTGAACAAGGGCCTCATCCAGGGGGAAGTTTTTGACTTCATCCCGGGTTTTGTAGCGGTAAGTAAAGGCCAGATGCAGGCCTTTTTTCAGCGAAACGGGTCGGATATAGACATTTTTCAAGCCTTCCGGAGCGCCGGCAGCGGGCTTGGCCAGGGTGCATTTGAGCAACTGACCGGATTGAAATGCCTGGCTGAAGTGGGAGAGGAAGGTCATGGGCTTAATGTACCGGCGGGTTTAGCCGCTGCTGTTTGAGGGCATGATGTATCCCGGAATGGTATTCCGGGAAGGGTTTGATGGGTTTGAAGGGTTTGATGGGGTTTGAAGGGTTTGATGGGTTTGAAGGGTTTGATGGGGGAAAGTTACGACCTTTGCACTTTATTGCTGTTGCTGTAGCCGGAAAGTAGATTCTTGTACTCTGACTCTCAACGCTGCATTTCCGGACTTCGGCGGTGTAAAACCTGTACAGTTATGCAAAAAGACAACCCAACAGAGGATAAAATCCCGGTTAATTGTTTCCGTCAGGAAGAGGTGGAGGCGTTTCTGGGTTATGAAGATATGCGCTTGGAGGCGGTTTACTATTACATCTGGCCTGATGATGCCGGGGGCGGTTTTTTATTTACCCTGGAGTTGATCTTTGATTCCGGTGAGCGCCTGATGCTTTCCGGAGGAGAAGATTCAGAAGCCATCCGAATCATAGATTCTGAAACCCTGATGGACACCGCCAGAAAATTGCAGGAACTTCACGGACAACCCGTTTTGCAGCGCATGATGGCCAATGCCCAGCCGCTGTGGCATCAGGCAGCCGGAGAAATCCTGCGCGCTATCCGACTCACCCGCCACGAAAGCGGGTTATACAGTAATGAGGCCCTGCTGTTTGATTTCGGACATAAAGCCATTTATGTGCAGTTAGGAGAACGCGAAGGACTTGAACTCGGAGTTTTGAACGCGGGTTTTTGAACGCGGGGAACGCGGGTTTTATGGAACGCGGATGACGCGGATGACGCGGATTTTATTTGTACTGCCTTCGGCAGTAGTTTGGTATGTGAGTTTTAGATCATCTAAAAATAGAAAGGGTACACATTTTTTAGCAAGGTCCTTTGCCCCGTCCTTTAGGGCGGGGATAAAGAATCCCAATAGGATGAAGAGGCTTTTCATTCCATAATACCCCAAAAAATACTGCCGAAGGCAGTAAGAAAAAAATCCGCGTCATCCGCGTCATCCGCGTTCCATAAAAATCCGCGTTCCATCCGCGTTCCAAAAAATCTGCGTTCCCCGTGTTCTAAATGGCAATCTGCGTGTAAAAAATTACCTTCGCGCTGTGAACATAACCGCACTATCTATCCGTCGGCCCTCCATGGTCATTGTGGTCTTCGCCGTGTTGACCTTCATGGGGATTGCCAGTTATACGCGCCTGCCCATCGAATTGGTGCCGAAATTCAGCGCGCCTATTGTTACCATCATTACCGTTTACCCCGGCGCATCGCCCGCAGAGGTGGAAAATGCGGTTAGTAAACCCATTGAAGACGCTATTTCCTCGCTCGAAGGCATTGATCAGGTGCAAATTGGCTCACAGGAAAACTCCTCTTTTGTAGCCATTGAATTTGAACAATCCGTAGATCTGGACAAGGCAGTGCAGGAATTGCAACGCAAAATCAATCAGCTGCAAGCCTCGCTGCCCAAGGAAGTGCGCACTCCGGTAATCAACAAGTTTGCCCTGGATGAATTGCCCATCCTCAAGCTGGGTATTGCCGCCAATATCTCCGGTCCTGCCTTCTACGATGTGGTTAAAAACCGGGTGGTGCCGGAAATTTCTCAGGTAAAAGGCGTGGCGCAAATAAGTATCCTGGGCGGGGAAGAACGCGAAATCAAAATCAATATCTCTTCTTCCCGACTGGAACAATACGGTCTCTCCCTGTTGCAGGTAACCCAGGCAGTGCAAACCGCCAACCTCGATTTTCCAACCGGTAAGGTAAGCGGCGAACAAGGTCAGTTGCGCATTCGTCTGGCTGGTAAATTCCTGGATATCAACGATATACGAAATCTGGTGGTGGGCAAAAGTCGCTTTGGCTCTTCCATTTTTCTCAAGGATATTGCCGAAATTCAGGACGGCACCCGCGATCCGGAAGTGATTTGCCGAACAGACGGACAGCCGGCGGTGGGCATCACCATCCGCAAACAGGGCGACGCCAATGCGGTGGAGATGTCGAAACTGGTGCTGGAGAAAATTGCCGTATTGGAAAAAGCCTATGCCTCTCAGGGTTTGCGCATCGACGTGGTGGCCAACAGCAGTACGTTTACCAAAAAAGCCACCAATGCAGTAATTGAAGACCTTCTGGTGGCGGTTATTCTGGTGGGTTTGGTGATGCTACTGTTCCTGCACAGCCTTCGGAATGCGGCCATCGTACTGGTATCTATTCCAACCTCCATTGTGAGCACTTTCGTGATGATGAAACTGCTCGGGTACTCGCTCAACCTGATGTCGTTGCTCGGACTCTCTCTGGCCATCGGTATTCTGGTAGACGACGCCATTGTGGTGATAGAAAACATTTACCGGCACTTTGAAATGGGCAAAAACAAGGTGCAGGCCAGTTACGACGGGCGGATGGAAATCGGGTTTACGGCAGTGAGTATCACACTGGTAGACGTGGTGGTGTTTTTGCCCATTGTGTTCACCGTGGGTCTGGTGCCAAACCTGTTGCGCCAGTTTTGCATGACGGTACTGACCTCCACCCTGATGTCGCTGCTGGTATCGTTTACCCTGGTGCCCTGGATGACCTCCCGGATTGGCAAATTACACCGTTTTGAAGGCAGAAATCTGGGCGGACGCATCGTTTTGAACTTCGAGCGCTTCCTGCACTGGCTGGCTGATGGTTTTGTGCGCTTGCTGGGTTTGGCTTTGAAAAACCGAACCAACAAGGTGATTACCCTGCTCCTGGCAGTGGGTATGTTTTTAGGCTCTTTTGGCTTTATTTCCTCCGGACTGATCGGGAATGCCTTCATGGAACAGGGCGAACGCGGAGAGTTTTTGCTGGAAATCATCCTGCCTCAGGATGCCTCCCTGATCCAAACCGACGCCGTTACCAAACAGGTGGAAGCCTGGCTGCGGGATCAGCCCGAGGTGGTGCGCACGTTCACTACGGTGGGTTCCAACAACAAATCTTTTGGTCTGAATGCACCAAATATTGCTGAAATACAGGTGTTTTTAACGCCTTATGGCACCAACAGGAAAGAACTAACCCCCGTTTTTGCCCGTAAAACCAAGGTGAAACTGGAAGAAATCATAGCCGGTGCGAGGATCAAAACCAACCCAATCGATATCATGGGTCTCTCCTTTTCGCCCATCGAAATCATGCTCAATGGCCCCAACCTCGACAGCCTGCTGGCACTTTCTGAAGTAGTAAAAAAAGAAATGGCGGCCGTGAAAGGCTGTGTGGAAATAGGCGCATCTGTGGAAGGAGGTAATCCGGAGGTTAAAGTAGAAGTGAACCGTCAGCGCATGGCCGATTATGGTCTGGCCATGGCACAGGTAGGCCTCACCCTGCAAACCGCCTTCAGTGGTAATACCGACGCCAAATTCCGCGACGGCGATTATGAATATCCCATCCGCATTGCCCTGGATGCCTTCGACCGGCGCAGCGCGGAAGACATCAGAAACCTGTCGTTTGTGAACCCGCTGGGCAGCACTGTCTACCTCAAGCAGTTTGCAGAAGTAACCCAGGGTGCTGCGCCTACCCGACTCGAACGCCGGGACCGCACCACCTCCATGATGCTGACAGCACAGGTTATCGGCCGACCCAATGGTACCGTAACCCGCGAAATTAAAGCCCGACTGGATCAATTGCCGCTGCCGCCGGGTACCGTGATCAAGTACGGTGGCGACCTGAAGCGGCAACAAATGGCCATTGGCAGTTTGGGGTTTGCGCTATGGACCTCCCTGCTGCTGGTGTATCTGATTATGGTGGCGCTTTACGACAACTGGGTGTATCCGCTTGTGGTACTGGTATCTATTCCGTTATCTGTCATAGGCGCTTTTTTGGCCATGGCGCTGGCCAGCGAAAATCTCACCGTATTTACCGGCCTGGGCTTGCTGATGCTGATTGGTTTGGTGGGTAAAAACGCTATTTTGGTGGTAGATTTTGCCAATCAGTTGCGGGAAGAAGGCATAGAGTTGAAAGCGGCCCTGATGGAAGCCACCAAACTGCGTTTTCGTCCGGTTTTGATGACCAATATTGCCATGGTGATAGGCTTGCTGCCTATTGCATTTGCCCAGGGCTCCGGCGCCGACTGGAAAAACGGTCTGGCCTGGGCCATCATCGGAGGCTTGAACTCCTCCATGTTCCTGTCGCTGATTGTGGTGCCGGTAGTGTACTGGATGTTCGACCGGGTGCTGGAAAAACTCGGGCTGAATAAACGGGAAAAGATAGATCTGGTGGAGTAGAACGATGAACGATGTGTGCCGTCGTTCATCGTTCATCGTTCATCGTCCTACTCCAAGTGTGAGTTTGAAAAAACGTTGCATAAACAGCCCTGCCTGCACCATTAAAGCGATGAGGTAGCCCACCCAGATGCCTTTGGCATTCCAGCCCTGATGTACGGCCAGCCAATAACCAACCGGCAATCCCAGCACCCAGAAGGCCAGGAACGAGAGCAGGGAGGGCCATTTGACGTCGTTGAGCGAACGCAGCATGGAGATACTGGATAATTGGGCAGCATCTGCCATTTGGAACAAGCCGGCAAACAACAACAACCCGCTGGCTAATTGCATCACCCGGGCATCTTCTGTATAAAATCCGGCAATGGTGTTGGGCAATAGTAAAAACAAGGCCGTAGGCACCAACATCAGCAGCACCGACAGGGAAATAGTGCTCACACCCGCCATCCAAACCCGCACCCGACTCCGATACGCCAGCGCCTGGCCTACCCGGATCATGCCGGCCGTAGATACCCCCATCATGGTAACATAGGTTACGGAAATGAGGTTCAGTGCAATCTGGTGAGCCGCCTGCTCCGTTTTGCTTATTTGTCCGATCAGGATGGTTCCGGCGCCAAAAGCGGCAAATTCCACCATGATTTGCAGGGCAGAAGGAATGCCGTAACGGATAAATGAACGGGTTTGATCCCATACTTCGCGGAGCGTGGTGCGACTGTCGCGGAAATATTGCAGGTCTTTTTTACCCCAAATGAGCAGGATGAGCAACAGAGACATCACAGCATGCGTGATGCCGGTATTGATGGCAATGGCGTTGATGCCCAACTGTGGGAAGCCGAATTTGCCAAAAATCATCAGCCAGTTCAGCAACACATCCAGCGCCAGTCCGCCAATGGAAATCAGCATGGTTTGACGCACGTAAGAAAAGGCGTCGGCATAATTGACCAGCACGGCAAACAGGATGAGCGCCGGCATGCTGTAGCCCACTATTTTCAGGTAATCCACAGCCATAATCGTCACCTGCGGATCCTGTTTTAACCAGGGGAACAGGTAAATACCTATCCACAACAATGGAATGGCCACCAGCATAAAAAACAGGCTGAGCCAGAGTCCGGCGTGTACGAGCATACGCACGCGCGGGCCGTTGCGCAACTCATGCGCCTCTGCCACGGGGGTAGGCAGCATGCGCACGCCACCCCAGATAACGAGCATAGACAACACAAACACCACGCTGGCCACGCCATAGGCTGCCAGCGCGGATTCGCCCAGATGCCCGATCATGACCGTGCCGGCAAGGCCCATAAGGATACTGCTCAGCTCGCCCAGCATCAGCGGAAGTGCCAGAAAAAAGGTGCTTTTCAGTGCCGGACGAAACAGCGGACTTTTCCAGAAACGGAGAATAGGGTGGGGCATTGTTGGATGGTTTATTCACACACCAGCCTTACCGTTTGCGTTGCGCCATCTGGCGTAATCAGCTGGAGGTAGTACAAACCTGCAGGCAGGTTGATGCCGGAAAGGTTGAAACGGTTGGCGCCGGGCTGAAGTTCCATATCATGCAAACAAATGGCAGCGCCCATTGCATTAAACAAACTTCCGCGAACGGCAGTGGTTTGATCAGACCAGATGCTCAGTTCCCGTGTATTGCGATCTATAGGATTGGGCGAAACGCGGAAAATTGGTGCGGGGACGGGTTCTTGGGTAGCAACAGACTGGCAAACACCGCCGGCCATCATAGTAATGCCCGGGGTTTGTCCGGTTGCATCTTCTATAGAAATGCCGGTAACCGAATTGGAAAACTCCACTGGTATACAATTTACGCCAGGAGTATCTAGTACCTCCAGACATAAAGAAAATAAGACTTCTCCATCAGGAATATTGATCAAAGCACCGGGCGTATCGGTATTGTAGACAAACAGACCTAATTTACCTATTGACGCTTGTTGCGCATTTACTGCAGTATTGGGATTGAAAAACCCGGCAATGGATGGATGAAAATTACTCAATCCCTCGTATTGTAATAATGTTGGATCCCAGTTTAAAGAAAATGATCCACTGGTGATGTTAAAATTTTCTACAACTATCGGAACACAGGCATTATCACCGGGTGTTCCGGCCACCAGCGCCGCATCCAATACTACATTGTTGAATGGATCACACCCCGACATGTCTACAGTAAAAAGTGTGCCGCAACTTTTCCCGTCTTCTATTGAAACGATGTAAATGCCAGGTACTGAGGTAGAAAACAAAATGCTGGACAAGTGAAACATGGCTGGCTGTGGGGTCATTACCTGAGCTTTGATATTTGGATCACTTGCCAGCCAAATATCTATGGTATAGATGGCTGTTGGATCATATTCCGGCAACCCACCTACTGCTGTAAACCGACCGATGCAGTCATCACCAAAATGATTATCCACATTCGTTCCTTTGATCTCATTCAAATAAACCACCTCAAAAGCCGCGTTTTTGTTCGCGTGTACGCATGGGCCCGGGGGCGCGCCTATGAAGGGGACTTCGTAACTGGTAGACTGATAGTCATCCAGGGTAATCGGTGCAAAATACAGGCTCATGGGTTGCCCTATATTGAAGGCGTTTTGCAAAGTGCCATTGTTGAAAAACCAGGTATCGCCGCCATTGGCAATGCCTGGGGTAACGTACAGCCCGCTGGCTGCGCCTGAAAGCAGACAAGGATCGCCTGGGCCGGGGATGATTGAAATATCTTGCAGGGTAGGGCCGGTAATGGTAGGCGGGCACTGATAAAACGCATACGCCACACCTGGTGTAGTGCCGGGTTGTGGGTCGCCGGAAAGTGTGGCATCGCCCAGATGGTGAATGAGTATCGAATCGTTAAAGCACAGAAATACCGTGTTCAAATCATGATCATTGCTCTGGCCAATAAACGTGCTGTCTGTTACCGTTCCGGCAAAATTGGTGCAGGATTCAAGCGGCGCCTGATCATGTTTTGCCGTTTGCAAACCCGGTATAGCCACAGGGTTTTGACCGAACAGATGCAGGGTTTGGAATAAGAGAAGGATAGGGTAAAGGCGGGTCATATAGGTGACGGGTTTGAATAGCCGGCGGCTTTGAATAGCCGCCGGGGTGATGTATCCCGGAATGGTATTCCGGGAATTAGTTTGAAGGGTTTGAAGGGTTTGAAGGGTTTGATGGGTTTGAAGGGTTCAGTCGCCGGAGTTTTTTTTACATTGAGAGTCTCACTCAAATTGAGACTCTCAATGTAAAAAAACTCCGGCGCGCCTCTACCATGCCTCCATGGCACTCCGAATATCCTCAAGGTAAATCCGGTCGTCAGGATGGGTATACGGATCAGATCGGTGCCGACCAACCTGATACAAATCCAGGGCTTTTTGCAATTCCTGTTGCCGTTTTTCAGGCTCAATATCCAGCATAAACCAGGCCTTGGCAAGGTAATAATGTGTTTCGGCAAAACTGGCAGAAAGCCGGCGCTGTTTTTCCAAAAGTGGGAGCGACTTGGCTGGCTGGCCGGTTTCCAGGTACAAAACGGCCAGGTGAAGGTAATCATAATACCCGGGTTCGTAGCCTTGTGTAGATAGTTGTTGCTCCATGAGGGCAATGGCTTTGGTGTTGTCGCCCAGACCTTTATAGCACAATGCCTGGGCAATTTTCAGGTGATAATCGCCATTGACGGAATAGCCCATATTGCCGGGCTTCAGTTTTTCCAGCGCCTCAAGGTCTTCCAGCGCTCCTTTGTAATCGCGCAGAAACTGATACCTGCACCAGCCCCGGTACCCCAGATGGTCGGCGGGTTTGAGTGCAACGGCCTGATCCATCCAATAACGCCAGGTAACAAAATCGCCGCGTTTCAGGTACGGAACAGCCTTTTCCATGTAAGCCATGTCGAAACCCGGACAAATAGCCATCACACTGTCGTACAGTATCTGTGAAGCCCTGCTTCCCTGATAAGTTTGGTTGGCAAAATCGTACACCTGACAGGCGCGGTAGCAAGCCGTATCGCCCGCCCATTTGTACATGTTGCAGTTGATTTGGGCCCCGGACTGCCCAATAGCCGTCAACAATATAAAATACAACAGCAGTTTTTTCATGGCATAATGCGCACTATGTCACCCGATTGAATGGTGAAAGTCAGGTATTGGTAGTAATCATATGGAATGCCCTCGCTTTGGCCGCCCTTCCAGCCGCTCAGCGATTGGCAAAGCTGAAGCAGATGCGCACTCATGGCTTTTGGGAATGTTTTTGGCCGGTAATCCATGTCCATTTCCAGTACCCTGAAGCGCCCGGTTTGTCCGTTGCAGTTGACCACAAAACGCACCGTGATATACCCGTTTTCCCCGCTCCAATCTGCGTTTTTTTGGTAATTATGGGCAAAATACCGCAACAAAGCAGGTTTTTCTCCTTCAAAACCACTTTCAACAGAATAATACTGTGGAATGCCATTAGCCCGGCAGGTGCGAAAAGCGGGATCATCAACGGCAGGATCTGGAGTGATATCGCCCACATGATCCGGGTATGTCTGTTGCGCTACAACCGGAGTAGCCAGGATCAGGACAACAAAAGTGTATAAAGCAGGTAAAAAACGCATGGATGTATAGACAGGAAATAATCGCCAAAGAGGTCAGTGCTCGCAGATTATATTTTGAATGAGCGCCTGTTTTTTAGAAAGGCTCCATAATTGCCCCATCCTTCATGGCGGGGAAAACATAAGAGCGTGTTTAAATTTCCATGCCTGAGCGAAAGCTGAAAAATTTTATTTTAGATAAGGCACATTTTGCAGGCGTAGCAGGCAGTTACGATGAAAAAATGTAACGCAATATAAAATGAAATTTTGCGCTTGCAGCTAGGCGATGGAATTTTAAACACGCTCTAAGATCACAACCAACCGCTCCAGCACAGGCCGATGAAATCTTTGATCGCGCCTGAAGCGGCCATTACCGCATCGTCGGGCTGTCTTGTGCGCAGGAAATCCAGGGTGTTTTGCGCACGCGAAACAGCCGGTTCCACCAGTGAGGCATCCGGCGTTTGCCAGCGTTTTTCTATTTCCTGATAGTATTCCGGCACTTTTTGCAGGATAACAGGCCATTCCGGGTGTTTTTCCCAACGTTGTAAATCTGCCAGCACATCGCAGCGTGTTGGATCAAACAGCGCACTGCCTTGTCGGGCCACACAATCGTGAACCGCCGCGCGGAGTTGTGTGAGTTGTTTTTGTTGCTCCGGTTTTAGTTGTGTGGAATCAATAGCTGCCAGGGTTTCTTCCAGTTCGCGGGCTTTGGTCAGTCTGGAAGTGGCATCCCCGCTTATTGGCGGTAGCGGCCAGTGCAGCGTCTCCTTTTTCAGGCGCACTTCGAAGAAGTCTTTTCGGGCAAAATTTTCCCAAAACTCGTGTTGTGCCCGTTGAAGGCGGTCGGCCGGAGCATTGCACGATACCAGCAGCAAGGCCGAGGCCAGGAGAAGCGGGGTACTACGCATTTTTGGCATTCAGGTTTATACCGGCATAAAAGCCGAGGTCTTTGCTTTTGAGCAGTTTTACCCAAAAAGCAATTTGGCCGGTGTGGTAAGAATAGTGTTCGCACACATGCACGGCGATGGCGATACCGCTCATTTGAAAACCCTGCACCGTGCGTTCGCGCAGCATTTCCTCCCGGCTGGCTTGGCGGATCACCTGCGTGGCCGCATTTACGGTTTCCTGCAGTTTTTGGAGAAGTTCGGCTTTGGTGTACCCGCCTTCAGCCGCAAATTCCGCATCGCGCACCCGTTGATCCGGCTGGCCAGCCAGCGAAGACAATACGTATTGCGTAATGTTTCCGCAAAGATGCAGCATCAGGTTGCCCACGCTGTTGGAGGCCGCATTGGGGCGCTGCCAGAGTTCCTCTTCGCTGAGTTCCGCCAGGCATTTTGCTATACGCGGCGTGTTCATTTCCATATGCCGGGCTGTTTGTTCGGCGAATTCGGTGAGTTCAGTGCTCATTTTTCCAGCGTTCCAGTTGTTTTACACGGCGAATCTATGGGGATTTGTGATTTTTTGGGGGGTGGAGTTTTTACCTGGTACCACACTGACCAAGCTTGACCACTTTGTCTTCCGTTGTTGGCGTCCTCGCCAACAACCACGGCGGAGCGGAATCCCGGGTGAAAACCACTCCCTTCTTCCACTCATTCCACCGTTGCTGTTGGCGAGGACGCCAACAGCGGAAGATGTGGTTCCGTGGGTGGTTTTTCCGTTGTTGGCGTCCTCGCCAACAACCACGGCGGAGCGAAATACCCGGTAAAAACCACTCCCTTTT
>DATGWL010000173.1:0-19813 GCA_035299505.1 Saprospiraceae bacterium | reverse complement strand
CCTCCTAAATGACCCCTAAATGACCTCCTAAATGACCCTTAAATGACCTCCTAAATGACCTCCTAAACGACCCTTAAATGACTAAAAATAATGACCATCCAACAAGCACAAGACACTGTTGATCAGTGGATCAACACCATTGGGGTCCGGTATTACTCTGAGCTCACCAATACAGCCCTGCTTATGGAAGAAGTAGGCGAGGTGGCTCGCCTTATGGCGCGTATTTACGGCGAACAATCGTTCAAAAACCCCACAGATGCTGCTGAGGCGCCCGCCCAGCTGGCCGATGAAATGGCCGATGTGCTGTTCCTTATCCTTTGCCTTGCCAACCAAACCGGCATCAACCTCACCGAAGCGCTACAGAAAAACCTCGATAAAAAAACCAAACGCGATGCGGAACGGCACGCGAACAATGAAAAGTTGAGGTAGCAGCGGGGAGTAGGGGGCGCCTTGAACTACTTGTAATTTACCCCAATATTCCGCTCCGCCGTGGCTGTTGGCGAGGACGCCAACTGCGGAAGGTGATCTCGGCAGTACGAAATGCTTATTGACAACCCATGTTGATTTTCCGCTGTTGGGCGTCCTCGCCAACAGCCACGGCGGAGCGGAATGCTTATTGTACCATTTTTCCGCTGTTGGGCGTCCTCGCCAACAGCCACGGCGGAGCGGAATGTTTAATGGTAATTTGCTAAGAAAAACCGCCAACTCCAAGAACAATATAAGTTGTGACCCCATGCATCGGCACCTATACAAGCCGGGGTGCCGGATAGTTTCTGTTATTGTCGGGGTGACTGGCAGTCACCCCGACAATAACAGAAACTATCCGACAGACCACAAAACACACCAATCCGCCATTTTGTCACCACATTTTCATATTAAATGCCATTTTGACAGTCAAAAACAACCCTAAAACCGCCATTTTGGATTATTTTTCCAAATGGTACACAGATTGATCAGGAGGGAATGTCTGCCTGAGTGCAGATGAGTCGGAAAAGAACAACGAGATGCCGGCTCTAACATTCAACCGTAAACGATCAAAATTCTGTCAAAAAATGACAAACGTAGTTAAATTCCAACCCCTGCCTGCAACTAAATTCTTCACTAACGGTTTATTTGATGAGTTCTTTAATCGCAACGTTGGTGAATTCATCGGCAACGAAAACTGGACAAGTCAACCAGCGGTTAACGTAACTGAGAACGACGAATCGTTCAACATTGAAGTGGCTGCTCCGGGTTTCAGTAAACCGGATTTCTCTTTGAATGTTGAAAATGGTCAACTGGTGGTTTCCGCCAAGCGCGAGGAAAAGACCGAAGAAAACAACGCTAAAAATCGTTTCCTCCGCCGCGAATTCCGCTTCGAATCTTTCAAACGTTCTTTTAAATTGCCGAACTCCGTGAACCAAGATGCGATTTCGGCTGTTTATGAAAATGGATTGTTGCTCGTAACGCTTCCGAAAAAAGAAGAAGCCAAACCAGTGAGCAAAACCATTCAGATTGGCTAAGGCCGATCCCCTGACAAGTGTTTTCATAAGGTTAGTTAATAGGGTTTTAGGTGTTTTCATGGAGCCGGGCAGCAATGTCTCGGCTCTTTTTGTTTACTATAATGTCACCGCTACGCGGTTTTTGGGGCGCTTCGCGCCGGGTTGGGAAAATACTTCGTATTTTTGGGTCTTTATTTAAGATTTCCTACCCCCAAACCACTTTCGCAGGAAGTCTTTTCATGTTCAAATGCTTTACGAACAAATTCAGGAGGCTGTAGCTTATGTACGGCGCCAAACTGATTTTCCGGCCCGAACCGCCATTGTACTGGGCACCGGTTTGGGCAACCTCACCGACGATCTCCGCATTGTGGCAGAAATTGCCTACCCCGATATTCCGCACTTTGCCAGAAGCACCGTTCAGAGCCATAAAGGCAAATTGATTTTTGGTTACCTGGCCGAACATCCGGTGGTGGTAATGGCTGGCAGATTCCACTGGTACGAAGGCTGGAGCATGGAACAGGTCACTTTTCCCATCCGCGTGTTAAAATTTTTGGGCGTGCAGCAACTTTTTATCACCAACGTTTCCGGTGGCGTAAATCCGCACTTCCGGGCCGGCGATCTGGTGGTAGTAAAAGACCATATCAACCTCCTGCCCGACAACCCCTTGCGGGGCACAAACGACGAGCGACTGGGCCCTCGTTTCCCGGATATGCTGCATACCTACGATGAACATTTGCGCCAAAAAGCGCTCGAAATAGCTCAAAAACACCAAATAAGGGCCTTTGAAGGGGTGTATTCCGCCTTGCCCGGACCTAATCTGGAAACCCCCGCCGAGTACACCATGCTCCGCACACTGGGCAGCGATTGCACAGGCATGTCGTCAATACCAGAGGTACTGGTGGCAAGGCATATGAGCCTGCCGGTGCTCATGATTTCTTTGGTGAGTAACGTGGCTTACCCGCGCTCTGCCATACGTGAAACCACTGTTGAAGAAGTAATTGCAACAGCAGAAGCAGCAGAACCCAAGATGAGGTTGCTGATTCGCGAAATGCTTGCCTACCTTTGAGCTTTCAAATCCAAAACAGACATGGTCAAGATACTCGCCAACGACGGCATCCATCCAGACGGACTTTTACTCCTCGAAGAAGCCAATTACCTGGTAAGTGAAGAAAAAGTAGCCCAGGAAGACCTCGCAAGCGCCATTGCAGACTACGATGTACTCATCGTGCGCAGTGCCACCAAAGTGACCAAAGCGGTGATAGACGCCGGGAAAAAGCTCAAAATCATTGCCCGTGGCGGTGTTGGGCTGGACAATATTGATGTGGAATATGCCCAGAGCAAAGGCATTCAGGTGTTCAATACACCCAAAGCATCCTCACGCGCAGTAGCCGAACTGGCTGCGGCCCATATTTTTACGCTTTCCCGCATGCTGCAACGCTCCAACCGTGAGCTCGCTACCGGCGGCGATTTCAAAAAATTGAAAAAAGAATTTGAATCCGGCTACCAGATCAAGGGCAAAACCCTGGGTATTGTAGGTTTTGGCCGCATTGGTCAGGAACTCGCCACCATAGGACTAGGACTTGGCATGAAAGTGCGCGCCCACGACCCCTTTGTAACCGAAGCAGAGGTTGGCATTCAGGTAGGCGACTTTTCCAACATGAAGCTTTGCGTTAAAATCAACACCGAATCGCTGGAAAAAGTGCTTCGGGAGTCTGATATCATCAGTTTTCACATTCCTGGCATTGGCAAGCCCCTGGTAACTGCCACCGAGCTGGAAAAAATGAAAACCGGCGCCATCCTCATCAATACAGCCCGCGGTGGCGTAATTGAAGAAAGCGCTTTGCTCAATGCCCTCAACTCAGGCAAAATAGGCGGCGCCGGCCTCGATGTATTCGAAAACGAACCCACTCCGCTGGAAGCTCTGCTGCGTCACCCGCGCGTATCCTGCAGCCCGCATATTGGCGCCAGCACCATGGAAGCCCAGGCGTACATCGGCATGGAGCTGGCAGATAAGATCATTAACTTTTTTGGGGACGATAAATAAGCATTGCCCCGTCCTTTAGGGCGGTGAACAGGGATGATTAGAAGCCGGGGCTTTAGCCATGTAGTCAAATGGCTAAAGCCCCATTTTTATTATTCTCCATAAATAAACAGGTTCTGATATTTTCATCAAATTCCACAGTAGAATAACTACCACAGTTTAAGCATCTATCAAACTAACAATATCCCCTGCTAACTTCATCCTATAATATATGCCCAAATCCAATACCGATCCAGACAACATCTTCTACCCAACCAACACCACCGAATGGCGGGATTGGTTAGCGGAAAACCATATCGCCAAACAATCAGTCTGGCTGGTGTTTTACAATAAAGCCTCAGCTAAAAAATCTATCACCTGGAGTGAAGCGGTTGATGTAGCCCTTTGTTTTGGCTGGATTGATAGTAAAAAAGTAAAAATTGACGCAGACACCTCTCATCAGTTTTTCAGCAAGAGAAAACCCAACAGCACCTGGTCTAAAATCAATAAGGAAAAAATTGAAACTTTGACGGCCCAGGGCTTAATGACGCCAGCCGGACTGGCCTGTATTGAAGTGGCCAAACAAAATGGCTCGTGGACCATTCTGGATGAGGTGGAAGCATTGATCGTCCCCAAAGATCTGGAGGCTGCTTTTGCAATAAACCCTGCAGCTGAAGCTTTTTTTAGTAATTCAAGCAAATCTGTCAAAAAAATCCTGCTGTCGTGGCTTGTCCTGGCCAAAACAACAGAAACCCGGCAAAAACGTATAGCTGAAATAGTAGAAAGCGCTAAACAGGGTTTGAAACCCAAACATATGCGGTAGCGCAACTTACAAACTATAAATATGAAAAACACTGAAATTTTATCAAACTTAGAAGATCAAACGATTCAGATTTACAGAAATCTGAATCAAACATCCATTTCAGAATTATACAAAAAGCAATTTCAAGACATCCAATCCGGTATGGTTGCTTTTTTTGGCATTGAAAAAGCAACATTGCTAGAACAGCTTATAAAACTAGCTGATGATTCTATCAATGACAATAACCTGGAGCAGAAGTTAAATGATTTCAGACAACTCGATCATGAAAAACTCATTAACCATTTTAAAGATGAGTTTGAAAGGGTTTTTAAACAAATAGCAGATGCCAACAAACAAAATGAAATCCAGGCTTTGTTTATTGAATATGACTACTATTATCAATATTCAAGCTATATCATTTGTTGCGGGAAACAGAATTATCCAATAATTGAAGTACCTCGCTACATTTCCAATGAATATGACTATAATAAAGAAGTCTATCTCGTTGATGATGGCGTAAACTTCCAGCCAGCCTGGATAGATTGTAAAGAATTCAGCGAATTTAAATATTTAGGTATTCAATCTGAGCTCGAAAAGTTATTCCAACTTCAATCAAGGGTATTATTGCACAAGGCATTAGCTTTATTAGATGAAGATAAAAAGCTCAACTTATTTAAGAATATACCATTTACAATTTACATTAATGAGCACGACTGTGAGGTGATGATGCTTTACAGGATTGGCTAAATTGGATTGGAATCCGGAGCCCAAAAACACTTCACACCCGCTCTACCGCATACACCACCGGCTTCGACGGGCTTGCATCCAGATCCAGCGAAATGGTCTGCAGATTGAGCAGGTACAAGCCATCGCGGAGTTCGTTGGGCACATATACCATTTCCGTAATGGTGGCGTCGGTACGGGTATTATGCGGGTATTGCCAGAAAGCCTTGTGGGCCAGCAACTGACCGCCGTCTTCCTCGCGGTCTACAGAGGGCAGGTCGAGCAGCAGGTGCCGGATGCCGCTTTCCACCATCCAGGCAGCCGCTTCGTGGTGCAGATAAGGCGGGTTGGCGCCAGAGTAGTTACAGCATTTTTTCAGATCGTCGTTGGGCAGGGTTCTGATAATGAGCGCCTCAGCTTCGCCAGCCTCCCATAATTCCTCCAGTTGATCCCTGAATATAACCCGGTCGCCATCTTCAGTGGGGCGAGGGTATATGCTCACCAACCTGGCCAGAAAATGATACGTTTTCAGGCATTCGTGCAGCACATACCGTTCCCGTGCAATATGACCCACACATTCTGTATGGGTGCCATTGCCATGCGGATTAATGCGCACATTAAAAAAATTGACTACCCCACCCTCGGCTGTACTTCCCACAAAATCGCCGGCCCGCACCGGGGCAAACTCCGGCATAGGCGCCCAGAAACAGTTGGGATTCTCTGCCCCATCGCGCAACACGATGGACAGATCCGTGGGTCGGGACAGATCTACGGAGTAGGTGCGGGAGTTGAAAGAGAAAGTCATAGTTGAATGTCCAATATCGAATGTCCAAGTGGTGCGCTTGCTTGGTGTCAGCAGAAATGTTTGGCCACCTACGCCTGATTGGCCAAACAGGCGGCTAAATCTAAGCTAACGTGCTGACGCCAGACACCCGCACCACTTGGACATTCGATATTGGACATTGGATATTGGATATTTTCACGAATGTATCGGTCTGTTTGCCGTAGCAGCCAGACACGCTTCTTTGAACGCTTCGGTGTACGTTGGGTGTGCATGGCTCATGCGGGCAGCGTCTTCGGCGCTGGCCCGGAATTCCATGAGGGCTACGGCCTCTGCAATCATATCGGCGGCGCGGGCGCCTACGATGTGTACACCCAGGATCTCGTCGGTTTCCTTGTGAGCCAACACCTTTACCATGCCGTCGAGGTCCATGCTCGCGCGAGCGCGACCGAGGGCGCGGAAAGGGAACTTACCCGGCTTATACGGCGTACCGGCTTCTTTGAGCTGTTCTTCTGTGTAGCCTACGCTGGCTACTTCCGGCCAGGTGTACACCACGCCGGGAATGAGGTTGTAATGGATATGCGGTTTTTGCCCCACCATGGTTTCGGCCACAAACACACCTTCTTCTTCGGCTTTGTGGGCCAGCATGGCTCCGCGCACCACATCGCCAATGGCATAAATGCCGGGTACGGAGGTTTCGAGGTGTTCGTTCACCGGAATACGGCCTTTTTCATCCAGCGTAATACCTACGTTTTCCAAACCCAGGTTGTCGGTGTATGGCCGGCGACCAATGGCTACCAGGCAATAATCAGCCTCCCAGCTCAAGACTTTAGACTCATCGTCGCGACTCTGGGCCTTTACCGTTACTTTGGTTTTGGTGGCTTTTACTTCCGTCACGGCATGGCGCATGTGGAATTCCATGCCCAAACCTTTGAGGGATTTGGTGAGTTCGCGGCTGCAATCGGCATCCATACCGGCAATGATGCGGTCCATGTACTCCACCACATGCACTTTGGTACCCAGGCGCGCGTACACGCTGCCCAGCTCCAGTCCGATCACGCCACCGCCAATCACTACCATGCTGGACGGCACTTTTTCGATGTGGAGCGCTTCGGTGCTGGTGATTACCCGGTTTTTATCGTAATTGAAATTAGCTGGCACGATGGGCTTGGAACCCGTGGCAATGATGGTGCGGAGGGTTTCAATTTCCTTGATTTCTCCGCTTTTTCCGGTTATTTTAATGCGGTTTTTGCTCACAAAAGACCCGTGCCCGTTGAACACGTCAATTTTGTTTTTCTTCATCAAAAACTCAACCCCCTTATTGTTTTCCAGCACCACTTCATTCTTGCGTTTGATCATTTGCGGAAGGTTCACCTTCAGGTCTTTCAGATCGATGCCATGCGTTTTGAAGGTATGATGGGCATTGTGGTAATGCTCTGAAGAGTCCAGCAGCGCCTTGGAAGGAATACATCCTACGTTCAGGCATGTGCCACCCAATACCGGGTAGCGTTCAATAATGGCAGTTTTTAAACCCAGCTGGGCGCATCGAATGGCAGCTACATAGCCGCCCGGTCCGGAACCAATGACAGTAACGTCGTATTGCATTTTAGAGTGTTTGAGTGTTAGCGTGTCTAAGTGTTTGAGTGTGGGAGTTTTCAGGTTGTCGTTCGGTTTTTCACCACTAAGGCACAAAGGGCACTAAGGTATTGTATAAAAAATACGCAAAAGCGCAAAATTCTGCACATCTTAGTGCCCTCAGTGCCTTAGTGGTAAAAAAAACGCCAACCTGAAAACTCGAACACTCCCAAACTCAAACACCCGAATCGCCGCAAAAGTACCTGTTTATCCAGCCAAACATTGAACCGGAATAAAGGTTTTTTGTTTTAAGTGTCAAAACATTTAAGTTTGCGTCATGAAACTAGAGCAGGAACTTAAAAGCACCAAGCCAATGCCTGCCCGACAGCGGGCTACTCTGAACATTTTATTTACTGCCAGCTGGCTGGATTGTGCCATGACCCGGCAATTGCGGCCTTTTAGTCTGACACCTCCGCAGTACAATATTTTGCGTATTTTGAATGGCAGTGCACCGAAGGGTTTATCGGTACTGGATATCAAAAGCAGAATGCTGGACCGCAGCAGCAATGTGAGCAGACTGGTAGAAAAACTGCGTTTGGCCGATCTGGCAGAACGGGTACCTCACGGCAAAGACCGGCGCATGGTGGTGGTCACCATCTCCGAAAAAGGCAAAAAAATGCTCGCCGACATTGAACAGGCTCGGTTTATGGACGGCAATGATGTGGTGGCGCCCAAATTATCGGAAGCGGAATTGCTTGAATTGGCACATTTACTCGACAAGTTCCGCGAGTAAAGTCGCGCCTTTCCCGTACTTTTGCACGCCCCTCCAACCAACACACACGCGTTATGCGCAGCCATCCTTCAGCGTTCACTCCGGGCGCTATGCTTGTTCATCGTATGCTGACCCTCGAGCTTTTTACCCCCGACGACGATGCCCGTCCTGTGTTCGTCACGGGAAATTTCAATGGTTGGGTTACCCGCGACGAGCAGTTCAAAATGCACAAAGTCAAGGAAGGGCATTACCAGTATACTTTTAAGGAAGTTCCGCCCACCATTGATCGTTTTGAGTATAAATATGTAAAAGGTGGCTGGGAAGCGGAAGAACTGGCCTCTGATGGTTACCCGCCTGCCAACCGCACCATGGAATCTCCAAGGGGCAAAGTGAACGATGTGGTGCCCCGCTGGAAACAGCATATTTCCGGCTACGATCCGCAGTTTTACCCAGATATACAGATTGTTTCCAAACGTTTTAATGTGCCGCAGCTCAGGCGCAAGCGCCGTATTTCGGTATTGTTGCCCTGGGATTATGCCAGCACTAACAAACGTTATCCGGTATTATACCTGCAAGACGGGCAAAACCTGTTTGAAGATACCGCGCCATTTGGCACCTGGGGTGTAGACCGCCGGCTGGCAGCCCTGGCTCAGCGTGGACTGGGCGGTTTTATTGTGGTAGCTATTGATCACGGAGGAAGTGAACGAATCCGGGAATTTTCACCCTACGATACCCCTAAATGGGGCGATGGCCTGGGGCAGGAATACGCCAGTTTTCTGGCCGAAACCCTCAAACCGCATATTGATTCTCATTACCGCACCCTGCCCGATCGTGCACACACGGGCATAGGCGGGAGCAGCATGGGCGGACTCATCAGTATTTACGCCGGCATCATGTTCCCGCAGGTCTATTCCAAATTTATGATATTCTCGCCCTCGCTCTGGGCAGCGCCAAAGGTTTATTTTGAACCTGTACGCTTTTCACCGTATTCCGACACCAAAATTTACCTGTTTGCCGGCGGCAAAGAAGGTTCGGGTATGATTCCCAATGTGTTGCGTTTCAAGGAATACATGGAAAACCACAGCGCCGGCAACAAAAATCTCCACATCAAACTCTCTACCGACCCCCAGGGTCGCCACACAGAAGATCGCTGGGGTATTGAATTCCCTAAAGCTGCGGAGTGGCTGTATGCGGAACGATGAACGATGGACGATGGACGATGGGATTGCGTGGGAGTTTAAAATAGTGTGGGTTTTCATTTCCCACCAAGAGAGCCTGCACATTCCAGAAGGTCTGTTTATCCCTTAATGAAGTGCATTGCGCGTAGCCGGGCTTGTGTAGGCCCCGAGTACTCGGGGTAACAACCCACGTTGCGGTAAATCCCCACGCGATCCCATCGTTCATCGTTCATCGTCCATCGTTCCATCGTTCATCGTCCCACCATATCTTCCGGACGCACCCAGGCGTCGAATTGTTCGGAAGTCATGTGTTTGAAATCCAGGCCCTGGAGTTCGTATTCGAGGGCGGATTCTTTGAGGGTGATGCCTTTTTTATGGGCATTTTGAGCAATAGCGGCTGCATTGTAATAGCCAATTTTGGTATTCAGCGCGGTTACCAGCATAAGTGAGTTGTTCACGTGCTTGGCGATATTGTCGTGCAGCGGCTCAATGCCTACAGCGCATTTATCGTTGAAACTTACACAAGCCTCGCCGATGAGACGGGCGGAGTGCAGGAAATTGTAGATCATGACGGGCTTGAACACATTCAGTTCAAAGTGTCCGTTGGAGCCGCCAATATTGATGGCTACATCGTTGCCCATTACCTGTGCAGCTACCATGGTGAGCGCTTCGCACTGGGTTGGGTTTACCTTGCCCGGCATGATACTGGAGCCCGGTTCGTTGTCGGGAATAAAGATTTCGCCGATGCCGGAGCGAGGACCGGAGGAGAGCATCCGGATGTCGTTGGCAATTTTCATCAGGCTCACAGCCACGGTTTTCAGGGCGCCATGGGCTTCCACAATACCGTCGTGTGCTGCCAGTGATTCAAATTTATTAGGAGCTGTAACAAAAGGCAGGCCGGTGAGTGCGGCGATATGACGCGCTACATTTTCGGAATAGCCTTTCGGGGTATTGATGCCGGTACCTACTGCCGTGCCGCCGAGAGCCAGCTCAGACAGGTGAGTCAAAGCATTGCGGATGGCGCGCAGGCCGTGGTTGAGCTGGGCTACATAGCCGGAAAATTCCTGACCCAGGGTAAGCGGCGTGGCATCCATGAAGTGCGTGCGGCCAATTTTTACCACATCCATGAAGGCTTCTGATTTGGCCTGGAGGGTATCGCGCAGCTTTTCAATGCCCGGGATCGTGGTTTCCATCAGCATGGTATAGGCCGCGATGTGCATGGCCGTTGGGAAAGTGTCGTTAGACGACTGGCTTTTGTTTACATCATCGTTTGGATGAATGAATTTTTGCTCGTCAGTGAGTTGGCCACCTTTGATAACGTGAGCGCGGTAAGCCACTACCTCGTTCACATTCATATTGCTTTGCGTGCCAGAGCCGGTTTGCCAAACCACCAGCGGAAACTGGTCGTTGAGTTTTCCGGCCAGAATTTCATCGCAAACCTGCGCAATCAGATCGCATTTTTCTTTGGGAAGCACACCGGCTTCAAAATTGGTGATTGCGGCTGCTTTTTTCAGGTGTGCAAATGCGCGGATGATCTCGATGGGCATCCGGTTAGTATCGCGTGCAATGTTAAAATTTTCAATAGAGCGCTGCGTTTGCGCACCCCAATACACATGAGCCGGCACCTGTACCTTGCCCATTGTGTCTTTTTCAATACGAAAGTCCATGAGTTGAATAAATGTTAATGCTTTCGGGTAAGTGGTTCACCGCGAAGTACGCTAAGTGCGCAAAAATGGTTTTTTCACCGCGAAGTACGCTAAGTGCGCAAAATGTTTTTTTCACTGCGAAGTACGCGAAGCGGTATAAAATTTAGCGCCTTTTGCGAACTTAGCGGTGAACCACCCGCAAAGGTAAAATTTGCTCCGCTGCCTGTTCAGAATCGGCCGCTATTTAGTTCCTTTTCAATTTGGGAGAGTTGGGTTTCCAGTCCTTGAAGCGCACTGGTATAGCGTCCCATGGTAGATTCGTTGAGGGAACGTATCTGCCAGAGCATTTGCTGGAATGGCCGATCTTTCAGGATTTTCTGCAATTCGACGGGGGAAACCTCGCTTACGCCGAGCGGCATGTTTTGCACCAAATAAGGCAGCAACATGTTGTTATACACCTCACTCAGGTGCATTTCAGAGGTTTGGATGGCCTCGTATTCCACATCGTAGAGGGTGGTAATGCCCAGTCGGAGCGAGTCGTTGGTGATGGTTTCCAATCCGCGCGATTTAAGGGTTTCGTAGGCGGCGGTGTTGGCCAGGAGGAAGGAATACCCTACCAGATTCGTGATGCGGTACGCCAGACTGTCGCGCGGTATTTGCGTTTGGCTGAGGTATTGGAATAAGGCTGTAGTATTGTACACCCGGTAATCGTAACCCTGGATGGTTTCTTGCAGGTCTTTTCTATCCTGCATTAGTCCGGCTTTGATTTCGAGCAGGGTTTTTTGTTCAATTTCGCGCTTTTTGCGCTTTTCGTCGAGGTTATTAATCCATAGGGCTAACAGGATACCCAGGGTGGTAAAGCCAATTTTTTCTGCCGGGGATCTCAGCTTTTTCAGCAGCGGCACAATTTGCCACTGGGTTGTTTTTTTGCTTTTCGACTTCATGGGCTAAAGATGCGGCAAGTGTGTGGATAAATTGAACAGGATTGAATCAGGATATTGCTGTATTTTTGACCCAACACCTCCCAGCACTGACCAAACGTCCAATACAACGCCCATGATCCGTATTTTTATTGCCGACGACCATGTCATGTTTGCCGAAGGGGTAGAGAGCCTGCTGGTTGGAGAAGCAGATTTTACTTTAATCGGCAAAGCCACCACTGCGGCAGAAACCCTGCGCAAGGTACAGCAGGACCCGCCTGATGTATTGTTGCTGGACATCAACTTACCTGATCAATCCGGTCTGGAGGTTTGTAAACAGCTTCGGGAAGAGCTGCCGGATTTGAAAATTCTGGTCTTGTCGATGGTAAGCGAGGAAAGTTACATCTCTGCCATGCTTGGGCTGGGCGCTCAGGGGTATGTATTAAAAAACACCGGCAAGGCCGAGCTTTGCCACGCCATCCGGACCCTTACTACCGGAAAAACCTATTTCAGCAAGGAAGTGACAGATGTGGTCATGCGCGGGCTCATGCACCAGCGCGCAGGCGCGAATGCCCCCAAGGAACCACCCAAAATCAGTCGGCGGGAGAAAGAAGTTCTGCACTTGATCATGGACGAGCGTACCACTCCGGAGATAGCCTCCCAATTGTTTTTATCGGAAAAAACCGTAGAAAGTCACCGTGCGGCCCTCCTGGCCAAACTCGGCGCCCGCAACACCGCCGGGCTGGTAAAGGCAGCTTTGCAGTGGAAGTTGCTCGAGGAATGAGTGTTTGAGTGTTTGAGTGTTTGAGTTTTCGAGTTTCGATATTGTTTGGCCACTCTTATAATGGAGCGGGTGACATCGTTTGCGCCTCAAAACTTCGCGCCTTAGTGTCATCGCGCCTTAGTGCCTTCGCGCCTTAGTGCCTTCGCGCCTTAGTGTCATCGCGCCTTAGTGTCTCACGCCTTTGTGTCTTTATGCCCTCTTAGCGCCTTTTCACCGGCAAATGTACCTAGTCAGCAGGAATAATCCGGTGTATCCTAAAACAAGATGCGCGACCAGAGTTTGAATTCCGGTTGCGCATCTGTTACCTGTTAAACCGTGATAGAAAAGTCTATTGCCCTTTCACCACTTTTTTCAACAATACCGACTCATTTTCAGACGGCACTTCCAGCGAAATGGAATAGAAACCTGCCGGGATATGTTTGGTTTCGAGCGTAAAGTTTTGTTCTCCTTCCACCACTTTCACGGCCTGTGCATAGGATGGCACACCGAGCACATCGTACACCACCAGGCGCGCATCAAAGCTCTGTTTGCTGTTGAGGGTAATTGAAAGGAAATCGTTGAACGGCACTGGACCTACATTCACCTCACTGAGCTGCAGGACAGACTGGGTACTCACCACTTCCGGGCAGGTAAACCCTCGGCGCACCTGACCGCGAATTTCACCGTTGGGATAACCCATACTGGCTATTTGCACATAGGAGCCGCCATTTTCAATGATTGGTCCTAATACCGCCATGATTTCATGCGAACCGGCAATAATCGGGGCGGTAAGCGGAGTTCCGTGGAAGGCAATGCCATTGGCGCCCAGATTAGCCTGTGCAAAATAGGAATCCACCGGATCGCTGGCCAGGCCATCAGTAATCATTTTGTAATTCAGGTAGCAGTTGGCCAAATCCACTGATGCCACGGCTACCCCCAGCGCATCGCTGTTGGTTGGCGGCACCATCTGGAGGTTGCAGAGGTCGAAGGCATACCCTTTGCGCAGGGTATTTTTCATTACGCCGCGGATAACGCCGTCCGGATTCGCAGCAGTTTTTACCTGCACATACATGCGTCCCTGAGCGAAATCTGTGAGTTGTTGTTCCGTAACCGGATAGGATTTAACATAAAATCCGGGGATGGTTGTGGTGCCAAAATCCTGGAACTCCGGCCCGTTCTGCCCTGGATCTCCAATGTGGATTTTAACTGAAGTAGGTGCAATATTATTGATAAACACCCAGGTTGTCAGGCTATCCAGATCTCCGGATGGCGTAGTAGAGCTGAAACCAAACCCAGGAGAAGGCGGAATAGGCGGTGGTACCTGCTGAAGACCGTTTACCGGCGCCAGCGACCCAAAATAACCCACATGTTCGAGGTGACCAATAATTTCGCCCTGAGGGTAATTGACCGTTCTGATTACTACATAATATCTGCCTTCAACAGCTTTTCTGAAGAATTCAGGGTCAATGGTATCCAGTTCAATCAAACCCTGGATCAATCCTCCGGCCAATCCCGGGAGGTGAATTGGTGGCGCCGTTGACTGACCAGGAAGCCCCTCATATAAATCTGCAGAAAGAATATCGCTAAAGTTTATGCCCCGTATAGTGAAGGCATAAACCAGGTCAAGAGAGCCCAGCGGGAAGTGAAAACCTCCAAAGCCCATTGCCGGTGAATTATTCGGAGGAACTGCCTGACTACCAGTTAAAAAGGCCCGGAAATCCAGGTCTACCTCGCAGGTAAATTGTCCACGAATTTCGCCGGCAGGGTGAGCGGTAGTGGCAATTTCCACATACACATTGTTGGTAAGCAAATTGCTCAACAAAGCCGTTGGCGCCGGAATCTGCCCGATGATGTGTCGGTCGTTGATGTAAGGAGTAAGGTCGAAAACCTCTGGCCCGGTTTCTCCGGTTTTGCCCAAACGGATTTTGGCAGAAGTAACGGCGCCATCCATCCGAACCACCATGCCGCTTACGTCTACATTTTTACGGTCAGGGGTAAACAGAAAAGTAACCAGCGCTTTGCCCTGGGTATTTACTGCCGGGAGCATCTCATCGCCTCCCAGTTCGGCGTGAAAAACCAGGTGCGGAATTTGTGCCTGCAGCGCAAACGACAAACCGCCCGCCAGCAGCACAGTAAGGAGAAAGTGTATTGTTTTGTTCATGGTGAAAATCAATATGTTATAAAAACCGAAGAATGCCTGCAAACTTACTAATTCAATGGCTTTTCGAGGTGTAATTATTTGCAATAACAAAGTCTTTGCAATAAACCGACATTCCGAATCAGAGCCCGGTTACTTGCTTTACCTTTGCACGCTGTGATCATCGCTTTCGACGCCAAACGTTACTTCAATAATGCCACAGGACTCGGTTTCTACAGCCGCACCCTGGTGGAGGGTTTGCGCCGTCTGTACCCCGAACACCAGTACCTGCTTTACACCCCCTACAACCGCAATCAACTCGGCGCCAATACTGATGGAATTCGGTTGCCCGACACCTGGCTGGGTCGCTCTTTTCATCCCATTTGGCGTAGCAAAGGCATTACCCGCCAACTCAGACGCGACGGTGTTCAGGTGTACCATGGCCTGAGTCATGAGCTGCCCCAAGGTTTAGGCCGGGCCGGCATCCGAAGCGTAGTGAGTATGCACGATCTCATCTTTATGCGATACCCGGAGCTTTATCCGGGCATTGACCGTTACTTTTACGAGAAAAAATACCGGAGGGCTGCGTTGGAGGCTGATACTATTGTGGCCATCAGCGAACAAACCCGGTCTGACCTCCACACCTTTTTTAATATTCCGCTGGAACGGGTAAAAGTGATTGGACAGGCCTGCGATGCGGTATTTGAACGTCTGAGTCTAAGACACCTGCCTGGCATACAGGCGCTGCCTGTGATGCCGGGAATTTCCCTGCCGGAAGACCCGTTTCTGATCTCCGTTGGCAGCCTCACCCGGCGCAAAAACTGGCACGGACTGCTTCAGGCGCTCGCTTTATTGCAGGAAAAAGGGTATGATATTCCGCTGGTAGCGGTAGGCTCCGGGAAAGGATCCTATGTAAACGGGCTAATGGAACAGGCTCAAAAAGCCCGTCTGCGCGTTACCTGGATCAGCCATCACGTACCTTCCGATGCCCTGGCCGGCCTTTACCGAAGGGCTGCCGGTCTGGTGTACCCGTCTATTTTTGAAGGATTTGGCATTCCTATCCTGGAAGCCATGACCATTGGTATTCCTGTATTGACCACCCGTGGCGGATGTTTTCAGGAAGTTGGCGGAGATGCAGTACTCTATGCGGCGCCGGATCAACCTGAGGAGATGGCCGCTCAAATACTGCGTTTGCTGGACCCTGCAATACAACAGGAGTTATCCCCTAAAATGGCGCGGCAAATTCAATTGTTTGCCCCGGAGCGCATTTGCGCGAGCTGGATTGAAACGTATAGTGTTTGAGTGGTGGAGCTTGGCTTTTTTCACCACTAAGGCACTAAGAACACCAAGATCAAATACCCTCAGTGCTCTTAGTGCCTTAGTGGTGAAAAAAACCAAGCTCCTCAACCCAAACCTACTTTCCGTTGATATGGTCCATCTGGTTCAAGGCCATAAGCTCCTTGAGCGTTTTCTGCATACCATCTACGGAGCCATCCAGGAAAATGATATTGCCTTTACCGTGTTCAGTGAAGTTTTTCACGGCTTCTGTCCACATGGAGAACAAAATGACGGAAGTATCGAGGTTGGCACTCTGCATTTCTTTGGCGGCCTGACTCATACCACGCGCAACCTCCTCTCGGAATAATGCTACGGCCTGACCACGCATTTTGGCAGCCTCGCGTTCTGCTTCTGCCGAAATTTTGATGGCATTACCCTCCGCTTCAGCAGCTTTGGTTTTTGTAATGAGGAGCGCCTGGCCCTCATTTTCTGCTGCGGCTTTCAGGTTGTTGGCAGCTACAATTTTCGACATGGAACGCATTACCTCCTCGTCGAAGGTTATATCGTTGATCTGGAGGTCAATGAGGTGAAAACCCCAGTCTTCCAGCATGTGGTCAATGTTGATTTTTACTGCCTCGGTGATTTCCCGGCGCAGGGCAAGGATTTCCTGCTGCTTCTTGGTGGCTACAAACGAACGAATGTTGCCCTCAACAGTACGCGTCAGCGTGGCCATGAAGTCGCGGTCGCTCACAAAGCGGAAGGCTACCTTTTTGATGGTTTCCTCTGCATTGTCCATTACAGAAAACAGCAGCAGCGACGTGAAGTGAACATTGGCCTGGTCAATGGTAACCGCCTGGAAAGTCAGTTCAGCAGCGCGGTTTTGAATGGAAATGCGCTTGAAAATTTGCTCAATGATTGGGATACGGAAGCTCAGACCCGGATAGAGGGTTCGGTTGTATTTACCAAAAATGGTGGTAACTGCTACGGTGCCCTGTTGCACGGTAACAAGGCTCAAAAAAATGAGCACGAGGATAATCGGAATAAAATACATCGTAAGTTTGGTTTGAAAGTTTGATGTTCGGCTGCAAAGGTGCCGGCATTACCCTGGCTACACAAGGCAGCAACGGGATTCTCCGACCAACCGCAGGTTTCCGGGTGTGAAATTGGGAAAAATTTCGGCGACCGACGCAATTATCTTTACGGGCGAATCTAGTGGCCAACCACTGGTGTACTAAAATCTTTGACATGCGCTTTCTACTTCTGTTTTTGTTTGCCCTAACCAACACCATGCTGTCTGCTCAAACCCTGCGCGGCTCTCTTCGGGATGCCGACAGCAATGAACCCATTGTTGGCGCTACCATTGAGTTGCGTCAACTGCGCCGACAATCCACGCCGGTTTCGATGGCCAGCTCTCCTGATGGCAGTTTTCTGTTTGAAGGTATTCGCGCCGGTTATTATACTGTGGGAATAACCGCTCAAGGTTATGAGAATCAAACCCTTACTGAAATAAACGTGGTATCCGGCAAGGAACAGGTGCTGGACCTCACCATGCGCCGCTCCAACGCCGAACTGAATGAGGTAACTATTTTGGGGGCACAGCCCGGACGGCGGCCCTTGTTGCCGTTGGGCGAAATCCCTTTAACCAAAGACCAAACCCTGCGCCTGCCAGCTATGTTTTTTGATCCGGCCCGCCTGGCTATGGCGTATCCGGGAGTGGCGCAAATGGACGATGGCACCAACAACATGAGCATCCGGGGCAATAGTCCACTTTCCATGCGCTGGCGACTGGAAGGAGTGGACATTGTAAATCCCAACCACTTGCCGAATGCCGGCACGTTTGGCGATCGGGGTTCGGCCTCGGGAGGTGGGGTTTTGATGTTTTCTGCCCAATTACTCGACAACAGTTCGCTGCTTACCGGCGCCATGCCTGCCGGCTACGGCGATGCGCTGGGCGGAGTTATGGATATGAATCTGCGCAAAGGCAATACCCGCCAGCATGAATTCACGGCTCAGGCCGGCCTAATTGGCCTGGATTTGGCGGCAGAAGGCCCTATGGCTGGTAAAAACAGCAGCAATCCGGCCTCTTACCTGGTCAATTACCGGTATTCCACTGTTGGTTTGCTAGGCCAGATGGGCGTTTCTTTTGGCGACGAGCAGATCAATTTTCAGGATCTTTCTTTCAACCTGTTTAAGGAAGGCAAAAACGGCAGCCGCTGGAACATTTTTGGCATGGGCGGCCTGAATGAGAACATTTTCCGGCATAAGACGGATACTGCTGAAATCAAATATTACAAAGACTTCTTCGACATTGATTACCAATCCAAAACCGGGGTTGCGGGGGTGTCGAACTGGACGCCTTTGAGTCGAAACGCCTGGATTAAAACTACCATTGCCGCTTCAGGTCAACTAACCGAGCGCAATGCTTCTTCTGAGGTTTACCTGGAAGATGGCAACACGGATGATATCCGGGAATCCAGACTTTCCGGCGCTATTACGTATTTCCAGCGCCTGAATCTGCGCTGGAAACTTATGGCCGGACTGAGCGTTACCCACCAGAATTACATGGCGGAATCTGCTCAAAATCAAACGGTTACCTTGTCTAAAGACCACCAGTATCTGCAAATACAGCCCTGGTTGAACCTGCAATGGTTGAGCAAACAGGAAAAAACACAAATGAACGTCGGATTCCACGGCAATGGATACCGAAATCCATATGAATCTGCCAGCCAGCCAAGCAAGTATTATTTTGCTCCGGAGCCCCGTTTGAGCATGACCCAAATCCTGGCGCCCGGACACCGGTTAGCTGCTGCGGCAGGTCTATACCATCAATTGCCGGCACAGTGGTTGATGCATGAGGATATCTCTTTTCAACAGGCTTCCAAATACAGTTTGGCTTATTTGTGGGCCATAGACGCCCGCTGGAATTTGAAGCTGGAAGGGTTCCTGCAAGTTATTCACCGGGACTATTATGTTTCCGGCCAGGTTCTGGGAGAATCCAGCATTTTAAATTTCTCGGAGTATTATCCGATCGGGATCCAAAATTTCAAACCAACTATTTCTGGAAATACCAGGGGAATAGAAGCAAGCCTGGAGCGCAGGTTGGCGCAGGGTTGGTTTATGATGCTCAATGCAACTTTACTGGATGCCACTTATGAAAGCACTTCTGGTCCATTTCAATTAATACCGCGCTGGAATATTGGCAAAATGGCCAACCTGGTCATTGGAAAGGAATGGCAAAAGGAAAAACGCCCGGGCAAGGAAAGAACCTTTGGCCTGAATGCAAGGGTTGTTTGGATGGGCGGCGTAAGAGAAGCCTTAGTCAATCTTGATGAGTCTAGATGGCAAAAAAGAACCGTTTATGGTGATTGGAATGGTTATAACCAGCAAGCGCCCGACTACTTCCGCGCGGATATGCGCGTGTACTGGCGTAAAAACCTGGGAAACCGTCGCAATTCCACGTTTGCCCTGGATATTCAGAACCTGACGGCACAGGAAAATGTGGCTTATCATTTCTATGATCCATATACAGATCAGGTGGAAACGAAGTATCAGCTGACAACGATCCCGAATTTTAGCTGGAGGCTTGAATTCTGACTTGGAACGCGGGTGGAACGCGGATGGAATTGGAACGCGGATGGAATTGGAACGCGGATGACGCGGGTGACGCGGATTTATTTTTTGGGGGGAATGCGGATGGAATTGGAACGCGGATGACGCGGATGACGCGGATTTATTTT
>DATGWL010000172.1:0-7430 GCA_035299505.1 Saprospiraceae bacterium | reverse complement strand
GGTGTTTTTTGTCTTTATCGTATACCGTCAGAGTATGGTTAGGTGCATCTACTACCTTTTCCGGAAGTTGACGGGGGTGTTCCCAAAGATTGGCACGGTTTACGGCCATTTTTAGTTTGGAAAATTCATCTGCCGTCAGTTTGGCATACTTTTCACCTACCTCCGGCACATGCCGGTATCCGGAATAGATGAGGGTGCCGTCAACATTAAATGTCAGTTTATATACCGGGCAGTAGCCGCGGCAGCCGGATGTTTCCAGTTTAACCAATACTTCTGCAGGGGGTTGATAGCTCACATTGGCCCACTCGGAGGTGGGTTGTTGTGCCATAGCGAATGCAGGGGCCATCAGGTTGCAGCATATGGCAGTTGCAAACAGCAAAAAGGAGTGCTTCATAGTAAACAATGTTGTTTAGCTTGAGTAAAAACAGGGCAAACCGGGTAGTTTATTCCCTGAAAACGCCCTTTCTCAGGGAAAAAGCGAAATTAGCGTACTTATGCAATTGCCTGTGTCAAATCTGCTATAATATCTTCAATGTTTTCGATTCCTACGGAAACACGGATCAATCCATCCGTAATGCCGTTTTCCAGCCGAACATCGTTTGGAATGGCCAGGTGGGAGGATGACGCAGGATGTAGAATCAGGGTATCCACATCGCCCAGCGTGGGCGCCAATGAGCAGAACTGAATCCGGTTCATGCAGGCAATGCCGGCCTCCAATCCGCCCTTTAATTCAAAACTCAGCATACCACCAAACCCTCCGGGCATTTGCTTTGCCGCCAGGGCATGATCAGGATGCGATGGTAATCCGGGATAATTAACTTTAGCTACGGCCGGGTGGGATTCCAGATATTCGGCCAGTTTTTGTGCATTGGAACAATGTCTTTCCATTCGAAGCGCCAGGGTTTTCATGCCATTATTGGTAAGCCAGGCTTCAAACGGGGAACAATTGGTGCCTACAAGTTTCATGGCTTTCCAGACCCCTTTGCGCATGGCATCGTGATCACGGCCCACAACCACTCCAGCAATGGAGTTCCCGTGACCATTCAGGTACTTGGTCGTGGAATGAATGATATAATCAACCCCCAAACCCAGTGGTTTCTGCAACATAGGAGTGGCAAAGGTATTGTCGATGGCAGAAAGGGCGCCGTATTGCCGGGCCAGACTTGCCAGTGCAGCAATATCTACACAGGCCAGGGTTGGGTTGGCAGGTGTTTCACAATACAGCATTTTGATAGACGGATCTTGTCTGAGTAGATTCTCCACCTGTTGCAGGTTTTTCAAATCTGTAAAAATGGGCTCGATACCCAACGGACTCAGGATACTCTTCAACAATTCCGTCGTGCCGCCATACAAATTGGCCTGACTTAGTACTTTATCTCCCGATTTTAAGGTGCCCAGCATCAGCGTGGCAATAGCCGACATGCCGCTTGAGGTCATTACTGCTGATGCCTGAATGCCCAAGCCATAGGCCTCCAGATCAGCTATTTTGGCAGCAACCGTATCAACGGTTGGATTGGCGTACCGACTGTACACATGCCCGCTTTCAATGTTTTTAAAAATCTCGATGCCCTGATCTATGTTCTCAAAATCAAACGAAGAGGTAGCATACAGGGGTAATACGTGCGGCGCAGTGGTCCTGTTCTCAGGACGTTCTTTTACCGTCAATGAATCGAATTTCATATACGTGAGAGATGGACTGTTGGATGTAAAAATGGTGTACGTTTGGTATTTAGATGCAGGATTACAGCATCTGAATACCAGCATTGAAAGAATTCCCGCAAAGGTCAAGTAAAGATTGTAGGTATGCAAATTTACCGTCCACCGTCCACCGTCTACCCCTCCGGCCAGTAATATTCGCACACTTTCCGTAGGTATTCCCCTTTTTTTGCTTTGGAGGACAGGAAAAGGGAGGCCCGGCAACCAACTTCAAAAGGACAATCCTGAATGATGGCGTCTGGTTTGTTGTCGTGGTCTAAATCTCCAAACCAAAGCAGGTCTACAGAAGGGTTTGTTTCCGGGAATTCTGTTCTAACCCAAGGCGTAAGGTCCTGTGTGGCCATGGGCTCAGCCATGTAATCCAGCAGCGTGAGCTGGTAATCAAAAATACGCACAAAGTTATCCTCAAATCTGGCACATCCGGTGGCTGCCAGGCCATAGGAGGGTTTGACAATGGTGTCATTCATATCATTACCTGGATAAATGGAAAGCTGGGTGCCAGGGCCCAGAGCTTTGGTGAAAAACATTTGGTCAGGGTCGAATACACCAAGTGGACCGCAGTATCCTGTAGTGAGTGGGGTGTGGCTGGCGATGAGGAATTTGCTCGTCTCTCTTTGGTTTGTTTTGAGCATCTTTACATTGGCTCCATAGAACGGATTCATTTCTTCTGCCAGTTTGACTTGCACCTTTCTGATTTCATCTGAAAAGGAGTCCCGGGCGTACACGCCATACCAGAAAAGAGGTGGAACTGACTTCATATCGAACTGTGGCACGTTTTCGTAGTACAACTCGGTAGTGCCGCTCACATACACATCAAATACCCACCCAGTGTGGTTTTTGGTACGCACTTTCAGCCATCGACCCATTGGGGAATTTTCGTCGGTAGTATCAATTTGGGTGTATTGGCCGTCATTCCAGGCCTCCAGAAATTGTAGCAGAGTTCCCTGGGTTAGACTGGCTACTTTTTTGGAATTGGCATCTGGCGCTTCACGAAGATTTAGCGAGTTTGCGGTAACCACTAATTCTTCCTGATAAAACAAGGCGTTCTGAGCCTGAAGTGTGCAGGCGAAAAAGGCGAATAAAAGGAGGAAGATTGATCTCATGGTTAGTGAGTGAGTGAGTGAGTGAGTGAGTGAGTGGGTGAGTGATAAAAACAAATTCACTTTAATTCGATCACTTCAAATCCAAACAGGCCCTTGGTGATTGGCAATAAAATGACATCCCCTGGTTTGCTGAGTGGATAATACGACTGCGATTTGTATGTAAACAACCGGGAAACTCCTCCGTCGTTTACACGAAGTTTCCAGCCTGTGGGTTTGAGTTTTTCGCCTTTTAATATGCCATAACCGGATGCATAATAAGCTGTTTCTGATTCAAAAATAAAGGAACGATGGGTTTCCTTGCCCAATGCCCGATTGATCAAACTTCCCCAAAGAGGCGCAAACAATACACTGAATACACTGATCAGCAAAACTTCAGGCAGGTGCCGGTCAAGTGGCGTAAACCGGTCTCGCCAACGCCAAAGTCCGGCAGATGTTAAAACTGCCACCACCAGCATTGAGCCGGCAACCAGCCATTTCACTCCAATGGTGCTCGACAGGTACCTGAATTCCCGGACATACAGGAAAACAATACAGCCAAACAAAATAACCAGTACAGCAGCTAAAAGGCGTTGAGGCATGGGGCGGAGTGTTTGAGTGTCCGAGTGTCCGAGTGTTTGAGTGTTTGAGTTTTTGAGTGCCCGAGTGTCCGAGTGTTTGAGTTTTTGAGTGCCCGAGTGTTTGAGTTGGCGTTCGGTTTGGTTTTATTAGGTGTTGATCGGAAAGCCCTGTCCTTTAGGGCGGGGTTCCAGATGAACAAGGGATTTTGATATAATATTGTATTAATTATTGATCTTTATTTGATTTAAAATCACATAATTGTATTGGTTTGTCCACCGTCCACCGTCCACCGTCCACCGTCCACCGTCCACCGTCCACCGTCCACCGTCCACCGTCCACCGTCCATCCCGAGTACTCGGGACCACCGTCTCAAATCTCATATTTCCGCTCCATCGCCTGCATGAGCCGCTCGGGCAATTCTTCTCTGCAGGCCGACTGATAATCCTGGAATGAACAGGGTACCAACCTGTGCCGATCGTGTTTGCGCTTGGTGGCTACAGGCACCTGCATCCACCATCGACCACTTTTGATACTTTTCCAAAAGGTAATCTGATAATTGAGCTTACGGAAATCCACAACATATTCCGTGAGCCCGGTGGTGGAAGCCGGGAAATCGCCTTTTCGGTTGAAAAGGCCTTCCAGCAGGTACCAAATCATTTGTGCGGCAGTTTGAGCCGTCAACTGATGGGGGTCGGCATCTGGTTGATAACCATACAGACCGAAAGAGGTGAGTTTATCGCTCATGCCGGCATAACGGCAGAGTTGACAGGCTTCTTCGGTGAAATATCCGGATGGAGTAGGGGAGTTGACTCCCGGCGCCTCACATTGTTTGAGTGCTCCAAGGTGAAAAGCCAGCAAATCAGCATCACGCAAAACCGGTTCAGTTTCTTCCAGGTTGGCTCGGGATTTTCCCAGCCTAACCAGGTCAAAATGATTTTTAGTGAGAAAATCAATGGCTTGCGGGGCTGTTTGATGTACTTGTAGTCCTATCAGCGAAAAATGAAATAAATGTGGGTGTCTGGGGCTCAAAAGGCCAGAATACCGGCCATTGAGCTGGAATGACTCGTCTACAACAGCCAGGTTGACGAGGGCTTTGGCCTCCTGATAGGCCAAAAAATGGGCTTTTGCCAGTTCGTCTTTACCAGCAACAATGATGGGCAATATTTTACCGCTCAACAATTCATAGATAACCGGGATAAGCTGCGCGGCATCGGCTTTACGCAAATTACCCAAATCGGCTATAGTTCCGGCTGGAAACGTATATGCGCAGGCATATAATTTTTCCCTGATGAGGTTGGCGTCTTTATCGCCCACGCCAATAATAGCTGCCCTGACTTTTTTAAGATCCGGAAATTCTGAGCGGTGCAGCAGTAGATTTTTACCCAATGCCCAATCTGGTTGGGCATCTGCCGCATTTTTGCAAAAAGAGGCTGAAAGTGGTTTAAGCCAGTTCTGAAGCATAGTGCGGCGAAGGTAGAAAATATCATGATGGTACGCAGGCCGCAGGCGCCATGTTATTTTAAGCTCCAGTCAAGGAATGTGTTCATGACCTCGGGCCAGCGCGGTTGGTTGTAGTTGGGTTGCCGGGAATTGGGGTCTACCGGAAAAAAGTTGTGCTCCAGATGAAGGTATCTTTTCAGGGTAAGGTTCTTTTTGCCTTCCTTAATAAATAATAGAGGTACCAGGTCGCATAGTGCAGCAACCGGATCATCTGTTCCGTAGGAAAGGTAAATGGGTATATCCAACTCCAGCCAATCGTCGAAGAATGTCTCTGAAAAGCTATTCCACGAAAGATATTCCGGGTTGACTTTAAGAGAATCCGGTTGATGAACTGTTTCAAAAAAACGGTATTGGTCATTCATGATGGAATCAGCTTCTTCCCAGGTTATTTTGCCCTCTTGCGCATCCTGCCTGGCCTGCCGGATCATCTGGTCAGCCCTGCCAAAAGGGTTAGCGCCAAAAAGACCGAGATGCGTAATGTCTGGATGTTTTCTGGCCAGTTTGGTAGCTACTTTAGCGCCTTGCGAATGTCCGGCCACCACCAGTTTCCGGGAATCAACCCATGGCTGTTTTTTCAGAAAATCCAGTGCCTGGTATGCCCGTTCCACATACCGATCCAGGAAATCTGCCTGCACGTAGGCTTTGGGAAAGGAGTATGGGATTTTGGGGTTGGTTATTACCTGAAATTGCTCGTTAAGTTGCTCTTTTGAGGCAATAGCCGGTATATGTGGCATAGAGACTACTACAATATGGTAGTGTTGCCGAAGTTTGTTCAGGTCAAAATTGCCAATGCCACCTCCCAGCATGTATAGGCCGTACGATTCAATTTCAGCGAAAAGGGGCACTGGCAGCGAGCCCTGGCAAAATAGCAATATAGGTTTGGTAGCAGTGGTGCTGGTATCTGCCAACAGGAAAGAAATGGAATCCTGCGGCGTTTCAATTTTGAAAAGAAGAGCCTGATGGTTAATTAATTGGGGGGAGTTTTGGGCCTTGCCGGGGATGAATTGCAGAAGTAATATGCAGTAGAGGAACAGGTGTTTCATAATTGGCGATGGAAAAGACATGGCCAATGACATCGGATGGGAGTATGAGTTGCAGAGGGGAGAAAAAAAACTGTTTTCTCCCCGCCGGCCGTTGCGCGGGTACAACGGCCGGCCGGAGAGTGTCTAGTAGGTGCTAATTATCCAGGGATTACTTAATTGGTTTTACCTAAAGTATTCGCATTTCTTATCGATAGATGGTTAATTGTGTGCAGTTGGGTGTATTAGCCGCAGATGCTGAAACTTCAAATCCTGAGCGGGTCGTTCCGATTATTTCACTTATGCTTCATGGCCGCTCAAAATCTGGTACAAGTTTAATCTGATACAGGTGCTCTCTGAAGAATTTTAATTTTGAAATTCTCGTCGAAAAATCTGGGTTTTAATCTGGTTTTCAGCTGTATTACTTATTGTATATCAATTGTTTATATTTTATTTTATCTAGTCGAAAACTGTGCGTAGATTTGTCTGAAATTTGAAATAATATCATGAAATTGCTTCATTTGTTACGGTTGCTGGATGCTGAAGATCAGAAAAGCTGGGAACGATTTCTGGAATCGCCTTACTTCAAAGCTCCTGACCGATTCCTGATCTTTTACCGTCAGTTAAAGAAAAAATACCCTGCATTTGATCCGGAAAAACCGGCACTTAAGGCTATTTATGAATCCTGTTTCGGGAAAAACTCCTTCTCAGACGCTAAACTGTACAACCTGATGTCGGATATGGCCCGTCAACTGGAGCGTTTCCTGGCTATAGAGGTAGCGCTGGGCCCCGTCAACCTTCCTCCTACCTCCACGGAAGAATACCTGCTCATTTCAGCGCTCGGGCAACGTAATGCAGGAGCATATTTTCGGGAAGAGGCTGAGGCCTTTACTAATAAATTGAAAAAACAGCAGATGAAATCTCCGGAAGACTGGTACTTTCTGTTCAAAACCTTTGAACGGGTATATTTCAATCCGGATACTCCAAAGTCAGCAACCGATGAGCCCTATCTGGAACATGCAACTGAAAACATGTTGCACCATGCATTGTCTAATTATCTGCGATATGCGGCAGAATGGATGAATCGGGTGAATATGATTGGGCAAAAAAAAATGCCTTATCTGAACAGTATATTGAAGGTTCCGGGTCTAAAAATGCACATAGATCAGTCTCCCATGAGCAAGCTTTACCTGGAAATTGTGCTGGCCAAGAAGAGCGACTATCAAACCGCTACTTTTGAGCGTTTGGTAAGTCTATTTCACGAAAACCTGCATGCTATTCCACTGGAAGACAAAAAAACCATGCTCAGGCAAATCATCAACTACGGCATTCGTACCCAAACTGATGATCCTTCTGTAGGTCCAAGTTTGCTGGCTGTGTATAAAAATGCCGATGAGTTTAATATCCTGCTCGACAACGGTCGCATGCCACAAGTAACTTTTCTTAACATTATTATACTTTGTACTGGTTTGGGGGAGTTTGATTACGCCAAGGCATTCATCACCAGGTTCAGTCCATTTTTGGATGAGGCTTT
>DATGWL010000171.1:0-3722 GCA_035299505.1 Saprospiraceae bacterium | reverse complement strand
TCACCCCGACAGTAAAATAACCTGACATGCCACCAATGACCCCTAAATGACCCAAATGTCTCCCAATGACCCCCAAATAACCTAAATGCCCCAAAAAACTATTTCCTGCGTAAAATTCAATCCCTATGTTTTGAATTTTAAAAACTAATTGTACCTTTGCGCTCCGTTTTTCGGAAAGAACAAATTTTACAGAGTAAGCGATGAAACGTACCTATCAACCTTCACGGCGCAAGCGCGCAAACAAGCATGGTTTTCGCTCCCGCATGGAGTCCAAAAATGGCCGCAAAGTTCTGGCTCGCCGCCGTAAGCAAGGTCGCTGGAAACTGACCGTTTCCGACGAGCGTGGCGCGAAATAAATGAACCCGGCCTGAGCCGTGTTTATGCTATATTATTATAAGACTTCCGAAGTCACCCTGTGACCTCGGAAGTCTTATTTTTGTGCCTCCCTGCAAGCCTTTCTTGCTGTCTTTATCCATATCATGCCCACATTCACCCGTCAGGAGCGACTCAAGAGCCAGGCTGCCATTGGCGCCCTGTTTAAGGGTGGACAATCTTATGTGGCGTATCCCTTGCGGGTGGTGTGGAAAGAAGCTCCTCCGCATCTGGCTGCCATGAGCAGGGTACAAGTGGTCATTACTGTTCCCAAGCGTGTGTTCAAAACCGCCGTTTCCCGCAACCGAATCAAGCGTCAGATCCGCGAAGCTTTTCGCCTGAATAAAGACGCGCTGCTCCAAAAACTTACGGAGTCAGATCAGCACATTTCCCTGATGCTTGGGTACATCGCCAAAGAGTCGCTGCCATACGCAGAGATTGCAGCAGGCGTGGAAAAGATGATCCGAAAATTCCCCGGAAAGTGAACGCGTATTTTGAACGCGGATTTCAATTGGAACGCGGATGACGCTGATGACGCGGATTTTTCTTTCTGCCTTCGGCAGTAATCTCACTTAGTGTAAAAATCTGTGTGAAATCTGTGCAACAAATCTGTGCCGAATCTGTGCGAAACCATGACGCCGAGGGCGCGAATTGTTGTCTTTGCCTTCGGCTAAATTTTATCCTGAGTTATTATTGTAGCTGGGTTGTCATCCTGTAAGGACCTACACGAGCCAGGCATCCGAAATGTCTGTTGCCAGCCAACTGTCAGCATAACTTTTGCAGGTACTTACGGAATCAACCCAGCAGCCACAAATGCCCCCTAAATGCCCCCTAAATGACCCCTAAATGACCCTCAAATGACCCTCAAATGACCTCAAACACCCCTCTCCATCACTTCTCCCTCGTCCAATACCAATAAAACGGCACGCCCGTCAGCATCAACACCACGCCTAATCCAGCCTCTCTTGGATGGGTGAAACAGGTGACCACGATGAGTGTCGCGCAAAACAGCACGAACAAGGCAGGTACAATGGGGTAGCCCCATACCTTATATGGCCGTTCGGCATTGGGTTCGCGTTTGCGCAGAATGAATACGCCGAATGCGGTGGCTCCGTAAAAGAAAAAGGCCGCAAAAATCAGCATATCGGTGAGCTGGTCAAAACTGCCGGAAAGCACCAACAGACAAGCCCAGAGCCCCTGCATCCAAAGCGCCGGGTTGGGTGTATTGTATTCCGGGTGAATTTCTTTGGCCCGGGAAAAGAACAAGCCATCTTTGGCCATGGCGTAATAAACCCGGGGAGGCATCAAAATAGTGGCATTTGTGCAGCCCAGGGTAGTAATCAGGATAGTAATGGAAATGAGGGTCGCGCCGATATCTCCGGCAAAATGACGCACCACCGCAACGGCTGCGATCTCGTTTTGTGATTTGTAAACATTGATAATCTGATCAATAGGCAACACATACAAATAGGTGAAATTCACCAGCAAATACGCACCCATGATGATCAACATGCCGGAAAACAAGGCTAAAGGCAAATTCCGGTTTGGATTTTTGATTTCACCGCCAATAAATCCAAGGGTGTTCCAGCCTTCATAACCCCAAAAAGCGGCCAGGAGTGCCGTAAACATGGCTTTGATGAAGCTGAAATCCGTCCAGGAGCGATCCACAAACGCCACAGATGAGGTCTGGAAGTTCTGCATACTGCCACCGCCAAAAAATAGTCCGGACAAAACCACACCAGCCAACCCCACAATAACCAGCCGGGTAGCCCAGGTGCTCAGGAACTCCCCGTTTTTGAGTCCGCGGGAATTCAGCCAGGTCAGTACCAGTATCAGTGCAATGGTGAGCGCCTTTACCCCGGCATTTTCAAAGGGTTTAAATACCAAAAACTGAATGCTTTCAATGGATTCAGGCAAATGAGGTAAGGGGACAATGGCATTAAACGACTGCGAAAACACATACGCAATGCCGGCCACAGCTGCTGTTTTGATCACGGCAAACGTGCTCCAACCCCACATAAAGGCCATGAATTTACCATATATCTTCCGGAAATAAACGTATTCCCCGCCCGAATCGGCCATCATGCCGGCAATCTCTGCATTGCTCAAAGCGCCGCACAAGCTGATAATCCCGGCCAGCGCCCAAGCCCACAGCACCAGATCCGGCGACAGTAGTTCGGCCGACATTGGCGCCACTTTTTTATATACGCCAGATCCGATCACGGAACTGACGACCAAAATGGTGGCGCCTGCCAGCGTCACACTGCGTATGAGTTGACCTTGTTTTTTTTCCATGGAGGCAAACATAGGGAAAATGAGTGAGTGAGTGAATGTGTGAATGAGTGGGGCGTTGGAGTTTGTATTCCGAAAGGACCGCAAGTCTACCAGCCCCACGAGTACGGTCATAATCGTCAATTATGTAATTAGTCCGACAAGTAGTAATTAATTCAAAACACGGCTATTGGGATATCCATCAACCTGTATTATCTTTGTTGTGCCTTGGCAAATTGTGTATTATTAGTGTTACATTTTTAGGGAATAACAGATTTTATATCCATTTTACAGGATATCCACCACGAACCGAAAATATAGGGGGCTTTTTCCTCTTTTTTTTCAAAGCACCGCTCATCTGACGTTTCCGATCTAATCCTTTGTATCAAGTCAGGCCTTGTAAAGGTTCATGGCCTGTTCTTCATGTGAATTTTGTTAAAGTATTTGTGCAATGCTTTTGTGTTGCACAGCCTTTTTTTTGCCCCGAAGCTAAGGTGGGGATTTGTTATAAAAAATTTTTCATATGATAAATAGACGTTTTTTTATGATTTTTGGTGGGGCTAGTACCTGGTTGAATGCGTCTTCTCTTTTATGTCGTTTCGGGCATTTTTTTATTTTTTTTGCAGCTTTTTCTACTGTTTCTGTGGAGGCTGAGGGGTTCTTCCCTTCCCATGAGGTGAATATAAATAAACAATTTTTTCCTCGGAATGATACAACATGGCTTAATGGGGTGTCAGCATATGATATTCTGCTTATTTCAAAGCATTTATATGGCGTTGCAGAGTTTACTAACATCTACCAGTATGCCGCAGCAGATGCTAATGGAGATGGTAAAATTGACTTAACTGGAGGTGGAATTTCGCCAGATATTTTCAGTTTAAGGCAACTGATTTTGGGTATTACCGATACTCTTGCTGGTCAGAAATCCTGGCGATTTTTTGATGAAAATTCCCCAGGAAGTTTGCCAATGGTTCCTCCAAGTGGTGTATTTACACTTCCCAACGAATTTTGGCAAGGCGCACCGTCCAACACTGCCCTGAATTTTATTGCTGTAAAAATTGGAGATGTCAACAACAGCC
>DATGWL010000170.1:0-59245 GCA_035299505.1 Saprospiraceae bacterium | reverse complement strand
GTTCCTTTCAGACGGTATCGGCAAGGGCTATTTTAATTATTGGACCATCCTGATGCTGGCCATTTTCGGCGGTATTTTGGGGGTGCTTATGATGATCCCGCTGCGCCGGTCGTTGATTGTAAAGGAACACGATAATCTGCCTTATCCGGAAGGTACCGCTTGCGCTCATGTATTGATGGCTGGTGATAAAGGCGGCGATTTTGCTAAAACGGCATACCAGGGACTAGGCTTTGCACTTGGTTATGCCATGCTGCAAAAGGTTTTTCATGTTATTTCTGAAGTACCCACCTGGGCAAGTGGCATTGCCAATAAATATCTGCCTGCGGCCAGACTCAGCGGCGAAATCACGCCGGAGTACCTGGGTGTAGGATATATCATCGGCCCCCGTATTGCCGGCGTATTGGTTGCGGGTGGCGTGTTAGCCTGGCTGGGTTTGATTCCCTTGCTGGCTACGCTGGTTCCACCGGATGTCATTGCGGCACAGCTGGACAAACTGGATTTGATGGATGCTACGCAAACCAGCGCTCGTTTTGGCTGGGATCCAGCTACACACACAATGAGCAATTTGTCGGAGGCTGTATACCGGGCCTATATTCGTCAGATTGGCGCAGGCGCTGTAGCCGGAGCTGGTTTTATTACATTGATCAAAACCCTGCCTACCATCATTTCTTCCTTCCGCGACAGCATGGGCGAGTTCCGCAACCGTGACAAGTCTGTGGCAAAAGCACGTACGGAAGATGATCTGCCTATTAAAGTAGTAGGCATAGGAAGCCTGGCGCTGATTCTGCTGATGGCTGTGTTGCCTAGTATTCCGGGCGATAGCATTTTCAGCAAGCTGATGATTGGCGTATTGGTAGTAATCTTTGGCTTCTTCTTTGTAACCGTAGCCAGCAGGATCGTAGGCATCATTGGAAGCAGTAACAGCCCGATTTCAGGTATGACCATCGCTACCATTATGGGCACAGCACTGGTGTTTATCGGTGTGGGTTGGACCGGAAAGGTGTTTGAACCGATGGCCCTGGTGGTGGGAAGTATGGTTTGTATCGCAGCCGCGAATGCAGGCGCAACCTCCCAGGATTTGAAAACCGGCTATTTGATTGGCGCAACGCCCAGGTATCAGCAAATAGCGCTGTTCATTGGCGTTGTGGTTTCATCTCTGGTTATTGGTGCTACAGTGCTTTTCCTGGATAACCCAACGGCTGACCTGCGCGCGCAAGGCATTGAACACGCTATTGGAGAAAAATTCAATGCTCCACAGGCTACCCTTATGGCTACCTTGATTAAAGGTCTGTTGTCTTTCAATCTTGACTGGCAATTCGTATTGGTAGGCTTGTTTATTGCTGTAACCATGGAGCTATGTGGTATCAAATCGCTCTCCTTCGCGGTGGGTCTTTACCTGCCATTGAGCACTACACTGCCAATCTGGATTGGTGGAGCACTCAAAGGTCTTACCGATTGGATGGCCAGCCGGAAAGGCGAAGCTGTTGAAGATGCTGAGCTGGGTAAAGGCAGTTTGTTTGCCACGGGTTTGGTTGCCGGCGGAGCGCTGGCAGGTGTCATTGTGGCCTTGTTCCAGGCATCAGATGGCACCGCAGCAGCCCTGGAAAAAATGAACATGGAACATGGTATCACAGCTGTAATTGGCGCCAATGGCTACAATATACTAGGTGTGCTCTGTTTTGCACTACTCGCGTTCTTCCTCATCAACGCGTCCAGGAAGAAATGAGTGAGTGGGTGAGTGAGTGGGTGAGTGAGGCGTTGGGTTTGAAATTCTTGGTGGCTAAACAAATGAGTTTTTATGTAAAAGCATTTTTAGCCGGAAACCTAAACCTAACGCCCCACTCACGCACTCATTCACTCATTCACTCATTTTCACTAACTGTTGGATGCCAATTTTTCCTCCTGTTGTTCGGAGTTGCACCCAGTACGTTCCGGGCTTGAGCTGGCCGATCTGAATGGGAAGAGTAGCATCAGAGGATAAGGTGGTCTGTAGGACCTTCCGACCGTTGATGTCTATGATTTCCAGTTGGGAGGGTTGATCTTGTGGGTCAGAAAATTGAATCGAGATTTGATCCCGGGCCGGGTTGGGAGAGATGCTGAATGCTGCCGAAACTTCCGCAGATCTTTCTACGAATTGTGTTGTTTTGCCCGCCTCAAACAATTCCGGCAATTGAGAAATATTCCCTAGTTCCAGTTTGCCTGCAAAACAAATAAGGACAAATTCCTCCGGTGCCCCAACCAGTAATACCAGGTCCGTCACAATGTCCTCTTCGGATTTTACCCAAATTCTTACGTTGGTCTGGTTGTCCCGAACTGTCAGTAATTCATCGAATTCTGTTTCTTGAATACAACTTTTAGCTTCTTTATACAACGCTACGCCGTTGGAAATGCTGTCGGCCACCAGAATTTCCATAACACCCATGTTTTGAACTACAGCGTGGAGCCCCTGCCAGTCCTCTTTGCTGATTTCATGCCCGGAGGCCACATCAAAAAGGTCTTTACTCAGGAGAGCATGGGTAAACCCCGGCTTTTCTTTGTGTTGGTGGAAAAAGGTTTGGAGTGTGGTGTTTTGCGCCTGCAGAGATTGCAGGCATGTCAGAGCGGCAATAAGCCACAAGGAAATGTGTTTCATAGCTGTAAAATGTTGAAGGATGTATAAGCCAGACGCCTACACCAACAAAAGGTTACAGTAAAAACATTTTTTAATTAAGGTTTGCTGAAAGCAGGATTGGTCAGGATATCCGGCTCGGAGAGGGTTTTCAAAAAGGCAATTATATCGCGCTTTTCTTTCTCGCTCAAACGCCCCTTAACCAGGGTTGACATGAAAGGATCGGTATGCGGCCCCAGGTGAAATCCTGTGTTGTAAAACTCCAATACCTCTTCCAGTGTCTCGAACCTGCCGTCCAGCATATATGGCGCCGTATATTCTACATTACGCATGGAAGGTGTTTTGACAGCTCCAATATCCTGCGGTAGTCCGGATACCGTAAACCGTCCCATATCTGTAACCACACTGTCTTTTCCGTTGTTGCGAAACAGAAAATCGCTGAACATGGCCCCGAAAGAGTGGCATTTAGCGCAGCCGCCCTTCACCGGGTCCATAAATAACTGCATGCCATTCAATTCTGATTTGTCCAAACTGTCAAGTCCCAGTTTCCAGCGGTCATATCTGGAGTTAAAAGAAATGAGGGTGCGTTCAAATTGCGCAATAGCTTTGGCCACCAATGAACTGTCTATTTGGCGCGTTCCAAAAGCCTGCCAGAACATTTCCCGGTATTCCGGTATGGCCTGAAGCTCAGCTACCGCATTGCCCATGGTTTCGTGCATTTCTATCGGATCCTTGATCGGAAAAAGCGCTTGTTCCTCCAAACCATGTACTCTGCCATCCCAGAAAAGTCGGTGCTGCCAGGCCAGGTTAATCAGACTCATGGAATTCCGGTGCCCTGCAATGCCATCTATTCCAACACTAAACCTGCGCGGATCGGTAAAGCCATTTTCCTGCCTGTGGCAATCGGCACAGGCAATGGTGTTGTCGCCGGAAAGAATGGGATCATAAAAAAGTTTACGCCCAAGGGCAATACCCTCATGGGTGGTTTTGTTGTCTTCAGGATCAAAAAACGGCGGGAAACCCTCAGGAGCCTGAAATACAAAAGGCGTGGGTGTTGGTGGCTCTTCCGGAGAAGTATCCTTGCAGGCAATCAGGGTGAATGCCCAAAGTACTGGAAATAGTAACAGTTTGTTCATGGCCTACATGTGTTTGACAGCATCCGGGAGTTCGTAGAACGTTGGGTGACGGTAAACCTTGTCGTTAGCCGGATCAAAAAACGCTTCTGTATCCTCCGTAGAAGCATGTATATGCTGAGATTCCACCACCCAGATACTCACACCTTCATTACGGCGGGTGTACACATCGCGGGCATTTTCCAGGGCCATCTGAGCATCTGCAGCATGCAGACTGCCCACGTGTTTATGACTGAGTCCTTGTTTAGATCTGATGAACACTTCCCAAAGTGGCCAGTTTTTCATGTCAAAAATAAATTGGTTAGGCAGAACGATTGGTTTGCTACAATCGTTCCAATAATTCAAATGTTCGCAAAGGTAACAATGTCTGGGTTAACAGAATGCCGTACTTTTGGCCTTTGTCGACAATTGTCTGAAACAAACAATTAAGCAAATCTTTTGATTTTCAAACATTTACACACAAATGGCGATTCTTTCAAAATCTTTTTACCGTAGTGCTGTTTTCATGGCTGCCCTGATGTTTATGAGCTATGGCGCAGTTGCTCAAATCAAATACGGTTTCAAAACCGGCTTGAACTTTTCCAGATTTCAAGGTACTTCTGAACTGGACGACCAGGGTAATTCACTGGAAAAATGGGATAACTCGACTGGTTTTCACATTGGTATGACCTTTGCCTATAAGTTCACAGATCGTTTTGGCGTTCGGGGAGAATTTCTGTACTCCAAGCGTGGTGCAAAATACACGTATGAAGGCCAGGCTTATCGTTTTTTCAAACACAATGCAGGCCAGGTTTATACCACCGGAAATGCCCGCTACCTGGTTAATGTCAATAACTCATACCTGGATATACCAGTGATGGTCTTTGGTAAATTCAAGCATTTTGAAATTTATGGCGGCGGGTATGTAGGTATTCTTGTTGCTTCTACCGGTGAAGGTTCGCTGCGCTACTCAGGAAAAACGGCATTGGGCAACAATGCTTATGTAAACCCGAACACAAGCGAAACCGAACTTAACTTTAACCTGAACCATAATTACCGCAGAGATGATCCGGGCGAAGGAACAGCCAACTCTGATAATGAAACACCAGTTAATGTAAAAGTAGATGGTTTTATAGCTGAAACACCTAAAACCATGGGCGCTTACTACGATTATCCTGAAGATAAAGGCGCACTCTACAATACTTTGGACTTTGGTATCGTTGGTGGCTTGTCCTATTACATCAGCAGTGCCCTGTACATTAGCGGTCGCCTGCAATATGGACTTAGCGATATCACAAACAATAAAGCAGATCTTTCCAAAGCGCGTACTGGCGACGGCCAGAGCCTGATTTACCGGGACGACAAAGACCAAAATTTCATGATTCAGGCTTCAGTTGGATTCAGCTTTTGAGCATCAAGCACACTTTTTATGACAGACACCGCATTATTTGAGGCCTTTGATGAGAAAGGTCAAAGGGCTAGTCCAGTACTGCCAGCCAACGTAAAAAACTACCTGATCGACATTGATGGCACCATTTGCGATGATGTGCCTAACGAGGAGCCTGAGCGCATGGGCACGGTTGCGCCGTACCCTGACGCATTGGAGTTTTTGAACCGCTGGTACGATGAAGGACATATCATTTATTTCTTTACCAGCAGAACTGAGGCGCATCGCCATGTGACAGAAGAGTGGTTGAACAGGCACGGATTCAAGTACCATGGGATAGTGTTTGGAAAGCCCAGAGGGGGCAACTACCACTGGATTGACAACCATATTGTACGAGCCACCAGGTTCAACGGTAAATTCACAGATTTCATCACTGAAATGCACGAAATTGAGGTGTTTAAGCCTTAAATAACGGCAAGTTCCTGATTTATGCAAAAACTGCTTCCGCAGCCCTCATTCGGGCTCGTCATTTTCACGGTTATTTTGGGTTTTTGCAATGCGCAAAAACCGCAATCCGGACCGGCTGGCTCAGCTTCTGTAGCCGGCGACAGCTTGCCCTATGACCTGCAAAATCCCTCGCTTACCATCAATCTGGTTAGCGAGAGTCTGAAAGAAATTTCAGGATTAGGACCAAGCGATACACCGGGCTACTACATTGCAATTGCCGACGAGCGCGGTGAGGTGTTTTTTATTGATGGGGAACGCGGCGGCGCCATAAGTCGTCGGATACTTTTCCGGGAGAAAGGCGATTTTGAAGGCGTGGAAATGGTTGGAAAAACCATTTGGGCTTTGAAAAGCGATGGCGATCTGTTTGAGATCACCGACTGGAAAAAAGGCGCCCCGGTGGTAGCAGAATACAAAACGCAACTTAAGAAATCGGACGATTTGGAAGGTCTGGCGTATGACCCCTGGCGTAAATGCCTGTTGCTTGCCTGCAAGCAAAACCCTGACAGTACGGGTAAAAGGCAAGTCTGGGCCTTTAATCTAAAGTCAAAAACACTCGAGTCTAACCCTGTTTACAGTGTTGATCCGGAAGAGGTGAATCGGCTTGTGGCTTATGGGGAGTCAGAAAAACACGATTTTTTCAGTCCTTCAGCCATTGCATTACATCCCAAAACACAGGATGTTTACTTGATTTCTACAGCCCTCAAACGTCTGGTTGTGCTTGACTACAAGTCAGGCGCCATCAAGCATGTTCAAACGTTGAACAAAAAATTATTGCCCCAACCAGAAGGTCTTGCCTTTGATGCGGATGGAAATCTGATTATTGGCAGCGAAGGAAAGAAGGGCGAAGGACTGTTGCTGAAGTTTGAATATAAACGAAATAAGTAAAGGACTTGAACAGGCCTTGCATTTATTTGTTATAAAGTGGTTGTCAAAAAACTTTAAACAATCTTAAGGATTTTGTTCAAAAATCTACCTTTGCGAAACCAATTTTTGTTGACACATTTTTCATTGTTTTTTCCAAGAAAATGCCTGTAATTGAACTAAAGATCCCTAATTTGGGGGAGTCTATAAGCAGTGTAACTTTTTCCAAATGGCTAAAGCCTGACGGCAGCATGGTCGCACTGGATGAACCGCTTTGTGAGATTGAAACCGAAAAAGCCAACCAAGAGTTGTCGGCAGATAGTGCTGGCAAGCTAGTCTGGGTGGCCAAAGAAGGAGAAGATTTGCCTGTTGGCGCATTATTCGCAAAGATAGATACGGAAGCAAGTGGTGCTGTGGCCAGCTCTGCCCCGGCTCCGTCTGTGGAAGCTCCGGCTGCCAAAGAAACAGCCTCCACTGCCAATTACGCTACCGGAACGCCAAGTCCGGCAGCTGCCAAAATCCTTTCGGAGGCTAATATTCCAGCTTCCAATGTTGCCGGCACTGGCAGGGACGGACGTATCACCAAGGAAGATGCCGTAAAAGCATCCTCGGCAGCACCTGCACCTGCGCCGGTACAACAGCCAGCAGCTCCAGCCACTTCACCTGCGCCAGCACCAAAGCCAGCCGCCGCCTACTCGCGGGTAGACCGGAAGGAGAAAATGAGTCGCATGCGCCGTACCATTGCGAAGCGTTTGGTGAGTGCGAAAAACAATACAGCTATGCTCACCACTTTTAATGAAGTGGATATGAGCGCTGTAATGGCCCTTCGCGAAAAATATCAGGATGCTTTCGTTAAGAAGTACGGCATTAAGCTGGGCTTTATGTCCATTTTCGCCAAAGCCTGCGCCAAAGCCCTGATGGAAATGCCTGATGTAAATGCTGCTATTGATGGTGATGATATCGTTTACCACGATTACGCAGACATTAGCATTGCTATTTCAACCCCGACAGGCCTGGTAGTTCCGCCAATTCGCAATGTGGAAAGCATGAATTTCGCTGAATTTGAGCTTAAAGTAAAAGAACTTTCTGCAAAGGCTCGGGATGGTAAGTTATCGCTGGACGAAATGACCGGTGGTACGTTCACCATTACCAATGGCGGGGTGTTCGGCAGTTTGATGAGCACGCCTATCATCAATGAACCACAAAGCGCTATCCTCGGCATGCACGCTATCAAGGAGCGCCCTGTAGTAGTTGATGGAGAAATCAAGATACGCCCAATGATGTACCTGGCGCTGAGTTATGATCACCGCATCATTGACGGTTCCACCTCTGTGACGTTTTTAGTTCGAGTTAAAAATCTGATAGAAGATCCAACCAGTTTGTTGCTGGATATCTAATCGTTTACTCAATAGAACGCCCTTTCTGGACCCGTCCGGCGATGCACTATTATCGCAGGACGGGTTTTTTTAACCTCATATCAAATTTATGGACCAATTTACCCCCGCTACTAATCCATCCACTGCATTACTGAGTATTCCTGGAGACCCTATTCAGGTTCAAATGCATACCCTGTCAAATGGGCTGAAGTTATTTTTAACCATTAATAAACACGAGCCAAGAGTTTACACTGAAATAGCAGTCCGGGTTGGCTCCAAACACGATCCGGCTGATACCACCGGATTAGCTCACTATTTTGAGCACATGATGTTCAAAGGCACAGATCGCCTGGGGTCATTGAATTGGGAGGAGGAAAAGGCGCTGCTGGATGAAATAGAATCGCTTTTTGAACGCCACCGGGCAGAGCAAGATCCGGAGCAAAAGAAAAGGCTATATGCTGAAATAGACCGCCTGAGCAATGAAGCTGCTCAATTTGCAGCAGCCAATGAATACGATAAGCTGGTTAGCGCCATGGGGGCCAAAGGAACCAACGCCTACACCTGGGTGGAGCAAACGGTTTATGTGAACGATATTCCTTCCAATGAACTGGAACGCTGGTTTGCCCTGGAAAGTGAGCGGTTTAGACGCCCCATTCTCCGGCTTTTCCATACAGAATTGGAAACAGTTTTTGAAGAGTATAATATCAGTCAGGACAAAGATTTCCGCAAAACCCTGAAGGCTATGCAGGAAACCCTGACACCTACCCATCCATACGGCACACAAACCACACTGGGTAGGGGAGAGGACCTCAAAAATCCGTCTCAAACTAACATTTACAAGTTTTTTGATACCTATTATATCCCCAATAACATGGCGATTGTCATGGCAGGCGATTTTGACCCTGCACATGCCATCCGTTTGGCTGAACGCTATTTTGGCAAGTTTGAGGCCAAACCTTTGCCGAAATTCAGGTTTAAACCACAGCCAGAACTGAGCTCAAGGACCCTCAGGGAGGTGTATGGACAAGAATCGCCCTGGGTGGAAATTGGCTGGCGTTTGCCGGGAGCTAAATCAAAAGAAGCATCCCTGTATCTGCCGCTGATTGCCGGAATTTTGCACAACTATCAGGCCGGCTTGTTTGATCTCAACATTGTTCAAAAACAACAATTACTGGAGGCTTATGCTTATCCGCGGGTGTACGAAGACTTTTCTTCACTCCTGCTTATGGCTAAGCCCAGGGAAGGACAAAGCCTGGAGGATGTGGAAAAAATCCTGATGCGGGAAATAGAAAATCTAAGAAACGGCAAGTTTGAAGATTGGCTACTGGAGGCCGTAATCAAGGATATGAAAATTTCGGAAATCAGGGCTTTTGAAAAAAATCAGGGACGCGCCAATACCATAACCAATGCCTTTGTGTTGGGCATTGAATGGTCTGATATAGTGAAACGTTGGAAAAAGCTGGCTAAGGTGACCAAAGAACAACTGGTTGACTTTGCCCAAAATACCTTTCGGGACAATAACTGCGCGGTGGTATACAAACATACCGGCGAGGACCAATTGGTGATGAAGGTAGAAAAACCGCCCATTACCCCAATTGAGGTGAATCGGGAAGGTGCTTCTTCGTTTGCTTCAGACTTTTTGCAATGGGAAACTCCTGATGTTGCGCCCACTTTTGTGGATTTCAAAAAGGTTATCCAAACCAAAAAACTCTCCGGAGGAGTACCGCTGAAAGTTGTTCAGGATAAGAAAAGCAAAATGTTCAGGCTCCATTATTGTTACGATATGGGCAAACTGAACGATCGTCGGTTGGCTGTATTGGCTGGTTATTTCCCGTTCCTGGGTACCAGCAAGTACAGTCCCACAGAAATTCAGCAGGCTATGTACCGTCTTGGGGTGAGTTTTGGCGCAGAATGCCGGGAGGAACACTTCTTCTTATCGCTCACTGGACTGGAAGAATCCCTTGAGCAGGCGGTAAAATTGCTGGAACATATCCTGGAAGACGCTCAACCCAACCCCGCAGCCCTGGAAAACCTGGTGGCTGATATCCTGCTCCGCAGGGAAAATAACAAAAAGGACAAACGCACCATTTTGTCTAAAGGACTGCTGAGCTATGCAAAATACGGTCCGGAAAACCCTTTTACAGATAAACTGAGCGCTGAGCAAATGCATAACCTCAGTCCGGAAGAACTCGTGCAAACCCTGAAAGGATTACGACAATACAAGCACGAGGTGTTCTATTTTGGAGCAAAATCCGGAGGAAAGATCAGATCCCTTCTTCAGGAAGTACATCCATCAGCATCTGCAGTACTGCCACCGGTTCAGGCAAAAAGATACCTGGAACTTGGTTCCAAGAAAGACAAAGTATATTTCGTACATTTCCCATCTGTACAGATTGAATTGTTGATGCTTTCCAAAGGTTCACCGAAGTTCAACCTGGAAGAATTCGTGCTGGGAGAGTGGTATAACCAGTATTTCGGGTATGGTTTATCCAGCATTGTATTCCAGGAAATAAGGGAGTCCAAAGCCCTGGCTTATTCCGCATATGTTCATGCCGGAAGTCCTACCAAAAAGAACAAAGCGCATTGGCTTCAAGCCTATGTAGGTACGCAGCCGGATAAACTGCGCGATGCTGTGGAAGCGTTTCAGGCGATTTTAGAAGATATGCCGGTATCGCTGCCTCAAATGGAACATGCCCGAAAAGGGGTGCTCAAACAAATTGCGGCCGGTCGTATCAATCAGGCAGAACTGTACTGGGCCTGGAGAGGCAGCCGCGACAGGGGGTATCTGAATCGTGATTTAAGGCAAGATATCTACCAGACAATTGAAAAGGCTTCAGCTAGTGATTTGGTTCATTTTCAGCAAAAACACATTAAAGGACGCCATTACACCTGGCTGGTTTTGGGCGAAAGAGACCGGATAGACTTTGCATACCTGAAGAAAATGGGCAAGGTAACAGAGCTCAGCCTGGAAGATATTTTTGGTTATTAAGACAGTTTTTCCAGGGTGGTTTCGATTAGTTGACGTACACTTTTGCCAGGATCTGAGCTAAATGTGCCGGTTGCTCTGTTAGCCAGAATAGCGCTCAGAGAAATGGCTTTGTGTCCCAGAATGGCTGATAACCCATAAATTGCAGAAGTTTCCATTTCCAGATTTACAATTCGGTTTCCTTCAAATGAAAATGTTTGAAGGATATCAAGATAATCTGGCGCTTTCACTTTAGCCCTGAGCTGGCGACCTTGTGGGCCGTAAAAGCCGGGATTGGTAGCGGTTATGCCCTGATAAAACCCTGTATCGAAACGCTGTAACATAGCCGAATCAGCAGCAGCATAATAAGGCGCCAAAGGAAACTCCCAACGCGGCTGGCAATGGGCAATCAACGCTGAAAGTATCGGATTGTCCAGTAATTCTTCTCCCTGATAAAATTGCAACAGGCCGTCCAGCCCAAAAGCGCCAATAGAGGACACCAAGGCATCCACAGGAATTTCTTTTTGCAAACCACCAGCGGTCCCAATTCGGATAAAGGTCAGCGACTGAATCGTTGGTTTAACTTGCCGGGTCTCCAAATCAATATTGAACAAGGCGTCTATTTCATTCAGTACAATATCAATATTGTCTGGACCGATACCAGTGCTGATGACAGATAATCTGGTGTTGCCCAGCCAACCGGTATGGGTTTTGAATTCCCGTTTCTGCACCTTGTGTTCTATGCGGTCGAAGTATTGACTAACCTGCTCAACACGGTCCTGATCTCCAACGGTGATAATCAGTGGCGCAATTTGTTCGGGCAGTAGGTGCAGGTGGTAAATGCTGCCATCGGGATTCAGAATTAATTCGGAAGGTTTCATAACTAAAGAGAAACAGGGCTTCACGCTTTTTTGCATGAAGCCCTGTGGTTGCTGGTTAACCAGGCTTTTATTTCAATAAGGTAACGTTCCCTTTATTTTCGAAGTATTCGCCATTGCCGCATCTCAATCGAACATACCAGGCGAATGAATCGCCAACCGCATCTCTTCCTTTGTACGATCCGTCCCAACCCAGTGTTGCAGGGTCGTTTGTTTCAAAGACAATCTCTCCCCAGCGGTTCCACACGATCATGCTCAGCTCCGTCATACCGTCGGCATGTACTTTGAAATAGTCGTTTTTATTGTCGTTGTTGGGAGTGAAGGCTTTTGGAACAAAAACGAAAGGATCAATGCAGGCATTGAAACGGTAGTAAACTGTAACGGTATCTGTTGCTACGCATCCATCCTGGGTAGTTACAGTTACGGTATAGGTGGTGGTTTCTGTTGGCGTAGCTTCGGTTTGTTGACCGTTAGGATTACTCAAAGTGCCTGCAGGCGACCATTCATAGGTAATTATTACACCATTTCCACCCGGAGTTGCTGTCAGAACGCTGGTGGGATTGTCCACAGAAACGGTATCCGGATCTGCCGTTGCCTCCACGCCTACATTGGTTACTTCAACTGTATACGACAACGAAGTGGTACAGCCATACTGGTTGGTTACCACAACGGTGTACGTAGTGGTAACCAATGGTGAAACAATCGGGTTGGCCACGTTGGGCAAATCTGGTGTCCAGTCGTAACTGAGGTTGTGCCCGGGTATCAGATTGGTCATCAACAAGGTCGTTTCTTCGCCTGCGCAGATGTCGTCGTCTGATGGAATAGCCTGAATTTCAGGCATTTGTATGTCAATTTTCATGGAATCCAGGGATGGGCATTCCACGTTGGCTGTGCGTACATAGTAAATGTTACCAGGAAGAACCTTTACCGATTTTGTAGTGGCAAAAATGTTTGTGAATTGTATGGAGTTCGACCATTCCAATCCTACCGGCCCATGGGTTTGTGCTGTTATCACAATGGAGTCCATGCTGCAAACAATGGTATCAGCCGGCAAAGTCACGGTATCTGTAGTAATGATGGCAACATCCATCTGGTATACCACAGAGCAAAGCCCTTTGTTTATTTCAACAGAATAAGTAGTCGCAGCTAGGGGTGTTACAACGGGATTGCCAACAGTTGGGTTCAGGGTTGGATCGGGCGGTATGGCCGTCCATGCATATGTCGCTGCAGTATCTACACCAACAGGATTGAGCTCCAGACTGGTAAACAGACAGATGGAATCTTGTGCCTGTATAAAGTCCTGAATGATGTCTACTTTTACTGAATCAGTGGCTATGGCCACACAGTGATTGGAGTCAACCACCGTTAAAGTAGCCAGGTAAACTCCTTCCTCCAGGTATTTGATGCTTGGGTTTTGGGTGTTGGCTGAGGTTGGTATGCCATTGGAAAACTCCCAATCCCAGGACAAAATAGCGGAATGACTGGCCAATCCGTTGAATTGAATCAGCGCTTCCGGGGAGCAGTCAATATAGCTGTGGGCAATAGCCGCAAACAGGGTGTCATCCATAACCATAATCATGCTATCCCAGGGCTCAACACAAACAAACTGGATATCTGGTGTGAAAGTTACCATATACATGCCAGCAGAATGGTATTCATGCACCGGATTGGTTTCGCTGCTTTTGGGTGTGCCATCACCAAAGTCCCAGATGCCGGACATGCCACTGTTGTTCGTGAAGCTAACAGTCAGGCCATCGCACAAATCTGCCGCAATATGTCCATCCAGTGAATCACTAGGATGAATGGTAACCTGGAAGCTTAGGGTGTCTGAACAAAACTCCCTGGTTACAACCACTGTTACAGTATGCACGCCGGCTGGTCCAGTCAAAATTGGATGTGCAATGGTATCATTACTGAGTACAGCTGGCGCTGTTACACTCCAATGGTACTCAACATCGGCATCAGCTGGTATCACGATTACGGAAAGTGGTAAAGAATCCCCCTCGCAAATACTCAAAGGCATAAGGGTGTCCAACTCCAGCTCCACGCCCAAGCCTATGACACCTACTTTTTGACTTAGAATACAGGTGTCGGGCGTAACAGCCGTAACCATATAGTAGGTTAGATCCGAAGTGGCGGGCACCCAAACCGGGTTTCCATTCAACACTGTATTGCCTTGCATCCAGGTAATTATTGCAGGAATGCTGGTAGTGGCAAACAACATGACAGAATCTTCACAGGTTTCTATCAGGGTGTCAGTTACAAACAATTGGAACAGGCTATCCAATGGCGCAATCGTAATGCTGTCAACAGCAGTACAGGCATTGCCATCAGTAGTTACTAACACATAAGTAGTGGTAGTGCTTGGACTTACCAGTACATGCAGCGGATTCGGGTTGTAGGTTACTGTAGGCGTCCACACATAGGTGTAGGTAGAGTCGCCGCCGAGTACATCAATTTCTACAGGCAAATCTTCACAATTGATACTGGTTGAATCCAGGCTAAGCTCAATATCCGGAAATCCTGGCACATTGTAAATCAACACAGCAGTGTCTTTACAGCCTACGCTGGAAGTAACCACTAACTGCACTGTTATGGTTTCGTCCACAGGCAACTGGAATACCACCTGATTTTGGTTCAGGATTACAGTGTCAATACTTGGTCCGGTAACGGTCCATTCCAGTGCTACAATCTGATTGAAGGAGTCGTAAGATAGGTTGGTAAATTGCACCACACTCAGGCTGTCGCCACACACCAAAACCGAGTCGCCGTCAATTACTGCGTGCGGAGCTGAAATTATACCAATATCAGCTACCCCAGCACCGATACACCCCAAAGAGTCTACAACTGTAACCAGATAGGCTCCTGGCGCCAGGCCATTGATAGCGGCCTGATTGCCAATGACGGTGCTGTCGGCTGTCATCCAGGTATATTGATATTGTGGAGTTCCGTTAGAAGCAGAGGCCAACGCGCTACCAGAACCTCCTTCACAGGGGATATCTACATCAGTAACCAGCACCTGAATGTTGCTATGAGCGCCCACAATACCTGAAGCAGTACCGCTGCAACCAGACACCGGGTCAGTTACCGTCACAGATACTACCGTGCCTACAGCCAGGCCGTTCACCTGCGTAACATTGGAGTCGGGTGGCAGAATATTCCATTGGTAGATATAGCCTGTTCCCAAGGGAGAAACCACCGCGGTAGCCTGTGCATCGTTTATGCCAACACAGGTAGCGCTTTTTACTACTAACTCTACATCCAGCATATTGGTGGCAGCTACAGTTACATTAATTTCTGTAGAGCATTGGTTGGCATCTGTTACCAGTACAGTATATTGACCTGCAGCCAAACCAGTTTGGGCACTGCCCTGCAAACCACCCGGGTTCCAGGTGTAGCTGTATGGCGCAACACCTCCGGTTGCCACTACTGTAGCGGAACCGTTGGCATTTCCGCCGCAAGCCGGGGTAAGCCAGGTAATGCTGGCGCTAAGCACTGAAGGAATTTCTAATAAATCATCATCAACAGCAGTACATCCATTCGCAGAAGTTACGGTGCAGTAGTATTGACCAGCGCTTACGCCTGTCAGGTTCTGGGTAGAAGCGCCATTGCTCCAGCTATATACCAGCGGAGCCTGACCGCCGCTGACCTGCGTATTCACAGAACCGCTATTAGGAGCATTGCCACAAAGAATATCTACTGCGGTAACAGTTATTTGCAGGTTTTCTGCTACCTGATAGGATGCAGTGCCCGTGCACTGATGCGCATCTGTGATGGTAACGGTATACAATCCTGGTGCGGTTACAGATACTGTGGCATTGGATGATTGATTAGGTCCGCCCCAGGCATACTGATAGGGTGCAATCCCGCCAAATACACCAGCCGTGAGTGTGCCTGAATTGCCGGCACAGTTGATATCATTGGCTGTAATGGCCGGCAAAATGGCGCTTGGCTGACCTAAGGTTACGGAGCCTGAAACTGTTTGTTGCGCTGCATCCGTTACGGTAACCGTATAGGTGTCTGCCACCAAACCGGTTGCTGTGGCCTGGTTTTGGCCATTGCTCCATGAATAGGTGTAATTGCCAGCACCACCTACTGCTAGGGCAGTAATGGAGCCATCGGCTGCGCCAAAGCAGCCGGGCAACACGGTATTGAAACTGACCTGGATCTGGGCAGACAACAGTTGTGCCCAACATCCAAACAGAATGGCCGAAAACAGGCTTTTTTTCATTTTTAGGTCCTATTTAAATGGTTTCAGGTAGTTTAAACGTGTGTTTTCAAGAATAGCTACATTTTCCGTGGCGCCCCGCTTTTCGAGACTCGCGCACCAATGATCTGCACCTTTCTCGATCGGGCGGCATGTACTTCGTAAACCGATAATCGTCGATCCTTTGGATTGCCGTTTACCCCCATACGAACAGATTCGGTATCACCGTTGGGCTCCCGAATAAATTTCAACTGGCCGTTACCTACTACTTCGCGGTAGTCGCGGAATGCGCCTGCGTCGAAAATCATAAAGTGGTTGTAAACAGAAGCAATCCGTCGGTTGGTCAGGTGGAAATTATAACTGGGGTTAGAGAGGGGCGAGGCATAACCTTTCAGCGTAAGAATCACAGTGTCGCCCCTTTGCAGCATCTCATTCAGGATGTCAGAAAACGCAAAGAAGGAGTCCCAGTTCATACGCACCTCCTGTTCAAAGAAATACTCCAGAGTGTCCAATGCATTTTTTCGTTCCTCTCCGTTTAATACACTGGCAAACTTGTCCTTGTACTCATCCTTTTTACGGATATAACTAACAAAAGTTTTTTGATAGTCGAGAAGGATTGTGTCTTGATTAGGCGGATAATCCTTTTTCGGAAAATCGTTGTCGAAGTAAAGGGTTAGCGGAAGGTACTGCTCCAAAATAGATGGACGATGCAGATACAGATCCACATTGATAGTACCTCCATCTACATAATCCAATGTGGATATGACAATGGAGGAGTCTTGCTTGGACTTATGGGAAACAAATCCATCCTTTCCTGCCAGTACACGATACGTATGGCCATAGGTAAGCGGATAAGATTTAGTGTTGGTCGTTTCTGGTAGCAATTCCCCCTTCCCGTTTGGCTCATTGGGCATAAATACGCCTTTCGAATCGAATTTGCCCAGATCAAAAAATACCAACTCCGGACCCATCAGCGGCTCTTGAAGGTCTTCGTCATACACCCTGGCAATCAGGTTGATTCTCGGGAAAAGCATCAGGGTGTCTACAATTTCATGAGTCCACAATTCCTGTAGTGTTTTCATGAAAATCGTATCTGGAATGAATCCGGTCTTCTCGCCAATGAGCATGTATTTGGCGTTTACTTTGACAGCAAAACCATAAGAGCTTGTAGAGTCCATTGGACTGCCTACCGCTACATATTTGCCTTTGGAATCTTGCTCGTACAAGGTAATACGGGTCATAGGAAGTGATTTGCCCGTGATACCGTGTAGTGCAATAGCCCTGTAGCGGGTGATGAAATCTACCGCATAGATATCGTAACAACAGCCTTCTTCAGAATAGTTGGCATTGCCAATACGGTTGCTACTGAAAAAACCACGGCGGCTGTCGTTGCCAATGACAAAATACACATCGTTGGCAGATCCGTTAATAGGAGCGCCCATGTGCTCAGGTTTTTCCCATTTGCCGCTTTTACCCGGTTTGGATTTGTACACATCAAAACCACCGAGTGTAGGAAGGCTGTCAGTACTGAAAAACAAGGTATTGGATGCAGCATGGAAAAAAGGCGTTACATCATTTCCGCTGGTATTCAAATCAGAAAGCGGTTGTGGTGTACTCAAACTGTCGCCCAAAACTTTACTGTACCAGATATCCTTTCCTCCTTTGCCACCCGGGCGGTCGGAAACAAAAAACAGAGTTTCGTTCGTTTCACCTACCAGGGTGCCCACACTTGGCTCAGTGGTAGAATACCCCACTTTATTTACGGCCTTTAGTTTTTCAGCCGGTCCCCAGTTGCCATCTGCCATTTTTTTCCTCCGATAAAGGTCAAAACGTATTTCTGCGGAGTCCTTTACATAGTTACCGGCGGCAAAATAGGAGACATTGCCGGTGCTGTTTACAGATAAATGTGCTGTGTGTTGCAACAGCAACTGATCGTTGAATACCGTTTCAGAAACGGTCATTGGATGGTCTGGGCCAACCAGTCCATCCGCGCCATCAGCCTGCAACAGTTTAATAGTGTTTCTGCGTGGCTTGACTTTATCGTTTTTCAAATCAAACCGGTAGGCAGAAAAGTACAGTTGGTTGTTCAGATATGCTGCAACGTATTCTGAATAGAGCTCCCGGGTATTCACGAAAGCTGTATCTAAAAGGTAGCAGGTATCGTTTTTAACAATGTAGGGATTGTCTGTGCCTGCGCCACGTGCCCAAAGACACAATTCATACCTGTCCTTCGCTTGTTTTTTTACCTGATCAGGTACAGGTGGATTTTGCGGCAGTGTGGCAATGGTTTCAAACAGGTCGGCTGCTTCTTCATATTTTCCCTTCCTGAAAAGCACTTCAGCCAACCTCATTTTCGGGAAATAATCCGGTGCGGGACTCAAGCCATAATCCACCAGTTTACGGAAGGCAGATTCAGCGCTATCCAGAGAGGTTATTTCCATCGCCGACTCACCATAACCGGCAAGTGCTTCCACATGTAATGGCTCTGCTTTCAATGCAAAACCATAATATTTCATGGCAGCGTAATAGTTCTTCTTGCCAAATGACTCGTCCGCCTTCTTGAGCAGTTTGTTCAGGGAAGGCGCCCGCTCTGCTTCATCCACCTCATTGATCCTATCGCTGATCACTGTACGATACCACAGCGAGTCGTTTTTGCTTTTTTGTTTCGTTGAGTCGGCTGGGGTCTGGGCCGAGACCGAGACAGCGCCTAAACATAGAAACAGGCATATGAGCGACGAGGTGAAACGCATCATGTTAAAATTCTGAAAATTAAATGTTTCTGACATGCGAGGTCGGTGGCTATCAACAGGCAGTATTGTGCCTGCGGGCATCAAATGATTGGGCAGGATTTAAATTTGGGTAGCGCCTTGATTTTGAAAAAACGATAGATCAAAGAAAGCTCAGGTCCACCTCTTCTGTCAGAAATCAGCTTACCTGCGCGTGAAAACGCATCCCAGTCGAAAGTCGCGCCAAGCATCCAGGTTCCGTAGTGGAGCTCTACCCGCGGAACCAGTGAGTTATTGTATCGGTGACGCCAATCGGCGCCAATTTGAAGGGCCAGTTCTTTGTAACGCTGCTCACGCAGGTGCATGCGTACGCCCGCTCCGTAAACGATTTCGCTGTATCCACCTTGCTTCTGGTACAAGCCCTGAGCCATGAAATCGAATTTTTCAGACAATTGAAACAGCCCAAGTCCGTATACTGTCCATTTTTGGTGAAGTCGTACCTCATCTTCATCTGTAACTGAAGAGGCCCAGAAATCATGCGCTGGTCGGTTGATGTGATGCGCTGCAAAGCCAAAGTCGAAACGGGTACGCTTCCGCATTGCCTGCATACGCAGGTTGGCGCCTGCACTGATATCGAAATATTTCAGGCTTGTAACGGTCAGGTTCTCCGAAATGGAAGCGCTGGGATCAAACATGCCGTCAATGTACTGTTCACTAAATGTTACCTCATCGGTATCGAAAGAGCGTTGGCCGAACATGGGAGTGGCGCCAACTGTGAGGTACACATTTCGTTTAACCGGAAGTGTTAATGACAAAGGAATACCTACTTGCAGAGACTGCAGCGCAAGATCCCCTTGCTTGTCGTAATTAATCAGCAGGGAAGCAGTGGCAAAGCGGTTGTATTTGCCTGGCTTCAGATAAACCTTGTTCTCGAGCGATGCCGAGAAGGTATTATAGGGAACAGGCACTGTTTTCCATTGCTTCCGGTAATTGGCGACAAAGCGCATATCTCCTCCGTACACACCCGCAAGGCCTGGACTGAGGTTTAGCGGCGCGTTGCCGAATTGGGAATAGTGGATATCCTGAGCCGCGATAGAGCAGGCAATCAGAGAAAGCGCCAACGTTAATGCCCGACGCATAGTGGAAAGTAGCGTAATAGTGTTCACAATCGAGTCATTTAGCATTTGGACAATCAATCTTGTAAATCAAAATTGATGCCTACAATGGATTTCAATAAGGCTTGTTTTGTCGCATAAATGGCAAATACTGTCGAATGAAGCATAATCACCGAGACAGTAATCCCATTGCCAGGGACGAATCAACAGAACTACGAAGAGACGGACCCAACAGCGGTAAAGGGGAAAAAACAGGCTGTATTAAGATCCAATATACGGGGAGAAAACGGCGGCGATTCGCATACCTTAATGGGTTTGGCCAAGAATCGTGCCAAAAACAAAAGGTCAATGTATGCTGCACGTTGTTGTTTAATTTCACGCAACAATGCTGCATGAATGAGAGGATTATCACAATACAAGGGAACGATTAGTCACAGAATGTTTCAATTCTGGGCCCAAATCTAGTTGTATTATAGCAAAGTGACAAATGTATCTTCTGCTAACTTCGTATATTAATTTTTTTAATTGATTGAAACACAGCCTAAACCTTGGTAGTTTTCCACTTTCCACGTTTGAAAACCCAAAAGGCAGCCACCGCCATTCCAGACTCTGCCAGGATGATTGTCCAGTAAACTCCCGACTCTCCCCAGCCAAGTTGCAGGGCCAGAAACCAGGCCAGCGGTATTTCAATAAGCCAGAAAAATATGATGTTGAGCAGGGTAGGGGTCATGGTATCGCCCGCCCCGTTGATGGCTTGTGTAAGGATCATTCCCCAACCATAAAAAACATAACCACCGGCTATAATTTGCAGCGCCATAGCTCCGGAACGCACCACTTGTGGCGTTTGGTTGAACCAGCCCACCAGGGTTTGTGCGCCAATCAAACAAAATAATGCAATACCAACGAGGAAAAACATATTGAAAAAGCCGGCCCTTATAGCAGATTGCTCTGCCCGGTCAGGTTTGCCTGCGCCAAGGTTTTGGCCAACCAGCGTAGCTGCGGCATTGGCCATGCCCCAGGATGGTAACAAACAGAATATAACGATTCGAATGGCAATGGTATAACCAGCTACCACTTCTTTGCCAATTTGCCCCAGGATAAATACCATGACTATCCAACTGGCCGAGGCAATGAGGTATTGCCCGGTACTTCCCGCTGCAATACGGAGCAGAGAGGTCACAATTTGCCAATCTGGCCGGATCATACTCCAACGCAGATGAATGATTTTGCCAACTTGAAAAAGATTCCATAATTGATATAAAACACCGGTAGACCGCCCAATGGTGGTAGCAATACCACTGCCCACAACTCCCATGGCCGGAATGGGCCCAAAACCAAAAATGAAAATCGGACACAGTACAATATTCACTGCGTTGGCAATCCATAAGGCCCGCATGGCCGTAGCCGCATCTCCGGCGCCCCTGAAAATGCCATTCAGCATCCACAATAATAAAATAGGTAGATTGCAGGTAAGTAACAACCGGGTGAATTGATGCCCGGTACTGGAAACACTTACATCGTTCGACATCAAAGCCAGAATTTCTTCAGCAAAGAAGTAGCCCGGAACGGCAATCAATACAGATAATGCCACGCCAATTAAAATAACCTGTGCACCGGCTTTGGCCGCTGCATCGCGGTTGCCTTCTCCAATTCTTCGCGCCACCATAGCCGTTGCCGCAGAACTCAAGCCAATGGCAAGGGAGTATACAAGAGTTAAAACAGACTCTGTAATGCCTACCGTTGCAATAGCCTCAGAACCAACCTTGGAAACGAAAAAAATATCCACTACCGCAAACAGCGACTCCATCGCCATTTCAAGAATCATGGGAATGGACAATAAAACAATGGCGCGGTCAATTTTACCGCTGGTATAATCCTGCTCTTCTCCGTTGAGCGATTGTTTGATGGTTTGCCAGGCCTCTCTCAGGCTGGACTGAAAAGTCTTTGTTTCCGGTAGCATAGGACAGGTTTAAACGCCAAAGGTAAAAGTTTCAACAAAATGTTTGATGTTAATTTTGCTTGCTCTTTTATTATAGCGAAGGTGTTAAGGCATATGAACGTTCTTTAACGCTTAATTTCCAAACCAAGTTCCCCAACCTTACCTTTGCTTTTTTGTTAAACAGGAAAGTCTGAAACAGGTATGAATATATCCGATTTGTTGCACCGGGCACTGAAACTAGAATGGCTTAGTCCGGAAGAAGGCGTTTTCCTTCTGGAAAATGCCCCAACCTCTGAATTAATGTACGTTGGTAACGCTATCAGGCAGCACCATGTGCCCGGGAATATAGTTACCTGGATCATTGACCGCAATTCCAATACCACCAACGTTTGTATAGCAAACTGTAAATTTTGCAATTTTTACCGCAGGCCAGGCCACGAGGAGTCATACATCACTACGATGGAAGAATACCGGGTGAAAATTGAGGAAACCTTCCGTTTGGGTGGCGAACAATTACTGTTGCAGGGCGGTCACCACCCGGATCTTGGACTAAGCTATTACGCTGATCTGTTCAGGCAATTAAAATCAGAGTATCCTAATCTGAAGTTACATGCCCTGGGACCACCGGAAATTGCCCACATTGCCAAATTGGACGGACTCAGCCATTATGAGGTACTCAAAACACTCAAGGAAGCAGGGTTGGATTCTTTGCCCGGGGCAGGTGCTGAAATTCTGGACGACCGTGTTCGGCGACTTATTTCCAAAGGAAAGTGTGGTGGACAGGAATGGTTGGATGTGATGCGTGCAGCCCATCAATTGCGTTTGACCACCTCTGCCACCATGATGTTTGGCCATATTGAAACCAACCTCGAGCGCATGGAACATTTTGCCGCGCTCAGAAAGGTTCAATCCGAAAAACCGGCCGACGCCAAAGGTTTTCTGGCCTTTATTCCATGGCCCTTCCAGGATGAAGATACCATATTGAAAAAAATCAAAAGAGCCAGAAATGCAGTCACCGGCGATGAATATGTGCGTATGATTGCCATGAGCAGGATCATGCTGCCCAATATTGTCAACATTCAAGCTTCCTGGCTAACGGTAGGCAAACAGGTGGCACAGGTATGCCTGCATGCCGGCGCCAATGATTTTGGCAGTATTATGATTGAAGAAAATGTGGTTTCTGCAGCTGGCGCCCGTTTCAGGTTTACGGCGGATGGAATTCAATCGGCTATCCGTGAAGCCGGTTTTGTGCCACAATTGCGTAACCAGCAGTATGAATTCAGGGAATTGCCCACAGGGATAGAACAGCAGGAACTTGACCGGGTCGCAATGGTGGTGGATTAATCAGGCAACTGTCGTGCATCCGGCATATCTTCCGGCAAATGGATTGATGACGTGTGGTACTTTCGCCACACGTTAAAAATCAATTGACCATGCACAAAACTATCTTAATCACAGCCTTTTTCCTTGCCTTCTGCGCATCATCTTATGCGCAACAAAATTATTACTCGGTTAAATTTCCGGACGATCAAACCATTTTCAGTTGTGGCGGTACTGCCGACACTATTTTTCCAGAAATAACCTACTACAGCAATTGCAATTTCAATGTGGGCATCTCGGTCAAAGACCAGGTGTTCAATCTCAACAGCACAGGCGGATGCAAAAAAATCCTCCGTACCTGGAAACTGCTCTGGTGGTGTGATTTCAACCCCAACTGGCCTGGCCCAACACTCATTGACAACCCTGCTAATACCGATGTAGGGCCAACAGTTATGGGCAACAGCATCAATCATGGCTATTTGCAGTATACCCAGATCATTAAAATTGTAGACAATGTGCCACCAGTATACACAGATTGTCCTGTTGGCCCAGTGGTTTTCTGCGACCTGACCAACAACGATCCCAATCAATATGGCGCTAATTGCGAAGGCCCGGTAGACCTGAAAATGAAGGTTACCGATGCTTGTTCCAAAGCGGATCTGATTGTTTCCTATCGACTCTACCTGGATTTGGACGGCAACGGAAGTATGGAAACCTTCCTGAGCAGCAGTGCGCCAAATGCCTGGCCGATTGAAAAAACTGTCTCAGGCGATACCGTTTGTGCCAAGGTATTATTTCCAGCTGGGGTTGGATTGCCTTATGGAAAACACAAAATAGAGTGGATTACCAACGACCGTTGTGGTAATGAAGCACTTTGTAAATATGAATTTGAGGTGCGCGATTGTAAACCACCAACCGTGGTTTGTATGAATGGCTTGAGCATCAATATCATGCAAACCGGTATGATTACGCTTTGGGATACGGATTTCCTGCAGTATACAACGGATAATTGCACACCGGCCAACCAGATCAAAATAGGTATTCGCAAATCCGGCACTGGAACAGGATTCCCGCTGAATCAACACGATGTAACCTTTGATTGCAATGAGATTGGTAAACAATTCGTGGAAATCTGGGCAGTAGATGCCTATGGCAACGCTGATTACTGCGAAACCTTTGTTATTGTACAAGACAATATTGGCGCATGCGCACCCTTCGGGCCAGTAACAGGTAGCATTGTAACAGATCAGAGTCTTCCATTAGCAGGCGCCAAGGTGACCCTTGAAAGCAATTTGCCTGCTATTCAGCAACAAGCATCAGGCATTTCCGATCAGCAGGGCCAGTTTGCTTTTGCGCATGCTCCAGGTACCTGCAATTACAGTCTGGAACCTGTTTGCGATACACTTCCTGCGGCAGGCGTGAATACGCTTGACATGATCCTGGCCGACATGCACATGTCTGGACAGTCTGCCTTAGCAAATCCATATCGGATTATTGCAGCCGATGTTAACCGCGATGGTCAGTTGAATGCACTGGATTTGGACGCCATAGGCAATTTGGTTATTGGTGCCGCCACTCAGTTCCCTGGAAACAAGTCTTGGAGATTCGTGCCTGCCAATCATGTATTTCCGCAACCAACTAACCCGCTGGCTAACACATTTCCGGAAAAAGTAAGCACTGTTTGTCCGGTTGCCACGCCTCAACACTACCCGTTTGTTGCCATCAAAACCGGCGATGTGGACGGATCTGTTGTTCCGAACAGTTCGAGTCGGGATGAAGAAACGGCAGCGATATTGACAACCAACAAAAAGCGTTTTGCCGCAGGAGAATGGTTTGAGGTAAATATCAGCGTTGCTGAACTGGCCGCTCTGAAAGGCATGCAGTTTACATTATCTGCCAACTCAAATTGTCTGACACTGGTAAATGCTGTTTCCAACCTGCCGGGAGTACGGGTTAATCTGGATGCAGCACACAACCGCGTGGCATTAAGCTGGTATTCACTGCAGCCTTTGGCAGATGAAGCGATTATTACTCTGACATTCCTGGCTACCCAAAAAGGATCACTGGCCAACAGTTTGTACCTGAATGCCTCTTTGGCTACACCTGAAGCATACAGCCAGGAACTTTCGAAAAAGCCTTTGGCTTTGCAATTTATTGACCCGCAGCAACGTGACCTGGCGGAAGAGGATATTTCCGCTACGCCAACTCTTATTCTTTATTCCGTTATGCCAAATCCGTCAAACGGACCTTTTGCGGCACGTTTTTATATGCCAATGGAAGGGAAAGCACTCATTCAGATTACAGATGCAAGCGGAAAGTTGACCTTCAACCAGGAAGCTTATTTTGATGCTGGCAACCAACAGGTAAATCTGGAAGTGAATACTTCAGGCTTGTATTTCCTTCATGTCATTACGGATAATGGCCATGCCACGCAGAAAGTGGTGGTTAGGTGAGGGGAAGGGGGGATTTGGTTATTTGGGTCATTTAGAGATCATTTAGAGGATCATTTGGGCACTCACTCCGCCGAGTCTGTTGGCGAGGACTCCAAACAGCGGAAAGATATTCAGCGTATATTTTTTTCTGCTGTCTACTATACACGCTGCCCCGGCGGAGTGAGTGCCCAAATGACCCTTAAATGACTGAAATGACCTCTAAATGACCCAATGACCTCTAAATGACTGAAATGACCTCTAAATGACCCAATGACCTCTAAATGACCCAATGACCTCTAAATGACTGAAATGACCCCTAAATGACGAATATGCTCTAACCCTCCTCCAACTTAAAAAGCCTGGCGGCTTCAACGGCTTTTTGCCAGCCTCGATAGTGTTTGTTGGCGGCATCCTGATCCATTTGCGGAGAAAAGCAATGTTCCAGTTGCCAGTTTCTGGAAATATCAGCCTTATCTTTCCAATACCCTATTGCCAGGCCGGCCAGGTATGCTGCTCCGAGCGCTGTGGTTTCCTGCACTACCGGGCGCTCTACCTTCACCCGTAATAAATCGCTTTGAAACTGCATCAGGAAGTTGTTGCGCACCATGCCCCCATCTACCCGCAAGGCTTTCAATTCTATACCGGAATCTTTTTCCATAACTGAAAGTACATCCTTGGTTTGGTAAGCTACGCTTTCCAGTGTTGCGCGTATCAAATGACTTCTGCTACTGCCACGGGTGAGTCCGAAAATGGCCCCCCGCACTTCCGAGTCCCAATATGGCGTTCCAAGACCTACAAAGGCAGGCACCATGTATACTCCTTCTGAACTGCTTAAACTCATAGCATGTTGCTCCGTTTCAGCCACATCCTTGAACAATTCTACGGTATCGCGCATCCATTTCACAGCCGAGCCGGCCACGAAAATTGAGCCCTCCAACGCATAAGTTATTTCTCCTTTTAAACCCCAGGCCACAGTGGTCAACAAACCGTTTTGAGATGCCACAGCAGTGTTGCCAGTATTCATCAACATAAAACAGCCGGTACCATAGGTGTTTTTGGCCATTCCATCCTCAAAGCAGCCCTGACCAAACAGAGCCGCCTGTTGGTCGCCGGCAATACCAGAAATGGGTACCCCTTCAATACCCAACACGTCCTTTTTGGCGTGGCCATAAATGCCGGAGCTATCCATTACTTTTGGCATCATAGAAGCAGGAATATCGAAGGCCGACAACAGGTCTGCGTCCCAACGGAGATCGCGGATATTGTACAACATAGTTCGGGACGCATTGGTGTAATCGGTTGCGTGTACGCGTTCCTCGCTGAGGTTCCAAAGCAACCAGGTATCAATAGTTCCAAAGAGCAAGTTTCCAGCAAAAGCTTCAGATTGTGCGCCGGGCACAAAATCCAGGATCCATTTAATCTTGGTGCCTGAAAAATAAGCATCTATCAACAGCCCGGTTTTATAGCGCACTTCGGGGTCCAGGCCGCGCGCTTTAAGTGATTCGCATATGTCTACGGTTTGTCTGCTTTGCCAAACGATGGCGTTGTACACGGGTTTTCCGGTACGTTTATCCCAAACAACTGTGGTTTCGCGTTGGTTGGTAATCCCTATGGCCGAAATATTAGCAGCGCCTACTTTTTCTACCACCTCCTTTACAGTATCCCTCACCGTTTCCCAAATCTCAACCGGATTATGTTCTACCCAACCCGGTTTAGGGAAATATTGGGTGATTTCCTGCTGTGCAATGGCAATAGTGTTGCCTTTTTTATCAAAAACAATGGCACGTGTACTTGTTGTACCCTGATCAATGGCTAGTATATAGCTCATGGTTAATGTTGAAGTTTCGTTTGTTGTTGCTTCCTGATGCGCATTTTGACCCATTTTTCCAATTCCACTGCGTGAAAAACAATCATGGCCATCAGCACACAAATACCCAGTTCTTTGAGGCTTAATGGCTGTGTTTTAAAAACCTCATTCATAAAGGGCAGGTAAATGACCATCATTTGCAAACCAAAGGTGAGCAAGACGGCACTTAGAAGCGGCAAATTAGAAAAAATCCCTTGCTGGTAAAGAAATGTTCGGTCACTTCTGACACCCAATACATGACCCAGCTGGGCGAGCGACAAAATAGTAAATACCATAGTTTGCCAGTGATCCAGCCCTTCGCGTAAACTCCATGCCTGGGCGCCCAGTGTTACGCCCGCCATCAACAGACCTACCCAAACAATGTGATAACCCACACCATCTGAAAAAAGACTTTCGGTGGTAGCACGGGGTGGTCGTTTCATGATGTCCTTTTCTGCTTTTTCATTGGCTAGCGCCAATGCTGGCAGTCCGTCTGTAACCAGGTTTATCCACAGGATTTGAATGGGCAGAAGTGGAATAGGCATTCCCAACAAGGGGGCAAGAAATATGGTCCAGATTTCTGCACTATTGCAGGTCATAATGTATTTGACAAACTTTCGGATATTGTCAAAAATCCGGCGTCCTTCTTTTACCGCTTTTACAATAGTGGCAAAATTGTCGTCCAATAGTATCAAATGCGCCGCTTCTTTGCTCACATCTGTCCCGTTAATGCCCATAGCTACACCAATATTTGATGCTTTGAGCGAAGGGGCATCATTTACGCCATCGCCAGTCATAGCAACAAAATGTCCTTTTTGTTGGAGAACCCGCACAATGCGCAGCTTTTGATCAGGCGATACCCTTGCATAAACGGAGATGTTTTCCACCTGGTGGTAAAATGTTTCGTCATCCATTTGCTGTAAAGCGGCGCCTGTCATAACTACACTGTTGTCATTCAGTATACCTATTTCAGTCGCTATGGCACGAGCTGTAGCCGGATGGTCGCCGGTAATCATAACTGGTTTGATGCCGGCAGTTTTACATTCCTTGATGGCTTTTTTGGCCTCTTCGCGTGGCGGGTCAATCAAGCCACACAACCCGACAAATTCCAGCCCAGATTCTACGTTTTGGTAAACAAAAGGATCGGGTAATTTATCCAGCACTTTACAAGCATAAGCCAGCACCCTTTTGCCCTGAGCTGCCCAGGCTTCGGTGTTTTCCTGCAACAATACAGCCTGCCGGGAGTCTTCCAGAATGGCTGCTATGGACTCTCCGGCACCTTTGGTCACCACCAGATATTTCCCATGGTAATGATGTACTGTAGTCATGCACTTCCGATCCGAATCAAAAGGGAGCTCAGCTAGTCTGGTGTATTCCTGTGTAATCGTTCCATAACGGGCCATTCCCAAAGATTCCAGTACCTTGGTTACCAGGGCCAATTCTGTGGGTTCTCCAAATGGTGTTCCGTCTTCCTTAAACTGAATATCATGGTTTAAGGCCATACAGCACATAAGCGCCTGCTCCTCTGTCGACAGCACCCCTGTCGGATGTTCATAGAGGTCAACCACCTGCATTTTGTTCTGCGTCAGGGTCCCTGTTTTATCACTACAAATGAAGGTAACTGACCCCAGCGTCTCAACAGCAGGTAGTTTCCGGATCAGGGCATTTTTTGATGCCAATCGGGATGCACCTCTTGACAGAGCAATGGTTATAAGGGCTGGCAAGGCCTCCGGAATGGCAGCCACTGCCAGGCTTACTGCCAAAAGCAAGATGGTAAGTGGATCTTCACCACGTAGTATGCCTGTAACAAACAGGATGGCGCAAATGAACAGAACAAGGTAGGACAGGTTTTTACCAAACCTTGCCATTCTGCCTTGTAAGGGTGTGGCCACTTCTTCCACCTGCAGCATCCCGGCTATCTTTCCCAGCTCCGTTTGCATGCCAGTAGCAATTACTACTGCTTTTGCGCGGCCGTTAGTTACCAGAGTACCTTTGAAGCCAAGATTAAACTGGTCGCCTAATGGGATGTTATCACCCTTCAGTGTGTGGGTAGTCTTATCCACTGGCACAGACTCGCCGGTTAATGAGGATTCATCCACCCTGAAACTATGTGTTTCCAGCCATCGGACATCTGCCGGCACCACATTACCTGATTCTAGTACGACAATATCCCCCGGCGTCAGTTCGGTTGAAGAAATGGTCATGGTTTTTCCTTCCCGTATAACCTGAGCCTGGGTTATGGTCATTTTTTTCAGCGCTTCCATGGCCTTTTCTGCCCGATACTCCTGTACAAAGCCAAGAATAGCATTCAACAGAATGATGATCAGAATGATGATGGTATCCGTCATGTCGCCCACAATCCCGGAAAGGATAGCAGCCACAGCCAGGATTAAAATCATGAAATCTTTAAACTGGTTGAGGAAAAGTTGCCAGGCGGGTGTTTTATGCTTTTCTTTCAGTTCATTCGGACCATATTTTTCCAATCGGCGCAACACCTCTGCCATGGAAAGTCCGTTTCCGGAGGATTGTAACTTATGCAGCGTTTCGGCCTCAGAGAGCTGGAAATATTGGTGTTGCATGTTCAAATTTGGCTGGTTAAAGGGTGTTTTGCATAACAATTTTACCGAACTGACCGCCATTTTCCATGCGGTCAAAAGCTGTATTACCCTGACTTAATGGGTATATGCTGTCTATTACAGGTCGAAGATGGTGTTTTTGTACAAATGCAAGCATATCAGCAAATTCACCCGGACTGCCCATGGTGCTGCCCAGTAAACTTATTTGTTTCCAAAAAATGGGTTGCAGACTTAAGCCATTAACCTTTCCCAGTGTGCCGCCATAAAAACCAATGCGTGCCCCGGGATTGCATAATCCAGGGAACAAGGCAAAGCCATCGCCACCTGCAGAATCAATGATGACGTCAAATCCACCACCTGCCTGTTGTTTTAGTTGCTTATCCCAGTCGGACTCTTTATAGTTCACTCCTCCGGAAGCTCCAATGGCCTTGGCTTGTTCGATTTTCTGCGAAGCGCCGGAGTTTACCCAAACCTCAGCTCCTGAGGCCAGTGCAAACTGCAAAGCCATCAGGGCCACACCGCCGCCAATACCTGTAATAAGCACCCGCTCTCCGGCTCGGAGCTGGCACCTGCTCATCAGTGTACGCCAGGCGGTTAGTCCGGCTAATGGTAAGGCGGCGCCTTCTTCCCAACTCAGGTGTTCCGGCATGGCGTAAATACTGTCTTTCGGGATGGTAATTTGTTCGGCAAAGGTGCCATGCTCAGGCATACCCAAAACCCTAAACTGTTTGCTTTGGTGATCTGGTGAGTCGCCCCATTCCAAAGCGGGATAAATCAGCACCCTTTGTCCATCACATTCCCCTGCGCCATCGGAGCCCAGTACGCAGGGAATTTTAATGCCCGCGTATAATCCCTGAGTAATAAACAGGTCGCGATGGTTGAGTGCAGATGCTTTCAGGTTAACTTGCACTTCGGTTTCGCCGGGCAGGGTAGGGGGCAGATCGGTAAATACCGGTCTGCTGTTTAACTGGTTAATTATCAGTGCTTTCAATGTAATATGAATGTTGTGTTGTGCGCCGGAAAGAGTCCGTCACCTCATTTACAGGCTTAAATTTCAAAAGAAAATTGAGATTCTGCAAACACTTTACTGCAAATATGTGTTTACTTCGCACATTCAATTATGCGCAACCGCACCGGCATATTGTTTATATATCTTCTGCTTAGCTGTCTGACTATTCAGCAGCTAACACCTGTATATGCTGAATTGAATGAAATTGAGTTCTGCGAAAGCAATTCCGAAAGTGAAAATAGTGATTCCAATACACAAAAGGAATCTTTTTCTGACTGGAAAGTGCTTCGTGACCGACATGCGCTGGCTGAATATGCTGTATCAAGCGCAGCTTCCTCTAAAGCCAGTCATATGGTGGGTTCTGACAGAATCCCTGCGAGTGCTTATCGCACCATTTTTTCGCCTCCTCCGAACAGAATTTAAGGCGTTACACTGATCTTCATCAGATCTGTACAGCTCTTGTGCGTATGCACAGGTCGCCACTTTTTCCTCAGCCGCAACTTCCAATTGCACCGGCTTAGAGCTGATTTTACCTGCCAACTGTACACGTCACCACCGTTTGTTGGTTTTTTAAGTAAAATTTTTGCTTTTCGGTGTTTTTTCGGAAACTAAATTAAACCTATCTTAAATAATAGTGTTACTATTGCACCAAAAAACAAATGAACCTGTTCGGAGACAACCCCATACTATTTGAGCTCTCCCACATTTGAAAAGCAAGAAGGTTTTATAAAGGATGGATTTGAACCTGCCGCTGGAAAGTGGCAGGTTTTTTTTATTTTAAGAATACTTGTTTGGTTCGTGTTTTTTCCAACCTTTGCTTCTACATCAAGTGCAATACAATATGGCCAACTCTTCTGTCTCGCCCCAATTATCTGATCGTAAACCGCTGCTTTCTACCAGTAGTATTTGGAATATGAGTGTTGGATTCCTGGGTATCCAGGCTGGCTTCGCGTTACAAAACGGAAATGCAAGCAGTATCCTGCAGCGTTATGGCGCAGACGTACACGAATTACCCAACTTCTGGCTGGTAGCTCCGGTTATCGGTATGATCGTTCAGCCAATTATTGGTTACTATTCCGACCGAACCTGGAATCGGTTGGGGCGTAGGAAACCGTTTTTTCTGGCAGGCGCGATTGCGGCCTGTTTCGGGATGATGCTTATGCCGAATGCCGGCATACTGGCCGCTGCGCTGCCTTTGGTGCTTATGGGTGCCGGTATGCTGATGATTATGGATGCAGCTTTTAACGTGGCCATGGAACCCTTCCGTGCTCTGGTAGCAGATAAGCTTCCTTCTGCACAGCGCACAGAAGGTTTTTCTGCCCAAACTGCACTCATTGGCGTAGGCGCGGTAATTGGTTCCTGGTTGCCCTGGTTTTTGGCAAAAAAAATGAATATTGCCGATACGGCGCCTGAAGGACTGGTTCCTGATAATGTAAAGTGGTCGTTCTACATAGGCGGTATTCTATTGCTTGGCGCTATTTTCTGGACTCTCTTTACCACCAAGGAATATCCTCCGGAGGAACAGGCTAAATACACTGGCGAATCTATGGACACACATAGTGGCAGCGGTATCAGCTCCATCTTTAAGGATTTGGCCAATATGCCAAAGGCTATGCGGCAATTGGGCTGGGTGCAGTTTTTCTCCTGGTTTGCCCTCTTTTCTATGTGGGTGTTTACCACACCGGCTATTGCCCACCACGTATATGGCTGTGCCATAGATGATAACAGTTCCCAGGCTTACAGTGATGCCAGCAACTGGACCGGTATCATTTTTGGTGTCTATAATGGTGTTTCAGCTGTATTTGCTTTGTTTTTGCCCAGAATTGCTGCAAGAATTGGGCGTAAGAACACCCATGCTGTAGCGCTTACCTGTGGCGGCCTGGGTCTGCTGTCCATTTATTTTGCGGGTTCTCCGAACTTCCTGATTCTGTCCATGATTGGCGTGGGTATTGCCTGGGCAAGTATTCTGGCAATGCCTTATGCTATGCTGGCGGGTTCTATTCCTGCACACAAAATGGGCGTATATATGGGGATTTTCAACTTTTTCATAACCATTCCTCAGATCGTAAGCGGTGTTATTAACCGCCCGATTGTAAAGTACATCTATGGCAACAACGCCATCTGGGCTATTGTGATGGGAGGCATTTTCTTTTTGCTGGCTGCATTGTCTGTACGTTTTGTGGAGGATAAAGATGATGTAGCACATCTGGCTTAAAACTTAGTTCACCTATAAACTACATGGCTTATGGAAATGAATGATTTGATTTCTACCTTACTGGTAGGCGCAGCATCCGGCTGGCTGGCCGGACAAATCCGGCAGGGATACGGGTTCGGTATTCTGGGTAATATCGTGGTTGGTATCCTCGGAGCCTTTGTGGGCAACTGGCTTTTCAGAGCGGTCCTTCATGTTTCGTTGGGTAGCGGATTGATAAGTACCATTGCAACCTCCGTAATTGGCGCTCTGGTACTGCTTTTTCTTATTGGTTTGCTACGAAAAAAATGAGTTGAAATGCACGGAAACCCCGTTCTGCATTTGTTGCGGGACGGGGTTTGTTGTGTCCAAAAAGATAAAATATGCACCACAGGTTAAAAATTTTACTGTTAGGTTGCTGCATGTTGTTGCAGTGCAAAAACTATTGGGGAAACCCGCACAAAAAAGCCACGGCACCGAGAATAGCCTCCACCATTAGAACAGAGGTGAGGGTTGAGCCCGCCAACTGGTGGACTGGTATGAAATGGAATACCGTTGAGGTGCTTTTCCAACGGGAAAACATAAGCCTGTTCCAGCTTAGTCTGCAAGAGGCTAAGGGGGTAAAATTGCTCAAGGCGGAAACTCTGGATAGCCCAAACTACCTTTTTGCTACCTTTTTAATTGATGAAAAAGCCCCTCCACAAAAGCTTCAGCTGCGTTTTACCCGAGGCCAGGAAATTTTCACCTATGAATACCCAATTCTGGCGCGCAATACACAAACCCGGGCGCAGGGCGTGGACGCCAGAGATGTGGTTTATCTGATTTTTCCGGACAGGTTTGCCAACGGCGATCCGGGTAATGACCAGGTTCCGGGCATGCTTCAGGGGCTGGAACGTGAACGCTCGGAAGGCAGGCACGGTGGAGACCTAAAGGGCATTCTGGATCATCTGGATTACCTGAAATCACTGGGTATTACTGCTATTTGGCTCAACCCTGAACTGGAAAACGATCAACTGGAGGCATCCTATCATGGATACGCTGTTACAGATCACTATCGGGTAGACCGCAGGTTTGGCACGAATGAAAATTTGCGCAACCTGATATCTGCCTGCCATAATCAGGGAATTAAAGTGATCAGAGACGTGGTGCTGAACCATATAGGAGATAACCATTACTGGATGAAAGATTTGCCTTCCAAAGACTGGATCAATCAATGGCCGGAGTATACACAAACCTCCTATCGAGCGCCTACACTGGTGGATCCATACGCATCGGAGTACGATAAAAAGCGTTTTCAGGAGGGCTGGTTTGATAAAAGAATGCCGGATCTCAATCAAAAAAATCCACATGTAGCCAATTATTTGATCCAGCAGGCTATCTGGTGGGTGGAGTATGCAGGCATAGACGATTTCCGGATCGACACTTATTCATACTCTGATCAGGCGTTTTGCAGTCGCTGGTGCGCGGCACTCAGGGAGGAATATCCCAACCTGTCGATGTTTGGTGAAATCTGGGAATATGCCGTACCCATTCAAGGCTATTTTGCTGATAATCAACCACTACATGGGAATAAGTTCGATTCCAATTTGCCCGGAGTGGTAGATTTTCAGCTGTGTTTTGCTATCCAGGAGGCGCTAACAAAACCAACCACCTGGACTGAAGGCGCCTCTAAAATTTACTACGTGCTGGCTCAGGACAAAATGTACCAGAATCCGTATAAAAACCTGGTAATGCTTGATAACCACGACATGGCCAGATTTTACACCCAAATAGGTGAACACCCCGACAAGTTTAAAACAGGTATGGCTTTTCTGCTGACCACCAGAGGGATACCGCAACTGTACTACGGAACAGAAATATTAGGTACCGGCGATGGTATAACAGATTGGGGGACTTTCCGGAAAGAGTTTCCCGGTGGATGGCCCGGAGATCCGGTCAATAAATTTCAGGCCACTGGCAGAACCTCCGCAGAGCAGGATGCCTTTCTTTTTACCCAAAAACTGATTCAATACCGCAACCAGACACCCGCTTTACAAACCGGCAAACTCATGCAGTTTGCTACCCGAGATCAGGAACCTGAAAAAGGGATTTATGTCTATTTTAGGTTTGATGATGCCAAAACAATCATGGTAGTGCTGAATTTTTCAGACCAGGTAAAAACCTTGGACACTAACAGGTTCAAAGAAAAAATGGCGGGGTTTTCCAAGGCTAAAAACATTATCACTGATCAGTGGATCAACTCATTGGATAAATTGACCATCCCGGCATTTTCGCCATTGGTGCTGGAGTTGAATATTTGAGGTCATTTGGGAGGTCAATGAAGAAAGAGGGTTGTCTTTCCTAGCTCAGGAAGACAACCCTCTTTCTTCATTGACCAACAGATAATGGGCAAAATCCCTCGATATTCTTGCTGAATTATTCTCAATGACATCAATGACCTCAATGACTCCTAAATGACCTCATTACCCCTTCAACGCCTCTCGGGCAATTACCAGTTTTTGGATTTCGGAGGTGCCTTCACCAATAGTGCACAGTTTTGAGTCACGATAGAATTTTTCAACCGGGAAATCCTTTGTGTAGCCGTAGCCGCCAAAAATTTGTACAGCATCTGTGCTAACCTCTACAGACACTTCGGAGGCATAATATTTAGCCATTGCCGCTTGTTTGGTGCATTTTTCACCAGCATCTTTCAGGCTGCCGGCCTGACGTGTGAGGAGTTCTGCCGCTTCAATTTTTGTAGCCATATCGGCCAGTTTGAAGGATATGGCCTGGAAGTTGGCAATCGGTTGACCGAATTGCTGGCGCTCTTTAGCGTATTTTACGGAAGCCTCATAGGCGCCTTTGGCAATGCCCAAGGCGAGAGAGGCAATACTGATTCTGCCTCCATCGAGGATCTTCATGGCCTGGATGAACCCTTCTCCTTCAACCCCCAATACCTGACTTTGGTGGATTCGACAGTTGTCGAAGATCATTTCAGCTGTTTCGCTGGCGCGCATGCCCAGTTTGTTCTCCTTTTTGCCAGCAGAAAATCCCGGCGTGCCGCGTTCTACAACAAAAGCAGTCATACCCCGGCTATCAAGCAACTCACCTGTACGGGCAATAACTACGGCTACATGTCCGCTTTTGCCGTGAGTAATCCAGGATTTGGCGCCATTCAGCACCCAGTAATCGCCGTCTTTTTGCGCTACACATTGCATGCGCATGGCATCCGATCCTGTATTTGGCTCAGTGAGTCCCCAGGCGCCGATCCATTGTCCGGAAGCCAGCAACGGAAGGTATTTGCGCTTTATTTCTTCACTGCCAAATGAAAGAATATGGTTGGTACACAAAGAGTTATGCGCTGCTACACTCAAGCCGATGGAGCCGCATACTTTGGAAATTTCTTCAATAATGGTGATGTATTCCTGATAGCCCAAACCAGCTCCACCATATTCTTCCGGCACAAGTACGCCCAGAAAGCCTTGTTGCCCCATTTGGTGAAACATGTCCATTGGAAAGAATTGAGCCTCGTCCCATTCCATCAGGTAAGGACGAATATGCATTTCAGCAAAGTCGCGAGCGCTTTGACGGATAAGTTGGAGATTATCCATTCGTTCGGCGGCAAATCCCATAATTTGATTTTAAGTTGATAAAAAAGTGGTGAAGGCTTGCTTAGAGCATGTTTTCCAAACATGCTTTTAACCATAAGTATTGGCTAAATCGGGCGCAAAAATAACCTGTTTTTTGGCTTGACGCCGATGAAAGCAAGCAATTGGTCGTTTATTAGCCAGAGTACCCGGGTAAATCGACCAAACTCAACTTACATCCATAAATAAAAACCTGAATCAGCTTATATTGTTCAAAACAAACCAGCTTAAACATTCCAGTTGCCCAGGTATTTCAGAAAGATTTTTACCAGGTTTTCGGCATCAGAAATACCTCTGTGGTGCTGACCTGTAAACACCATGTTTTCTACTTCAATGGCTTTTTTGAGTCCAATACCTGATTTAAGGCGTTTCATGAGCCGGTATTGTTCCTTGAGGTTTACATGGTGATCTGTCCAGCTATCATCCAGGCGGTGAAGCCTGCAATCTGCGGCAAACATTTTCCGGTCGAAACTTCCCCAGGAGCATAGCACATAATCTTCTTCATGAATGCGTCCCCAATCCTGGAACTCTTCAATCACATCAGGGAAATTTTTGGCCCGATTGATATCCGGCTGTTCAATGCCGGTTAGCTGCCTGCAAAACGGAGAAAGGGTAGGGTGGACCGAGGGTTTGATAAAACGATTGAATTTGCCCCGTATTTCTCCGTAGGCATTGAGTTTGTAAGCGCCAATTTCAATCGTTTCCTGCACATATCCCGGCGGCATATTTTCCCAACAGGTGGCTTCCAGGTCGTATATAATATAGTTCATCTGATTTTTAGTTTGTGCAGAAGATACCAAAACACCAACCGTATTTTGCTTTTCTGTGCTGCGTAAAACAATCTGGTGTCCAAACCAGGCGGACGTTGAAGATTTACCGGATGCGCCAGTGGAAAATTAATTGCAGAAGCCTTCAACTTGGCTTTTGGATCATTCGTAACAGTATGGGTGGCATCTTCCGTTCCAATGCCTGTATTCTGAACCAGATTTTGACGCGGAACTATGCTTAATCCATTGTTTTGCAGAATACTGTAAGACCATGCATAAGCCCATGAGTTGTTTTCCCGGGCTTTGGTTGCCCGTAATTTTTCCAAAAAATAGGCCTGCACCATAATGTTCGGGCTAAGATCCTGAATGCCGTTTTGGGCTACAAATGTGTCAAAATAATCCAGATTCAACGACATCTTTTTCCAGGCCCTGCGCCAACTGGCCCAACCCCATACAAAGGTGAATTTAGAAAAAAAGTAACTTTCATCCATTGCCTGGGTGAGATGAGCGCCTAAATTGGATCCCCCAATATGCATTACCTGCTCCTCTTGTGCATAACGTTCCAGCAAGCTGGCACAAAACGCAAAAAAACTGGGATCAGGTACACAATCGTCTTCAATAACAATCCCGGCTTCAACCTCCTGGAAAAACCAGTTCAATGCCCCGTAAACGCCTTCCCGCAACCCCGCATTTTCATCCCGGTACAAAGTGTGCATCTCGCAAGGCCAGTCGATGCCCGCAACAGCTTCCCTGACCGCCGCCACTTGCGCCGCTTCTCCGTCTTTATTCGTTCTCGGACCATCACAATGTACAAAAACACGTGATGGCTGAATAGCACGCAATCGGTCCAGCACCACTTGAGTATGTGCAGGCCGGTTAAATAACAACAACAATACAGGTGTGTCAAATACTTGGGGCATGAAGAAACTATGCGCAGATGCTTTGATAAATGTCAAGGTGCGCTTGCACACTTTTTTCCCAGGTAAACATACGGGCTCTCTCCATACCTTTCTTAATCATGTTTTGTCGAAGCTGCTCATCATCCAGCAACTGTCTCACAGCCAGCGCCAGCGACTCGGGTTGATTGGCCTGAAAATACAGTGCAGCATCGCCTCCCACTTCAGGTAGTGAACTGCCTTGCTGCAAAACTACCGGGCACTGACAAGCCATTGCTTCCAGTACAGGCATGCCAAAACCTTCATATAAGGAAGGGAAAATAAAGCAAAACGCCCCCTGATACAAGCCTGCCAATGCTTCATCCGACTGAACCAAACGGTAATGAACCCTGGATTCTAGGCCAAGTGCAGTGATACTGGCCTGCTCGGTTTCATCAAATTGTCCACCGCCGACACAAACCAGTAGCAATTCAGGATACTCTTTCAGAACAGGTACCAATTGCTCCAGCATCCAGATAAAATGCTTGTATCCTTTACGCTGGCCAACAAACAACAGATAAGGAGCTCCGCCTTCGGGCTTGAATGCAGGCTGTGCAGTCAAATGATTGCCATGATGAACCACATAAATCTTGCCGGGGTCTACTTCCGGACAAAAGCGCAGCAAATCTTTTCGGGTGTTGTCTGAAACGGCAATAACTGCATGAGCTTTAGATACCAGCAAACGCTTGTGTTCCTTCACTTTGGCATCCAGTGAAAAGAATCCCTTACTGCCATGGTCGTACAGTTCATGAATCATGTCGTGCACCGTAAGTACCCATGGAACTTGGTGTTTTTGTACCGTCTGCAGGAAATAAGGATCGAAATAGGTAGGGTGAAAAACTGCCGGGCGCCCGGCTCGGATGGCACGAATGGACTGACTTTTACCCAATTGAAGCTGGAGCCATTTTTTGCCCTTGAAGGCAACGCGACTCAGACTTTTTCGTTCAAACCCTGCCAATTGGCGCAGGTATACGTTCTCAGAAAAAAAATGCTGGGGCAGCATTACATCCTGCCCCAGCGCTTGAAGTCCACGCATTTGCTCAACGACGTACCGGGAAATCCCACCGTAGGTTTGCCAGGAAAAAACCTGGTGATCGAAAAGAATACGCATGGATCTTATGAAATGAATCAGGCCAGCTTGATGCTCTTATCGAGGTATACATCCTGAACGGCATTCAGCAATTGTACGCCTTCTTTAAACGGACGCTGAAATGCTTTGCGACCCAGGATGAGTCCCATACCGCCAGCGCGTTTGTTTACTACTGCAGTGATTACAGCTTCCTGCAAATCGCTGGCGCCTTTTGATTCACCGCCGGAGTTGATCAAGCCAACACGGCCCATGTAGCAGTTGGCCACCTGGTAGCGACAAAGATCGATGGGGTGATCAGAGGTCAGCTCAGAGTATACTTTAGGGTGAGTTTTGCCGTGTTTGGTTGCATTATAGCCACCATTATTGGTAGCCATCTTCTGCTTGATGATATCAGCCTGAATGGTTACGCCCAGGTGGTTGGCCTGGCCGGTTAGGTCGGCAGAAGTATGGTAGTCAATACCGTCTACTTTAAAGTTGTTGTTTCGGGTGTAGCACCAGAGGATGGTAGCCATGCCCAGCTCGTGCGCCATTTCAAAGGCTTTGCTCACCTCCACAATTTGGCGTGGGCTTTCCGGAGAACCGAAGTAAATGGTAGCGCCAACTGCAACTGCACCCATGTTCCAGGCATCCTTGATGGTGCCAAACATGATTTGATCGTATTTATTAGGATAGGACAAAAACTCATTGTGGTTAATTTTCACCACAAACGGGATTTTGTGCGCGTATTTCCGCGCAACAATACCCAATACACCATAAGTGGAGGCCACAGCATTACATCCGCTTTCAACCGCCAGCTTGACGATGTTCTCAGGATCAAAATACATTGGATTTGGAGCAAATGAAGCGCCAGCAGCGTGTTCAATACCCTGGTCTACCGGCAAGATACCGATGTAGCCGGTATCTCTCAGTCTGCCGGTACCCAACAATTGCTGCATGCTACGCAAGGTTTGACCATTGCGATTGCTCTGCTGCCAGATTTCTTCCACATGGTTTTTGGAAGGAGCATGGAGCGTTTTTTTATCGAACGTTTTGCTTTGGAAATCAAGATAATAGGAGGCTTCTTTGCCTAAAATGTCTGATGTTTTTGACATGGTATGTGAATGAGTGAATGAGTGAATGAGTGAGTAAGTGAGCTAGAATTTCCAGGTGAACCCGAAACGGTATTCTACCGGATTTTGATACGCTTCAAGGTCGTTGGCTACTCTGAAATTATACAAAATGCTGATTTCAGAGCCGGTGCCTCCAGGGCTGCCGAAGTTCCAGCCTCCGCCTATGCGCTGATTGACGCGTTGATCTTTGAAAGAGCCTCCGGTTATGGGGTCATAGTTTTGGAACCATTGATTGGAAATTTCACCTTGAAGAAAAAGGCCTCGAAATACTCGGCAACGAACAAAGCCTCCAAGATCGAAACTATGCAGGTTAAGCGATTGAAAGCCTCGCTGTTTAATAGAAGTGAAATCATATGCCAATCTTGGACCAACAGACAAAGGCCCAATGATCTTGTACCCAACCATCGGTGAGAGGCCGAAATTGAAAGAGCTGAATCCAGAGTATCCTCCAAATCCGATGTTTACGCCACCACCGTACCATAGCTTGGACGTAAAGCCTTTCTCTTCGCTGTCTTTCTCATCTCTGGAACGATTGCGTTGTTGAGCAATACACTCCTGGCTCAAGGTCAATAACAATGCTGAAGCGAACAGAGTCGCCATTTTAGAAGAAAATCTCATAAATAGATATTGGTGTTGTAGTTGGCAGGCGGGGCAAAAATAGCAACAAAAACGCAAAGTCGGCTTTTTGCCAAACGCGCTTTTTTTTTCTTTAATCAAAATCAATCAGAAAGTATGTGCTACTTTCGCCCGCAGAATTTTCCCTTAAAAAAGCAAAGTATATTCGAAACCCTTAGCCCTTGTACTCCGTACTGGCTGGAAACGCCTTAAACATCATCCTATTCCGATTGCGTTTTCATTGTTTTATCTTTAAACAATCACGTTTACCAAACCAAGTCTATGGTCAAGATTCTACGTCTGTGGGGTTGTCTGGCATTTGTATTGGCGCTGCAATTTTTGTCCAATACACTAAATGCACAATCCTTCGTGGCAGCCATTGAGCCACACACCTCTACTGCTCTGTCCTACCATTTTACGGCCTATCAGGTATTTCGCCTGGATGCCAAACAGCTTGATAAATATGTCAAGTCAAATGCGGAGGCGCCTATGCAGCTCATTATCGGTACACACAACTGGAATTTGTCGCTTCAGCCCAGTAAGATTCTGGCCGACAATTATACAGTGGTGCACCACACTGCTTTAGGCACAACAACCAGCACCTCCAAACCTCAAATTGCTTTCAAAGGCAATGAGCTGAACGGCGGTGGTAATGTACGCCTCACCATGCACAACGAATTCCTATACGGATTTGTTATGGAAGGCCTGGAACGCTACTTCATTGAGCCTCTCTGGTATTTCGAACCACATGCAAGCCGCGATTTGTTCGTGATTTACCCTGAAAGTGCCGTTCAACCTATGGCGCCAGACGCTTGTGGTGTAACGGAAGAACAAATTGAAATGCAACATTTGGAAGATGCTGTCAACGACAAACTCAACCAATCAGGTGCAGAAAACATGGCTTGTTACGAACTGGAACTTGCGATTGCTTCAGATGAATTAATGCTGGCAAAATACGGATCAGTAGGTGGCGTTGAAGACCACAACATTGCTGTAATCAATAACGTACAAGGTGACTATCTGGGCCAATTCAACCATGACCTGACATTTGTTATTGTTACTCAATTCGTCTCCGATAATGACCCGTGGACAAACTCTACCGATGCTGGAACCCTGCTCGATAGTTTCCGTACCTGGGGTAACAATGGCGGATTTGGTGTGAATTTCGACTTAGGGGAACTCTGGACTGATCGTGACTTTAACGGAGGTACGGTGGGTATTGCCTATCTGAGTGGTGTATGTAACAACGTTAAATATCACTGCTTGCAAGACTTCACAGGCAATGCTGCATTCCTGCGTTGTATGACCTCTCACGAGATAGGACACAACTTCTCCAGCGGTCACGATAACAACTGCCCTCCCGGCGATTTTATCATGTGTCCGTTCGTATCCTCCTCCACAGAATGGAGCGCCCAATCTCAAACGGCTATCAATAACTACATGCAGGGCCGTATTAACAACGGTTGTTTGTCTGCCTGTGGTCCTGCATTAATTGCTGACTTCACCTGGAGTCCTGATCCAGGTTGTGAAGGCAGTCCGGTGGAATTTACAGATCTGACTTCCGGTAATGTAACTGGATGGGCCTGGACATTCCCGGGCGGAAATCCATCCAATTCCAATCTGCAAAACCCAACGGTTATCTGGAATGGCCCTGGACCAAGAAATGTAACCCTGGTAGCAAGTGGTCCAGGTGGTAGCGTGAGTATCTCCAAAACCGTCAATATTGATCCGCTTCCAGTGCCAAGCTTCACGTTCTCAGTGAATGGCAAGGTGGTTACATTTACCAATACTTCTCTCCACGGAACATCGTTTGAGTGGGATTTTGGCGATGGGGGCTTTAGTACCGACGAAAATCCTGTGCATGAATATCAGGAAGCCAATACTTATACTGTTAAGTTGACAGTAACGAACGCCTGTGGTTCAGTTGAAAAATCCATGGTAGTAAATACTGCCCCTACAGCAGATTTTACCGCTACACCAACTTCAGGTTGTGCAGCCTTGGTAGTAACCTTGGAAAACCAATCCTCCCCGAATGCACTGACCTATCAATGGTCATTCCCGGGAGGTTCTCCTTCTGCGTCCAATCAGCCTAATCCAACGGTTGTGTATAGCATTGCAGGTGTATATACCATTACCTTGCGTGCCATTAACCCAAGTGGATCCGATACTCTTGTTAAAACAAGCTACATCACAGTAAAGGCCGCTCCTGTTGCTAATTTCACCTCAAGTGTGAACGGCTCAACTGTTACCTTTACCAATACCAGTATCGGGGCAATATCAACTTACCACTGGGAATTTGGTGATGGGGATACCAGCAATGTTAAAAACCCTGTACATACCTATACCGCGCCTGGTACCTATACAGTAGTACTGACCGTTGGTAACGAATGTGGCACTACCACCAAATCTTCACAGGTGGTTGTGGTATCTCAAGGGCCTCCTTCTGCGGCTTTCACGGCCAATCCATCTACAGGATGTGTGCCTTCCAATCCGGTACCAGCGTATGACCATATAGTAGTAGTGGTGGGCGGTAATACTTCAGCCAACTCCATATTCGGCAATCCGAATGCGCCATACTTCAATTCCCTGGCCAACAGCGGCGCCAAATTCAGCAACTCCTTCGGAGTGTTTAATTCCAGCCAGCCTAACTTCCTGGCCTTGTTCTCCGGAAGTAATCAGGGGGTAACTAACGACAACCTGATTCCAGCTCCGTTTACCACTGCCAACCTGGGCCGGGCACTGCTGGATGCACAGAAAACCTACACTACATACTCTGAAAGCCTGCCTTCTGTTGGATTTAACGGTGGTACCAGCGGCAACTATACCCGCGCACACAACCCTGCAGCCAACTGGATGGGCGCCGGTCAGAATCAGATTCCGGCTACGACCAACCAACCGTTCTCAGCATTTCCAACCAACTTTGACAATCTGCCTAATGTGTCATTTGTGGTGCCTGATCTCTGCGGTGGTGGTCACAACGCTTGTCAACCAGTAAATAATGGCGTATCTCAGTTTGATACCTGGATCCAGACTAATCTGGACGCCTACAAACAATGGTGTGTAGACAACAACTCATTGTTGATCGTTACCTATGATGAGAATGCCTTTAATGGCAATAACAAAGTGTCTACCGTATTCTATGGCGCTCATGTAGCAAATGGTGATTACCCACAAACCATTAATCACTACAATGTACTGAGAACCATCGAGGAGGCATTCCGTCTAAATACTCACGCAGGTGAAGCTGCCAACGTTACACCAATCGAAGATTGCTGGACGCCAGGCAATGCTCCGCTTTATGTGAAATTCACGAACAACTCTACCGGCGCTGTTTCTTACAACTGGTCGTTCCCTGGAGGTACACCGGCTACTTCCAGCCAGTCAAACCCAACCGTTACTTACGACGCTCCAGGTGTATATACCGTTACCCTGACGGCTACTAACGGCAGCGGAAGCAATACCACAACCTCTACGGTAACGGTAAACACGGTTCCAACACCAGATTTCACTTCTGCTTTCAATAACAATACAACCGTGGCATTCACCAATGGTTCCACAGGGGCTACAAGCTATCTTTGGTCGTTTGGTGATGGTACAAACAGTGCGGATGCAAATCCGGTACACGTGTACCCCGCTATCGATTCCAATATCACGTATCAGGTAATCCTTCTCGCTACAAACGATTGCGGCACTACCTCCGATACCCAATATGTAACCATTGTTATTCCGCCAAGTGCTAATTTCGTTGGCACACCTTCCAGCGGTTGCGGACCTCTTTCTGTTCAGTTCAATAACCAGTCTTCCCCGAACGCGGGCTCTTTCGAGTGGTTGTTCCCAGGTGGTACTCCAGCTACATCTACCATTGCAAATCCAACGGTAGTGTACAACACGCCAGGCACCTACAACGTCAGCCTTATTGCCATTAATGGCGTTGGTCGGGATACCATTGTTAAAAACGGTTACGTGGTGGTTAATCCAACCCCAACTGCCGGATTTACTGCTGCTACCAACGGTCTGACGGCTAACTTCACCAATGCTTCAAACGGGGCAACATCCTACTCATGGGATTTTGGCGACAACACCAGCAGCACAGATGCCAATCCATCGCACACCTACGCAGCTGATGGCACTTACACCGTAATTTTGTCTGCAACCAATGCTTGCGGTACCGTAACCAGCACCCAAACGGTTACTGTAGCCACTGCTCCAACTGCTGGCTTCACAGTATCTGCCAACGCAGGTTGCGCGCCATTGTCGCTCCAGTTGACCAATACTTCAAGCACCAACGCAACTTCTTACGAGTGGGAATTCCCGGGTGGTAATCCGGTTAGTTCCAACGCACAAAACCCACCTGCAGTGGTATATGCTGTGCCTGGTACTTACACTGTCACCTTGACTGTTTCCAATGCGGCCGGAAACAATACCACTACACAGGTTGTAGTAGTAACTGGCGGCCCAACAGCTAATTTCACGTCTAACGTTACAGGTCAAACGGCTACCTTCTCCAACTCATCTTCCAATGCAACCACATACTCCTGGGAGTTCGGTGATGGCGAAACCAGCAATGAGGCTAACCCTGCCCACAACTATCAGGCAGATGGTACTTACACAGTGACGCTGACGGTTTCCAACGATTGCGGCACAAGCAGCTTTACGCAAAATGTAGTAATCAATACCGAGCCTGGCGCAGGATTCTCCTTCAATACCAACAGCGGATGTGCTATCCTGGCAGTAAACTTTGCCGATATCTCTTCCGGCAACCCGGTTTCCTGGGAGTGGACCTTTGAAGGTGGTACTCCAAGTTCTTCCAATGCACAAAACCCAAGCGTACAATACTTTACGCCTGGCGTATACGATGTCACCCTGATTGTAACTTCTGTCAACGGAACTACCAGTTCCTTCACACAGAATGACGTGATCACCGTAAATGGCGCGCCATCTGCCGGTTATACAGCAGCTGTAAACGGCTCTACGGTGAATTTCACCAATACCTCATCAGGCGCCACATCCTTCACCTGGAACTTTGGTGATGGTGGAACCAGCGCGGACGAAAATCCAACGTACACCTATCAAAACGATGGTGTTTACAATGTGACTATGGCGGCTACCAACAACTGTGGCACTACCATTTTCGAACAACAGGTAACCATCTCTACACCGCCAACTTCCGGTTTTAATTACAACAGTAATGCTGGTTGCGCTCCGTTCAGTGTTCAGTTCAACAACGCATCCAGCAGCAACGCAACTTCTATCTCCTGGGATTTCCCTGGCGGTACGCCTTCCTCTTCTACAGAAGCAAATCCTTCTGTAAGCTGGAATGCTCCTGGTGTTTACGTGGTTACCCTTACAGCCTCTAACAGCGCAGGCAGCAGCACAAGCACAGCCACTATTACTGTAGGCGCTGCGCCAAATGCCGGATTTACATCTGCTACCAACGGATTTGTAGTGAATTTCACCAACACGTCTTCCGGGGCTGATTCCTATTCCTGGGACTTCGGTGACGGCGGCAATGGAAGCAGCGAAGCAAATCCTTCTCACACGTTCAGCCAGCCTGGTACTTACGAGGTTTCTCTGACCGTAACGAACGATTGTGGTTCTGCTACCTCAACGCAAACCATTGTTATTCAAGGTTCTGCTCCAAGTCCGGCCATTACCGCTGATAACCAGAGCGGTTGTACGCCATTTACTGTTCAGTATACGGATCAATCCGGTAATAACCCTGTGGCTTGGAACTGGACCTTCCCGGGTGGTACTCCGGCAACCAGCACGCAACAGAATCCATCTGTGGTGTACAATGCCCCAGGTGTGTATGATGTAACGTTAGAGGTTATGAATGGATTTGGTAGCAATACACAAACCTTCCCTGCCTACATTACAGTTCAAACCACACCAACAGCCGGTTTTACTTTCAATTCCGCAGCAAATACGGTTTCTTTCACCAACAGCTCTCAGAATGCAACTTCGTATTCCTGGAACTTTGGCGACAACAGCAGCAGCACCGAACAAAACCCAACGCACACCTATGCTGGTCCTGGCAGCTATACAGTAACCCTGGCAGCTACCAATCCATGTGGCACAACCATCTTCGAACAAACCGTAACCTTATCTTCCGGTACCGGAGAAGCATCCTGGGTGGAAAACTTCCGCCTCTTCCCGAACCCGAACACAGGCTCCTTCACGGTTGACATGAAAGGTTTACCACAGGATGAAGTTGAGTTTGTACTTTACAATGCGCTTGGTCAGCAAATCAAACGTGAAACACTTGATTTTGGCACAGGCAATCTGTTGCACCAGTTCAATTATGGAACACTTGCCGCTGGTGTGTACACCCTTCGTGTACAGGCAGACGGTAAGGCTATGTACGTTAAAGTGACTATTGCCCGTTAATAAACGGTCCAAGCAATAAATTACCCGGCGGGGGCTTCTTAATGAGGTCCCCGCTTTTATTTTGTATGCGCAGGTTTTACCTTCGCGCCACACACAAAAAGACAACCACACCATGCGTCAGCAGATTGTAGCAGGAAACTGGAAAATGAATAAAACCCTGGAAGAGGGGGTTGAACTCACTAAAGCCATTTTGGATAAAATAAACCAACCTAAGGGTTTGGTCGTAGTGGCGCCGCCGCTTACCCATCTGCAGGAAATTGGCCGTTTACTTTCAACAAAGAAATCCTTTCACCTGAGCGCTCAAAACTGTCACCAGGAAGAAAAAGGCGCCTACACTGGTGAAGTCTCTGCCGATATGCTCGTTTCTGCCGGATGCTCTTTTGTCATCCTGGGTCACTCAGAAAGAAGGCAATACTTCAAAGAATCCAACGCAACCCTGGCCGCCAAGGTAAATATTGCCCTGGCCAAAGGTCTGCGCCCCATTTTTTGCTGCGGAGAGCCACTGAATATCCGGGAAGCCGAAACACACGTGGCCTATGTGGCTAAGCAGCTTAAAGCAAGCCTCTTTCACCTGTCTGAAGCTGATTTCAGAAAAGTTGTGATTGCCTACGAACCAATCTGGGCAATTGGTACCGGCAAAACTGCATCCAGTTTGCAGGCGCAGGAAATGCACAAGGCTATCAGGGATTTGGTAGCAAAAAAATACGGTAAAACTGTTGCCGACGATACCACCATTCTTTACGGCGGTTCCTGTAATGCCCAGAATGCTGCTGAATTGTTTGCTCAGCCAGATGTAGACGGTGGTCTTATTGGCGGTGCCTCTCTGAAAGCCGACGATTTTGCGGTTATCGTTGGCGCATTGAAATGAGTTATTGCATTTCGCTCCAGCGATATACTTTTTGTTGAAACCCGGATAAATCCAGGATTCGGTCTACCACCGTCAGTGCAATGTCAGTGACGGTGGTGGGCTGCGCGTAAAAGGACGGGCTGGCAGGACAAATGATTCCGCCTGCCTCGGTTACAGTTTTCATATTGTTGATATGGATCAAACTAAGCGGTGTATCCCGGGTAACCAGAATCAACCTGCGCCGTTCTTTTAAAACCACGTCGGCAGCCCGGGTCACCAGGTCGTTACTGATGCCGGTGGCTATGCGCGCGAGCGTACCCATGGAGCATGGGCAAACAATCATAGTCTGATACTGCGCAGAGCCAGACGCAAAAGGTGCATAAAAATCGTTCTTTTGATAAAAATCAAAAGGGTAGATGCTAAAATCCGGCTTGCCGATTTCCAACTCCCAATTGATGATGGCATTGTCTGAAAGTACCACGCCTACTTTCTCCCATTGATCCCGTAATTGAACCAACCGGTCTAACAATACCTTGGCATAAATGGATCCGGAAGATCCTGTAATGGCTACAACGATTTTCATAGCCGATTAACAGCAATTAAACATGATGGTTTAAAACAAGGTATGTTCCTTGCGCGGTGGAACGGCGCCTATATGCCTGTATGCCTTTTCTGTAGCAATCCGACCTCTTGGTGTACGTTGAATAAACCCTTCCATGATCAGGAATGGTTCGTGTACCTCTTCAATAGTTCCAGCCTCTTCACCCACCGCTGTCGCGATGGTGGTAAGTCCAACCGGGCCGCCCTTGAATTTGTGAATAATAGTGGTCAATATCCGGATATCCATATCGTCCAGTCCTGATTCATCCACATCCAACGCTGCCAATCCATACCGCGCTATTTCCTGATCCACTGAACCATTACCCTTGATTTGAGCAAAATCACGGATTCTTCGGAGCAGGGCATTGGCAATACGGGGTGTCCCCCTGCTCCTGCGGGCAATTTCATGTGCGCCCTCTTCAGTAATTGGTATCTCTAATATAGCCGAAGAACGCCGGATGATCCGCTCCAGCGTAGGAACATCATAATAATCCAAATGGCAGGTAATGCCAAAACGAGCCCTTAGCGGCGAAGTCAATAAGCCCATCCGGGTGGTGGCGCCAATGAGCGTGAATGGATTAAGCGTAATCTGGATGCTCCGGGCGTTCGGTCCGGAGTCAATCATAATGTCTATTCTATAGTCCTCCATAGCGGAATACAGGTATTCCTCTACTACAGTATTCAGGCGGTGGATCTCATCAATAAACAGCACATCTCCAGGTTCCAGGTTTGTCAATAGACCGGCCAAATCGCCAGGCTTTTCCAGTACCGGGCCGGAAGTCATCTTCAAGGCTGCACCAATTTCATTGGTAATAATATGAGAAAGGGTAGTTTTACCAAGTCCAGGCGGCCCATGCAACAACACGTGATCAAGGGCGTCACCACGTTGTTTGGCGGCCTGTATGAACACCTGAAGGTTGTCCACAATTTTGCGTTGTCCACTGAATTCATCCAGCAGCTTGGGGCGTAGAGCCTTTTCAACGAGTTTTTCCTCAGACCCGCTTGTTTCTTGTGCAAGTGTTTTTGACACCTTGAAGTGAGTTAATTGGCGAAAATTGCAAGGGCAAAATTCAAATATTTTGTTTTGAATTCAAAATTTATCTGCATTCCAAAATCATTTTTCGCAATACAAACCAATTTCAGCATTTACCTTAGCGGTTATGGAAGTATTGCTGACCAATAATTTTCAGCCAGACCTGTTGATTGGGGGCTTAAGACTGGGGGAACCCATGACGGCTTTTACAAGCCTGCTGATGGCCAGTGTATGCTTGTATGCCTGGTATCGTCTGGGAAGAACCGGTGATTTTACCCCTGAGGTTCATTATTTCCGGCTTTTTTTTCTGCTCATGTGTTTATCGGCCGCTGCTGGAGCAATTATTGGTCATCTATTCCTGTATCTCTTTCCATTTTCACTCAAAATACCCGGCTGGATGTTGGGCATGATAGCCCTTGCTGCACTGGTGCAAGCCAGTGTGTTGCGTATGGACGGTGTGTTGCAGGGGGGATGGACAGGTAGAATTGTGCGGCTGAACGTCCTGACTTTGGTACTGGGTTCTGTTTGGCTAATAACGGCTCTTTGGTTTCCTGTAGTGGAAATTCATGCTGCGGTTGGCTTACTTTGTATGGTGCTTCCCATGGAATACCTGCGTTACCGGCGCACTTCCAGCGAGAGCAGTAGATACATGCTGGCCGGTATTGGCCTGTTGGTTACTGCTGTTTTGTTTCACATTGGCAAAATATCCCTGGGAATCTGGTTTAGCTTTTTTGATATAGCCCACCTGATCATGTGCGGCGCTTTTTGGTGTTTCCTGCTGGGAGCAGAATCCGAAGCGCTCGCCCGAACCTGAGAATCAAGGCTTTATCATTTGCATGCCAATAGGGTGGGGCGCTGCAATTATGTCTACTATAGCGGCGAAAGCCTTGGGATCATGCTGGAAGTCCAACTCACCCAGATCCAGGATTACCACAGGCGTTTCAGATTCTGATTTCAAGTATTCCAGATATGCATCCTGAATTTCAGCCAGATAGTCGGGGGAAATATTCTGTTCTATTTGCCGCCCCCTTTTTTTGATATGTTTTAACAAAACATCTACTGGCCTGTGCAGGTACAACAACAGATCTGGCTTTGGAAAAGTGGCATTTAAAACGGAAAACAGCCGTTGAAACAATCGAAATTCCTCTTCGCTGAGGTTGTTTTTGGCAAAAAGCAGGGTTTTGACAAAAAAATAATCCGCCACAGTGAAACTGCGAAATAAATCGGGTTGGCTGAAATGCTCGAGCAATTGCTTGTGCCTTTCAGTCATAAAAAACAACTCCACAGGAAAGGCATACCGCTCCGGCTGCTCGTAAAACGGAGGCAAAAATGGGTTGTCAGTGAACTGTTCCAAGACAAGTGAACAGCCCAGGTGGGCAGACAATTGATGGCATAGGGTGGTTTTGCCGGCGCCGATATTTCCCTCAATGGCAATAAAAGGGTAGGGTATATCCATGGCTATCAATCCAACATGACTACGTCATTATCGTCGCCACATTCCATATAAAGTTCATCAATCTGCATATTCAGCACCGGATGTTCAAAATCGGGGGCAATTTCCATCATGGGCACCAGCACAAACCCTCTTTTGTGCAGTTCCGGGTGTGGAATCTCCAGGCCTTTATCTCGAATAATCCGTTTCCCGTAAAACAGAATATCGATATCAATGGTGCGTGGTCCCCATTTTTCCTTGCGTTCCCGACCGAGTTCGCGTTCAATTTTGGTGATTTTTTCCAAAATATCGCGCGGCTCCAGGGAAGTATTGATCATGATTACCATATTCAGAAAAGCATCCTGATTGGGTTCTCCCCAGGGTTGTGTTTCATAAACATGGCTTCTTTTGGCTATTTTGCCAATGAATTTTTCGATCAATCCAATTGCATTTTTCAGATTGCCTGCGCGATCGCCAATATTGCTGCCAATACTCAGAAAAGTATTGATGTACTTCTTTTGTCCTATTGCTTGCATAAAAAGGGGCACAACGCTTCTTCGTTGCCACCAGCGCAAAGGTAGTAAAAGAGTTTTGCCCAAAAATGTAAAGTGAAGAACATACCTTCGTGATACATAAAAGCAATCCAGTATGCGCGATAAAATACTGTTGGCCAATGAGCAATATTCCCGTCAGGTTGAGGCTTTGTTGCAGGAAATGGGCCGGATACCATCAGAACGTTTAAACCAAAAACCTGCCGGTAACGGCTGGAGCGCCATCCAAACCATGCATCACCTGATATTGGTGGAAGCTCAATCACTGGCTTATTTACATAAAAAGCTTAGTTTTAACCCGGATTTGCCCAAAGCTGGATGGGCAGCTGGCCTCAAAATGATTTTCCTGAAATGGACCCTCGCCAGTCCTATCAAATTCAAAGCACCCAAATCAGTAGGAAACGATAAGCTTCCGGAACAGGATACACTGGAAAATGTATCGGCCAAATGGCAGCAGGTCAGGCAATCCTGGACGGATTTACTCACTCAGATGCCAGACAATCTGCTGGATAAAGCTGTTTACCGCCACCCCAGGATCGGGCTCATCAATTGGCTTCAAACCATTGATTTCATCGCTTCACACTTCAAGCGACACAAGGCACAGATTTTGCGTGCGATTTCCTGAAGCCTAACTGCTTGGATCCATTGAAAATGAATACTTTGCACCCGAATTTAAAACATTCATTAACCAATTAGGAACCTATGCGCTTTTTGCTGCCCATCGTATTAGCCCTTTTTTCATCTCTCGTAATAGCTCAAAAAACCTACACCCCTGATTGGGAGTCACTTGATTCCCGACCAACACCTGATTGGTGGCTTGATGCCAAATTTGGCATATTCATTCACTGGGGCGTTTATTCCGTGCCTGCCTTTACCGCCAAAGGAAATTATGCAGAATGGTATCAAAACTCCTTAGAAAACAATGCGCACAAAGGCAAGGTGAAGCAATTCCATGAGGTGAATTACGGGGATAAGAGTTATTACGATCTGGCGGATGATTTCCATGCAGAGCTGTTCAATCCAGACGATTGGGCGAGGCTGTTTGAACGTGCAGGCGCCAAATATGTGGTACTTACGTCCAAACACCACGATGGATTCTGCCTTTGGCCCAACGAAGATGCGAACCGGACTTGGGGCATTCCCTGGAATGCTGAAGTCAGGGGCCCTGGACGAGATTTGGTTGGTGAGCTGTTCGGCGCCCTGAATAAAACCAAGGTTAAACCCGGACTCTATTTCTCTCTGTATGAATGGTATAACCCAATCTGGCAATACGATAAAGCTCAATACGCCCGCGAACATGCTATGCCTCAACTGTATGAACTGATTCAGCGTTATGAGCCATGGGTTATCTGGTCTGATGGCGATTGGGATGCTACATCAGAATTATGGCAAACGCCTCAATTCCTGAGTTGGTTGTATTCCGAAAGTACAGTAAAAGATAAAATTGTAGCCAACGACCGCTGGGGAAGCGATACCCGATTCCATCATGGCGGCATTTATACCCCTGAATATCAGCCTGATATGGATTTTGAGGACCATGCATGGGAAGAAAGTCGCGGCATGGGCGCATCTTATGGCTACAACCGTCATGAAGATGCATGGGATTACAACAGCGCACAATCGCTGGTGCTTCACCTGGTAGACAAGGTGTCCCGGGGCGGCAACTTCCTCCTGGATATTGGCCCAGATGCCCATGGAAAGATTCCTCCAATAATGCAGGATCGACTGCTGGAAATTGGCAAATGGCTCAATATCAACGGAGAAGCCATTTACAATACACGTCGCTGGAAAATGTCGGCTCAATGGAGTGCTGGTCGCCGTGACTGGAAGCCGGATCCTGCCGCCAAGGGGCCTGTAGATGCACTCCTGAAGCAAACCGTGGATCCTGATGCCGGTTTTGCTGTGAAAGAAGTGTTTTACACCTGGAACCCTGAAACCAAGTCTGTCTATGCCATTTTTCCTAAATACCCGAATGATCGCAAATTGGTGTTAAAAGGCGTTCAATTGCCTGCCACAGGTTCAGAAGTAACCTTTTTGGCCACTAAAGAAAAACTCAAAGCTGAAAACCTCGCTGGCAATCTGGTTATCACCCTTCCGGAATACAATCCCAACAGAATCAAATCTGCCCATGCCTACGCTGTAAAAATCAGCGGTTACGGCGATTTTGTTGCCAAACCACGCATGGAGGTATTTTACGACCCGGAAACAGTAAAGCCAACGGTAAAAATTACCTGCACTACACCGGGCGCCATCATCCGTTACACCACAGATGGCAAAGAACCTTCAGAAACTTCTGCTACCTATTCCACACCGCTCACACCAGCATCGGCAGCCACCATCAAAGCCAGGGCTTACAAGGCCGGCCAGCTTTCCAGTAATGCAGACTCTATGCAGGTAAAGTTCTACAAACTGATGCCGGCTCAAAACATGCTGCGGGAGCCATTATCCGGATTGCGGGCCGAGTTGAAATCGGTAGAAGACAACAAATATACATCTGAGCAGGTACTGCGCGGAAATCTGGAAAAAGCCGAGGATGTCAGCAAAATTGAGCTGGACCCCGCTTGCAAAGAAGGCAATTGCGGCATGGTTTGGAAAGGACTCATCAATATTCCGGAAACCGGCGGTTATGAATTCTGGACCGCTTCGGATGATGGATCCCTGTTATCCATAGATGGCGAAATTGTGGTAAACAACGACGGGGACCATGGCACTCAGGAAAAATCTGGTATTGCCCACCTGCAAAAAGGATGGCATTCCATTCGCATCATCTATTTTAATTCTGGCGGAGATGCCAGTATGAAAGTGCACTATGCTCCACTCGGAGAAGCCAAACGGTCACTAGACCCCCGTATGCTCGGACATTAATCAATTAATCAAGGTAAGACAGTGAACAAGAAAACAATCATTTCCATTTTGGTTTGTGTATTACTCGTCAATCTGCTTGGTGCACAATCCGACAAGATCAAACAACTGGAAGAACAGATAAAACAGGCAAAAGGCGCTCAAAAAATTGAGTTGCTTATTGCCCTGGCTGATGCCCAGATGTACGCCGGCGCATTGGAAAATGCCATTAAAACGGCGGATAAAGCAGAAGATTTAGCAGAAGACCTAAAATTGCCGGAATTGCGCGCCAATGCCCTGAACCGGGAAGGAAAAGCGCTTTTGCTGGCAGGCAAGAAACGCCCCGAGCAAAAGTTTGAGCAGAGTTTGAAGGTGTTGCGGGATATCAGAAGCAATAACAAATCGCTGGCAATGGATAACCTGGAAAACATGCGTTCCATTGCCCGTAAGTCTGGAAAAACACAGGAGGAGCAGCTCATAGAGGCACAAATAGTTCGACTGAAAAGCGGAGGCACGCTTTCCGATGCGCCTGTGGAGTCAAAACAGGAAATGCAAAAAGAATTAACCGCTACGCAACGACAATTGCTGGAGAATCAGCAGCGGTTCAGAGATGCCCAGAGCAAAATGCTGGAAGAAAGCAAAGCTTTACAGGAAGAATTGGCCGCCAGAGAAGCGGAATTGGAGCAAATGACGCAGGAACAAATGAAAACCAGCATGATTTTGATGCAACAAAAACTATTGCTGGATTCAGTTTACTACACCAGGGGTATGGATTCCCTTGCTGTATCAAACGCAAACCTGGCACTTAGAGAAGCAGAAAGCAATCGCAAGTTCAATTATTCCATCATTGGAGTATTATTGCTCATTGCCGGCGGCTCTTTGTTCAGCTTTTTAAGAGCTAGGCAAAATGCCAGGATTTTGGAAGAAAAAAACAAAACCATCCGGGAGGAACAACAGCGCTCAGACAATCTGTTGCTCAATATCCTGCCCACATTGGTGGCAGACGAGCTGAAACGGCAGGGACGAACCAAGGCCCGTTATTTTGAAGATGTAGGTGTGTTGTTTGCAGATTTTGTCGGATTTAGCAAGATAGCGGAAAAACTTACCCCGCAGCAACTTGTTTCTGAACTGGATACCTGCTTCCAGAAGTTCGATGAAATCATTGCACGTTATGGTTTGGAAAAAATCAAAACTATAGGCGATGCATATATGTGCGCAGGAGGCTTGCCGGATGGCGGCGGCTCGCAGTTAAAGGAAATTGTGGCTGCTGCTATGGATATGCAGGCCTGGCTTGCTCAATGGAATGACGAAAGAGACAAAAAAGGCCTGCCAAGATTTGACGCGCGCATTGGCGTTCACAAAGGACCTGTGGTTGCCGGGGTAGTAGGTTCCAAGAAGTTTGCTTTCGATATCTGGGGCGATACCGTAAACATTGCGGCCAGGGTAGAGCAGGCTGGAGAAGGTGGACGTATCAATATTTCGGGAGAGGTATACCAATTGGTAAAAGACGCCTACCCATGCCATTACAGGGGCAAAATAGCCGCCAAGAACAAAGGGGAAATTGATATGTACTTCGTTGAAAATTGATCATAAGACTGGTTATACCAAGCTCACAAACATGCGTATTGCACTTTCGCAGTTGAATCTGCACATTGGAAATTTTGAAGGTAATCTGGCAAAAATGTTGTCGGCAGTAGAAGCCGCAAAAGCCCAAAATGCCGACCTGATTTGTTTTCCGGAACTGGCTGTCTGCGGATATCCACCGAGAGACTTCCTTGAATTCGACGATTTTATCAAACGTTGCCAGGCTTCCATTGAGGCGCTGTGTGCGGTTAGTCACGATTTGGCTATTGTAGTTGGAGCGCCCACCCGCAATCCGGTGCTGGCTGGCAAGGATTTGTACAATTCCGCCTATTTCCTTTATCAGGGCAGTATTCAGGCTGTACAACACAAGGCGCTTTTACCTACCTACGATATTTTTGATGAATACCGCTATTTTGAACCAGCTACGGAGTTCAAAACAGTAACCTACAAAGGCAAAAAAATAGCGCTGTCTATCTGCGAAGATATCTGGAATTTAGGCAATGAAAACCCGCTGTACACCATTTGTCCTTTGGATGAAATGATGCCGGAAAAGCCTGATTTTATCCTCAATATTTCCGCATCTCCATTCAACTACGCACACGCCAACACCCGGATACACACAGTAAAAGCAAATGTCAATCAGTATAAAATACCGATGTTTTACACCAATATGGTGGGTGGACAAACTGACGTGATTTTTGATGGTGGCAGTCTGGTAGTGTCACCTGATGGAATGGTGTTTGATGAAATGCCTTATTTTGAAGAGTGCCTAAAAGTGTACGAGCTTGAAGATGTAATGAAAGGCGGCCGCCAACAGGAACAACCTAAAGACAAAATCCGCCTGATTCACGATGCGCTCGTACTCGGTATCAGGGATTATTTTCAAAAACTAGGCTTCTCCAAAGCTATCCTGGGCTTGTCTGGCGGTATCGATTCTGCTGTAACGGCCGTTCTGGCAACGGAAGCCCTGGGCCCTGATAACGTTCGGGTATTGCTGATGCCAAGTCAGTTCAGCAGCGATCACTCCGTAAAAGACGCCAAAGACCTGGCTGAAAACCTGGGCATACATTACGATATTGTAGCCATCAAGCCTGTGTATGATGCCTTTGAATCCGCCCTGCACCAGCAATTCGAAGGGCTTGCATTCAATGTGACCGAAGAAAATATTCAGGCGCGTGTGCGGGGTACGCTGCTTATGGCCATGAGCAACAAGTTTGGCAATATTCTGCTCAATACCACGAATAAAAGTGAAATGTCGGTTGGATATGGCACCCTTTACGGCGACATGTGCGGCGGTTTGGCTGTTTTGGGCGATGTATACAAAACGGAAATTTACGAACTGGTTAAGTACATCAACAGCTATCCTATAGGAAAACAGCAAATGGTTGGTGTGATTCCGCAAAATTCCATTGCCAAACCACCCTCCGCCGAACTCCGACCCGGACAGAAAGATACCGACAGCCTGCCGCCATACGAAGTGCTGGATCCACTTTTGTACCAATACATTGAATGCCGAAAAGGCCCTTCAGAACTGATTGAAATGGGCTTTGAAGAGGCGTTGGTGAAACGGGTACTTCGGATGGTCAATATCAACGAATTCAAAAGAGAACAGGCAGCCCCTGTCATACGAGTAAGCTCTAAAGCTTTCGGTATGGGCCGCCGCTTGCCTATAGTTGGTAAATACCTTTCTTAAAAACCAGGAATTTTATCCAGTATTCTGCGCAAAAGATCGGGCCTGAAGCCCGCCAGAAATGCCATAAAGGAAACCACTCCGGCAATTCTGAAGTACTGCTGCTTAGTGGTGGTCTCAAATGGATCGTCCATCAGCAAAAAAGCGCCTGCCATCAGAGAAAGGTAGAACATTAGTCCGGCAATACCGCCGCCAATGATTCTGGATCCTTCCCTAACTGGCCGGATTTGTTCTACTCCTACTTCCAGACTACGCAATAAAGAACGACATAATGCTCCGCTCAAACCTGCCAAAATGGACAAAATCCCTAAATTGGTAGGAATCCATGCGGATACGACCAGCAAAAAACTGCCAATGTCAAATGCATTATTGAGTTCCGCACGAAGTGGATTGGTGTCAATAAAAGCGCCAATACTAAAAGTGAGCAGCCATAGGATAAGGCAGCCGAAGGTGAGCAGATATTTGGGAATCATAACTGATAGGATTAAGCTTTTTTGCCAGGCATTTGCGCATCCACTTTTCTGGAGTCATTTTGCCGTTGTTTAATTACATTAATGTACTCCCGGGCTTTTTTGTTGCCATATTCCTGATAGGATTTTGTAGCCCAGTCCAGCGCAAGTTCCAGATTGCCACTTATCTCCGAAGCAACAGCCATGTTGTAGGCGGCTCTACCGGCGGCTTTTTTATTGGTAGTTCCAGCCTTAGCAATCACCTTTTTCCAAATGATGGAGGCCTTTTCAATCTCGCGGTCTGCCAAATAACGGGAAGCCTGCTTCATTTCACTTTTGAAGCCTTTGGCTTTGTGGTAATATGCACGGGTTACATTGACATAAATCGGGGCAATCCGGGCGCCATATTCAATGCCAACGTTGTAGGCTACATCGCGGGTTACATCCAGTTGATTGGGCAGGTTGTTCATGGCTGCCCGTTCGGTGGTTCCGCTACCGGTGCGCTCCAGGTAGTCGTCTGTAACAAACTCGTCCAGGATAATTTTGGATTTCGGATCGTACAGGCGCCAGCCTATCCTTACGCCGGTTCGTTGTTCAGAGCGAAAGGTAGTTACTGTGTACTTTTTACCTGTTT
>DATGWL010000169.1:0-12350 GCA_035299505.1 Saprospiraceae bacterium | reverse complement strand
GCATTTTTAAGGGAAATCACGGTGGAGTCTGAGGCCAGCACAGGCATGCGGAGCCCTTGTTGCACAGCGGCCGACCAGTTGAGTACAGCCGGGTAGAGGTCTTGGAGGGTTTGGCCGGGCTGGCGATTTTGGTATAGTTCGCGCAGTTTTTTTCCGAAAAGGCTGGAGGCTATAAATCCGCGGTTGTTGTTCTGAAAATGCCAGTCGCGAACAACCTGATCAGCGTGTTCCGGGAAGTATTTCCAGGCAAAGAGGTCGTACACGGCCCAGGTCATGTACTCATTGAAACAATTGATTCCGGTGTAGCCGGATTGATTGTCCCAGTATTGAGTTTTGAAATCGCGGGAGATCCGTTTGGCATATTTTTGAGAAACGGGATTCACGTAACCATGGTCCATTTCTGTAAACAACAAATGGATGTCTGAAGCCTGGCTGGCCTTATCGGAGGGTATTTCGGGATTGATGAGCGACATGCCCAGGGTAGCGAATTCTGCCGAGGTGTTTTTGTTGATGTTGCGGTGACAGTTCATGCGGTTCACCAGGGGGGAACACACCACTATGTTGCGTTTATTCTCCCGGTTTTTACCGAATTCTTCCTGCAGAAACTGGCGTATTTCGTCGACCATAAAATAGGCTTTGTAGCGGTCGGCAATGCCTTCGTAATAAGGGAGGTGTTGTTGGTAAAAGGCTCTGAAATCGGATTTTTCGTAGAAATCCTGGATCAGGGCCAGGTGGTCGTCGAAGGGTTTTTGTCCTTTTTGGGTGTGGAAGGGAAAGGTGCGGCGTATTTGGCCTTGTTTGGTTACTTCGAAGGCGTAGGCATCGGTGCGGAAGCTCAGGTATTCTTCCCAACGCTCGCGGGAGTAATTTACTTTTTCAAGGAGCGGGTGGGTGCGCATGTTTTTGAAAAAGGTCATTACATCCTGGTAATAGGGGGTGCCTTGCTGTACCTCCCAGGGATCGGTCATGCCATACGGGGCCAGGGCCAGGATGACATTGGCCAGTTCGTATGTTTCGGTGAACTGGATTTCTTTGCTAGCCTGGCTGTGTACTGAAGTTTGGGTAAACAGCAGGAGGATGAGCAGGGTGTGTATGTTTTTCATGTTTAGGAGATTTTTCGCACAGATTTCACACGGATTTTTCGCACAGATTCTACACAGATTTTTGATGCAAGTCCCCACTCATTCACTCACTCACTCGCTTCTGAGGCTTTTGACCGGGTTTTCGAGTGCTGCTTTGATACTTTGCAGACTCACCGTGAAGGCTGCTACCAGGATGGCTAATACGCCGGCGCCGGCAAACATCCACCACTGCATTTTGATGCGAAAGGCATAATCGGCCAGCCATTTATCCATGAAATAATAGGCCATAGGGGAAGCAAGGAGAATGGCCAGCAGGACGAGTTTCAGGAAATCTTTGGCCAGTAAGGCGGTAATTCCGGCTACACTGGCGCCAAGCACTTTTCGGATGCCAATTTCGCGGGTTCTGTTGACTACGGCAAGGGCTGCCAGGCCCAGCAAACCCAAACATGCCAGGAAAATGGCGATACCTCCTGCCCAGGAGATGATGTTGCCCAGACGTTTTTCGGCTGCATAAAACTGATCCAGACGCTCATCGAGAAAATGGTACCTGAATGGCAGTACAGGCTCCGCGCCTACCCAGGCGCTCTTCAATGCATCCAGGGTTTTGAAGGGATCGCCAGGCCCAATCCGTACAAAAAACCGGAAAGGCTGATAATCCGAAAACTGATGGAACATCTGCGGTTGTATATCTTGCTTCAGCGACAGGTAGTTGAAGTCTTTTACTACACCGATTACTACCGGAAGTGCTTTTTTAGGATCTTCATAATACCCGGCAAGTTGTTGTCCCAGCGCAGATTGGTTAGTCCAGCCAAAGCTGCGCACCAGCGATTCGTTTACGATCACGGAATTTACCGTATCCAGGGTGTTCCCGGCTTCAAAATTTCGGCCAGCCAGTAATTCCATTTTCAGTACTGGGATAAAATCCTTGTCCACAAAGTATTCAAATACCTCGCGTTGTACACCATTATCCTTCCAGCCGGAGCGACTCCAGCCTTGTCCTGCGCCCAGTCCGAGTTCGCTACCCGCCACTCCTTGAACACCTGGAATAGACTGAGCGGCCGTTTTAAACAAGGGATAAATACGTTTGGTATCTGCGCCTGTAGCATCTACCATCACCACATTTTCGCGGTCAAATCCCGGGTTTTTGCTGCGCATGAAGGACAATTGTTTCAACATCACAAAAGTGCACACCATCAAGCCCACTGATAGTACAAACTGACCGGCCACCAGTGATTTGGTGAACAGGTTAGAGCCGCCGAGACGTACCTTGCTCTTCAGGATTTCTACCGGTCGGAAACCGGATAAAACCATGGCCGGGTAAATACCGGAAATCAAGCCTGTTATCAGTATAATACCGCCTATAAGCCAGGCCAATTCAGGAAATTGTTGCAGGGAAAAAGTCAGTTCCCGATCTGCCAGCTCATTAAAAGCAGGTAATAATACCCTGGCTAAAAGCAGCCCAAATATGCCTGAAATGGTGGCCAGAAGCATGGATTCTGTCAGAAACTGACCCACCAGCAGCCGTCTATCGCTGCCCATCACTTTCCGTACACCTACCTCGCGTGCGCGCCCGGCCGAGCGCCCGATGGCAAGGGTAGTGAAATTGACGCAGGCAATGCCCAAGACACCGGTTGCGATGCCCAGGAGGGTCCAAATGCTGCGCGGCTCCACCGGGGGCACATCGCCTCCAGCCACCATCGTTTGGGTATGCATTTGCCGGATGGGTTGGAAGCGGTAGGTAATAGGCGCGCCTGAGGCGGTCCAGAAGCCTTCCTTGCGGAGTTCCTGTTCTTCTTCGGGATAGTATTTGCGACGGAACTGAAGCAAACGGGCATCATCATTAGCCAGGTTGCTACCCGGCCGAAGTTTTACGAAAGTGAAATACGCCGAATGGTTCCAATTGGTCCAGCGCTTGGCCATGCGGGGGTTGTTTTTCAGGCACTCGAAATTGCCCAAAATCTGGAAGGTTATGGTGGAATTGGAGGGCAAATCTGCGGCCACAGCAGAAACTGTGAAGGGTATAAACTGATCGCCATTTTTGATTTCCAGCACGCGTCCGATGGGATTTGATTCACCGAAAAGTTTGAGGGCTGTTTTCTCTGTAAGTACCAGGCTGTTCAATTCTGTCAACGCAGTGGCTGCATTGCCGTATTTGATGGGAAAGGTCAATACCTCAAAAAAATCCGGATCGGCGAAATAGATATCCATTTGAGTAACCATGCCGTTTGTGCGAACGAAATCTTCTCCCCAGGCCCGCAAACGCACGGCTTTTTCTACATCCGGAAAATCGGCTTTTAACGCTGGCGCCAGCGGAATAGGCAGATAGGGATCGCCTTCTGTAGTTTCTCCCCGCATGACTTCAGTCCAGCGGTATACCCGGTAAATACGATCACTGTCGGCATGGAACCGGTCGTAATTCAATTCATTCACCGTGTATAACAAAAACAAAGCAAAACAAGTCAGACCGATACTCAGGCCCAGGATATTGATAGCGGTAAGTCCTTTTTGTTTCCAGAGGTCCCGGAATGCAATTTTGATAAAGTTTTGTATCATGGGGAAATGATTTGATGATTAGCACAGAAGGGTTCGAACAGATTTCGCACGGATTTTTCGCACAGATTCTACACAGATTTTTTGCACAGATTCTACACAGATTTTTGAGACAAGTCCCCACTCATTCACTCGCTTCTGAGGCTTTTGACGGGGTTGGCGAGGGCGGCTTTGATACTTTGGAAACTCACCGTGAGGAATGCGATGACCAGAGCTGCCAGTCCGGCTGCAACAAACATCCACCATTGCAATTCAATGCGATAGGCGAAATCTGCCAGCCATTGTTGCATAAAATAATAGGCCAGGGGGGTGGCTATCAGGATGGCCAGGAGCACCAGTTTCAGAAAATCTTTGGCCAGCAATCCGGTGATACCAGTTACGGAGGCCCCGAGTACTTTCCGGACGCCAATTTCTTTGGTGCGCCGCTGGGCTGTAAAGGTGGCCAGGCCAAACAGCCCTAAACAGGCAATAAAGATGGCCAGTATGGCAAAGCTGAGGAGCAGCGTGCCGGCCCGGTGTTCGCTGCGGTACTGGCGGTCAAATTGCTCATCCATAAATTCATACTGGAAGGGCAGGCCTGGGCTGGTTTTTTCCCAAATCTTTTTGACCCCTGCAATGCTGGCACTCAGGTCGTCTGTTTTGAGTCGGAATGAAATGCTGGCCGGGTAATCGCCCCGGAAAAATATCAGCGGCTCTATTTCATCCCGCAAGCTTTCAAAGTGAAAATCGTCAACCACTCCCACTACTTCCAGTATATCATAAGCCTGGGTTTCAACATTGGAGAGTCGGTAAATTTTTTGTCCGACAGGCTCTTTAAACCCAAAAGCCCTGACTGCCGAGCGGTTAATCACTACGGCATTGCTGTCGGCAGGAGCCTTGCTGTCGAAATTGCGGCCCTCCAGTAATTTGATGCGCATGGTATTGAGGTAGTCTCCGTCAACCCACCAGGTATTCATGGAAAGTCCGTTCTCCGGAACAAAGGGAATTCCTTTAAACAACACTTGATCGCTGTGGTGGTCGTTGGTGGGTAAAAAGCCGGAAATGGTACCACTTTCTATCATGGGCAGGGATAAAACCTCTGATTTGAAGGCGGCAGCTTTAGAGCCAAGGGTTTCTGCTTCTGTTACCACCAGCACCTGGGAGCGGTTGAATCCCAGATCTTTGTGTTGGATAAAATCCATTTGTTGCCAGGTAACGAGCGCTCCGATAATTAGTATTAATGAAGTAACAAACTGAAAGGTAACGAGGCTGTTGCGCAGCCAGCTTCTGTTTTGTCCACCTCCGCTTAACGGATTGAATTTAAGCACCTTAATGGGCTGAAACCCTGACAATACGAAAGCCGGATAAATGCCGGCCAGCAAGCCGGTGAGCAGGATAAAGCCCAGGGCGCCCAGCAGCAAAGTCGGGTTTTGTACCGGGTTGAAAACGATTTCTTTTCCGGAAAACAAATTGAATGCGGGCAAGGTGAGCCAGACCATCGGCAGGGCCAGCAAGCCGGCCAGGGTACTGAGCAGTACAGATTCTGTGAGGAATTGGCCCACCAGTTGGTTTTTCCCGGAGCCCATCACTTTGCGAACGCCTACCTCGCGGGCACGCTGCGTGGAGCGGGCGGTAGACAGGTTCATGAAGTTTACTGCGGCCAGTAACAGGATGAATAGGGCTACCGCACCAAATACCCTGACCACTGCTATACTGCCATTGGGGGAAATATCGCCATTCCGGTTACCTCCATGCAGGTGTATGTCGGTAATGGGCATCATACCCAGCACTACTTTGGTGCCGTTTTTCTCCATCTCCGCCCAGGGTTGACCCAGCAATTTTTCGGCAGCGGCGCCAATGTAGCGGTTAACAATTTTGGGCCATTCAGCGGCAAAAGCTTCAGGGCGTGCATCTTCCCGGAACAGTAGGTAAGTGGCATAATTAAAACTCAGCCATTCATTGTTTTTGGGATCTTCATAACTGAGCATGGAAATCAGGAAATCGGCCTGTATGTGCGAGTTTTTAGGGATGTTTCTCATCACACCGGTTATTTTGGCCTGTAGTTCATCATTGAATTTCAGGGATTCTCCGATGGGACTTTTACCGGCAAAGTATTTGTGGGCCACTCGTTCGGAAATGACTACGGTATTGGGTTCGGCGAGTGCTGTTTGGGGGTTTCCCTCCGTTAGCGTGAAGGTGAACACCTGAAAAGCAGAAGGGTCGATGGCCATTACCTTCGTTTCGGTAAAGACTTCCTCATTTTTCTGCACGCGCAGGGAGCCGCGGTCCCAAATCCGGCAAACTTCTTCCAGTTGGGGGTAGTCTTTTTTCAGGGTGGCAGCCATGGGCGCAGGAGCGCAGGACATGCTCAAATCGGCGCCACTGAAACGGACGTCTCCATGGGTCCGGTAAATCCGGCTGGCCTTTTCGTGAAATTGATCGTAGGTCAATTCATCAGCTACCCACAGACCAATTAGCAGGCAGGCGGCGAGGCCTATGGATAACCCCATTACGTTGATGGCCGTGTAACCGGCGTTTTTGGAGAGGTTTCTCAGGGCAATTTTGATAAAGTTTTGTATCATAGCTGTAGATAAGGGCTGATGGTGACACTCAGGTATTTAGGGGTCGCACAGATTTCACACAGAGGGGTTTCACACAGATTCTACACAGATTTTTGAAACAAATCCCCACTCACTCACTCGCTTCTGAGGCTTCTGACCGGGTTGGCAAGGGCGGCTTTGACTGATTGCACCCCTACCGTGAGCAGGGCAATGAGGAGGGCTACCAGGCCGGACCCAACGAACATCCACCATTGTAGCTCAATGCGATAGGCAAAGTCGGTGAGCCATTGTTGCATGACGTATCCGGCAACGGGAGCGGCAATGAGGATACCCAGCAATACGAGTTTCAGAAAATCGCGTACCAGGAGCTGGGAAATGTTGCGCACGGATGCGCCCAGCACTTTTCGGATGCCAATTTCTTTGGTGCGTTGCTCGGCGGCAAAGGCGGCCAATCCCAATAATCCCAAACAGGAAATCAGGATGGCGATGCCGGTAAAACTACCAATCAGACCGGCCATTTGCTGATCGGATTGGTAGTTTTTCTGGAAGTCTTCGTCCAGGAAGGAATATTCCAGCGGTTCGCCTGGCACCAGTTTTTTCCACACACTTTCTATGCCTGCCACTACCTCCGATAAGGATGCGCCTGATTGGGCGCGCGCAATGAGGTAGTTGAGCTGGGGCCGCGGACTCAATTCAAAAGCGATGGGGGCAATGGGACTGTGCAGGTCTTCATAATGGAAATCCTTCACCACGCCTACAATTTCGTACGGAAACTCGTGTTGCTGGTACATGATCCGAATTTCTTGCTGAATGGCCGCTTCAGGGGAAGAAAATCCGAGTTTTTGCGCGGCTATTTCATTGATAACCACCTTCATCAGGGTATCGCCCGGGAATTCCGGCGTGAACAACCTGCCCGCAGCAGGCTTCAGATCGAGGGTATGCATCAGATCGGTATCCACCCAATTGCGCCGGAGCATTACGCCCTGATCTGCCGATTGTCCTTTGCGGTAAAACCGGGAATCCGAATTATTCATAATGCCGGGATAAAAACGGGTGGCGCCCACTGCTGCCACGCGACTGTCTTTCAGCCATTCCGTTTTGAGGTTGGCGCTGGCTCTGATGGCGTTATCGGAGTGCAAGGGCACTACTATCTGATGATCCCGCTGAAAACCGAGGTCAGTTTGTTGTAAAAAACGCAACTGACCGCCAATAACGAATGAGGCCAGGATGAGTCCGGCAGAAATGAAAAATTGGAAAACGACGAGCGATTTGCGCAGAAAAACGACAGAAAAACGGTTGCCAAAATGCCCTTTCAGCACTTCCACCGGCCGGAAAGACGATAGGTAAAAAGCGGGATAAATGCCGGCCAGTAAACCGGTCAGCAGGGTAAGTCCCAGGAAAGATCCCATCAATGCGGGGTTGCCAACGGGATCGAGTGTAAGCTTGAGGTCGGCAAAATTATTGAAGGCTGGCAGGGCCAGTTCCACCAGTATCAGGGCAATCAGGAAGGCAAACAGCGAAATCAGCACTGATTCGCTCAGAAACTGTCGCATCAGTTGTCCTTGTGTGGCGCCAACCGATTTCCGGGCGCCTACTTCGGCGGCGCGTTTGGAGGAGCGGGCAGTGCTCAGGTTCATGAAGTTTACGCAGGCAATCAGCAGCGTAAACAGGGCGATGGAGCCGAGCATGTACAGGTAGGTTTTTTTACCGGTGGACTTTTCAGTATCCAGATCAAAGAGGTGAACTTCCGGCATAGGCACGGCAAAAATCTTGCGTTTTTCTCCGCGGTCTTCCAGGTCGGCGCCCATGTGTTTATCCACAAAAGCCGGGATTTTGGCTTCCAGATTACTGCTTTTTGCTCCTGGTCGCAAGCGAATATGCGTATTGAACATATTGTTGCGGGTCATATTGGCTTGTTCGCGCAGGAACTGGCTCAGGTTGCCGCTTTGCATGGCCATAAAAAACCGGCCTTTGATCTGGGTTTGCGCTTCCGGTGTTTGAAACACCCCGCTCACTTTAAAATCCATTTCTCCGCCCTCAAACCAGCCGGAGCTTATTTTCAGAATGCGACCTTCGGCGGGTTGTTTGCCAAAAAATTTGTGTGCCAGTTCGTCTGAAATAACCACCGTGCCGGGTTCGCGCAGGCAGGTTGCCGGATTTCCTTCCAGGAATTGGTAGCTAAACATCCCGAAGAAATCCGGATCGGCAAAATACCCCTTGGGTTCGTTGTAGGAGGCTGCAATATTGCCCCCATCCATTACGCGGATCAGGGTTTTGTCGTGCTCCATCAGCGAAAGCAATCGGGCGCAGGATTCAATTTCGCCGAATTCGTTTTTCAACGCTTCTCCTAAGCGTGCAGAGGTGCCAAAGGAGCGGAACTCTTTGCCGGCATCTTCTCCGTTCAGGTTGATGAATGTAGTGCCCAGCCGACACAATTCGTAAGGTCGCTCGTGGTGCCGGTCGAAATGTGTTTCGTGGTAAATATACAGGGTAATCAGCATACAGCACGCCAATCCGATAGACAATCCGAGTACGTTAATGGCGGTGAACCCGGGTTGTTTGGCGAGACTTCTGAAAGAGATTTTGAACTGGTTCCTCATTTATTTTGAAGGCTGAAAGTTGAATGCATGAAGGCGCGAAGGCGTGGGTACACGAAGGCGCGAAGGCACAAAGGCGCTAAGTCTTATATGGTTAAGCAATAAACCGGTCTTAGCACCAAAACACTAAAACACTAAAACACAAAGCAAGTGCCATTTGAATAAACATTGATTATCAACAACTTAGAATTTTAATTGTGTTCGATATCGGACATTGTGGTGTACGTTGGTGGACAGATTGGGGGGCCTATACAAATGCTCGAATAAAGTTATTGCCAAATTTTTTCCGGCACAAACCTCTCTTTGTAGCTTAAAATTTTAACTTTGTCGGCTATTAAAGTTTTACCGTCTCCGCGGTAACAAGCAGCTTCATTTTAATCCGTCTGTACACTGCAAAACGAACCGAATTTGAAGCAACTTTTACCTGTTATCCTATGCTGGCTTTTCCTGCCTGTGGCCGCGCAAACGCAACCGGGCCTGGTGGGGTATTACAGTTTCTGCAACTGCAACGCCAACGACAACAGCGGCCTCGGCAACCACGGTGTGCTGATGGGATCGCCAGACTGCATGGCGGGGCAGCGGGGCGAAGGATTTCTGTTCAATCAGGCTCCTGCAGGCTCTAATGGCTGTGGCAGACCTGGCGGCGAATATATCCAACTGCCTGCCTTTGATTCCATTTGGGCCGATGGCATCACCATTTGCGCCTGGGTGCGTTTCGACGAACAATCCTATTACGAACGTATCATTGATTTTGGCAACGGCAGCGGAGATAGCGGCGGTATGCCCATCTGGTTCGGGCGGGAAGGCACTACCAATAACCTGGCCCTGGAAAGCTGGATTTCCAACAACGGCAGCATTAACCGCAGCCTGGGCAGACTCACCGCCGTAAACGCCATTACCCACGGCAGTATTGAATATTACTGCGCTACCATTCATGAGGATACCATGCGTATCTACGTAAACGGGGTACTCAAGGCAGAAAAGAAGGGGCACCCCATTTTGAACGTTCCACGCACCAAAAATTTTATTGCGCATTCCAACTGGTGCGCCAACGACCCCGATTTTAAAGGGTTTATGGATGAAGTACGGGTGTACAACCGGGCGCTTTCTGAACAGGAAATCAACAACCTGTTTGTTCAAACACCTTCCTTCGCCCCTTACCAGTCGCCGGTTTCGGTTGGACAGGCCGTACAACTTCAGGCGCAAGGCGGAGTAGCGTATGAATGGTGGCCCACCGCCCGACTCAGCAATCCCAACTCGGCCAATCCGGTGGCAACACCCCTGGAAAGTACCACGTTTTACTGCAAAATAACCCTGGAAGACGGCTGCTATTACACCGACTCACTCCGGATTGAGGTCCAGCTGTCCAACTGCATCAGCGGTTGTAAAGGCACTTTGGGCGAGAATATTTACCCCAACGGCGATTTCGGGTCGGGGCTGCCCAATGTGGTGCCGGTAGATCCGGGTTTGGCGCCGGGCTATATTTACCAAACCAATCCGCCCCCCAACGACGGCTATTACACCATTACCAACAACACCGGACCCTGGGGCTGGTTTGCCTCCAATGTCTGGATCAATATCGAAGATAATGGTCCGGAGCCCAATGGCTACATGATGGTGGTGAATGCCTCCTACCCACCAGGTATGTTTTTTCAAAACACGGTTCCGGTTTGCGAGAACACGCTTTATGAATTTTCAATTGATGTCATCAACATCTTTGAAACCAATCAGCCCTCCTCCATCAAACCCAACCTGACGTTTATCATAGACAGCGTGGCCTACTGCGAAACGGGCGATATACCCATTGATGCCCAATGGCATACGGTGCGTTTTTCGTTTACCACAGCGCCCGGACAAACCTCCGTTTCGCTGGGCATGCGCAACAACGCGCCCGGCGGTTATGGGAATGATCTGGCGCTGGATAATATCTCTTTCCGCGCCTGCGGACCGGAAATCATAGTGCCGGATACCGTCTGGTTTTGTGCCGGTGTGGCCACCGATATTCCGGCACAATTAGCCTATGCGCCTTATGCCAACCCCGCTTTTCAATGGCAAATCCTGGAAAACGGCGACTGGCAGGATATTCCGGGCGCCAACACGCTGGTGCTCCACGTAACCAATCCACTGCCCGGCGCAACATACCGCCTCCTGGTGGCTTCCGCAACGGCCAACCTGCTGCTGCCCAACTGCAGGGTAGCCTCCAAAATTGTTCGCCTGGCCGAACGTCTGCCACTCCAGGTGCAAGGCGCCGCTACTGATGCGCTTTGTGCCGGACAAAGCAACGGCACGGCACAGGCGGCATCGCTCAGCGGCGTGGCGCCATTTGCTTTTGTTTGGAATACCGGCGATTCAACCATGTCTGTTTCCGGGTTAGCCCCGGGGCAGTACACGTTTACCGCTACGGATGCACAGGGCTGCACGGGCCAGCAAACCCTGACTGTTTCGGCGCCTGCGCCGGTGCAGGCGCTCGCAAGCGGACAGGCCGCCAGTTGTTTTGGCGGACAGAATGGCAACGCCCTGGCTACGGCTTCAGGCGGTACAGCTCCCTATACTTTTGTCTGGAGCAATGGAGAAAACGGACCTGCTGCAAACAGCCTGGGAGCTGGTGTCTATACCGTTAGCGCAACCGACGCCAACGGCTGTACCGATGTACAAACCATTACCCTCAACGATCCTCCACAGCTTGCTGCAACCGCTTCGGGCGGGGGCGTTTCCTGTGCCGGAGGCAGCAACGGCATACTCAATGCTGCTGCCCAGGGAGGCACAGGAGGCTATGATTTTCAATGGAATACGGGGCAAAATGGTCCGCAACTGGGAAATATTCCAGCCGGAACCTATACCGTTACCACCACCGACGCACAGGGTTGTACGGTAACGGCTAGCGCTACCCTGAGCGATCCGCCGCTGCTCACAGCCGGCGCTACGGCCACAGCGGTTTCCTGTTTTGGCGGTCAAAACGGTTCGGCGCTGGCGACGGGCGCAGGTGGTACGGGCACGTACACGTACCTGTGGCATCAGGGTCAAAGCAGTCAGCAGGTGGCAGGACTTTCAGCCGGGCCTTTCAGCGTTACCCTCAGCGATGCCAACGGCTGTACGGCCGTGGCAAACGGCATGATCACGGAGCCGCCCATTCTGCAATCGACGGCCAGCGCAACCGGGGTTTCCTGCTTTGCCGGCAACAATGCCAGCGCCCAGGTAGCTGCCCAGGGCGGGGTAGCGCCTTACACCTTTGTGTGGAATAATGGGGAAACAGGCAGCCAGATCAACAACCTGAGCGCCGGGCAATACCAGGTAACCGTTACAGATGCCAACGGCTGCAGCACCATCCAGCAAACCACGGCGCCGGAACCGCCCATCTTGCTGGTAACGGCCGGCGCAGACACCACCGACTGTTTTGCCGGGGCCAATGGAACAGCCTGGGTACAGGTTAGCGGCGGCACTGCGCCATACGCCTACAACTGGCAAACCGGGGAAACCACGGCACAGGTGGCCGGACTAAGTGCCGGCGCTTACGCGGTTACCGCCACCGATGCGCAGGGTTGTACTTTTGCCCTTGCCGTAACGGTAGCGCAGCCGGAGAT
>DATGWL010000168.1:0-13568 GCA_035299505.1 Saprospiraceae bacterium | reverse complement strand
TTCCCGGGTTTCCTCCAGGAATTTACGCTCCACGTTTTCTTCAAACTCTTTGATTTTTTCTTTCAAAGGCATCAAAACCTGCTGCAATTGCTGGGCATTTTGCGCTGTAAAACGCTCCGATTTTTCTTCCAACAGTCGGTTAGCAATGTTCTCAAACTCCGTTTTGAACTTAGCCTGCAGCTGTTCCAGCTCCTGGCGTTGACTCTGCAGCCGGTCTTCCAGATGAAACACCTGTTGCTCCCGGGCCGCCAGTTGCGCATGCGCATCGCGCACCTCTTTTTCCCTGGCAGCCAATGCCTGACGCTGCTTTTCCAGCTCTTCCACAATAGCCTGATGAAGTTCCCTTGGTACAAATTGATCCTTGTCAGGGAACTGAATGGCCTGTCCACCTTGTTGACGTATCATCAAAACGACCAGAACAATGACCAATATACCACCCAGTAAAAAGAGGAGTGTGTTGTCCATATTTCTGTATTTAGTTGGACAAAAATAGACTTGATTTGACTTTTTGTTTATTTTTGGGCAACATTTTAAAGAAAATGTTTTGAATTACAGTCTATGCACCTTTACCCTTCCTTCTGCTTTAATGGCCTTTTTAGTTCGAAATCGGGCCAATTACTGCCCATTTTCATGCTTTTTAGCAGTATTTTTCCTGAACTGGAAGCCCAAACACTTGACCGCCACGCCCAGCAGGCCGCCTATCAGTTGCGTATTGAAAAAGCTAAAGGTGTGATAAAAATAGACGGAGATTTACAAGACGATACCTGGAAATCTGCCGCCAAAGCGGGTAACTTTTGGCTGAAATGGCCGCGTGATGGGGCGCCTGCACCCGAACAAACTGAAGTACAATGCGCCTATGACGAACGCTTTTTATATATCGCCGTAACAGCGTTCGATTCCACGCCACAGCATGTGATTCAGAGTCTAAAACGGGATGTAGGTTATTGGGATTCTGATGGCTTTGCTGTAGTGCTCGACCCGGCCAATGCAGCTGTAAACGGCTATTTCTTTGGCACCTCTGCCAATGGGGTGCAAAGTGAAGGTTTGCTTTCCAGCAGCAGTGATGATACCGACTTTAACTGGGACAACACCTGGGTAGTTAAAACGCGTAATTATGTGGATCGCTGGACTGCAGAACTGGCCATTCCTTTGCGAATTTTGCGGTATAAAGAAGGTCGAAATACCTGGGGAATCAACTTTATCCGAAACGACCTGACGAATGGTTTGTATTCTGTTTGGGCTCAGGTTCCCTTTCAATTTGATGGAGTTGACCTTGGCTGGACCGGCTCTCTGCACTGGGATGCAGCTCCCAGAAAAGTTAAAGGCAATTACAACCTGATACCTTATGCAACTGCCACTGCTTCAAGGGATTTCGAAGCGGGGGAAGACTGGAAGATGAAACCCAACCTGGGCATGGATGCTAAAATCGGGATTGGCTCCGGGCTGAATCTGGATGTAACAGTGAATCCGGATTTTTCGCAGGTAGAAATTGATGAACAGGTAGTCAACCTGACCCGATTTGATGTTCAACTGCCTGAAAAACGCACCTTTTTCCTGGAAAATGGGGATTTATTTGGCAATTTTGGTATCCCGCCCATACGCCCGTTCTTTTCCAGAACCATTGGTTTGGATGCTGATGGAGCACCTTTGCCTATTTTGGGTGGTTTAAGACTTTCCGGCAACCTCAATGCTGATACCAGAATTGGGGCGATGACCATGCTGACCGGCAAACAGGGCGAAACCCCATCCAGGCAATACACCGCTTTGGCTGGCAGCTACCGGGTATTTGGGCGCAGTTCCGTTTCCGGCTACGTTTTGGATAGGGAATCCTTTGACAGGAGTGGGGAACTTCAATCAGATCAGTATTCCAGAAATGCAGGAATGGAACTGTTTTATACCTCCCTGAATGGGCAATGGTCGGGTTGGATAACACATCACAGATCATTTCAACAAGGCATTAACGGACAAAACTGGTGGGGTAACGTTGGCGGTCAGTATCGGGTACGAGGATTTTCATGGCTGACTGACTTTTTGCACATGGGCGAAAACTATTACGCAGATCTGGGATTTGAACGCCGGATTGAGAATTATGATATTCTGCGGGACACCAGTATTCGCTTGGGGTATAATTTCTGGTTTAATGCCCTGGGCTACCAAATTTTCCCTAAAAACAAGGGTAGCAGGGTTAATTTTACAGAAATCGGCGCAGAATTGTTTCAGGTATTGAATCCTGATGGAACCTTCAATGAATCGTCCAATACGTTCAAGGTAACTACCAATTTCAAGAACACCAGCGAGGTATCAGTTTGGGTGAATCCGAACTGGGCCAATGTGCCTGTATCTTTCAAGTTCGACGACTCTGAAGATCTGCTGTTGTGTCCGCCCCTTCCGGCAGATGCTTATCAGTTTGCCTCTGCCGGTGTAGAATGGAATTCAGATTACCGCAAAGCGTTTTTCTACAGTTTTAATGTAGGTGCAGGCGAATTTTACAACGGCAGCCAGTTTCAGTCCGGCGTATCCTTTACTTGTCGATTTCAGCCCATTATGAACATTGCCATTAGGGCGCAATACAACAAACTGGATTTCCCCCTACCCTATTGCGATGTGGAGTTTTTCAATATTACGCCGCGCATTGAGGTGTTTTTTGCCAAAAACATATGGTGGACCACCTTTATTCAGTATAACACACAGGCAGACAATTTCAACATCAACAGCCGTTTTCAGTGGCGATTCCGGCCAATGAGTGATTTGTTTGTGGTGTATACCGATAACTACGGAGTAGAAAACCTGGGGGTAAAAAACCGGGCCATGACCATGAAACTGAATTACTGGTTCTGATGCATTAATCGTCCAGTTTCCGCCAGAATATTGGCCGTTTGAATCGGATTTTGCCTTCATCATCCCGAACAGATTCCAGTGGTGCAAACGCATACAACAGAAACGCCGGATATTGCCTGTGTTCGTCCCAAATCCAATCCTGTACCAAACGCAGGTCCATTACTTCACTGCCCTGCAGCCGGCGGTGAACAATGGTGGTTTTTTCCTCATAGGTTTCAGGATCAAAGGTAATGACGGTATCTGTGCCGGATATTTGCTTAATCCTTTCCGAAAGGGGAATGACCTTCCAGTCGCCCTGTTCGCGCACCTTGAAGTCGGGGTCAGAAACTATGCGATCGAGGTATTGCTGCATCACCGGGGGCTTGAAATCTTTGAATGGTTTGAGGGAGTTTAGCGGCGGCATGTTTTCTTTGGTACGCATCCTTCTGACCCAGGTGATGTGTTTATCTGTCATGAAGGATTTGTAAGGGTTTTTGCGGTTATAAGGGGGCATTTTAAACCAAAATGGATGATACCAATAAGCGGATTCCAAATCCAGGGCTCCGTATTCCCTTTGAAGTACCGGAGCGAAGGCGTGGGTATAAAGCTCAAACTCATCGGATTTTTGCCTGTAAAACAGCAGCTGCTTTACCCGAACTTTTTGAATAGATTCTCCAGACCAGCAATACCTGATTACAGCATTCCGCTCCATAAAGGTTTCAGGATCAATGACGGTAACGGTGTCTGCAAAATTGACTCTGCCCGCCCGTTCCTCCCAGGTAAGTGGTCGTGAACTATCGGGATGAATAAACACCAGTTTACTTTCATCAAAAAGCAGAGCAAGCAGTTTATTCCCCATCAATAGCTCCGATTCATCATCAGGCTTTGTGGCCTGATTAATCATTTTGAGTTGGGCACTGGCACAGGTAGCAGCATAAACACTATCCGGGGCGGTAAACTCTGGTTCCAACCAAAAAATCAGATCAATTTCAGCTGCCCAGATAACATCAGGGTCGTTTAATATGGTTTCATACTGCGCAGGCAATGTAGTGGAAAACCCCAGTAGCCCCAGTAGCAATGTGTACAATTTCATAGGTCTGAAAACGTTGAAATACTGCATACTGATATACCTCTGATGGCTAAATCTGTTCTACTGAGATGAAACCACTGCACTTCGTTCTGTTGTTCACCATTGTACCCCTTGCTGCCCGGTCTCAGGTGGCGGTTTCGCTGGATAAAGTGAATGTGCTTTATCCAGCAGGCGCAGAGAATATTATGACGGTGGTGGTTTCTGATTTACCAGACAGCATTCTATTGCTTGAGCCCTCTTTAGGTGAGATTAAGCGGATTAATCAGGGGCATTATGTATGGCGGATCTGTAGCCGGGATACCAACACAGCTACCCTGATTATCAAAGATTTACGCAGCAATGAAGTATTAGCCGAAAAAACCTACCGGGTTAACATGATACCCATACCGGAGCCGATGCTGGGTAGTAAAAAAAGGCATGACCCAAGGCCAAACGGGGAGTTCAAAACTCAGGGAGGGCTGGCATTAGTCCTGAGTAAATTTGATTTCGATTTGAAGTGCGACATTGTCTACTTCGACCTGCAATACATTACCAAGAACATGGATAGTGTGGTTAAACGAAACGCGGGCGCCCGTTGGAATTCGGAGGTGCAAGAGCTAATAAATAAGGCAAAACCAGGCGATATTTATGTGTTTTACCACATAGCATACAAGTGTGGCTGCGATCCCATGGTTCGCTTCCATTCAGATGAACTAATCTTTAAAATCTAATAAAAGAAACTACTGCGCCTGACCGGCATTTTGTTCGAACTCTTTGATGAGTTCTTCCGGCGATTTACCTAATTGTTTCAGGGCATTTTGTGCATCGTCAGTGAAATCAGGATCGTTGGGATATTTTGCCAGGAAACTTTCGTAAGTGGCTTTAGCCTGATCCAATTGGTTCAGGTCGTTTTCCTGTACAAATCCAATCATAAACAGCGCAGTGGGCGCTTTTTTATGTTGTGGGTATTTATCCACCACTTTTTGGTACATTTCAATGGCTTTTTGCGGCTGTTGAACCGTTTTAGCCAGGCCGGCAGCCTTAAGCATCAAGTTGATGTACTTGTCTGGATTACTTGTCTCCACCAGAGCCGCCAATTCTTCAGAAGCCTTGATAAACTCATCAGCTTTGGATTTATCGGTAACCGCAGCACCGCCCATTGCTTTATCCAATTCAGTTAACTTCTGTTCCAGACTTGCCGCAGGATCGTTCTGGCAGGCGAACAGCAGTACACTTAAGATTACAAACGAAAATAGTTTTTTCATAATGATGTTAAACAAGACTGGTTTTCTGAAAGCTTTTAGACGGTTAAAACCCATCAAAAGAAAGGCATGTGTGAAATTTTTCTTTACCCCAGGTATTCAAATTTCCCATACGGACTCTTCACCGTAACCTTTTCACCTGTTGCTTTTTTTACGCGGCCAATGATTCTGGCTTCTATGCCGTATTTGGCGGCAATAGCCATGATGGCGTCTGCGTAGCGGCCCGGCACATAAATTTCCATCCGGTGGCCCATGTTGAATACCTGATACATTTCGCGCCAGGGTGTCTGGCTGTTCTCCTGAATCAGGCGGAATAACGGAGGAAGTTCAAAAAGGTTGTCTTTTACGATATGAACGTCTTTAACAAACTTCAGCACCTTGGTTTGCGCGCCGCCGGTTACATGAATCAAACCATGGATTTTTTTGCGATAATCGCGCAAAATTTCCTGCAAAACAGGCAAATAGGTGCGAGTAGGCGACAAAATTAATTTGCCAACCGTCACTTTCTGATTACCAATACTTACTTCATTGGTAAGACGTTGATTTCCGGTGTATACCACTTCATCCGGCAAGCGCGGATCGAAGCTTTCCGGATATTTTTCTGCATAATATTTAGACAACACATCGTGCCGGGCGGCGGTGAGGCCATTGCTGCCCATACCTCCATTGTATTCCGTTTCGTACGTTGCTTGTCCAAAAGAAGCCAGTCCAACGATTACATCACCGGAGCGGATGCTGGGCACCAGTACATCGCTACGTTTCATTCGGGCGAAGGCCGTGAAGCCCACATCTATGGTGCGCACAATATCACCCACATCGGCAGTTTCTCCGCCGGCCAGGTGCATTTCTACGCCATGTTGACGCATGTTGTCTACAAAATCTGAGGTTCCGCGGATTACTGCAGCTATCACCTCAGCAGGAATGAGTCCTTTGTTCCGACCAATCGTACTGCTCAGCATGATATTATCTACACAACCGGCACAAGCCATATCGTCCAGATTCATCACAATGGCATCCTGGGCTACACCCGGCCATACAGACAGATCACCGGTTTCCTTCCAATAGAGGTAAGCCAGGCTGGTTTTGGTACCTGCAGTATCTGCATGCAGGAGGTTGCAGTACTTGGGGTTGCCTGCTGCCAGGTCTGGCAAAATTTTACAAAAAGCATTGGGATACAAGCCTTTATCCAAATGCTTGATTGCTGCGTGAACTTCTTCTTTAGACGCTGATACGCCTCTTTGATCGTATTTTGTAGCCATGAGTTGGTGGGTCAAAGGGTCATTTGAGGGTTAATGGGGGTTATTAGGGGCATTTGGGTGGCGGTTATTTTTCCCAGTTCCTGAATCGGGCTGTTTGATCGTAGATATGGTATAGAATAGCCTTATCCAATTCTGTGAAGGTTTGTTTGCGGCGATTCATCACCAATGCTGCGGTTTCGCAGGCATCCTGGAATTTATAGGTTCGGTAGCCATCCGGGCCGCCCCATGAAAAATCTGGAATGAAGTTTCTGGGAAATCCTGCGCCATAAATATTGGCAAAAACACCTACCACTGTGCCTGTGTTAAACATGGTATTGATGGCGCATTTGGAGTGATCTCCCATGATCAACCCAACAAATTGCTGCCCGCTTTTTTCGAAACGTTCTGATACATAATCCCAGAGTTTCACCTCAGAGTAGTTATTCTTCAGGTTGGAGTTATTGGTATCGGCGCCAAGGTTGCACCATTCTCCCAATACGGAATCGCCCAAATAACCATCATGCGCTTTATTGGCATTAGCCATAAAAATGGAACGCGTAATCTCGCCTCCTGCCCTGCAGCCGGGTCCGAAAGTTGTGGGGCCGTAAATTTTAGCGCCCATTTTCAGAATACAATTTTCGCCGATGGCAATAGGACCACGCAGCATGCATCCTTCCATTACTTCGGTACCGGAGCCAATGTAGATCGGACCGGCATTGAGGTTGAGGGTGCAATACTCCATGGTTACGCCGTCTTCCAGAAACAGGTTTTCCAGCGGACCCACAATTTGGTTGGTATGAGAAACAGGGGTAGACTTTCTGCCCGAAGTAATCAGTGCATAGTCATCGCGCAAGGCCTGATCATTCAAACGGGTGAGTTCCCACAGTCGTTTGATTTCAACCACTGGCGCCGAGGAATCCAGTTCAATGCCTTGCAAAGCATGTACCTCTTCCTCGCCCAGCAACAGCTCAAACTGTGCCTCATTTAGTCTGGCTGCAATCAACTCACCATTCAACAGCAGCGCTTCATTTAATCCCAGCGACTCAATGCTTTTGCACAAAGCATCGTTGGGGATTATGCCACCATTGATGATCAGGTTTTCCTCCTCAATGTGGATGGGATACTTTTCCTGCAAATATTCCTGCGTTATGTAGGAAACTGTGCCACGCAGGCGACGCTCCCATTTTTCCCGAAGGGTAAGCATACCGACCCGCAACTCACCCATGGGGCGGGTTGCTGTGAGGGGCAGCAGGTGATCCCTGGCATCTGTATCAAACAAAATGATGTTGGCCATGTGTATTTTCCTTTGTTTTCGGATAACCTAAGGTGAATGACCGAGGGTCTGGAGACGTTTCGGCGGGACAAATTTCCGAAATAAAAAAGTCCCAATATGCACAGATGCCTATTGGGACTTTTAAAAAAATTGAAAGTCGACAATTACTTGGAAAATTTACCGAAGCGCTTGTTGAACTTGTCGATACGACCAGCGGTGTCAACCAGTTTGATCTGACCGGTGAAGTATGGGTGGCTGAAGGAAGAAATCTCCATTTTTACCAACGGATACTCTTTACCGTCTTCCCAAGTAGTTGTTTCTTTGCTTGCGGCGCAGGATTTGCCCAAAAAGGAATCATCAGTAGAGATGTCCTTGAACACCACAAGACGATAGCTGGCCGGATGAATATCTTTTTTCATGACACTATTTTGCTGAAAAATGGTTGCAGACTTGAATTCAAAAATTCGAGCCGCAAAAGTAGAACTTTTCAGGCGATTCCACCAAATATTTTTGAAAAAACCTTACTTACCTTTTTTCTTTTCCTCCTGAAACTTGATAACCTGATCCATAACATCGTTCAATTGTTCGGCGCCCACACGCTTCATCAGGATTTCATGGTTTCGGTTCAGCACAAAAATCTGTGGCGTGGTTTGCACGTCGTACAAGGTTTTGTACTTGCTTTTGATGAACGGATCGTAGGTGTTGTAGAAAATATTGTCGTCGAACCCTTTTTCCTCCACACCTTTCCAGCAAGTATCGTGTACCTTTTCATAGGTATTTGACTCCTCTTTGGAAGTGACCACACCTGTACAAACCGCGAATACTTTTACGCCACGGTCCTGATATTTCTTGGCAAACTCAACCATGTGCGGCGCCGCTTTTTTGCAGTGTCCACAGTCAGTAGCCCAGAAAAACAAAACGGTATAATCTGCATCAACATCCCAAAGTGAACGGGGCTGGTTGTTGCGGTCGGCTACAACAATATTGGGAGCAACCTTGCCAATCAAAATAGGTTCCAGGCGACGGGCGTTGTCGCAAATTTTTTCCAGATCTTCCTTTTTAGTCCAGGAAGCCTGGCCTTTACAGTAGTATTCCTGGGCAATATGCACATAACAGGCATCGAAACCCACAATGTTCGATTTGGCGTAATAGTTCAGGAAATGAATGAGGTAATACTTATAGTTTTCCCCGTTGTATTTTCCTTTCAATTGACCGAACAACCAATCGAGCGCCAGATTTACGGTATCCGGATGCTGAGGCGTGAGCTTGGTGATGAAGTATTCCACCTTGTTGTGCAGCACAGGGCTTCGCAGCAGAGATGGATCAGCTATGTCCATATTATCGAAGAAGTGGGCCCGAATCCAGTTGAATTTCTTTTTGGCTACTTCTTTTTCATCACCCTTAAAATCAGGCACTTCGGGGTCAATGGCCGCTTTAACAATCTTGGCGCCCATGCTGGCTGGGTGCTTAGTGATGAGGTCCTGCTGATATTTTTTTACCGATTTATCAATCTCAGTGATTTTAGCTGCTACTTTGGCCGAGTCTGCCGGCTGACCTTTAACCTTAGCCAACTGAGCGCGCAACGAATCTGCTTCGGGGCGTTGTTTGTTCAGGTAGCGCAGGTATTCATAAAACGCATCATTGTCTGCAGAGCCTTTGAATTTCATCTTATTGATGGGATCCTTGGCATCCGTGGTAATGGTCATTTGCTGGTTTTTATCGTCCAGCAACAATTGAATGAAGCTGTTGTCAGGCTTTAGCACCAGCAAATAGACACCGGCCGGAAACAGAGTATCGGATTCAAAGGTGAAATAGCCATCTGTGCCGAGGGAAACGGTATCTTTTACGTACTGCTTTTCGCCATAGTGGAATCCGATGACCAGTTCATTGGCGGCGTAGTTATCCAGTTTGACCCTGATTTTATAGCCTGGTCCACCGGAGGCAAAAACTGAGCTGGAAAGTAAGATGGAAAAAAGAGATAGAATGAAAAGGCGTTTCATCCGAGTTGTTTTTTTAACTGTTTTGAATGGAAAATCTGGAAGGTTCAGACGCACAAATATCCTATGTCGCGGCATGCTGCCTACTCGTTTTTGCAATTGTTAACAACTGTAACGAAGGGTTTACAATCCATACTGTTTGATTTTCCGGTAAAGGGTGCGCTCAGAGATCCGTAGTTCGTCTGCAGCTTCTTTCCTCCGCCCTTTGTACTTGGAAAGCGTCTTTTTGATGGCTTCTTTTTCAATTTCATCCATAGTTTGAGGCATATCTTCCTCTTCGCTATCGTCAAAATTGCCTGTATTGTTGGATGGATCAATGATGATGGGCCGAACCCGATCGTGTTCCAGGGTTTGAAAACGTTGTGTGCTGTTTGACTCACGCAAAAAACCGGATTCCTCAAAATGAGGCTCAGCAAAATTGCCCAGACCAGACGGAATTTGTTTCAGGTTGCTGACTTCCGGCATGCGCAGGTTGTTGCTTTCCACGAGCTTGTAAAACATGGATTTCAAGTCGTTCAGGTCGTTTTTCATATCGAAAAGCACCTTGTATAGCAATTCCCTTTCCTGAAAATCTGAGCTACCCTTAGTATATGATCCGGATTGTTGGCTTGGCACCGGCAAATGGCGGTTGAACAACTGCGGCATAGTGCGCTGCAGTGATTCGGCTGTAATCACGCGTTCTTCAGACAGTACAGACAATTGTTCTGCCACATTTTTGAGCTCGCGGATGTTTCCCGGCCAATGGTAATTTTCCAGGACCAGTTCGGCTCGTTCGTCCAGACGCACTGTTTGCATGCGGTATTTTTCCGCAAAATCGCCGGCAAATCGTCTGAAAAGCACCGGAATATCATCTGGCCGCTCTTTAAGCGATGGTACCCGGATGGGCACAGTATTGAGTCGGTAATACAAATCTTCCCGGAATTTGCCTTTGCGTACAGCCTCTTCTAAGTTGACATTAGTGGCTGCTATGATACGCACATCGGTTTTTTGCACCTTGCTGGCGCCTACCCGTATGAATTCGCCGGATTCCAGTACGCGGAGCAAATATGCCTGGGTATCGTTGGGCATTTCCCCGATTTCATCCAGGAAAATTGTACCGCCATTGACAGTTTCAAAATAGCCTTTACGTTCGCCTGCAGCTCCGGTGAACGAACCTTTTTCATGACCAAACAATTCTGAATTTATGGTGCCTTCCGGTATAGCGCCGCAATTGACGGCTATAAACTCATTGTGCTTTCGGGAGGAAAGCGCATGTATGATCTTGGAAAAAGCTTCTTTACCCACCCCGCTTTCTCCGGTGATGAGTACAGAAAGATCGGTAGGCGCCACTCGGATGGCGGTTTCCAGGGCGGCGTCAAGCGCAGCCGAGGTGCCAACGATCCCAAAACGGGCTTTTATAGCTTGAAGGTTACTTGCCACAGTTTCAATAATTTTTAAAGGTCAATCTTCCCCCGACATATCATCCAGTCAAAAAAAATGAGTAACAGACCAAAAAAACAAAATCCCTCCGGTGGCATACTCATGGTGCCATACCATGTTCCTCTTCCCCAAAATCCCTGACTGTATATCCTCCCCAAACCGAACCAGAAACAGGTCAAGGCAATTAGCCAAATCCAAATGCGGATCAACATAATGGCTCCCTGTTTTTCCGGCAACCGGGGTTTCATCCCACCACCTCCCCCAGCAAAGTAGCACTGGTGGCGTCTTTAATACGTACCAGAACATAATCACCTGGCTTCATGCCTTCTTTTTTCGGGAAAACACACATCTTGTTCTGGGAATTACGGCCGCAATAATCCTGATCTGAACGGCTGGAATCGCGTTCAATCAACACCTTGAAGGTTTTACCAATGTCTTTTTGGTTGTGTTGCAGACTCAGGGTGTTTTGCAAACGAATGACTTCGTTCAGGCGCCTCTTTTTCACATCCTCCGGAATATCGTCTGCAAACTTCCGGGCTGCCAGTGTACCCGGGCGTTCGGAGTAAGCGAACATATACGACATGGAGTATTTGGAGAACTCCATGATAGACAGGGTATCCTGATGATCTTCTTCCGTTTCGGTGCAGAACCCGGTAATAATATCGCTGGAAACGGCTGCATCCGGCAATATATTCCAGATACTACGCATCCGGTCCATGTACCATTCACGGTCGTAAGTGCGGTTCATCAGATCCAGAATCCGTGAGTTGCCTGATTGCACCGGCAGGTGTATGTACTTGCAAATATTTTCGTGCGCTGCCATGGTATGTAGCACCTTATCGGTCATATCCTTGGGGTGACTGGTACTAAAACGCACCCTGAGATCAGGGTGAATGCGGGCCGTCATGTCCAGCAAATCTGCAAAATCAGCTTTTTCACCACTTTCCGGGTTCTCCCATTTGTAGGAGTCCACGTTTTGACCCAGCAGCGTTACCTCGCGGTAACCTTTATCAAACAGATCCTGCGCTTCAGCAACCACACTGAATGGATCGCGGGAACGCTCGCGGCCGCGGGTGAATGGCACCACGCAGAAGGAACACATGTTGTCGCATCCACGCATGATGGAGATGAAAGCCGTTACGCCATTGGAATCCAGACGCACAGGACTGATGTCTGCGTAGGTTTCTTCCCTGCTGAGCAACACATTCACCATGCGACCTCCTTCTTCGGCTCCGCCAATGAGGTTAGGCAAATCGCGATAGGCATCCGGGCCCACCACCAGATCAACGAGTTTTTCTTCTTCCAGCCATTTCTTTTTGAGGCGTTCAGCCATACAACCAAGTACGCCGACTTTTACGCCAGGGCGTTCGCGTTTGATAAGCTCAAACACTTTCAGCCGTTTGCGCACAGTTTCTTCTGCTTTTTCCCGAATGGAACAGGTATTTACCAGAATCAGGTCGCTTTCTTCCATGATTCTGGTGGGGGCATATCCGATGTCTCCAAGGATACTAGCTACGATTTCCGAGTCTGAAAAATTCATCTGACAGCCGTAGCTCTCAATATAGAAATGCTTCAACCCGGGAGTATTTCCCATGATGGGAAACTCTTTGAAAAAGACGCTGCCTTGTTTGGCCTCATCAATGGTTTTTACCCCTTCGAGGGTTGGATTCGTATCGTACAGCATATTTTTTCAATTACCCAAGGTAGGGCTTGAGTTCGTTCAGGGTTTTTCGGGCTCTGAATGCATTAAATCCACAGACGAGGCCAATCACCAAACAGGCAAAGGCCAAACGTCCAGGAATCAGGTGTTTATCCGGATCATTTAACAGCACCATTTCAGCGTTTGCAATGGATATTGAGTCACCCGATTCAATCATTTTTTGAATCAAGACTTCCTGCTCATGTTGCAGGTTTAGTGCCCAAAGAAACAACCCGAGCGCTACAACCAGAGCAACACCTGCAATCCAGGAATAATTGCGCAACTGACGCTTCAGAGGCCCTTGCGATCCAACGGCAATGATGCGGTTAATCGTGTCTTCGCCAATCCCCCTGTCTCTCAGGTAGGTGGCAACCTCCGCAAAGCTTGAGCCAGTTTCCAGCATGTCGGCGCCATGTTGGAGCGCGGTTTCTTCATCTAGCTGATTTTGATTCATTTTGCAGTTCCTTTAAACCGCAAAGGTAAGGTAAGTGTTCCTCAAAAATGCCAGAATGTCACCTGAGGAAGCAAAAAAATGTCATTCCGTCATTATTAATGGCTTTTGTTGAATACTGGTTTGGAGATATGTACCGCGGAATGTTATCCCGGGGTACATTGTGTTCTTCCCTGAATAGCATTCCGGGGTACGGTGATCACCAATCCTTCTTCAAACGGGATGGACGGTTGGCGGGGGCGAGTTCGCGGTAGGCGCCTGCATTTTTTTCTTCTGCAGCTTGAACGGCCTGATCCAACAGGGCACGCGCCTGAGCAGCGCTCATATTTGCGGGAGGGATATC
>DATGWL010000167.1:0-59236 GCA_035299505.1 Saprospiraceae bacterium | reverse complement strand
AGGCCACCCCGGAGAAACAGAGGCGGATTTTGAAAGTTTGCTGGATTTTGTTCGCGAACAACAATTTGAAAGGGTAGGGGTGTTCCAGTATTCTCACGAAGAAAATACCCGGGCTTATGAAATGGAGGATGAAATTTCGGATGAGGTAAAAGCAGAACGCGCACAACGACTGATGGAAGTCCAACAGGAAATTTCCCTGCGCAAAAACGAAGCAAAAATTGGTCAGGTGGTAAAAGTGCTGTTTGACCGCAAAGAAGGAAAATATTTTATCGGACGTACCGAGTCAGATTCTCCGGAAGTTGACAATGAAGTATTGGTGCCTGCCAAAAACAATTATGTTCGTTTGGGCGATTTCGCTCAAGTGCGCATCACTGGTGCAGAAGAATTTGATTTGTACGGAGAGTTGGTGTAAACTCTTCAAACCGTTCAAACCGTTCAAAGATCGGCGGCTAAACCCGCCGGTACATCAAACCCATCAAACCCTTCAAACCCTTCAAACCCCTCAAACCCTTCAAACCCCTCATTCAATCCATGTCACAATCCGAACTACTGGATCATCTGGAAGAAAGTCTCCAGCAACTGCTTAAAGAAGTGCGCGAGCATTTTGCAGAGGCCTCATTGGCGATGTTAAAGCAGCGCCCAACTCCGGAGCAATGGAGCGCCATGGATTGTTTTGCTCACCTGAACGCACAGTTTGAAGGCTATTTGTCGCGCATGGAACTGGCTCTGCACAAAGCCAAAGCCCGTAAATGGACCCCCGCCCAGGAATGGCGCTCCAATTGGCTCGGTAGCAGTGCCATCCGTAAGGCTGATCCATCTAATCCAAAGCTTCGCAAGAGCCACAAGTCCATCAATCCACTCAAAAAACTGGCTGTGCGGGATACAGAACTCAAGGCATTTCTGATCAATGCAGAAATGCTACTAAGGCTCATTCGGCAGGCCCGTGAGGTAGACATCAACAAGGCTTCTGTTAAACCCCTGCGCTGGAGCCTTTACCGATTCCGGCTCGGTGATCTTATGGAATACCTGGTGCTGCACGCGCGCAGACACATTCTCCAGGCTAAAAAAGCAAGCGCCTGAAATCCCTTAATTCTGTTTTACTGGCTTATACCAGGTGGGCAACATGGCCACACTAAAAAAGCAGGGCGTAAGCATCAGATAAATGTATGGCATCTGAATAAAGCCATAGAAGAAGGCAAAGTAAAATTTCAAACTGCCCAACAGGAACAAAGGCAGGCTTTGTAGTTTTGATCTGTTCCGCCACCAATACAACCCGCTTAAACCCACGGCCAGCACTGATATCACCAATTGCCAGCGTTGCAGCGTAGCCAGTCTAATGGCCATATCTCCTTGAATACCATCCCGAAAAATTCCGGCAACACCAATGCCATCATACAATGGTCCTTGCTGACCTTCCTGTTGCCAGGCAGCCAGAGCTGCAGAAGAATAATGCTGCAAACCTTTGATATAAACCATAGGGTCTTTCAACATAAATGGTATGACAAAAAGGACTAGTACTCCCACCAGGGTGGTAACAGCTGTTGTCATAACAAGTTTCCGGTTTTCCACCCATATCACCAAACAACACAGTGGCAGCCAGAGCAAAAATGCATACCTGGACAACAAACAAAGCAACAGGAAACTGCCCATAATTGCACCACTTTTCCACGGATTGTCGCGCAACAGCCCCTGAATGCGATCCATTTGCATGGCCCACATCATATAAAACCCGGCAATCATCAATTCCACGGTATTCCCAAAAGTGGCGCTGGTACCTTCTTCAATAAAAATAAAATGTATGAATGGCAATGCCGTAATAAGCCAGCGTGCCATTCCACTCAGATTGGATTGATGTGCCCGCCAGATGACCATTAAACTGGCGATCAACCAGATGGTAAAAGCCACCCAGCGTTCATCAAAATGGAACATGGCTGCAGGGAAATAGGGCAGCCACATGAGGGGCAAATAGGTTGGTGAAAGGGCATATCCGAACTCATGGATCACCTCATAAGGATATTGACCAGCCAAAAGCCGGTGGTTCATGACCTGAATCGTAGGTATGATATCTGATAACTGTGGCGCAATTGGAATGACACTGATTTCCCGATTAAAGTGGAAAATAGCCATAGCGATACCGATCAACAACACAATCCGCATGGGCCATAAATCCCTGGCTGTTACAGGGTTGGTTGGTTCCGGCCGACGTTTTTCAAAAGCAGCCAAAATAGCCATCAGACCCATTAAAACTGCTATACTGGTCAATACAATGCCGTTTTCACGTTGCCCCATGTAACTCAACCGCTGGGAGGTTACCAGCAGTACCTCGGCAAATAAGAATAAAACAAACAGGCTTCTGTATAATCCGTAACGCATAGGTCAGGGTTTGGGTGGTAAGGTGCTTTCCTGAACAATATACGGCGGCCGCCCTTTCGCCTGCAAAAACAAACGGCCCAGGTATTCGCCAATAATACCCAGGGTAAGCAACTGCAATCCGCCAATGATCAGCACCGACAAAAGTACGGATGTCCATCCTTGTACGGTTTCTTTTAGCACAAAATGCGCATAAAGAGCATAAATAGCATACGAAAATGCCAATCCTGAAATACAACTGCCCAGGAAAGTTGCAATGCGCAAGGGCCGAACAGAAAATGCCGTGATCCCGTTTAGGGCCAGCCGTATCATTTTGCGCAGGGTATATTTAGATTGCCCGGCAAATCGCTGATCTGGTTTATATGGTATGGCAAATTGCCTGAATCCAACCCAGGGAATAAACCCCCTTATAAACAATTCCGTTTCCTGAGAATCCCGGATCAGGTTGACCACCTTGCGGTCAAGCAACCGGAAATCAGCCGCGCCAGGCTCGATGTTCACATCGGAAAAACGGTTCATCAAACCATAAAAATACCGGGAACTGGTGCGTTTAAACCAGCCGGTTTTTTCATCGTCCTGCCGGGTGGTATACACGATTTCATATCCTTCGCGCCATTTTTCCAAAAACACCGGAATGTATTGCGGTGGATGCTGCAAATCGGCATCCATACAAATTACCGCATCTCCACGCGAATGATCGTAACCGCACCGAAGCGCACTCATATGACCAAAATTGCGCGAAAAACTCACAAAATGCACCCAATCACTGTGCTTTTGGTGCAATTCCCGAAGCACTGCCAGGGTGCGGTCGCTACTACCGTCGTTCACAAAAATCAATTCAAACCGATACCCTGCCTGCAAAGAAGTGGTTTGTTCGGCAATCTTTTGTACCGCCATTGACAGGTTTTCCTCCTCGTTGTAGGCTGGCAAAATGATGGATATAAGTGACTTTGATTCCATGTGGCTTTATTTCTTGCCGGCAATTTTAACCAGCTCATTCAGTTTCCAAAGGGCATCCATGGGTGTCATGGTGTTGAGGTCCAACGACAACAACATCTCCTTGATTTTCAATGTATAATCATCTACATCAAAGATATGCAACTGCAATGGCGCCGCAATCTGCTTCACTTTCTGACGCACCTCCGCAGGGGTGGTCATGCCGCTGTTGCCATCTCCTTTCGTTTCTACCGATTTCTCCTCCAGGGTTTTCAGGATTTCATTGGCACGCTGTACGATGCTTTGCGGCATACCGGCCATGCGTGCCACATGAATGCCAAAGGAGTGGTTGGAGCCTCCGGCCACCAACTTGCGCAGGAAAATCACCTTGTGCCCAACTTCTTTGGTACTCACATGGAAATTATGGATTCGTGCATGACTCTCGGCCAGTTCGTTGAGCTCGTGGTAGTGGGTGGCAAACAGGGTTTTGGGATGCGCCCGCTCGTTGTCGTGCAGGTATTCCACCAAACTCCAGGCAATACTGATACCGTCGTAAGTGCTGGTTCCGCGACCAATTTCATCCAGCAGAATGAGCGAACGATCGCTGATGTTATTCATAATCAAGGCCGTTTCGTTCATTTCCACCATAAACGTACTTTCGCCGCCGCTGATGTTGTCTGAAGCGCCCACACGGGTAAATACCTTATCTACCCAGCCTATCCGTGCACTTTTAGCCGGCACAAAACTGCCCATCTGAGCCATTAGCGTAATCAGCGCAGTTTGTCTGAGCAGGGCCGATTTACCGGCCATATTCGGACCGGTAATCAAAATAATCTGCACCGAATCGCTGTCCAGCATCACATCATTGGGCACAAATGGCTCGCCAATGGGTAATTGGGTTTCAATAACCGGGTGCCGGCCTTCCTTGATGTCAATCACCCTGGAGTCGTCAAGTTCCGGTCTGGCATAGTGGTTTTTTTCTGCCACTCGGGCAAACGACAACAGACAATCCAGCCTCGCCACCAATTGGGCATTATGCTGAATAGGTTGAATATATTGCCCTATTTCCTCCACCAGCGCGCGGAACAATTGTTCTTCAAGCGCCTGTATTTTCTCCTCGGCGCCTAGAATCTTGGCTTCCAGGATTTTGAGTTCTTCCGTAATGTAGCGTTCCCCGTTGGCAATGGTTTGCTTGCGGGTCCACTCCGGTGGTACCAGATCTTTCCACTTGGAAGTTACTTCAATATAGTACCCGAAAACATTGTTAAACGCCACTTTCAGACTGGTAATACCAGTGCGGTCTATTTCCCGCTGCTGGATTTCCAGCAAAATTTCTTTGCTGTTGCGCACTATATGCCGCAAATCATCCAGTTCCTGATCGCAGCCATCAGCCATGGCGCCACCCTTGCGGATATCCACCGGCGGATCAGGTGCAATGGCTTTTTCAATACGGGCGCGCAGACTTTGGCATGGGTTTAGACCTTCAGCCAGGCGGGTAAAGGCCAGGTTGTTGGCTGGGAGTTCCTGTAGCAACTTCTTGATTTGTTCAATAGCACCCAAAGCCCTGCGCAATTGCATCACCTCCCGCGGGTTGATTTTGCCCACCGAAGTTTTGGCCATCAGGCGCTCCAAATCGCCAATATGCCGGATATGGGGCTCCAGTTCCTGGGAAAAATCCGGATTGTCCAGAAAAAACGACACTGCATCGTGGCGCTCCCGGATTTGGTTCAGGTTGGTGAGCGGCAACAGTACCCATTTTTTCAGCAGGCGGGCGCCCATGGGCGAAATGGTTTTATCCAATACCTGCAGCAGGGAAATACCGTTTTCATGGTTGCTGCTCACCAGCTCCAGGTTCCGGATGGTGAAGCGATCCAGCCATACAAAAGTTTCCGTTTGCAGCCGGCTGAGCGAGATAATATGCGAGAGCCGGTTGTTTTCCATGGCTGCCAGATAGTGTAAGGCAGCGCCGGCAGCTGTTTGGGCCAGATCCAGTTCTTCTACGCCAAACCCTTTTAAACTGGCCGTTTGGAAGTGATTCAGGAGTTTTTCCCGCGCAAAATCGTGCGTGAAAATCCAGTCTTCCAGGGTATTGGTGTAAAACTTGTCGCCATACAGCGCAGCAAATTCTTTCAGTCTGCTTTTAGGCAAAACCACTTCAGCGGGCTTGAAACTCTGCAAAAGTTTGTCTACCCCGGCTGCATCGCCTTCACTCACAAAAAACTCACCCGTAGAAATATCCAGAAAAGCCAGGCCGTATTGCTCTTTTTGACCATACACCAGTGTAGCCAGAAAGTTGTTGGCGTTGTGGTCCAGCAGGGCATCATCTGTGGTAACGCCCGGGGTAACAACCTCGGTAACCGAGCGCCGCACTACTTTGCCGGGAACGGGCTTTTCCATCTGCTCACAAATGGCCACCCGGAAGCCTGCACGCACCAACCTTGGCAGGTACATATCCAGCGAATGGTACGGGAAACCTGCCAGTTCAATATCCGAGCCGCCGTTATTCCGGCTGGTCAGCGTAATGCCCAGCGCCCGACTGGCCTTTACGGCATCTTCCCCGAAGGTTTCATAAAAATCGCCCACACGAAACAGCAAGACAGCATCCGGGTACTTGGTTTTTACCTGGATATACTGCTGCATCAGCGGGGTAGTAGTGCCGCCGCCTGTGCCTGGTGTTCCGTCCTTTTTTGTTCTTGCCATGGATGTTGTTGCACTCGAAAAGGCTGAAAGACAGCCTACTCTTTATAGGTTTCCATATAATACACCATAGGTGTCAGCGTACGGGATTTTTGGTCGCCCGGACATTTTACCTTGATTTCGTCAAAGATGTAAATGTCATCGCTTTTTGCCTGAGCCGTAAGGTACTGAGCGTCTTCGCTGAATTTTGGACCATGATTGGTTATACTTTGCATAAACAATGACCCATCCGTATAATTGGTGCCTATTTGAAGGATCCGAAAGGAAATAATTTCACAGCTGCCATCCAGCCCGATCTGGTCAAAGCCCAATCGGAGTGCTGCAATAGGTTTGAACTGGCCCAGTTGAACAGTGTCTGATGACTTTTCAAAGAGGCCCAGCAAAGGTTTGGGATCTGGCACGGGAACAGCCTGGAATACCTTTTTTTGTTTGACTTTCCCTTTTACCCATACCTGAACGGTTACCTGCCCGGTTGAGGTAGGCTTGAGCTTGAACAGTTCATTGTTGGCCCGGATAATGGTTCCTTTATCGGTAGTGACCACATATTCTGCAATGGTCAGGCCAGGACAAATAACTTTTATCTGATTGTCTACACCCACATATACCGTCTGGTTCCGATTGGATTCAATCGTAATTTCGCCGGCATTTTCCGTGTTTTGAGCAGCGATACTGCCTATGAAAATGCCGTATCCGAGTAAGGCCAGGATCAAGGGTTTTTGCATGGCGCCAAAAGTAATGAACGGCAAATGTAACAAGCCTTGCGGCACTCCAATAACTTCGTTTTCCACAACATGACATTAATTGTCCCAATCCCTTGCATCCAGATTTATATTTGTGTTATGAAATACCTGCTCATCGCATCCTGCCTGCTCCTTTCCGGAGTATCCCGGGCTACCACCTGGCTGGTTGGCCCTACCCGTCAATACACGGTTCCTTCTGCTGTTTCCAGTCTGGTAGCATCAGGAGATACCATCAACATCGATCCGGGTTTGTACACCGGCGATGTCACCAAGTGGTTTGCTTCCAATCTGGTGATCCGTTGTCTCGGGCCGGGGTATGTGCACCTGGAAGCCAACGGCAATTACGCCGAAGGCAAGGCTATATGGGTTATTAAAGGCGCCAACTGCATCGTGGAAGGCATAGAATTTTCCGGCTGCAAGGTGCCAGACCATAACGGCGCAGGCATTAGGCAGGAAGGGCAGCACCTTACTCTCCGAAACTGCTTTTTTCACCATAATGAAATGGGCATCCTGACCGCCAATGACGGGGTAAGCGATTATATTTTTGAATCCTGTGAGTTTGCTTTCAACGGCTATGGCGATGGATATTCCCATAATATTTACGTGGGTGCCGTCAACAGCCTGACCATGCGTTACTGTTATTCTCATGATGCTCATGTGGGGCATCTGGTGAAAAGCAGGGCGCGATTTAACTACCTGTATTACAACCGATTAACCGGAGAAAATGGGGATGGTAGCTACGAAGTGGATTTACCCAATGGGGGGCAGGCATTTCTGATTGGCAATATGATCGAACAGGGAGTGAACTCGCAGAATACCGGCATTATTTCCTTTGCTGCAGAAAACCAGAACCATCCGGAGCAAGAGATCATACTTGCCCACAATACTATTGTGAATAACCGCACAAGTGGTCGTTTTGTACAGTTTTCCAACGGAATTGACCTGGTAAAAATGGTCAACAACCTTTTTGTAGGCGGCGGCACCTTGTTGCAGGGAACGGCTACCGCGGTAGATACAACCCACAACCAGCGAATAGTCCAAATTGCAGATGCCCAGCTGGTAGATCCGGCTGGCTACAACTATACGCCAACACCCAATGCGCCATGCATCAATGCAGGTATACAGCCAGGTGAATATGCCGGAATACCGCTCACGGCCACCTCAGCTTACCTGCATCCTGTGGGCCACACCGCCCGGTGGTACACCGGCAGCGCTCCGGATGTTGGCGCGTATGAGTTTTTGATTTCGCCATATCGGAGTATTCCGGATCCCGGCAGTACCAGGGTGCAAATTTTCCCCAACCCTGCCGTAAAAGGGATGCCGGTTTTGGTTCAATTCAGTGAACCGATGCTGCAGCCGGCACCAATGACTATTTGGGATCTGCAGGGCCGATTAATCAGCCAAAATAACCTGGAAAAAGGGCAAACAACGGTAGAAATACCCACGGGAATGCTGTCGCCGGGATTATATCGGATTCAAATTTCGTCGTTGAACCAGCAGAGCTGGATAATGACGGTTTTGTGAATATCCAATAACCAATATCCAATGTCCAATGTCCAAGTGGCGCGCATGTTTGGCGTCAGCTCATTTATATGGTTTTTCTCGCCTGAATGGCGAGATACTGATCACTTGTTTATCAATGTCCAATAACCAATGTCCAATGTCCAATGTCCAAGTGGTGCGCCTGTTTGGTGCCAGCACATTTATATGGTTATTCTCGCCTGAATGGCGAGATACTGATCACTCATTTGACAAGCAGGCGCAGACTGCCTGACAAATTTGCTGACACCAAACAGGCGCTCCACTTGGACATTGGACATTGGACATTGGTTATTGGACATTCACATCCGTTCTATTTTTCCACTATATATCCTTTTACCATCAGTTACTGAAACCAAATACAGGCCCGGACTCAAAGTGGTTTCCAGGTTGATTTCCTGTTGGTTGGCAGTCTGACGATATAACTCCTGACCTTGCAGGTTTCGGATGGAAATAAAGGCGTCAGCAGAAGGGGATTCAGGTAGTTTCAGGGTAAATTCGCCTGTATTGGGGTTTGGAAAAACATCCAGTTGGGCAGTAGCAGGCTCTTCACTATCCGTGATGCCGGATTTCATTTTGGTCAGAAACCCTCCCCTGGCATTAAAGGAGTATCCTTCTTCCTCAAATCCATAAATATAGATGCCATAGCCATAGACATTTCCCTGGTCATCTAGTTCAATACAGGATCCATAACCTGCATTTGAAATCAATTCGCAGCCGTTCTCTCCAATGGTGCGAATACCCAGAGGATTACCTCCAGTATTGCTTATTGTTACGAGTGCATCAAAACAGCCATCAGATCCTATCGTTTCAGAACCAAATTCAATAGTCGTGCTGATAGTTCCTGCAGTGTAGATATGGCCAAAATCGTCCACTTTTACATCGTCAATAACGTTGTAATCTGTGTTATTGATGATAAAAACAGGAGCGGAGTTACTCTCAGCATTGAGTTTAAGCACTACTCCGGCAAGATTGGGTTTAAAATCTAAAATCGTATTATTATCTACTCTTATATCATTCTGCGCCCACAAGGCAGTGTAAGCATTTCCTAACATATCAATATCTACGGCTACCAAAGAGGTGGCTGTGCCACTGGAACTGATTTTTTTAGCCCATTGGGTTGTGCCATCAGCATCCAAAACGGCTACAAAATAAGAGCCTTCCGGCTGACCGGTTCCCAGGGCCATACCCCCGGAAAATACAATCTGGTTGTTGAAAGTGCCGGTAATAACACTCTGCCCGGCATCGTTCATGGCAAAGGCTTTGGCATAAACCGGATTGTTAGATACGATTGGGAATATGGCATCCGTGGTTGCGCCGTTATCGGTATTTACATACGCCAGTACCAGTCCTAACGACGACAGGTTGTTGTATTGAAAATTGGGTCCAAGATCAATTTGCCCTGAATTGTATCCCATAGAGACTGCCACACGATTGTTTGGCGCCGCAGCTATTCCGGTAACATCCAAAAAGCCAAAGTTGCCTCCGTTAAAAACTCTTGCCCATTTGGGTTGCCCGGTATTGTCAAATTTTGCCAGCAACACATTGGTACAATTTATTCCACTACAGCTTCCGGATACCGTAATTCCATTGCCCAGCTGTAGTTCACTTGCCGTAAAGGCGGTGGTTAGATAAACGCCATCTTCCTCCGGAGCAGTCAGATAAACGGTAGCGCTGATATCATCTTCCAGGGTTTTTATCCAGGCAAGTTGACCATTAGATTGGTATTTAGCCAGAAATATGGTGGTTGTTTGCGCATTTGGGCTTATCACCACACCGGGAGCAAAAGTGCAGGGAGCAAAGCATGAACCCGCAATGTACACTTGTCCGCCTGGCGAAACTGCTATGTCGGTAATAGCCAAATCGAGTTCATCCGGCGTTACAGGCGCCATGGAGGTAATACCATTGATCCACTCAATATTGGGTGTGACCAGTTGAGCAGAAGTAAACAATGCCTGAAAAAGCAGGCAGGTAAGTAGAATGTTGTGTTTCATAAGATAAAAATGTTTGTTCGAGCTTACCCAAAACCAATTGCCTGGCGTCAGCAATGCGTTTGTAGACAAGCATTTAACTCGAAGACATCTCATCATGAAAAAAAGGTTGGTATTTTTTTGAAAATACCAACCTTCCCAAACCTTTCTTACAATGCTGCACTCAAATGATTTGGATTTTGCCGCGATAAATCCGCTTGCCATCCGTAACGGTAATCAGATACATGCCTGCACTGAGCGATGTTTCCAGCCCGATTTCCTGTTGGGTGGCCATCTGATGGAATACTTCCTGCCCTTGCGTATTAGAAATGGAAATAAGCGCATCCGATGAAGGCGCTTCAGGGAGTTTCAGCGTGAAAACGCCAGCACTAGGGTTGGGAAACAATTCAACATTTCCCCAATATAAATCAGAAGTTGAGGCCATGGTGGTAAGGAACTTTGTGACAAAACCTCCTCTTCCGTTGGCACTAAACCCGTCTTCATTAAAACTGAACAGGAAGCCTCCGGCGCCAACTAAATTCCCTTCTAAACTAAACCCAAGGCAGGATCCATAATATTCATTGGCAAAAGCCTCGCAGCCTGCACCGCCTACAGTACGGGCGCTGATAGGAATTCCGTCTTGATTGGTTTCGGTAATAAATCCGTCTACACAGCCATCGGGTACCACCTGATTATCTCCATAAGTGATAGTTGCACTGGTGTATCCAGCTGTGTAAATGATTCCCCATGGGTGGATGGCTACATCCATGATGGCATAGTCATCGGTATCGTACGGAATGAAAACCGGAATAGAAAAACTGCTGCCCTGAAGTTTCAATACAGCGCCTGCATAACTGGAGTTTATACTTAAAATGTTGCCGTCATCAAGCTTGAGATCTGTACTGGCATCAATGGCCAGATAGGCTGCACCTTCTTCGTCCATATCAGCTGCTAAAATATCTGCATAATCGCTGGAGCTGATTTTTTTTACCCAAAGTATTCCGCCGGTAGCATTCAGGCCAACTGCGAAATTGGCGCCATTGGGTAGGTTGGTGGTAAGTGTAGTGCCGTTGGAGAACGTGATCTGGTCGAAAAAGGAGCCAACCATGACACCCTGACCATTGTTGTTGTAGGCCATCAATTGGCTGCTTGGGCTGCTTTCAGAGACGCCCGGAAACTTTACATCTGTTGTAGTGCCGGTATTAGCGTCAAAAAACGACAACAAAAAGCCGGTTTCCTGTTGAGTATTATCAATAAATCCAGGGCCGAGGTCCAGTAATTCTGTGTCGTAATTAATCAAGGCCGCCATTTTCCCGCTGCCAGCCTGCTCAATACCTGAAACCTGGAAGAAACTCCCGGAGTCGCCCTTGTATGTTTTGGCCCAAAGTGTTTCACCAGCCGGACCAAATTTGGCCAGCAAAACCTCATTGCAAACGGCTCCTGTACAGGTTTTATTGACCGTAATGTTGTTACCCAAGGCAACACTTGGAACAGAAAAAGAAGTTGCCAAATAAACGCCATCAACTGAAGGCGCCACAATATGCATAGGATGTTCGCCAATAGTGCCCAGATCCTTTACCCACTCAAACACGCCGTTGGCATCATATTTGGCAATGAAATAGGACAGGCCGCCAGCTTCAGGTATTACAGCCACTCCCTGAGCAAACGCACAGGGCGCCGTGCAAAATCCAGCTACGTATATTTCAGTGCCAGGACTCACTGCCACATCCATGATCTGCATCCCCAGATCTTCCGGAGAGTCGGCAGCGGATTGGATGGTGCTTAACCATTTTAAATCTGGACCGGCAGATTGTGCGCTAAGGGTAAGGGAAAGCAGGAAAAAAAGGTAGGTTAGGTAGTTGTGTTTCATGATATAGAGGATGATTTAATGGCAAATCAACAAGTTAAAAATGGACTTGTTGAATCATACTACCTGAATTTTGGCCATAATTGGTCAATCCTGCAATAATTGCCAAAGGGTAATGACCTCCCGGGCTTCGCGTACGTCGTGCGCGCGCAGGATGCAGGCGCCTTGTTGCAGGGCCACCATGTGCAGGGCAGTAGTGCCGTTCAGTGCATGTTCCGGTTTGACGCCAAGGGCTTTGCAGATCATAGATTTTCGGGAAATACCCGCAAGAACCGGCAATCCGGTAACGGTTCCAAACGTATGCAATTGCTTTAGTAAGGTATAATTATGGGCCACCGTTTTACCAAAGCCAAAGCCTGGGTCCAGTATAATATCCTTTACACCTGCCGCTCTTAGCCGGGCAGTTTTTTCAATAAAATAATCCAGTACCTCGGTCACAACATCTTCATAATGAGGCTGCTGCTGCATGGTTTGCGGGGTACCCTGCATGTGCATCAGGATATATGGTGTTTGTAACCTGCCCGCTGTGGCAAACATGTTTGAATCCAGAGATCCTCCTGATATGTCGTTAATAATATGTGCACCTGCAGCCATGGCGGCATCGGCCACAGAGGCGCGCCAGGTGTCTATGGATAATATGGCTTCAGGAAATCGTTGTAAAATACCCGTCACTGCGGGCAAAACACGGCGCATTTCTTCCGCTTCCGGAACTTCTGCTGCACCAGGGCGCGAGGATGCGCCGCCAAGATCCAGTATGGATGCGCCCTCCTGCAGCATTTTTTCTGCCTGCTGCAAAATGGCATCGGCATGGGTGTACTTGCCACCATCAAAAAAGGAATCCGGTGTGAGGTTGAGAATGCCCATAACTACCGGCTGCGATAAATCCAGAAGCCGGTCTTTACAAAGAATGGTCATTTCGACTTGTTGGGAAAAAGTTTGCGCAACAACGTAACCGGAGAAAAATCAGAAGGAGAAAAAGTTGACTCCAGAAACACCAGTTTCAGTCGCCTGCTGGCACTCGAAACCGCAATTAACAGCGCATTTCGACCATCATCGTGCACTTTTTGGATAGAATCCAGACGCCAGTCATTAGGTTGGACGCTTTCTTCCGGATGGTCAGTATGGGTGTCAGCCAGATGGTATCCCTTAGCCTCCAGATTTCTTAAGGCATCAGAAACAGATTGATTTTGTTGCATGGTTCAGTTGTACGAACGTTCGGTAATGGTTGGAAGATTGTTTTCTCACATCAGTTTCAAACACCCTAACACGAATTTAGTTTTCAAAGCAAAAGAACGAATTATACCCCATTCCCGTTTCCTTATACCGGCATTAATTTTCCACACACACTCATTCACTCATTCACTCACTCACTCACTACGTTCCCAATTCCAGCTGCTCCTTCACCAACTGATAATACGCTCCGCGTTTTTGTGTCAGTTCCTGGTGCGTACCCTGTTCAATCACTTCTCCCTTATCCAGCACAATAATATTGTCGGCATTGCGCACCGTACTGAGTCGGTGGGCCACTATCACTACCGTTTTGCCATAAAAAGCAGTTTCCAGGTTGCGCATAATCACTTTTTCATTGTGTGCATCCAGTGCGTTGGTAGCCTCATCAAAGAAAATATATTGCGGGTTTTTGTACAACGCTCTGGCTATGAGCAGACGCTGTTTCTGTCCCTGACTCAAGCCGGTTCCGTCCTGACCCACTTTGGTATTGTAGCCCAGCGGTAAGCCCTCAATAAAGTTCTGAATATTTGCCGTTTTGGCGGCTTCCAGCAGTTTTACCCGGTCAATGTTTTCTACGCCAAGTGCAATGTTGCGGGCAATGGTGTCGTTGAAAATAAACCCGTCCTGCATCACCACGCCACAGCTGGCACGCCATGACCGTGGTATAAAACTGTCGAGACTTAAATCATTGAGCCTGACGCTGCCTTCCTGTGGCGTATAGAAATGAAGCAACAGCTTGAGCAAGGTGGTTTTACCCGAGCCCGATGTGCCTACAATAGCCGTGGTTTTGCCGTGCGGAAAATGCAGGTTCAGGTGTTTGAGTACCCAGGGGTCGTGCGGACCGCCATAACGGAACGACACGTTTTGCATGCTTAAATCGCCGTTTTTGGGCAAATCACTCACCTTGGCGTCTTCGTTGGCAGTTTCATCGGCACGATCGTGTACCTCGTTCATCCGCTCCAGACTAATCTTGGCTTCCTGCGCGTGCAGGAGAAATTGTACCAGCGATTCCAGTGGAGCATTCATGTGTCCGATGATATATTGCACTGCCAGCATGGCGCCCAAACTCATCTGGTTGTTGATCACGGCCTGTGCGGCCAGTACAGAGATCACAATGTTTTTGCCCTCATTGATAAAAGCTGCGCCGGCGCGTTGGGATTGGTCGGTAGACAAATACTGCACATTAACCCGGAAAAGTCGGGCCTGAATACGTTCCCAGGCCCAGCGTTTTTGGCGTTCGGCGTTGTGCAGTTTGATTTCCTGCATGCCGTTTACAAGTTGTATCAGGGCGTTCTGGTTTTCTGCCATCTGTTCAAAACGGCGGTAATCCAACGAACGCCTGCGCGCCATGAACAACCAAACCCAGCCAAAATAACCCAACGCACCTAGACTGAATACTGTAAAAATGAGTGGACTGTAAAACAGCAAAACCCCACTAAAAACCACCAGATTGACCAAGGAAAACAGTGTAACCAGCGAGGAGGAAGTGAGAAAACGCTCCACCCGCTCATTGTCGTAAATACGCTGAAGTAAATCGCCCGTCATCTTCGCATCGAAGTACGACATAGGTAGGCGCATCAGTTTGAGCAGAAAATCAGATACCAGATTAATGTTGATCCTGGTGCCTATGTGCAATAAAATCCAGCCCCGGATAAACTCTACGGCAACCTGGCTGATAAACAACACGGCCTGGGCGCCCAGAATCAGGTAAACAAATTCAAGATCACGCAACTGCACCCCTTTGTCAACCAAAGCCTGCATCAGAAAGGGGAAAACAAGTTGAATGATGCTGCCCAGCAACAAGCCTACAGCCAGCTGCCAGATGAGTCCGCGGTGTTGCACCACGTAAGGCCAGAGAAATTTGAACCCGGAGCGATTGGTTTTTTCACCATCGCGTTTGTAGAATTCCGGGGTGGTTTCTAGCAGCAACAGGATACCCTGAGGTTCGGTATTCACCACATCGCTGATCCAGCCATTCAGGAAATCCTGCTCTTTCATTTGGGATTTTCCGTTGGCCGGATCCGCCACAAATACATTTCCGCCGGAGATTTTATACACCACCACAAAGTGGTCTTGTTTCCAGTGTGCTACACAGGGTAAAGGAATATCCCTCGAAAGCCGGTCGAAACTGGTTTTAACCCCAAGAGTGCGGAAACCAATTTTTTCAGCGGCTTCTGCAATGCCGGCCAGCGATGCGCTCACCTTATCGGTATGCGACAATTGACGCAAATACTCAATAGAATAATAGCGGCCGTAGTGCCGCCCGATCATGCGCAGGCAGGCAGCGCCGCAATCCGAAGAGTCGTACTGTTTATCAAACGGAAATTTATCCACGATGCCGATTGGGGTGACGGGGTTCGGTGCAAAAATAGGATTTACCTGCGGTAGTAAAAATCCTTGCACGTTTTTGACTCAGAACATGGATGAAAACCTCACTTTTGTGTTTTTGAACGCGGGTGGGAACGCGGATTTTTTGGAACGCGGATGACGGGGATGACGCGGATTTTTTATGCTGCCTTCGGCAGCTTTTTGTTTGATAACTGAACATTTTGGCTGCAGCTAAGACCTAAATTGCCGAAGGCAATTATCAAAATCCGCGTCATCCGCGTCATCCGCGTTCCAAAAAATCCGCGTTCCCACCCGCGTTCAAAAATAAAAATCCGCGTCATCCGTGTCATCCGCGTTCCAAAAAATCCGCGTTCCTACCCGCGTTCTAGCAAAAAAATCTGCGTTTCATATCCATGATAGATAAAGAGCTTATAGCCAACAGGTTCCGTGTATTACAAGACGATATTTGCCAGGCCCTGGAGGCGGCTGATGGCGGGGGCGTCTTCACCGAAGATAACTGGACGCGCCCGGAGGGTGGGGGAGGACGGAGTCGTGTGCTGGAAGGCAACACGATTGAAAAAGGAGGTGTTATGTTCTCGGCGGTTCATGGTCCGCTGCCTGAAATAACCGCCAAGGCCATGAACCTGGCGCCTACCGATTTTTTTGCCACAGGGGTATCTATCGTATTGCATCCACATAGCCCCATGGCGCCTATCATTCACATGAATGTGCGGTATTTCGAAACATCGGGCGGTGAACGCTGGTGGTTTGGCGGAGGAATAGACCTCACCCCTCATTATGTGGTGCCGGAGGATGCACAATACTTCCACCAGCAGTTAAAACAAACCTGTGATCGGTTTGCACCGCACTTCTATCCGGATTTTAAAAAACACGCTGACGACTACTTTTTCATCAGGCATCGCAAAGAAACACGCGGGGTAGGTGGTATTTTCTATGATTACCTGGATGAAAAAACAGGATTCACCCAAGAACAACTATTCGAATTTTCCATCGCCGTGGGCGAAACTTTTGCCCCAACTTACACTGAATTGTTGCGAAGAGCCGCCCAACGGCCCTACACTGAACACGAAAAACGCTGGCAAATGCTGCGTCGAGGCCGTTATGTGGAGTTCAACCTGGTTTGGGACCGCGGTACTAAATTTGGTTTGGAAACCAATGGCAGAACCGAAAGTATCCTCATGTCTATGCCGCCCACCGCTCAATGGGCCTACAACCTCCAACCCGAGCCCGGCAGTCAGGAAGCAGATACCCTCAGCTGGCTCAGGAAAGGGGTTGATTGGGTTGGTTAGGTCATTTATGGTCATTTATGGTCATTTAGGGGTCATTTATGGTCATTTATGGTCATTTAGAACTATAAACGGCCAGTAAACAATCCTGACCTCGCAAGAGGTCCAACCTTTGTAGCCGCAGAAATAGAAAATGTGTTCCCTTTCAAATTGCTGAACAGCATGTAAACAGCAATCCATATTTTTGCGCGCTAATTTCCCTTAGTGCCTCTGTGCCTCAGTGGTATACCAAACCCAACGCCAACTCAAACACTCAAACACTCAAACACTCAAACACTCAAAAACTCAAAAACCCAAACACTCAAAAACCCAAAAACTCAAACACTCACATACATGTCTAATTTTCTGGAAGAACTGCGCTGGCGCGGATTGATTCACGACTTTACCCCAGGGGTAGAAGAACATTTTAATAAAGGAACGGTGCGGGCTTATATTGGGTTCGACCCCACAGCGCCTTCTCTGACCATTGGGAATTACGTGCAAATCATGTTGCTCACTTTCCTGCAGCGCGCCGGTCACCAGCCGGTGGTATTGATGGGTGGCGCCACCGGACGAATCGGCGATCCAAGTGGTAAGGATAAGGAGCGTGATTTGAAAAGCTACGATGAGCTGGACCGCAACACTGCCCATCAGGCCATGCAATTCAAGCGCTTGCTGAACTTTGACCCGGCCACTCCAAACCATGCCCTGATGGTGAATAACTACGATTTTTACAAGGACATGAACGTGCTGGATTTCCTGCGCGATGTAGGTAAGTACCTGACAGTCAATTACATGATGTCCAAGGAAAGCGTAAGACGCCGTATTGAAGGGGAAACGGGCATCTCTTTTACGGAATTCAGTTACCAGTTGATTCAGGGGTACGACTTTGTATTGCTCAATCGCTCACACGGAATCACGGTGCAAATGGGCGGCTCAGACCAATACGGCAATATTACCTCCGGGGTAGAACTGGCCAGAAAAATTGACGATACCAAGGTGTACGCCGTTACCACGCCCCTGCTCACCAAGGCAGATGGCAGTAAATTCGGCAAAAGTGAATCCGGAAACATCTGGCTGGATCCAAACCTGACCTCTCCCTACAAGTTTTACCAGTTTTGGCTAAATGCCGACGACCGCGATTTACCCAAGTTCCTGCGGTATTTCTCCCTGAAAAACCAGGAAGAAATTGAGGCCCTCGAAGCCAATCACTCCGCACAGGATGTCAAGCGCATTTTTGCTGAGGAAATCACCCGCCGCATACACGGTGAAGAAGCTTACGAAACCGTTTTGTCGGTATCCAAACTGCTCTTCGACCCCAAAGCGGATGCTGATACCCTGCGCAGTCTGGACGCCAATACCCTGGCACAGGTAGCTGAAGAAATTCCGTCGCCCAAAGTACCTGCCGGCGCTCTGGATACAGCCCAGAATCTGCTGGACTTCCTGTCTGATGCCACTAACATCGTTGAAAGCCGGTCGGACGCCAAACGCGCCATCCAAGGCAATAGTATTTCTGTCAACAAGGTGAAAATCACCGATTTAGGTGCAACTGTTTCCGCATCAGATCTTCTGCACGGAAAATATATGATGGTGGAAAACGGTAAAAAGAATAAGTATTTGGTAGAAGTGGGGTAGGACGGGGGGGAACGATGGACGGTGAACGATGGACGATGAACGATAGTGTCCTCACCAGAAAAAACGTGGGTTGTCACCCCGGGAACCGGGGCCTACACAAGCCGGGCTTCCCGGCAATCTCTTTCCAGAAAATTGCCGCATATCCGGGCTTGTGTAGGTGCCGAGTACTCGGCATGACACCCCACGTTTTTCCATGCCAGGATGCCCCCGTCCACCGTCCCCCGTCCCCCGTCCCCCGTTCATCGTTTCACAAACCTCCCTACCCAAACTCCATGCTCGCCGCGCGCTTCCACAACATACATCCCGGGAGCTAAATCTCCAACCTGCTGCAATTCAGCACCTTGGCGCCAAACGCGACCCTGCATGTCTGTAACGCGAATAAAATCAACCTGTTGATTGCCCAGATCAAGGTATAAACGATCCTGTACCGGGTTTGGATAGATGCGCAAAGGGTTGACTTTCAGATTATTAGAGCCGGAAGTGGCTGCGTCCACCACCTCATCAATGGCCCGCAGCAGGCTGTATTGGCTGTTGGCGCCAAAGGCATCCTGCCCGATTTCCCAAATCATGATGCCCGATACTTCAGCCAGAGCCAGTTCCGTTTTGGCCTGTATGGTGGGAATGCCATTCCACCATTTCATACCTGTATTATCCAGATAAGCATTGGCAGGGTCTTGATTCACAATGCCCCGGTAATTGAAACTTTCCACCGGATTTACCCCAAAATCGTAGCCATAAAACGGCACACCCAGGGTGAGTTTTTCGGCGGACATACCCTGATTTTTCCAATAATCAATACAATCTTCTGCCCAATCAAAAGGGGAGTGTTGGCCAGGATTTCCGGGATCCCAGGGTCCGCGCAGATCATACACCATCATGTTCAGCCAGTCAAACGCCGCCAGGGCAGCATTGCTAATTTGCGGATAGCGGTAATTACCGGGTAAGGCAACCGTGAGCGGAATGTTGGCGGCTTGCAGGGCAGCTTTCAACTCCAGCACAAATGGACTGTACCAGGATTTAACATACTGCCATTCCAAATCAAGGTCTACACCGTCAAGGTCTTGATCCTGAACGTATTGTACAATTTTCTGGATGAAGGCAGGTCGGTTGGAGGGTAAAGCCAGATTATCCCAGTTGGCCTCGTTTTGCGGTGTGAGGTACCCCCCGGCCAGTGAGATAAATACCTCGCAACCAGCCGCATGCGCCTTGTCTACAGCATTGGTAATGCTCAGGCCTTCAACCGATAGATTACCGTTGGCATCCGGATTGGCAAACGCTATATTGACATGCGTAAGTCGTTCAAATTCAATGTCGTTTATCCAGGAAAACCGGTAATACGGCAGGTATCCCACCACCTTCACCGATTGGGAAAAAGAAAAGGTGGAGCAAAACAGAAAGCAACAAAGCAGGTATTTTTGTAGCATGATTATGTTTGTGTAGTGACGGTGTGTAGTGACGGGGTGAGTGCCAGTCACCTCGTCACTACACCACAAACATAGCCAACCAATTTCTGCTATCGCATTTTTTCAAAAAAAACCAGAGATTTGCCCCGAATCACCCACTTGGAACATTTTCCCGGAATACCATTCCAGGATACATCAAACTCAACATCCTATGAAAGAAAAAGGAATCCCCACCGTAGATCTCTCCATGTTTACTCAGGGAGATGCGCAACAACGCGAAGCTTTCGTTCGCCAGCTTGGCGATGCATTCCATAATGTGGGATTTGTGGCTGTTGCCAACCACGGTATTCCCAAATCTTTGGTTGATGGCTTTTACAGCGCTTCAAAGGCCTTTTTTGCCCTTCCGGAAGAGGTTAAACGTAAATATGAAATTGCCGGACTAGCAGGTCAACGCGGCTACACCTCTTTTGGCAAGGAACACGCCAAGCAATCGCAGGTGGCTGATTTAAAGGAGTTTTTCCAGATCGGACAGGAAGTGCCGGCCGATCATCCGCTGAAAGCACAATATCCTGATAATGTGCAGGTTGCGGAAATGCCTGATATGGCCAAACTGGGTAAAGAGTTGTATCAGACTTTTGAAAAAACCGGCGCCCAACTGCTTGAAGCCATTGCCATACACCTGAATTTGCCCACGGATTATTTCCTGAAGCAAATCACCAACGGCAATTCTATCCTGCGCAGTATTCACTATCCGCCTATTACCCAGGAGCCTGCCAGCGCTATCCGAGCGGAACAGCACGAAGACATCAACCTCATTACCCTGCTGGTTGGCGCCAGCGCAGGTGGCTTGCAGGTGCTTAATACGAATAATGAGTGGGTAAATGTATTGCCAGAAATTGATGAAATTGTGATCAATGTGGGCGATATGCTCCAGCGACTCACCAATAACTACCTCAAAAGCACCACACACCGGGTAGTCAATCCACCACGGGAAGAATGGCATCTGCCCCGACTAAGCATCCCGTTCTTCCTCCATCCGGTGAGCCAAATGGACCTCACCTGTCTGCCAAGCTGTGTTACCGCCGACAACCCGCTCCACTACGAGCCCATCACCGCCGGCGAATACCTGGATGAGCGTCTGCGGGAAATCGGGTTGAAAAAGTAACGATGAACGATGGACGGTGGACGGCCTACGGTGGACGGTAGACGGCCTACGTATCATCCACCGTCCACAGTAGGCCGTCCACCGTAGGCCGTCCACCGTAGGCCGTCCACCGTAGGCCGTCTACCGTCCACCGTCTACCGTCCATCGTCCTCTCTGCGCCCTCCTGGCCCACCAGCGTGCCTATAGCCACGCCCATACCGCTGAGTCGAACGGCTACGGTGACATTGGGTGACACCCGTTCAATGATGGGCTTTTTCACCGGACCGAGTCCCATAATGCCGGTCCACCAGGTGTCGATGGGGATCTTTTGGCCTGGACAAATCACATTTTCCAGCAAATGCACCAGTGCCTGGCGGATGCCTTCGTTCGGACCAAATTGATCCGTGTATTCCGTTTCAAGGTCCAGGTTGCGGCCCCCGCCCAGCAGGATACGGCCGTCGAGGTTGCGGAAGTAAAAGTAGCCACGATCGTAATGAAAACAGCCTTCCACCCTCAGACCCGGAACAGGCTGCGTGATAAGCACCTGATTGCGGGCAGGCATAACTTCCGGCATATTCATGAGTTGCCGGGCAAAACCATTCACACACACCAGCGCGCGCGGAACCCTGATTGACCAGCCGAATTCGGTGTGCAGTGCTACGCCCTGACTGGAATCTTCCACACTTTTCAAGGCAAAACCATTGAATATGCGAACACCTGCCTCCTGCGCGCGCGCTAGCAGGGCCGACATCATTTTGCCGGTGTTCACCTGGCCTTCCGGTTGGTTGAGGATCAGGTGTTTTACCCCCTGAAATCCAAAACTGCCCAGACGTTCGTCTACCACTTTATAGCCCTCTTTCCAGCCCGTAATGCGTCCGATTTTTTCGTTGAACTCCGGCATGCGCTCCAGACATTGCCGAAACACCGGTTCTTCCTCCTCCGTGAACATTTCGTAGCCCCCAAGCATCTGAAAATCAAGGTTTTCATCGCCCACCAACGCCCGTAAACGTTGCAAACCCATCCAGCGTTTTTCCACCACGCCCAGCACCTGATCTTCCGGGGCCTGCTGCATATCGTCCAGCAATTCCGTCATAGAGCCAAAACAAGAGAAACCCGCATTGCGCGTACTCGCGCCCACAGGAAGCGTGCCCCGTTCCAACACCACCACATGCAGCTTTGGATCCAGCTTTTTCAGATGAATAGCCGCCGCCAGCCCGACAATCCCCGAGCCAATTACAGCCACATCAATGGATGAAAAAAAGGATTCGCGCTCCCAATAGCTAAGTTCGTAAGTCATTCGCGTGTTTGCGTTTTCGAGTGTTTGAGTTTTCGAGTGTTTGAGTTTTCGAGTTGGCGTTCGGTTAGGTATAGGGCACAAATATCCGCCAGACACGTAATAATAAACCTACCCGTCAGGTATTTTTAAAATGCCTACTTCCAATTACATACACCCCCCAGCCGAGCGCCAACTCGAAAACTCAAACACTCGAAAACTCAAACACGCTATCTTCGCCCCTTCAATTTTAGCAACATGATTCAACGCATTCAATCCATTTATCTGATTTTGGCGGCAATTGCCCTGATTTGTCCTGTTTTTCTGCCGCTTGCCACTGCCACCGGAGATCAGGCCGCTTTGCAGGCCACTGGCGACAACTTTTTCGCTGACGGAACGTTTTGGTCAAAGGAACATCCAGCCGGATACAGCTTGTTTATCCTGATAGCCGGTATAGTCGGTACCATTTTTTTGTACAAAAACCGCCCCAGACAAATGCAAACTGCGGGCATCCTGGCTCTGGCTGTCTTGATCTTTATCGTACTCTACGCGTCCCTGGGCGCCCTCAATGCCCAGCGTCTGCCTGATACCGCCAGCGTACAACCCGGCATAGGCGCCTATCCGCCCGTACTGGCCATTGTATTTCTGGTATTGGCCTACCGGGGCATCAAAAAAGATGAAAACCTCGTGCGGTCTTCGGATAGGTTACGATGAATGTATTCACCGCGAAGTACGCTAAGTACGCAAAGTGTTTTTGCGTTCTTAGCGTACTTCGCGGTGACCAATTTCTCAAACATTCCCCTCGTTTTTGCGTTCTTAGCGTACTTCGCGGTGACCAGTTCCTCAAACATCCCCCTCGTTTTTGCGTTCTTAGCGTACTTCGCGGTGACCAATTAAACAACATGCGTTTCCTACCATTTCTCCTCCCCCTGCTTGCCTTCCTGTCCTGCTCCACCCCGCAGAAATCGACAGTGTACCCTGCGGGTTCCATAGTACCCACCGAGAAATCACTCGTTTGGTCCATCAGCGGAAAAGGCCTGAAAAAGCCCTCCTACCTGTACGGTACCATCCACATGATTCCGAAAAACGAATTTGAACTCCCGGAATCCGTTAGAGAGGCGCTCGATAATGTAAAACGGGTAGCTTTTGAAATAGACATGAAGGAAATGACCAATCTGCGCAGTCAGATGAGTCTGATCACCAAATCCTTCATGGCCGGCGGCAAAACCCTCAAAGACCTGCTGCCAGCGGAAGATTACAAACTCGTTAAGGCCAAAATGGCCGAAAAAGGTCTGCCAGGCGGCATGTTCGAACGCATGAAACCCATGTTCCTCAGCTCCCTGTTTACCACCGACGAGCAACAACCCCTCGCCGGAGGCGCCATCACCTCGGTGGAAATGGAATTGTACAAAATGTCTCGCCGCCGTAAACTGGAATCCGCCGGACTCGAAACGGCCGCCTATCAGATGTCGGTCTTCGACAGCATTCCATACGAAGCACAGGCAAAAATGCTGGTAGACGGGCTCAAAAGCATGGACTCCCTGGCCACCGGCGAGAGTCAGCTGGATGGCTTGCTCAAGCTCTACAAAGATCAGGATATCAACGCCATGCAACAAACCATTGGCGCGGAAGACGGTATGGGAGAATATGAATACATACTCCTCCGCAAACGCAACGAAAACTGGATTCCAGTCATGGCCCGCATGATGGCCGATAAACCCACCCTTTTTGCCGTAGGCGCCGGACACCTCGGCGGCCAATACGGCGTAGTAGCGCTGTTGCGCAAAGCAGGATACAGAGTCGAAGTAGCCCACTAACCCCTGGGCTTCAGCCACTACCCCGGGCTTCAGCCCCGGGCGAGCAGTGCCTCAGCTGTGAAAAAAAACTTGAAATTATCAAACAATATCTACATTGTGCCAAATTTCAAGCGTCTTTCACTCTATTCGCTAACTCTTTTGTTCTGCTATGAATCCTTATCTTGCAATTTTCATTGGTGGTTTGATCCCAATGGTAGTGGGCTACATCTATTACCATCCAAAACTTTTTGGAACAGCCTGGATGAATTCCCTGGGCGTTACTGAAGAAACCCTGCGTGAAGGCCCTGTGGGCATCATCATGGGTATTTCCACGGTTATTTCCATGGTTATTTCCTGGCGTATGAATGGGTATGCCAGTCACACGGAACCTGGCTGGAGTCAGTTTGTGCACGGATTTTTCCACGGCGCCTGGTCTATGGGTTTCCCGGCAGTGCTCATCCTCATTTCCAACGGACTCTTCCAGCGCAACACCTTTACCAACCTGCTCATCAATGCCCTGTACTGGCTTCTGGCCCTTGGGCTGATGGGAGCATTCCTGTATTCAGTAGCGCCGCCTGAGGTGGCTACAGGAGGGTAGGGGGCCTCAAAGACGAGGGTGTCTTAAAAGTAATTTTTACTGCGGAGGCGCAGAGGTTTAAATGATTGATTTTCAATTCCTCTGCGTCTCCGCGCCTCTGCGGTAAAAATAAATCAGCGACTTTTGAGACAGCCTCATCAGCTCTTCATCACCCCCAAATTTTCACTACCACCGTTCCCGCCACTAACCCCAAAAACAACAACATCATTCCCGCCAGATACCCCATTCCAATTCCCGGTCCCTGGGTACTATAAGCACTCAGCGCCTTCTCCATTACCAAGTGACCACCAATCACACCTGCCACCCATACCCGCAGCAGCAGCCAGTTTTTCTCCACCGAGGGTAGCCACCATAGCCCAAAAACGAGCAGGGAAACCGCCGGAATCCAAAACCACAGCGATTCAATAAAATCGTCCATACCCTTAGTGGGCGGCTGATTAGCCTTGCCTAAAAGAAAGGCAGCCACGTACATCAGCAACCAAAAAAGTTCAGGACCAAGCAAATATCGCATATCAATCTATGTAAAAAAATCTGTGTGAAATCTGTGCAAAAAATCTGTGTGAAATCTGTGCGAAAAATCTGTGTGAAATCTGTGCGAAAAATCTGTGTGAAATCTGTGCAAAAAATCTGTGTGAAATCTGTGCAAAAAATCTGTGTGAAATCTGTGCGAACCCTCTGTGCGCCCCCCCCTCGCGTACTCAAATTCCGAACAACACAGCCAACCCACCCCAAAGCACCAGTCCCACCAGCATAGGCAACGCAGGAACCAGCAGCAACAGATTGGCTGCCAGCATTTTCCCCCTCGTACGCAACCAAAATGCCAGCGCCATCAGCGCCATCAGCATCACCGGAATAGCCCAGCTGGCCGTCCTGCCTGCATCCGTCAGTCCGTCGCAAGCTCCTGCATCATGGGTGGCCGACATCGCAGACACACCGCTCAGCGAAACCAGCAGGGTAATGGCGTTGATGAGTAAAGTGAAATAAAAAATGGCATTAGATCTCATGATTTGACGCATTTAATGCCCCAAATCTGAGGGTTTCAGTCATTTCAACCAAAAACTTAGGTATGAAACGTGGTAGATTTTGAATGAAGCGTACCAATAAACGCTGGAAAGATTTTGATTAAACCTGCTGCATTTTCTGATGGAAAGTTACCAAGATGAATTCTGCAGGACGAATTACCGCAACCATCACCTGCACACGCATGATTCCATCCTGAATATCGTTTGGCGTCATAGTAGTACCCAGCCCAATAGCAACGTTGAAGGCATCGTTGGGCTTGGCGCCGACCAGGCCACCCTGCATCCAGAAATTGGTCAGGAAATTAGAAATCATGGCTTGTACGGTGGTCCAGGTATTGGAATCATTTGGCTCGAATACATAAGCTTCAAGTGCATACTGGACAGACTGCTCTATATAAATCAGCGTGCGCCGAACCGACACATAGCGCCAATCCGGACTATTCCCATCCAGGGTACGTGCGCCCCAAACCAATACACCCTTGCCGGGAAAGGCCCGAATGGCATTCACCGCTTTCCCATCGAGCGGCACGTTCAGGTCCTCTTGCGCTTCATTGGTGAGGTTAACCGCCGGACGGGTTGCCAGGTTGATGCTTATGTTGGCCGGAGCCTTGTTTACACCCATCTGGTTGTCTACCATGCAGTAAACACCGGCCATGGCAGCACTGGGCGGCAAAAAGCTGAGTTTCTCCCGAATAGCAGTCATGATGGCCTGGTATAGCGGGCTGACTGTCATTAAGGTTTGGTGCAAAGTTTTATCATGTTTGCCGGTGGCATCCTCCGTTCCGGCATCCCTGATTTTATGGATCTCAGTTCTAATATTATCAGCGCGTTTTTTGTCCAATACGTTCATGTCTGTTTCTGCCAAAAGCAACTGGATCAGGTTTTCCCATGAACCCTGCTCCACATGCCTGAAAAGAATGTCTTCCCCAACCGTGACACTGGTGTGCAGCCAAGGGTAATAAGCAGCGCCCCATGCCAGGTGATCCGTGCCAATCCTGTTGCGGAAATCCTGCACAATCTGCACTGTATCAGGCAGGTTTTGATCGTTTTCATCCATATAAACATCCAGGATCGCGAAGCGGCTGCCCATTTTTGCACAATGAGCAAGCATGAGTCGTTGTACGGCGGCACAATCCTCAGGCCCCAGCAGCACTGCATCCGGAATGACCAGCAAGCTGGGCTCTGGCTCAGTTTCCAGAGCTGAAATTCCCTTCACATGGCGTTTCCCGTTTTCCTCATATGCACCATCAAAATCTGTCAGGCCGGGCATTTGATGGTAATCCCCGATAGAAACGATGTAGCAATCAGAGCCCCCATTGGCAAAAAACAGCTTCATGCTGTAGTACAGCAGAAAACGGGATGCGGTTTGGGTACTCAGTGTAAAAGGCTTTGCTTCATCGCCAGAAGCGCTGAGCTCGTACCGGGTATCCGGCCCTGCTCCGAACAAGGTTTGATACTCCCCAAGCGACGAAATCCGGGTGGGGACATTGGTCAGGCTTTGTTGGTTTCGTGCGGCTTTTTCCGTGTACCCAACAAAGGCGGGCACAGCGGTGGGCACTGGCACTACTGAATTAGGGAATGCGTTTTGTTCAGCGATGTATACGCCCGGGGGGTGAATTGGTTGTGCCATTGGTTGGAGGTGTGGTTGGGTGGAATGGCTAAGGTAGGACTTAGAAAGGTCTAGTAGCCTCAATACTAATATTCATCTTCTTCCTGTTGTCTATGCTCTTCTTCTTCTGCTTCTTTTTTTGCCTTGCCAGAAATGTTCGGTGAGAAATGGCTAACTGTATTCGTGTCAAATAGAATCGGCGCAGGCAGGTAGTCAATTTCAATCACATAATCCTTTGAAAGCATATAATATCCAACTGGAGTGCTAATTTCAACACTGCTATCCGCATAACCTGTTTGTTGGTAGAGGGTTTGCGACACATATTGCTTAGGTTCTTTATAACGATAATCACGCACGCACTTTGCAAAGAATTCAAATGGGTTTTGCTGAAATTTTGAAATCAATGTCCCTTTTTTTCGAAAAGATATCATTGCGGCCATACCGCCTGATAAACCCAAAAATATTTTATTACCTTCTATTTGAAGAGAAGGCTTTGAGGCTACTGCAATTTTCGTTGCTAGTAGAAACGATGTATCAATATGCGTTAATTCAAGTTCTTCCCTTATAAAAAAATGTTTGTTATTATAATTAATATCAGTGAATGTTCCAGAAATTTTAGGTATTGGTTTGGACAACATTGCTTGCAAAATACTTCGCCAGTTTTCTGGAATTACATTTTCAGAACTGAAATAAGGTGAGATAAATGTGCGAATTTGATCAAAGTCGCAGTTATTAATATTTAAGTTTGGCGACCTGTTTTTGTAGTTTTCGGAAACAGATATCTTTTTCTGGAGTAGTACTAGAAACAAAAACTCAAGAGAATTGTATTCATCTTTGAATTGAGTTTCTTCTTTTTTCGCTAGTTCCTTAAGTTCGTCTTGTTTGTTATCAATCAAGGCCGAAAAAGATTCAATTTTATGTTTTTTTTGAGCAATTACGTCTTTTTCAGATTTGATTTTTAAACTAATCGCTTCCAGCTCTGCTTTTATTTTTGAAATAATGGCTGGATAACTTTCTAATTCTGTATTTTTTTTTGCCCTAGTTCTAACAAGAGATTCTAACTGCTTATTGTAAGGCGCCTTCCCAGCCAAAGGTTCGATTTGCTTAATTTCAGCATCAATTTCTGCAATTTTATCGCTGATTTTCTTGTTTTTATATGGAATTTCTTCTTGTTTCTTTTTTATGTCAGTAGTTTGTTCATTAAGGCTACTCAGGTTATTTTGAACGGACAAAATTTCATTTTTTAGCAATGAAATTTCATTGTTATAGGAGGTAATTGCTTCTTCCAGTGAAATGCGAAGTGTATCTGAACGGGTTTCGGGAAACCTCTCCTTTAAATAATCTAAAACGTCTTGTTCTGGTTTGAGATTTATCAGTTCTGAAAATATCGGTTTTACAGATTGTAGATCTGCATCTACATAAAAATCGTCAATCGTCAGTGTACTTAAATGCTCCACGATTTTACTTTTGATATCCGTTAGTGTCATCATTTTGCTTTATTTTTTGCTGAGAGGTTGATTATATGCGAATTCTAGGGTATGAACATGAATTCACCTTTCAATGATCCTTATGACAAGTAAGGAAGGTGTCTTTCTGTTCGAATCTGAATGAAGTACCATGACACTACCATGGACTTCTCGGAGACATCGTTCCAATAAGGAACAAAATGTTGATAATTTAAGTAGGGATTGTTTCTCATTGTGGTAGGTTTTCAAGGGTCAAGTTTACGTTTATTTTTTGAAATGGCAAAAAAAAGCATGTTTTTCCGTATTTCATTAGATGCTACACTACATAAAATATCCAAACTTAATGTTTCTTTCTTTTGGTGGCGTCATCGCCAACAACCACGGGGCAGTTCAATTTCAGGTGAACCTCTGACAAACAATGGCTTGGAAAACGACTAGGATTAGAGTGTTATCAGTAGCAAGATGGCCCATCAGGGCAAAGAGCAGAAGATCTCAGAATTCCATTTTATTAGCCAATCATCCTACTTTAAAACCAGATTTGCATAAATTTCCTTCACCAGCCTTAGTCTCTCCGCATCACGCTTTTCGAATTGAGCAGCGGTTTGATACTTCGAATAAATCAAATCCCAATCGTATTGCCCGTTGATAGTAAATGCTTTTTTGATCCTGTTATAGGTGTGGGTAACATTCTCTTTATGGATTAATTCAGCTGTTTTTTCGTTAGAATTGAGCAATTTACCATCACTGCTGTAAATAGGCATTACATTGATCATGCCATCTATCCATTCCAAAGCCACATCTTTTGGAATGAATTTCTGTTGGAAATAGAAAAGCTCTTCGTTGACAAAGTCAATGTAGTCATTGATTATTTTTGTTGTCTCTGCCTTGCCAGCAGCCGTACTCTCTGTGGGTAATTTGTTGAGGAATTTGTCCTGGTAGACGGTTATGCAGCGAACCAGAACGGAGAAATTGAATTGTTTTATATTCAGATTATGGGTCCAAACACCAATAAATATTGCTACGACTCCAAGTATAGTTACAATGTTCGCAGTAACCTCCAAAAAGTCGCTCCAGCAAAAAAGGATCAAATCCATATTTGATAATTTTAACTTTGATGATTATTGTGATTAGTCTCCCCCCCCTCAATAATACTCCTTAATATACGCATACGCCCGATCAAACAACACCTGATCCTTGTGCAACTGGTACTTCAACAAGGCCTTTCGCAACGACTGCTGAACCTCCCTCTCGCCAGAACTCGTTGTTTGCCAGCCTGGGAACCTGACCACCCGCACAATCGAATCAATATCCGCTACAATCCGCTCTACTACCGCTGGCGTCTGATCTGTCTTTAATTCTAAAAATAATTCTGTAAGCGCAGCCATCGGTGTTTTTTCCTGGCGGTTCATCTCCAATTCCTTCTCCGCCTGGACGGTTTCTTTCGCAATTTTACATAACTCCTTTACAAATTCGATAGAGGTAATCAGCCCCTGCTCCGCTTTGTCTCTCAGCGCTTCCAGGCGTTCACTGAGTTTTTTAAAGATGGGTATTCCCCCGGCGCCTTTAAATCGGTTGATCAATATACGTTCGAGTTTCCGGGTATTTTTGGGGTCCGGGTTGTTGAAAATATCCTCAATAACATCGGCATCCAGGATAAATTCTTCCAATTGATGCACGGCGCCGACATGGATGTGCTCATGGATCAACTTGGTGGTTTGTGCACCCAGCGTTAGCCATAAAAGCTTACCTATGTTATCTGAAGCCGGCCGAACCGATTCAAATACCTGCGACAACCACTTGTAATCTTCATTGTACAGGTTCAGAATATTGTCGGGCGACAAAGACTCCCAGATCTTGGATAAGTAGTTGTAGTCGGCGGCAAAAGCGTCTTTCTTTTCATTGGTGTTGATGGCCTCCTGTGCGGCTTCCAGACCTTCAAAGCCCTGTATGCTGCGGTCCACGCCTTCAAAATGTTGCAAGGCAGCCTGGACGGCCTCCGGCAATTTATCGCGCAATTCCGACATGTTGGAAATCACCTTCTGGATGCTCTCTTCATCAAATTGAAGGGCCTTGGCGGCATCATCAAATACGCCAAAGTAATCCACAATCCGGCCAAAATGCTTGTTAGGGTACAGGCGATTGGTTCGGCACACAGCCTGCAGGAGCGTATGATCCTTCAGGGACTTATCCAGGTAAATGGTTTGCAGAATGGGCGCATCAAAGCCGGTCAACATTTTGGCTGTAACGATGAGGAATTGCAGCTCTGAGATCGAATCGTTAAAAGCTTCCGTCACCTTTTCCTGAGCGCTTTTGTCCATCGCCCATTTCTGTTTGAATTCGAGTGGGTCGTTGGCTGTTGTAGAGATCACAACAGCGCTGGCTTCTGCAGGAAAATGTTTGTCAAGTTCTTCTTTATACTGTACGCAAGCATAGCGATCGGGGGTAACGATCATAGCTTTAAATCCATGCGGCTCCACTTTCTCCCTAAAATGGGTGGCTATGTCCGCTACGATTTTGGACACGCGCTCTGGCGCTTTTAAAAAAGCGGCCATTTTTGCCGATTTCCGATTGAGGGCATCGGCTTCTTCGTCCGTCAGTGCGGCACTTTCTTTGAAGGCTTCAAAAGCCTGGTCAAGGGTGGTTTTATCTACATGGACATCCACCAGGCGAGGCTCGAAGTGCAAGGGTAGGGTGGCATTGTCGCGAATGGAATCGTGGAAGGTGTAACGCGACATATAGCCGCCCGCATCTTCCGGCGCGCCAAAGGCCCAAAAGGTATTTTTGTCGGCTTTATTGACGGGTGTACCGGTCAGGCCAAATAAAAAGGCATTGGGCAATGCCGCCCTCATTTGCCGGCCTAAATCGCCTTCCTGGGTGCGGTGTGCCTCATCCACGAGCACAATGATGTTGTCGCGGGTGTTCATGTTGGGCTTGGCGTCCCGGAATTTATGGATCATGGAAATGATGATCTTCCGGGTATCCCGCTCCAGCAGGTTTTGCAGATCGCTGATGCTGTCCGTCATTTCTACGTTGGGCACGTCGGCAGCGTTGAAGGTACCGCTGATCTGGGTGTCCAGATCGGTGCGATCCACGAGTACGATGACGGTAGGACTTTTCAGTTCAGCGGCTTTTCGCAGCTTCTGGGCCGCAAATACCATCAACAGGGATTTACCTGAGCCCTGGAAATGCCAGATGAGGCCTTTTTTTACCCGGCCCTCTTTCACCCGCTCAACTATCTTGTTGGCGCCCTCATATTGCTGAAAGCGGCAAATGACCTTGCTGCGTTGTTTCTTTTTATTGGTGGTGAACAGGGTGAAGTTTTGCAGAATATCCAGCAAGCGGGCCGGATGTAGCAGGTCTGAGAGTTCTTTCCCGATTTCTGACAGGCCTAAGCGTTTAGCCAGGGCGTCGTCATCGCCTTCAATGCGCCAGGGCGCCCAGTATTCCAGTTTGCTGCGCACCGCGCCATAGTACAATTCCTTGCCTTCGGTGGCAAAGGACAGTATGTTGGGCACAAACAAAGCCGGCACACTGTTCTCGTACACCTCGTGGACCTCATGGGCTCCATCCAGCCAACTGACAGAGGGACGAATAGGGGTTTTAGCTTCTCCCACCACCACCGGCAAACCATTGATCATCAATACAATATCCGGTATTTTGGTTTCGCGATGGTGGATGCGGTATTGGTTGGTAACGATATAGGAATTGTTGCCTATGTCCTCAAAGTCGATCAAACGAACCGGAACGTGGCGGTTGTTTTCGCCAAAAGGCATGGTTTTTTCACCGGTCATCCACTTGAAGAACTCCTCGTTGGCCCGTACCAGACCCACCTGGTTGACCGAGAGCAGAATGGCCCGCAATTTATAAATTACTTCCTCTGCCCGGTCCGGCCATTGTGCAATGTCCGGATTGAGCCGGATCAGGGCAGCCTTTAATTCAGGCTCCACCAATACTTCATTCACCCCGCGCTCGATGTTCCCGGCAGGCAGGTAGCGCCATTGAGCGCCATACCTGACTTCCGGTTCTTTGGGGTCAGAGGTATTCAGGTTTACCCCGCTGAGCAGGTGCAGGATGTAATGTTCTACGCTATTGGATTCGTTAAAGGCCATGGATGATAGTATTCATTTTATCTATGATTATTTCCATTCGCTCATCTACACCGTCATAGTACAAATGACCGGGCAGCGCATTCATTATCTGTTCATTTTCCCTGATTGTCTTGATGCTGGCAACAAGATAGCTTCTTACAGCCTCCTCCTCAGTATCCAAAATTTGTTGTACCAGTGTGGTTGCATAATTGAATAGGTACACGATGTCTTCCAAATCATGACTGGCATACAGATCCTGCATACCCCGGTCAAAAAAAGCATCCATTTTGGAAGCCATAAAATAGGGTAGCGGAAGAATTTGTACCTCAATGTCTTCTAAACGAACCGTGATTGCTTTATCATAACCGGCTGCAAACCAGCGATTGCTGGGAGCCCAGCCAATGGATTGTGTGGACATTACATCCACCAGCAGGTCTTCAAAGGTAAAGCGACAGATGACAGTAGAATCGGTATGCTCGTGAAAACCTTTGTCGATCATGTCAAGGCGCAATGCTTCCAGTTGGCTGACCGTGGTGATCTGAAAAGTAAGGTCAATATCTTTGGTTGGCCTGATATCCTCGGCAGCCGGATCATCTATATAAAGACTGACCATGGCGCCGCCAACAAAAACAACTTTGCTGTTTAGCTCGCCTAAGGCCTTGGCAATCTTAATGGTTGCTCGTCTGTTGATGATGGTGTTTTTCAGCATATTTTCGTTCTCAATAGTTCTAATGCCAGGTTTTTTTCTCTGGCTCGTCCAACGCGAACCGCATCAATCAAGGCCAGGAGTTCGTATAATGGAGGATCCAGCTCAACGGCCAGAACTACCGAAGGATACAGCGGTAAAATGCTGTGCCCACGCATGTGGCCTTTGGCGTATGGCCAGACATAGTTTTCAGTGCTGCTAATGAGCTGTACCAGCGGTTCTGCACTATGGGCCGTTGGAATACCCCGTACTACCGCCCCGGGCTGTTGTGGGAACATGTACGGAACGCCATATTGCAGCAGGTCCATGAATGGCTGTCTGGCTACTTGCTTGCCTTTGTTTTGCAGCAATCGGGCATAGGCAGACCGTTTTAAGGATCCACTGATCTCAGATTGGCTTAGAAAAAGGGATTTAGCTAGGGAAATTTGATTCCATCCGCTATCCTTCAGGAGGAGCAGTTTTAACAAGATCACCAGATCTTGTGGTCGCAGCATTGGAATTGCTTTGTTACTCATGTAATATCATAATTCTCGATATGCAAATATATGGTATTTTGGCTTTAATAGTCAAATATTTAAAAATAAATATCACATATCGCGATATGCGATATTTATCATCTTTCACTTTGCCACCCAGTTCCGGACAAACTCCTTCCTGGTTCTGGCATTTTCAAAGAATGAAAAGATCGGATCCGGTTCGTACCATGCCTCCATCGTTAGAAGATTTGGTTGATGAGGGATTTTTGGAGGGATTTAGAAGTTTCTACTTTGTGCTTACTTTGTTCTATATTCTGTGAAATCTGTTCAAGTTTTTTTCCAATTTTTTCTTGATCCTTTCGGGATCTAACTGGAATTTTTATCTTTTCAAGATCAGAATTGTAGATATGCATAACGGTTGCACCAGTGCCATATTTGTTTAATTGTTGTCTAACTAATTGGCTATTCATAAGATACCCTAAATAGTAGCCATCCATATCTTTTGGTCTAAATATCAATGTGTCACCCCCCGCATATGCCTCGATATCATCGACAAATGATGCAGATTTACCTATTTCGGTTATTGTTTCCCCTGAACCGGCAAATAATACATCATTTTTTTTAAGCCTTATGCTACTCGATTTCGAGGCTTCACTAATGTAGGAGTAATATGCTCGAATAATTTTGTCATGTTTTGTATACAATTCTCCATATCGAACGCAAGGATAGCCAGAATCGATTACATCGGATTTTGGAATACCTTTTCCTTTTAATAGCTGACCAAATGAACCCAGTATTGCAATTTTCTGTTTTTGACTTAATTCATTGATCGCAGTTCGAATTGTCTTTCCTGAAATATCAATACCATGAATCTCATTTTCAACAGTTGACATCAAGGTGATTTCCAGCCGCTTCAAAACCTCAATTTCCTTCTCCACCACCGCATCTATTGCCCAGAGCAGTTCGGCGAGTTTTGCTTGTTGGTCTTTGGGCGGGAGGAGGAATTCCTGCGTTTTTAAGGTGCCCCAATTGATCGTGGGAGAAAGTGAGCCAACCGAAATGTCTATCGCCCGGTGCATAAAGATATCTGAATGCAAAAAGAAGGGAAACAGCTGCGGGTCCATCACCTCGGGATTGGCCCTTAAAACCATGGCATGGGCGGAACAAAAACCATCAAAATCCACCAAGGCTGCTTTTCGCTGGTATGCCCTTCTTTTACCAAAGATGACATCACCGGGATAGCACCGTAGTTTTTGGCCATCCACATCCTCTGGCGTTCCAAATCTTTTGATGTGAATGGTTTCGGCATCCAAATGCTCCAGGCCCACATAAATTTTCAGATCCGTATTATTTGGATCCACCCGTTCAGAAATGCTTTTTGCTATTTGCTCAAAACGATAGGTTTTCCAGCCGGATTTATCCAGGTTGTTCAAGTTTATTTTTTCCATTTGCGCTGCCATACCTAATTCAGGATTTGAAATAAATCGTTCATACTTTTCTTTAATTCAATGGATGATTGTTCCCATGCTGCGATCGCCTCTTGCAGCGACTTTTTTTCTGTGTTGTTTTGAACATTGCTCACATACTGCGCCACATTTAAACTGGCTTTATTCTGCAGAATATCGTCTATGGCTATCACCTTGCAGAAACCATCTTCGTCTTTAAAATCTACATAGGCCTGATGGATTCTGTCAATATGTTTTTGCTCCAAATAGCCAATGTTTTTTTCCTGCTTTACCTCTTTTACGGCATTAATAATGAGGACTTTCCCTTTCTTGTTCTTTGCTTTGTTGGTGGTCGTAATTAACAAACATGCCTCCATCGGAGAGTTGTAAAACAGATTGGGTCCCAAGCCAATAACGCACTCCACCAGATCATTTTCGATCATTTTTCGCCGCATTTCTGCCTCGGAATCCCGGAATAATACACCATGTGGCCAGAGCGAGATAGAGCGGCCATTTTTGGGGTCCAGGCTTTTCTGAATGTGTTGCTGAAAGGCATAATCCGCGCAGCCTTGCGGTGGAGTGCCCCAGATATTGCGGCCGTAGGAGTCGTTTTCAAAACTTTTGCGGTCCCAGGCTTTGATGGAGTAGGGTGGATTGGCGAGGATGACATTGAAGGTTTTTAACTGGTCGTGGTGCAGGAAGGCGGGGTTGGCCAGGGTGTCGCCGCGCACAATACTAAACTCCTCTATGCCATGCAGGAACATGTTCATGCGTGCTATGGCGGAGGTGAGCAGGTTGATTTCCTGTCCGTACAATTTCAGGGTACGGTATTCTTTGCCTTCTGCCTTCAGGTGCAGGGCGCAATTGAGCAACAATCCGCCGGAGCCGCAGGTGGGGTCGTACACAGATTCGCCCGGCTGCGGGTCCATGATCATGGTCATGAGTTTCACCACCGTACGGTTGGTATAAAACTCTGCTGCGGTGTGGCCGCTGTCGTCGGCAAACTCCTTGATCAGGAACTCATAGGCATTGCCAAGCTGGTCGTCGGGCACAGCGCTCAGGCTTAATTTATGCTGTGAATAATGCTCAATCAGGTTGATCAGGATGGCATCGCTGAGGCGGTCCTTATTGGTCCAGCTGGCGTCGCCAAATATGCCGTACAAGGTATCCGGGTTTGCTTTTTCAATGGCTCGCATGGCTTCCTGCAGGGCCATGCCCACGTTGGTGGTAGTGGCCCGCACATCGTTCCAGTGCGCGCCTTCAGGCACTTGAAAGTGGTGGTTTTCGGCAAAAGCGGCGTATTCCAGATCGCCGTCGCTTTCTTGTAAAGCGCGTTCGTATTCTTCATCATACACATCGCAGATGCGCTTGAAGAACAGCAGCGGGAAGATGTACTGCTTGTAATCCCCGGCGTCTATGGTGCCCCGGAGCAGGGTGGCTGCGCCCCAGAGGTATTTTTCGAGTTGTTGTTGGGTCATTCTTCTTCTCCTTCTTCAACGGTTAGTGTTTCACCTGCCTTAACATTAAGAATTTGCATTAGCTTTTCTTTCAAAGTTGCTCTCCGCTTATCATAAAAGGCAACAAAATCATTGAATTTTAAAGATGTTTCTGCATTAATATGATTTTGGATCAAGAAACTGGCTCTGTCATTTTCGTTTTCAAATTGTTCAGTTAACCATTTTTCGAAATGCTTATCCTTCTTTTCAATGTTTGTGGTTGCTTGTAGTAATTGGAGGTTAGCCAGTTTATTGAAACGTTCCATAAACTGCTGTTTTGTTGTATCATCCTCAATTCCGAACTCGGCCAGATTTCGCTTATTAAAGAACGATTTAGGATGAATATGGTCTTGATGGTATTTAAAGGAAAAATTTAAAGAGGAGTAAAGTAAGGATAGCGCGCTGTAAGTTCTTTTTGTGCCATATTGCAAATCCAGAACACTCTCGATATCGTCCTCAGAGAAAGAAATGGTTTTGCGCTTTCCTCTATAGTGTTCGATGATTTCAGGCAATGGGAAGCGACCAGGGTGCTGGTTTATTAGATTTCGCATCACTGGGTAAATAGCATCCGGAGTGCCACCAAATGTTCCTCTTAGCAGAACTCTGGCAAGCCATTCCATAATGGATTTGCGATCTTGTTCGTAATTCGTGGAGTGTAATATTTTATCGCCCACGTTGTTTTTGAAGATAAAATAGGCAATAGGGATTATAGCATTAGTTGCAATGAGACTATCCCGGTTGTAACCATACTTAGCGACCAATTCAACGGATAGCCTAATTGCTGCGGCAATTTCGTCCCAGTTTTTTTCAATGGTTGCCATATTTTCTTTGGTGAAATTATCCACCTTGAACTTGATATCATTGAAATCTGCAAGTACCAGACATGACTTCAAGACAAAGTCTTTATTAAAGTCAAATCCATCTCCTATTTTGTTGATTTCATCCACAAACTCATGAATGACTTCCCGAGCATCCTTTTCTTTCCATTGGGCTGTTGCAATGGATAATAGCAGGTCAGAATAGCTGAGTTTGGTCCCACCGCTATTTATGCGAATGAAAATTTGAAGTACTTTGTCTAATTCCTCTCCTTCTTCCAAAAAGAAGCTAATCGGCTTTTCTTGATGGATGACGTTAAAGAATTGGTTAATTGTATTCAGTGCAAATGTGGACTGCTCTTTAGTAAACCTGGATGTATCCATCAAACCATTGAGCATTAGGTATTCCATCACCTTACTTAAATCGGTAAAGTCGAGTACCTTCCCACATTCAAACCAAAAATCTATTTCAGTTGGAGCCGCTTCTACTTCCGTCAAAAAACGAAAATCATACTCCATTTCAATGTCATTTGCCTTTCTTAGGATATTCAGATACAATTTTTTCTTGGGAAAAGCTTGGGGGCTGCTCCAAGGGTAGTAGGGCAGCTTTTTAGCGTGTGTACCTGTTAGGGCGATATACAATGATGTCATTCTTTGTTGTCCATCAAGAACAGCAATGACATCCTCTTCTTGACTCAAGTCAGCTTTGCTATTATGCCTTGAGTTTTTCTCATGGTAATGCTTTAGAAATTCATAGAATTGAAAATCTTTTATTCTGGTCTTCTCTACTTTCCAAAATAAAAAGGTACTGATAGGGTAAACGCGCATTAAGGAGTCAAAGAGCTTTTCGATTTGGTCTGTATCCCAAACGAATTCTCTTTGAATAGACGGCAAGACATAATGCTTCTTTCGAATGTTGTCGATTGCCTTTTTAATTGTAATTGGTGCTTCGTAAGCCATTATAAGAATTTATGTAAGAGTGTTTTGAATCTTTCCTCCGCTTCCAAACTCTCCTCCCAAGCTTTTTTCAAATCCGCCAAAGCTTCTTCCACCGAGGGCAGGTTGTCTTCGATGATCTTCTCCACATACAGGGGGATGTTCAGGTTGAAATCGTTTTCTTTCAGATCGGCCAGGGTGGCCACTTTCACGTAGTTTTCTACATCGGTAAAAGCCCGGTACCAGTCGTAAATCTGCTTCACGTGGGCTGGCTCGAGGTAATTCTGTGCCCTGCCTACCCGCACCTGTTCGGAGGCATCCACAAAAAGCACTTTTCCTTTTTTGGAGGCTTCTTTGTTTTGCTTGAATACCATGACACAGGCGGCCAATTGGGTGCCATAAAAGATATTGGGTCCCAGGCCAATGACGGCTTCCAGCAGGTCTTGCTGAATCAACGCTTCCCGGATTTTTCCTTCGGCGCCTTTTCTGAACAGGGCGCCGTGGGGTAGCACCACCGTCATACGTCCGGTGCTGTTCATGGATTTGATCATGTGCTGCACCCAGGCCATGTCGCCATTGCTTTTGGGTGGCACGCCGGCAATGTTTCGGCCGAAGGGGTCATTGGCCCAGTTTTCGTGTCCCCAGTCTTCCAGAGAAAAAGGCGGGTTAGCGATCACACAATCAAAGGTTTTCAGGCCATCCGCTTCAAAGAAAGCCGGATTGCGCAGCGTATCACCCCGCACGATCTGAAAATCCTCAATGCCGTGCAGGAACATGTTCATCCGGGCAATGGAACTGGAAGTCAGGTTCTTCTCCTGCCCGAACAGCTTCAGGGTGCGGTAGTCTTCTTTATTGTCTTTCAGGTGGTCCACACATTCCAGCAGCATCCCTCCGGTGCCGCAAGCCGGGTCGTAAATGGTTTCACCCTCATGTGGATCCAGGATCAGGCCCAGCAAATGCACCACCGAGCGCGGGGTGTAAAACTCCCCTGCTTTTTTATTGGTCAGGTCGGCAAAGTGCTTGATAAGGTATTCGTAGGATTGCCCGAGCAGATCAGAATCCACCCTGCTATTAGAGAGCTGGTATTGAGAAAAGTGCTCAATCAGGTCAATCAGCAGCCGGTCGGAGAGTTTATTCTTGTTGCTCCATTGGGCGTCGCCAAAAATGCCGTACAAAAACGCCTGATTAGCCTGTTCGATGCCGCGCAGTGCTTTTTCGATGGCCAAACCTACATTGGCCGTGGTTTCGCGCACATCTTTCCAGTGGCACCCCTCCGGTATTTCAAAACGGTGAAATTCCGGGAGGGTAGCGTATTCCGTATCACCGCCGGATTCTTCCAGCGCCTGCTGGTATTCTTCGTCGTATACATCAGAGATCCGCTTAAAGAACAGCAGCGGAAAAATGTACACTTTAAAGTCCGAAGCGTCCACCGGCCCTTTCAGGATCCAGGCAGCCTTGGAGAGGTATTGTTCGAGTTGAGAGAGGGTTATTTTTTCCGGGTGCATGGGTACTGTTTAGGATAGTAATACATTAAAGCCCAAGATAATACTGTCTAATTCGGGCTGCCATTAATCGCCTACGGTCCTTTAAAAAGCCTTCATAATCATTCTTTTCTGGGTGATAAATACTATCTGGAATGCAGTGCACTGCTAGATTTTTTTGCAACGTCTTTTCATCAGTGATATTTCCATAGCGTGGTTCACCGATGGTACATTGATGAAGTAGTTCAGCAAAATAATCAGTGGGCGCTTTATTTCCTATCTGAATATTGATCTCAGACTGCATAAATACGAAGTTGGCAATCTGATTGTAATCGCCACGCTGCAAACCTTGTTTTTTCAGGAATTCCTTGGGAAAAATATGGTGGACGTCACCCCGGTGTTCCACTAGTTCACGGACACTTATATCACGAGACAAAAATCCTTTTTCACCGGCAGCAATCTGACTGGCCAGGAACACATAAAAGAAGGGACTGCTGACAGAGGAAGTGGTAAGCTGTTGCGGCAGAGCAACTTCCCAAAAACTGTCTGATAATACCGCGGCCTCCGTATTGGCAAGGTACTCTCCAAATGGGTGTTCGGCAATCTGTTTGATGTCATAGTCAAACTGCGATTCAAAGGAGCCGGTAGATCGTTGCGTCAGAATGGAAAGAACGAACCAGCGTTTCACATAAGATTCAATGGTGGCAGCAGTTTCGCCTTTGTCTCGCAGTTTGAGGTAGAGCATATAGGCGAAATTGATCGCATTTTTAGAGCGAATCATTTCGGGAATCACAAATCCTGCACTCTTGAGGATCATAATGAAGCGCTTAAAGTGCGTTTCATTCATGAACTTCAATACTCCTGTTTTTAGTTGTGCAAAGGAATCTGCTGCAATATTCTCTTCAAAGGTTCGGGTTTCAAAATTTCTGCCGGACAAAAGGCTCACCAAATCACCCAATTTGGCACGATTGAATTCCGTCCCAAAACTAACCCGGAGCATGTCATTATAGGTGGGATCATACAACTCGTCCGTTTCATCACGAAGCCAGGCCATTTTTTGGAAATAATCTGATTTGGCGAATTCTGGGTCATTATCCTGAATATGTTGGAAGAATTCAGGCGAAACAGCCAGGTGGCAGAAATAGTCAATGGCTTTACGTAGGTACTGCCCACCATAAGATTCGTTGGCGGCTATTTTTGACATGGCAAAATCAGCCTGACTTAGCACAACCCCCTGTGAGTTTATCCGGATAAAAATTTCCGTAACAGTTTCAATATCCAGCTCGGGGGATAATTCAATTAGACCAATTTGTTTTTTAGCCAGATTGAACAGGTTTCCGATAGACTCAATGATTTTTTGTTGCTCAGCCTCAGGGTTTTTGGTTAAATATTCATTGATGACATGAAAGGAATTGGTGCCAGAGGTGAAGAACTCTGATATGTCTGGCAGCCAACTGCGATCTTTTAGGATTGCTGGGTTTTGCACCTCAAACCGTTCATCAATTGGGTGAAATGCGATTTTAATCTTGACCCGTTCGTAGTGTTTATTCACTACATAGTCGCCGAGGATCGCTGCCTTTAACGCTGTTACCCGTTGTTGGCCATCAATCAGGATTTTTTTTCCTTCAGAAAATGAACCGTCTTTTAAACGAATGTTAGGATTGCGCCAGGCGATCACATATCCAACCGGGAAGCCTTGGTAAAGGGAGTCCATAAGATCCCGGACCTTGGATGCATCCCAAACGAAAGGTCGCTGTATTTCAGGGATTGCAATTTCGCCAGACTTTACCCAGGAGAGGAGTGTTTCAATGAGGTGTTGATTGACCGAGTATTTTTGAGAATTCATGAGGAAGGATTAGGTTGAAAGCGTTATTTCATGTGGATTTAGATGATACTAGGTATACTCATATTTTGGAGGGCAATATTAACCCATTACTTTTTTTAGGCCAAACATTTTGTCGTATTTATGTTGTTTTTTAGGTGACTGTTTAGTGGTGTAGTGAACTCTATCGTTCTTTTTGCAATGTTTCGCCTGATATCCCCTTAATTATGTTGCCCAGACCCAACTGGAGCATGAAGGACTAGCCTCCTAGTATAATATCAATTAAATAACTAAGATACCCAAAGCCCTTTGGGTCGGATCTGGGGGGGGGATTGTACCAATGTAGCGATGAGGGGATCCAAAATGGCACCCAAGGTGTATTTGATGCTAAAGGCTCGATCCAATAGTCAAATTGCCAAATTCATTAAATAAAGCATGCCAGTAGTCGTACATATAAGGGTGGTTAGAGGCTTCGTTTGATCCTGTTGGGAAGCAAATAAACACCTCAGTTGGGCTTGAAAAATTATTCAGGTTGTAGCACTTTTTTAAGGTAGGGGCATCCTGTTTTGCATATTTAACTGCGTCTGGAACATTTTTGAACTTTACCTTGCTGTAGTTCTTTCCACAAGAGTTGGTGCTTGCTACAGACTCTACCATGTCGCTGTAATAAATCAATAGTTTTTTGCCATTCGATGGGAGGCTGATGAATCTATCATTCGCTTTTTTTAAAGTGTACCACAAGTCTGTCTCCGAGCTTGTAGATTGGTTAAGTGGAGTAATGATTGCTTCTTTAATTTTACTTTTAATGTCATTAATAGCTTTTTTGTATTCCCGCTCTGCTTGCTTTTTGGGTAATGCTGTGAGACCTTCAAGCGAAGGTATGATAAGGTTTTTTGAATGGAAAGGAGTTGCGCCAGGTAGGTCTTTATGAATGAAGTAAATGGTGACCTGGGCTCCTTCCTTACCTAAAAAGGACTCTAGTTTTTCAACGATTCTTGAGCTATCCCTGTTTATTTCATCATCTTTTTTTATTTTCAAACTAGCGCTTTTATCAATGAAAATAATGACGCCGTTTACAGGCTCTGCCAATTCATTTGATTTTGAAGAAGGAGGTGGTTGAAGAGGGTCAACTTTGATTTCTTTATCATGATCCCCATTACAACCCCAAAGTACCCAAATGCTTAGTAAGCTGGCCAGTGGTAAAAATGTTTTAATTATGCTTCCCATTATTTGAATGTTTTTTATTGCTTTTATTGTCCTGAAGCGCAATGGCATTTCTGATTTGCTGGTAAAGGTAATCATCAGAGCGGCTGATTGTACCTTTCGTCGGTTCCAAATTAGGAGTTGATCGGGGTATAAAACCTCTACTTCCTGTAGAGTATGGACCTTGAATTGGCTCAGGCACAACCCAACGCTCTGTTCGAATAGGTGAAACAAATAAATCTCCAGAAACTGTGAACCGCTCCCCTCTTGCTGCTCCCTCCCGATACCAGGCAATTTGAGCCAGAGTATTGGCTTCTGCTATAATCATCATAAGGTCTTTTTCCTCAATTTGCAGACCTGCGAGGCGCATTTCAAGATTTTGTTGTGCCGGTAGTAATTCCAGCTTGGTAGATGCTGTCTTGAGGTCCTTCTTTAAAAGGGCCAGAGACTCTCTTATGTTGAATATGGTTCCTTCCTGAGCTTTTAGCCTCTTTTTTAAAAGCCATCCTCCCTTAATTAGTAGTCCGTATCGTCTAAAATGTTCTTCAAAACATTTAAAGCCTATACTCAGGCACAGGGCTCCTACAACAGCAAACAAAATACTGGCAATGGTAAATACTAAGACAATACTTGGACTCGAAAATAAGTCCATCCAATTTTCTATAATTGTTTGGTCGTCTCCGTATTCATTTAATCTAAAGATGGTAGAGAACCCAATAATGCGAAAATATCCAAGAAAACCGAGCATTGTAATGATTAATACTCCAATAACAATCAACATGATATTGTTACGCAATACCTTCTGCTGGGTTCGTAGCGGTTTTTCAAAAATCCTGTCAATGGCAGGTTTGATGGCAAATGCCGTAAAGGAAATGCTGATAGCAATTACCCAGGCTTCCATTGGCTTCATAGAGAGTACATCCTCCATAATACCTTGAGTGATCCATATATCTGCACCAATAAAAACAAAACCTACCAACAACATGATAAACGCTACGGCAATTGAATATTCCGGGTCAATACTTTCCCGTTTTTGCCAGGTTTCTTTTATACTCTTTTCCAACTCCTGTCGTTTGTCTAATCCTTCATTCAGGCGAGTCTCTTCAAAGCTGATTTTTTCCTCTCTTTCAAAAACTGTGGCATATAGCTCAATGGTTTGGGTTTTTATATTGCTAAGCTCTGTTCCAATTTTCGCCAGTTCATTTCTGCAGCGTTGAAGCAAGGATTCTGCCAGGTTTTTTTTCTCCAGATTTTCAGAAAAAGTGGCAAAGTATGGTGATTCACCAAGCTTTAGAACACCGTCTGCAAACCCATTGTCGTAGGAGAAAGTAGAGTACGGGTATACTGTTACGTACTCGGGTTTAATCCCGGGATCTTTTTCTTCTGGAGCGGAGGTATCCTGATTGTTCATATTTTTTTCCTGTTCCATATTATAATTGAGTAAGGGTTATCCAAATATGCCCAATCGTTTGCTTGATCTGGCCAAATCAAATTCACTTTTAAAATAACTTATAGTGGCAACCATGTGTGCTTCAGCACGTGCAAGTTGTAGGTAGAGGTCTCTGATCTTGGCTTTTATGCTCTGCCTTTCTTCGGAGTTTTTTTCAGCTTCTGAGTTGATCAGTATTAAATCTGCTTCAACCTGTTTAAGTTTTTGCTTTCGATTTTTGTTGGCTAGCCGGTTACTTCTTAAGATTTTATATTCTTCCTGGAGTTGAAACCAACTTTGCCAAAAACCTTTCCCAGCAAAAAGGAATAAGGTTAATACCAGAATAAATATCATAACAGCCTGGACTGTTGTGCCAGGTTCGCCAAAAAGTACTACAAATAGTGCTCCAACAATCGGAATGCCGTATTCCTCGGCATATATTTTCCAGCGTTCTTCCGGCCTGAGCAATTCTGGTACCACTTGCTGGTCGGCGCTGTAGATATTAGACACCCTGCGAATCTGGCTGAGCATGGCAAAAAGATACAACCCTAAGGCCAGCCAGAGCGGATTGTTGGTGCTAGTTGAAAGCGTATCGAAAATCAACCCAAAGTTAAAAATTAGCATAAACGAGTATGCTAAAATGCCGGCCAGATATCTGTAAAAGGAATGTTGTTGGTGATCTGAGAATGTGATCCACTGCTCTCGTTCAGCAATTAGTTGAAGCCTTTTTTCTTCAATTTTAGCAGAATCGGCTGTTAGGCTTGATAGGGTTGTCTCATCGATTTCGATACCTTTTTTTAAGGATTGGATGAATATCTGGAAATATTCTCGAATCGAATTTTCCTTTTCTTTAGTATCTCCTTCTACTAACCCATAGTAAGCTCCTTCTTCTCTTAGGGCGTGCTCATTGTTGAGCCATTCAAAAGAATAATCTGGAAGGCCCCCCAATTCCTGAGAGGTTGGGGCAACTGGCGTTTCGTTAAGTTTGTTTTCCGACATAGATAGGTAAGGCTATTTAATGTGTAATAACCAACCAAAAGCGGAAATGAGGATTAAAATAACATTGTTAATACAAATGTAAAAGGCAGATATGCAATGAGTTCAAAAGGTATGCCAGAAATTTGTTAGCTACAAAATTTGAACGTATTTTAATTGTTTTATTAGTTTTGGCCGTAGATTAGCAGATTGCTTTTTTATAAACCAAATTAGACCGCTAATTCCAAGTAATTATCAATTAATACCGGTTTTAACTGTTTTTGAGCATATGTTTTACACTAAAATTTTAGCTACTCTGGTGTTTTTCATTTGTGCAGGCTTGCCAACTTATCTTGCCTGCCAAGACATCTACTGCACCCCATCTGGTCAGAAATACCATCTGTCTACCTGCAGAATGGTGGTTAATGTCTCCAAAAAGCTGGTTGGTGCAGACGAGCTAGCCAAATCAAATCTGGAGCCTTGTAAAATATGCCAACCACCTTCTCGCATGTCATTGGTTGGTAATCAAACGGGTAAAAACAAATCCGTTGGGGAGTCTTCCGGGGTTCAGTGCAAGGGAATTACAAAAGAAGGGAAAAGATGTTTACACTCCACTCGGATGGCTAACGGGTTTTGCTACCAACATACAGATCAGGAGCAAGAAGCTGCTCCGCCGCTAAAGAGATCACTCGCTCCGCAGCAATCATCAGGTGGCAGCTCAGTTTGTGGTGCTAAAACACAATCAGGTGCTGCATGTCAAAGAAAGGTATCTGGGGGTGGCCGTTGCTGGCAGCATGATTGATCATTACAGATTCATCTAAATTGTTATATTTTACCATGAAATACCTCATACTCTTCCTCCTCTTATTACCCCTCTACCTCCACAGCCAATGCCCACCGCCAGGGTTTCCGGAGTCAGGAGATGCTTGCGGCGCTCCAATCATCTGCGAGAACCTGGATGGTTACTGCAATACCATTAACAACAACAATGTGTCCAGGCCATTCCCATGCTGCCAGGGTTGGACGCTTAATAATGACGAGTGGTTTGGCTTTTTTGCCGGTACCACCTCTATTTCCATAGAAATTACTCCATCTAATTGTGATCCAGGCGGTCAACAGGGTCTTCAAGGTGGAATTTATGAAACATGCCCTCCGGGTAATCCAAGCAACAACTGGTGTAACAACAATGTAATGGACACTCAATGTTCGTGTACGGAAGACCCATTCACTCTGTCTTCCAATGACTTTGTGGTCGGGCAGGTTTATTGGATTGTTTTGGATGGCTGTTCTGGGAATGTATGTGATTATTCTATAGATGTTACGAATGGCTCAACTGTTCCATTTGCACCCGATGACCCTGGGTCAATCACTGGCCCAGTTCCCGTTTGTCAGGGTAGTACTGCTGTATATCAGGTAGGTCCGGTTGATGGGGCTACACTCTATAACTGGACTTTAAGCCCTGGCAATGCAGGTACGGTTACTGGTACTGGACCGGTAGCAACCGTAGTTTGGGCTGCGGGATTTAGTGGCTCAGCCACACTTTGTTTGGAAGTTGCCAATCAGTGTTATGTCAACTCAAACGAGTCTTGCCTGGATATCGAAGTGCTTCCACCTCCTACAGCTCAAATTTCCGGAGGAGGAGCTATTTGTGTTTCTTCCGGCGGCTCTGTTGATTTAACCATATCGCTTACCGGAGATCCTGCCTGGGAAGTTGTTTATGCATGGAACGGAGTTCCCCAGCCTCCAATTATCGTGAATGCTTCACCTTATATTTTAACGGTGAATCAGCTTGGAACCTACACCTTGGTCAGTGTCAAAAGCATTGATGCCAACCCGCCATGTTCCGGAACAGTATCAGGCACTGCCATAGTAACTGGCGTTTCTTTAACAACTAGTGCCACGGCTACCGCTGCTACTTGTGGGCAGCCCAATGGCGCCATTGATTTTTCTGTGAATGGAGGTAATTCACCTTACACCTATAACTGGTCTAATGGAGAATCTACACAGGATTTGTCTGGAGTAACGCCCGGTGTTTATTCCGTTACAGTCACCGAAAATACTGGCTGCTCAGCAACCTTGTCGGTCACCGTAAATGATATTATTTCTAATCCAACCTTGTCGGCTGTCATAGGCGCCAATACTTCCTGTGACGTTCCTAATGGTACCATTAATCTTACCCCATCTCCGGCAGGTTCGTACACTTATCAGTGGTCAAATGGCGGTAATACGGAGGATTTAGACGGTCTTACTGGTGGCATCTACACAGTTACGGTAACTCTTGGAGCTACTTGTTCTGCCACGGGTTCTTATAATGTGACAGATGTACCTAACAATCCTGTAGCTACTGGATTAGTAACTAATGCAACCTGTGATCTGGCGAATGGGAGTATCCAGGTGAGTATAACAGGTGGGGTAGGGCCCTTTACCTATTTGTGGGATAACGGAGCTACAACTGAGGATTTGTTTAACGCGGTAGCTGGTGACTATGAACTGACGGTTACTGGTGCAAATGGATGCACTGTTATTGTAGGCTTTATTATTGGGAACGATAATCCGATTTTCATTTTAATTGGTACTAGTTCTTCTCAGACCGACTGCGATGATCCGGATGGGAATGTATTGCTATCGATTAATCCAGGTGGCAATTACACATTTCAGTGGTCAGATGGAACCACAACACAAAATCTACTGGGTGTTGCTGCAGGTAATTACGAAGTAACGGTAAGCGCTGGAGGAAGTTGCACTCAAGTGGGGAGTTATGTTGTAGCCTTTGATCCCAATCAGCCTTTACTTTCTGCTACCACAGTGCCCAGCACATGCAATCAGGCAAACGGGAGTATAAACCTCACCGTAGTTGGAGGGGCCAATCCATACAATTATGATTGGTCAACTGGCGCAACTACACAGGATCTGAATGGGGTATTTGCCGGACAATACGAAGTAACTGTTACCGGTAGTAATGGTTGTACTGCGTTATTGACGGTCTTAGTGGAGAATATAGATGCAGACATCAATTTATTCGCAGATGTTACAGAAAATACCTTGTGCTCAGGTGGTAATGGCGGCATTAACCTGATTGTTACCCCATCGAATAACTATGATTACTTATGGTCTAATGGAGCTACCACAGAAGACATCGATAATCTAAGCTCGGGGACCTACACGGTAACTGTGACCTTAGGCAACTCCTGTTCTGAGGTGGGTACATTTATTGTGACAAATAGTGGTAATCTGCCTAATATTTCTGCTATAGGGCAGCCAGATACCTGTAGTTTGGGTATAGGTAGTATACAGACAACCGTTTCAGGTGGTTCACTACCTATTAGCTATTTATGGTCTAATGGGGCAACCACGTCGGAACTGGATCAATTATTCGCAGGTACATATGAGGTTACAGCAACAGACGCGAACCAATGCCAGAGTAGTACAAGTCTTGATCTGACCAATATCGATTCTCCATTTTCTATCGTGGCAAACGTAACGCCTAATACAACATGCATTGGAGGAAATGGCAGCATTACTGTAGAAGTAACTCCGGCAGGTTCTTACAGTTTTGAATGGTCTAATGGGGCTACAACTTCTACCATAAACCAACTTTGGCCGGATACCTTTGAGGTAAGTATCAGCCAGAATGGCGGATGTGTACTTGATACTTCGTTTGTAGTTGAAAATCAACCCAATATACCAATTGTACAGATTCAGGCTCAGCCGTCAATTTGCCAATCATCAAATGGTAGTATTAATGTTACCCTAACTGGTGGAGAAGCGCCTTTTCAGTTTCAGTGGTCCAATGGAGCTACAACAGAGGATATTTCCGGACTTCAGGCAGGCGGGTATCAATTGACGGTTACTGGTGCAAACAGTTGTGTGGCAGTTATTAATGCTGAAGTGGTTGCATCCAACAATAACCTTCAAGCAACGCTAGATTCTTTGGTGCATCCTATCTGCTTTGGAGATAATAGTGGTACTGTAAGTGTGTCGGTTACAGGAGGAAACGGCTCTTACTCATATCAATGGAGTACTGGTGATTCAACAGCAACAGTTACTAATTTATGGGCAGGCAGTTACACTGTAACTATCATGGATTCCGATTTGTGTCTGGACACATTAATGGTTAGCCTGATGCAACCAGATTCTCTGCAAGCGAATGCATCGGCTACTCCGGAAACAGAGCTAAACGGGAACGACGGTACTGCATCCGCAAATCCAGTTGGAGGAAGTGCACCATATCAATACATATGGAGCAATGGTGGAACCAGCCAGACTATTACGGGGCTCTCTCCAGGAGAGTATACTGTTTCAGTAATAGATGTAAATGAGTGTACAGTTCAGGCTACTGTTTATGTGTCTGCTTATGAGTGTGCTTTAATGCCCACTTTTACCACTACACATGTTCGCTGTTTTGGAGAGAGTAATGGCGCTACACAGGTTTCTATGAGTGGAGGCACTGATCCCTATCAATTTCAATGGAGTAATGGTGCAACTACTTCATCTTTGAATAACTTATCGCCTGGGGTTTATGGTTTGATTGTTTCTGATGCCGGAAATTGTTTCGGATTTTATTTCGTTGAGATACAGCAGCCTGCAATCCTCACAACAGAAATTGTTCAAATTCAACATGTTGTGTGTGTTGAAGACTCCACTGGCTTTGTGGAACTGAATATAACCGGAGGCACTTCGCCCTACACAATTCATTGGCCTTATGGAAACGGTCAACAATTAGTAGTTGGGCAATATGAAATCCCCATTAGTGATTCAAATGGTTGTTTAGATACGGTAGCCTTCGCCATAGTGGCCAATGATACTGTAGCCCCGGTATTGGTTTGTCCGGAAGATAAAGTTGTTTGTGGCCCAGGCGTAGTTCATTATCCTAGCCCTGTTGGTTCAGATAATTGCGATGATTTGCAAATACCCGTTCAAACAGTTGGTTTACCCAGTGGTTCGTTTTTTGATAACGGTCTGACGGTCAATTCTTTTGTTGTATCGGATGCCCAGGGTAATACTTCGAGCTGCAGCTTTTTAGTAACGGTTGTGGATGCCCCACTTGTTTTGATTAATAGCATAATGCATGATGTAAATAGTCAAGGGGTGGGCGCCATTTTGATAACGGTTATCGGGTCAGGGGGGTATACCTATTCTTGGACAAAAGATGGTCAGCTTTACAGCAATCAGGAAGATTTGACTGGTCTAGGTGCAGGTGTGTATGGTCTTGTATTGTCCGATTCGAATGGATGTACAGCCTCTATACCACCAATTTTGATTTCCAATTTTGTAGGTCAGGAAAATCCTGGATTGGAGCCTTTCTGTAGGTTATTACCCAATCCAGCCACTGATTTTCTTTACTTCGAAGTGGCTAATGCCCAACTTGCGTCAGTTTCCATCTGTGATATGCAAGGGGTGGAGCTTAGGTCTATTCATGCAGAAGAGTTGGGTCGGGGAGTTTTCATTGGGGCATTGCCATCTGGCATGTATGTCTTAAAAGCACAACTCTCTGGTGGGCGATTGTGGGTGGAAAAATGGATTAAACAATGAGGTAGAGATGATTTTGCCTACTTTGCTTTAAAAAAAGCAAGTTGCTCAAACTCTTTACCTGTTTCACTGTTCCAATTTTTTTGCCCTCCTTCAAGCTGAGGAGCCAAGAAATACACCCACACCCACCCACCACACACCATGAACTGTCCTAAATGCAACGTACTGCTGGCCATTTCTGATCGCCAGGGAATTGAAATTGATTACTGCCCCCAGTGCCGCGGCGTTTGGCTCGATCGCGGGGAGCTGGATAAAATCATCGAACGCACCAACCAGCAGTTTGCCCAGTACAAAGGCGGCCATCACGATGATGATGACGACGACGACCGCTACCGCCGTGAACACAAGCAACACAGCAGCGATCGGCCGTTCGGGGATCACGACCGCGACCGTGGCGGCTACCGCAAACCGCACAAGAAATCCATCTGGGGAGATCTGTTTGACCTGGATTGAGGCCTCGGCCTCAGGTTGGCGCTCCTGCCACGCCTGCCAAAGGGTGGGGGAGCGCCAACACCATCGCCAAATAAAAAAAGGCCCTCTCTTTGCAGAAAGGGCCCAGCCTGCAAGCAGGCGGAAATGATGTCGTAATTTTAAATGGGGTAAACCATTTTTTCTTTGTTTTCAGATGCTTGGTTTCTCTAAATCAGAGGCAATATATTGGGTATTTATTAGATCGCAAAATTAAATTCTATACAGCTTTTTTGCTGTTTTTTAGAAGGGAGGCAAAGGTAGTAAAACCTTAGATATTGTATCGCTCGTTGAAGGATTTTTTTGATAAAATTGTTTGGTCTGAGAGATTGATAAAATTTTGTTGGCTTTTTTCGCGAATTTTCTTTGGGAATATCTTTTCGTCGTCTTACCTTTGGGTGACTTATACCCAAGCACCTCCAAATATAGCAAAATTAACGATGACGTTGTCACTCATTCACATTCGTTTCGTTTTTCTGACGGTCCCATTAGGGGAATGACAACCGCTACATAGCATAAAAGCTGAAAACGGTTATCATTCCCAGAGTGATAACCGTTTTTGTTTAAAGATATAAAATAAGCTGGTGGGAGCAGGCGGAAAGATGTCGTAGTCCATTCCAATTTCTCTCCCTTTCGCTGTTCTGGCGACAGTTTCATTTTTGTTTAATCACATCTGTTCATCCTGTGTATGCTGCACTGCATACACACAAACCGACTATGCCTATGGTAAATGCATTCCTACAGTGGTGGGTTGACACTCCACCGTAATCCCTTTTTTCTGCATGCCGACTCTGATTTCTGGCAGTGTTTGAAGGAGTGGTCCATCAAACGCCTGGCCAGGCTTATATCCAAACTGAAGCATAAGAGCGTGTTTAAATTTCCATGCCTGAGCGAAAGCTGAAAAATTTTATTTTAGATAAGGCACATTTTGCAGGCGTAGCAGGCAGTTACGATGAAAAAATGTAACGCAATATAAAATGAAATTTTGCGCTTGCAGCCAGGCGATGGAATTTTAAACACGCTCTAACACCTCTGCGTGCACTGTCAGGATTGGAGTTGGCTGCAGCGCGGCTGGGGCTTGCCTTGCCGTGTGTAATCCGCTAAACACAGGATGATTTCATCTGCCAATTTTTAAAAGACATTTTCACTCATGAATCGAACTATCATTCTTTTTGTGGTGGCAATTGCAACCACCATCCATCCAGCCATCGGGTGGGGACAAACACCCACGCCCGAGTATTATCTCGAGATGAATAAAACCTTCCAGCTGATGTATTACAGCTATCAGGGCGAGAAGGACAATCAGCCGCTGACGGAGGAGCAACTGGCGGCGTATCAGGAACAGGCTAATGCGGTATTCAGCAAGGAGAAAAACAAGATCAATGCCAGTTATCCGGTTTTTGTCAAGCTGTTTGACCACATGCGCACGGCTTTGGACGGCAATGCCAAACTGGCCTGCCGGCACTTGCGGGATGCCTTGGTGGAGTTTGATAAAATTGATCAATTGCCGCTCATGAAAGCCAAGGCCAAGCGGCTTTCTTACACCAATTACTTCAACATTGACCGCAATTTTATCCTCTCTTTTTACCAATCTGAAACCTCCCGTTCTTTAGGCCTGGTACAGGGTGCTCCCTGCGATCCGGGAGCCGAAGTGATTGATGAACCAATAAGTCATGATCCTCCTGAACAGCCTAAGCAGCCTGAAATGCCCTTAAAGGAGCCCATTATTAAAGTGAATAATCCGCCGGTGAATAAAACTCTGGCTGAAAGTCCTATTGAAAAACTGGAACGTTTGCTTTCCCGCGGCCTGGTAGACTCTTTGTTTGAAATTCACCAGATGATTCCTGGTGATGGCCGGATTATTCCTGGTCAGAATGGCGTGCCATACGATGTAAAGTTCAAAAACGCCAAAACCAAGGAGATCCTGTACTTCCTTGGAGGACGATACGTAATTGAAGATGATGGAGACACCAAACGGAGCAGCGAATCCAAGTGGATGGCTTTTGAGCCTGCTATCCGTTCGTTTTCAGAATTGGTTGTGGCCATTATGCAGGATTACGGGAACGGCGCGTACCACGTTTTTGTACAGGGTTCGGCAGATAATGTAACGTTCAGACCTAAAAATCTGCATCCGGATTTTGATGGACCCGAGTTCAAAACCATTCCTATGTTGAGCGTGGATAAACAAACGAAGAAAGTCAGCAAAAAGACGGTGCTGGTTGGCGATACCTTTGTAAATCCGGTATTGCCACAGTTGAGAGCCGCGTTTGTGCGTTGTTGTTTATTGATCAACCAGCGCTTGAAAGAACATCCAGACAAGGTAACCATCGTTGAAGGGTCGGTGAAACCAATAGCTGATCCTGAAAAGCGCAACTGCAGCATCATTTTGTACATCGATTGGGAAAAGGCCAAGGCTGCTTCAACCCGTTAAACAACCTGACCATGGAACAAACCAAATCAATACCTGAAAAGCGTGGCGCAGCCAGACCCTGGATTCCTCCGGTGCTCGGGCTGGCCTGGGTTATCATTGTCAAATTCGACCTTGTGCCCGGAGTAAGCAAATTGACTGAAGTTTACCAGCTTCTACCACTTGTGTTGGGAGTAGTAGGGTTTTCAGCCTGCTTCTTTATGCCATGGACTCCTCTGGAACAATCTCTGGGTGGCATTACGACGTTTTTGGTCATCCTGAAACTGACGACCTGGCTTTTATACGACAAGCCCGCTACTGTTTCTGAGCCGACCGCCAAAAAGGAGGTAGTTCTGCGTCATTGCTCCAATTCGGAAATGGTCATAAAGGTGTGGCAGGAAGGGAGTCAACCCATGGAAGTAATTGCAGAGTTAAAACCCTGCGATCACAACCTGGCCGCTTATCCGGGATATGCTTTACATAGCTTTACATCGCATGAGGGCTGGAACGAGTTTACCCTGGACCTTCGTCCGTTGCATTGGAGTTACCTGCAGGAGCCAGATCCATGCATAGAACTGCATATGTATGAGGAGAAAGAAGATGGTAGCAAACGCCTAATGGGAATTGTTGGTAATGAAGACCAGCAGGCGCCAGCAAATAGCAGATAAGTTTTTAATCGCCTATGAATGGTCAGAAGGGCGCCAGGAAGTTGTAACGACTTTTGTGGCGCCCTTTCTGTTCAATCATTTACGCCTCCTCCATCCGCCAGATTTTCCCCATATTGGCCGCCCAAATCTTCAACTCCAGACTTATGAGCAATCAATTACAGGATGAGATGGTGCAAATGCAGATCCACGTCAATGGTAAAGCCATAGATGCTGCCATTCAGATCGCGTCTGTCGAGATCAAACGGGCTGTATCCAGTATCGGGAGTGCAGTCCTTCTCATTGCCTTGAATCCGGAGCAGGATTTAGCGGATGTGACTGAATTCACGGTCTTTGCTCCCGGCAATCAGCTGGAAATCCAGGCCGGTTACGGCGGCTTACCTGACACTATTTTTAAGGGAATGATTCTGCAGCAAGGTGTCAGGACCGGAAATGCCGGCAACCTCGAAATCATAGTTGATTGCAGTGAAGATGCCATCCGAATGACGCTTGGCCGTAAAAGTGCGTTTTTTCGGCAAAAAACAGATGCTGAGATCATCAGTGCGCTCATTGCGCAAAACGGCCTGAGCGCGGAAACGGACAGCACACTTTTTATTCATCCACAATTGATACAATGTCAATCCACCGATTGGGATTATATCCGCTCCAGGGCTGCTGCCAACGGGTTGCTGGTATACACTGAGGGCAATAAAGTTAATGCCAAAGCGCCTCAATATGAACAATCGCCAACCTTAACCGCCACTTTTGGCGTAGACATTTTACAGGTTGATTTACGCCACGATGTCTCCACGCATCAGACTGGTGTTGCCAGCAAAGTTTTAGGAAAAGGGCTCATTAATACCTCTGCACAGACCCTGAAAGGGACTATGACAATCTCCGGTAATGCCAAGTTGAAAATAAACTCCCCAATAGCATTGAAAGGTTTTGGTGCTCGTTTTGATGGCCATGCACTGGTCGCCGGTATTCACCATACCATTCAAGCCGGCATCTGGACGACTAGCCTTGGGTTTGGATGGCAGGTGGCAGAGGAAACCGTGCTGGCTCCAATGCACACGCTTTCCGCCGATGGCATGTTGCCAGCGATGACAGGCCTGCAAACCGGAAGGGTTAAACAAATGGATCAGGATCCGGAAGGGGAATACCGTATTTTGGTAGAGGTGCCGGCTTTTGATCCAACCGGCGAAGGCATTTGGGCCCGGATGGTTCAGTCATTTGTTGGCAATCAGGCAGGGAGCTATTTCCTCCCTGATCCGGGCAGCGAGGTTATACTGAGCTTTTTTAACAACGATCCCCGTTATCCGGTAATTTTGGGATCCTGCTACAGCAGCCAAAACCCTGCGCCCTTTGAACCTCGTTCTGAGAACCATATCAAGGGTTTGGTAACCAAAAATCACCTCAGCTTGAGTTTTGATGATGAACACCATATCGTAACCATTCAAACGCCCGCGGGCAATAAGTTTAGCCTTTCTGAAACGGATCAATCTGTTTTGATCCAGGACCAAAACGGCCAGCGTGTGATCATGAATCAGGACGGCATACAATTGAATAGCTTGAAAGATTTGGTTTTGAAGGCAGATGGGAATATCGTATTCCAGGCCAAGGGCGACTTACAATTGCAGGGATTGAATGTTAAAGCTACAGCAGACGTTGCGCTGAAGGTTTCAGGTGCTGCTTCTGCTGAATTGAGCGCCGGTGGGCAGACTGTGGTGAAGGGTGGTATGGTGATGATTAATTAACCTGGGATTTTCCCGGAATACCATTCCGGGGTACTTGGATTTTCCCGGAATACCATTCCGGGGTACATTAAATTGACAATATGCCTCCAGCAGCAAGAATTACAGATATGCATATCTGCCCGATGGTGACTCCGGGCCTTCCTCCCATTCCACATACAGGCGGCCCCATCATCGGGCCAGGTGGTGCCACTGTGCTCATTGGTGGTTTGCCGGCGGCAGTGGTTGGGGATCAGTGTGTATGCGTTGGCCCGCCCGACCTTATTGTGAAAGGATCTGCTACGGTGATGATTGGCGGCAAACCGGCAGCACGTATGGGTGATGTAACGGCCCATGGTGGGACAATAATCCAGGGAGATCCGACTGTTTTGATTGGCGGGTAAATGCCATCACCACAACTTCCCCAGCTCCATCACCAGCGTCCAGCCTCCAAGTGCCAGCATCGCCAGGGCTGCCAGGGCTCCCGCGAGCAGGTAGGCGCGCGGGTGGGTGTAGGCGCCCATGATCCGTTTTTTACCCGCTGCAATCAATAAAATACCCAGCGAAAAAGCCAGGATAAACCCGTTGAATGCTCCGGCAAAAATGAGCACTTTTACCGGTTTGCCAAACAACGCAAACAACAGGGTGGCTGCCACAATAAAACCAATGATGGCATAGGATTTCCGCTGCACAAACCATGGGTGCAGGTTTTGGGCAAAGGAAATGGAGGTAAACGAAGCGCCCACCACTGAGGTCACCGCTGCACACCAAAGTACCACGCCAAAAATCCGGTAACCCCAATCGCCCGCTGCCAGCTGAAACACCGAAGCGGCCGGGTTTCCCGCATCCAGTACCCCGCCTTTTACTACCACGCCCAGCGCAGCCAGAAACAGTAATATGCGCATCAGGGAGGCCAGTCCAATAGCCGTAGCAGCACTGCGGTCTACCTGAGGGGTGTTTTCCGGCCCGCTCAATCCGGCTTCAAGCAATCGGTGTGCGCCGGCAAAGGTGATGTAACCGCCCACCGTGCCTCCCACGATGGTCACAATAGCCATCACATCTATGCAGTCTGGCACAAAAGTTTTGTACACCGCTTCAGCCAGCGGCGGTTGCGAGGTGAAGGCCACAAAGAGGGTCATGGCTATCATCACAAATCCCAGAATCTGGGCAAACCGGTCCATAGCCGAGCCGGCATCTTTTCGTAAAAACAGCAGGATACTAATGCCCGCGCTGATACAGGCTCCGGTAGTAACATCCAGCCCAAACAATACCTGCAACCCGAGTCCGCAACCCGCCACATTACCGATGTTGAACACCAGTCCGCCGGCAATAATCAGGAACGACAAAAAATGGCCCAGCCCGGGCAGAAGGGCATTGGCTATGTCTTGCGCTGGCATTTGTGCCGCCGAAATAATACGCCAGATATTGAGCTGCGCAATGAGATCCACCACGATGGAAATCAGGATGGCAAAACCAAAACTGGCCAGCAATTTGGAGGTAAATACGGCCGTTGAGGTCAAAAAGCCGGGTCCAATAGCCGAAGTGGCCATCAAAAACGCGGCGCCCATCAATACAGAACTCAGTCTGGAACGCATGGTTTAGGTTTTGGATAAAACGCCAATATGGTGAACACGGAAGGTTTCCCGCAATAGTTGGGCAAAAGCCACTGCATGGGCCCCATCGCCGTGCAGACAAATGGTTTGGGCCCGCACGGGAATGGTTTGGCCATCGGCGTTGACGGTTTGCTGCGTTACCATTTGTAATACCTGACGGAGTACGTCGGCATCGTTTTCCAGCAAGGCATGGGGCATGCTCCGGGGTGTCAGGCTGCCATCAGGTTGGTAGCTGCGGTCGGCAAAAACCTCGCTGCAGGTTTGGAGTCCGAGTGTTTCGCCAAAGGATATCAGTGCGCTGCCGCTTTGGGCGTACAACACCAGCGAGGGATCAGTTTCCAGGATGGCCTTACAAATGGCAGTGGCTATTTCGGTGTCCCTCCAGGCCATGTTGTAAAGGGCGCCATGGGGTTTTACATGGTGCACGCGGGTATGGTGTTTTTCGGCCAGTTCCGCCAGCAGTTCAATCTGGTGTTTGACGATCGCGGTTATTTCCTCAGCAGGCAGTTGCATTGGCGTTCTGCCAAAGTTCTCTCTATCGGGAAACGAAGGGTGGGCGCCTATTTTTACCCCATGTTCCAGGGCTAATGTTATGGTTTTCTGCATGATCTGCCCATCCCCGGCATGGTAACCGCAGGCAATATTCGCCGAGCTGATCAGAGGCATCAGCGCAGCATCATTGGGCATTCCTTCGCCCATATCGCAATTGAGATCGATGGAGGTCATTCTAGTGGGTTGGTGTTTTAGTGTTTTGGTGTTTTAGTGTTTTAGTGTTTTGGTGGCGTCCTCGCCATAGCCGTTAGGATTAGTGTTTTTCTTCTGGCATTTCGCTCCGCCGAGGTTGTTGGCGAGGATGCCAACAACGGAATAAAACATTGGTTATCAAGTATGTTTAGCCAAAAGTCAGTTCTCCTTTCCGCTGTTGGCGTCCTCGCCAACAACCACGGCGGAGCGAAATGCCGGAAGAAAAACACTTAACCTAACGGTTATGGCGAAGACGCCAACTTTGGGAAAAAATAAGCACGCAATATGGCTTTTGTGGGTCCCGGTTCCCGGGATGA
>DATGWL010000166.1:0-6841 GCA_035299505.1 Saprospiraceae bacterium | reverse complement strand
GTGTATGAATTTATAACCTAAGGACTTCAACTTTTCGGCGGCTGAACCCGCCGGTACGGGAGACTTCAACTTTTCGGCGGCTGAACCCGCCGGTACGGTAAACAAAAAAGGCTCCGCGCAGTACGCAGAGCCTCTGTTGTTGTGACCACGACTGGAGTCGAACCAGCACATCCGTAAGGACACTACCCCCTCAAAGTAGCGCGTCTACCAATTCCGCCACGTGGCCATTTTTTACCCGCCGTTGCCTCGGCGAAGGTGGGTAATTGCTCCTGATTTCCTGCTGGATTCAAAAAGCGGGTGCAAAGGTACTATTAAAGTTTGCTTTTCGAAACAAGAGGCTTATTTTTTTGAGAAGCTTTTTCGAAAATCGCTGTATCTGCAATGTGGTGCATCAACGTTCCAGTTTTTCCAGCTCTGCCATGATGGCGTGTACGCCCTGCTCCGTCATAGGCGCCAGAGGCAACCTCACTTCCCGGCTCCCAAGACCCTGAAGTTCCAAAGCGGCTTTTACCCCTACCGGATTACCTTCCGTAAACAGCAATTTGTACAATTCCAGCAACTTGAAATTCAGTCGCTGAGCCGTGGGCAGATCCTGTCGCAAAGCCGCACGTACCATATCTGTGAACGGACGCGGAACGGTATTGGCAATTACAGACACTACCCCGTCGCCGCCGGAAGCAATGAGTGGCAGGGTAATAAAATCATCGCCGCTCAGCACCAGAAAATTCTCCGGCCGGCCTTTGATGATCTTCATGATCTGGTAAATATCGTCGGAGGCTTCCTTGACTGCTATGAACTTATCGCTGGCATTGGCCAGGCGCAAGGTGGTTTCAGCCGTCATGTTCGAGGATGTACGGCTGGGCACGTTATAGATAATAATTGGGAGGGGCGAGGCCTCTGCAAGGGCCATATAGTGTTGGTAGATACCTTCCTGACCGGGTTTGTTGTAGGCCGGGTTGCTGGAAAGCAGCGCATCAATGCCTTCAAAATTGAAGTTTTTGATTTTTTCCACCATGGCCGCCGTATTGTTGCCGCCAAACACCCCTGCTACCAGTGGCAAGCGGCCGCGGTTTACTTTGATGGTAAAATCCAGGATTTGCCGGTGTTCTTCGTCTGAGGTAGTACTGGATTCGCCGGTAGTACCCAGGCTCACCAAAAACTCCACTCCTCCGGCAATTACGTGTTCAATGATACGCTCCAGCGCATCCCAGTCTATCGCGCCGTTTTTAAATGGAGTAACCAGCGCTACGCCCGTTCCGCGCAATTTTTGAAGTAGGCTCATAGGTCAAAATATGTTGTAACCGGATAAATCGTCCGGCAAGGATTTTCATTTTAGCACAATTTTTCCCAAATATACCGCCAGTTGCTCCGTGAAGTATTTTACCCCCTTTCCTTCAGGCGTTTCCAGCTGTAAATCGAAATCGTTGGGCTCCGAAGTGGCAAAACCAATCTTAAAAGAAGCCTGTGATTGCAGCGCAACCCAGGTTAAGGCCTGCAACTCGTCTGGGTTTAAGGTAAGCAGGAGGTCAAACTTTTCCCGGGCGAAACCACTGGCTTTTTCGCTTTTGGGTTCTCCGTTAAAGGCTGTTTCTTTCAAAGAAAATGCTTCGAATCCAGGATTTTCAGGTAATTGTTTGGCATTAAAGAAGCCCAGTTTATGCACCTTCTTCCCTTGTTTTTCCAATGCATGCGCAAACTCCAAACTTTCTTTGCGCCCCTTTTCTGTAGTCGCATCAAAAAGCAAGCCCACCGTGCGGGCGCTATCCAATGTATGCACCTGCCGACTCCGCTTTTGCTGTGTCAGTTGCTCCCGGATAGCTTTCCGGTACAAAAACTTGCGAATCAGTTCGATCATCGTTTTCGAGTGTTTGAGTTTTCGAGTGTTTGAGTGTTTGAGTTTTTGAGTGTTTGAGTGTTTGAGTGTTTGAGTTTTCGAGTTGGCGTTCGGTTTTGTACCACTAAGGCACTGAGGGCACTAAGGTCCTAAGGTGTTTGAGTTCCAGAATAATGAGAAATCATATGGTTATTTATAAGAAAAAAGTCCAAATCACCACTCTTCTTAGCGCCCTCAGTGCCTTAGTGGTGTAAAACCGAACGCCAACTCAAACACTCAAAAACTCAAACACTCAAAAACTCAAACACTCAAACACTCGAAAACTCAAACACCCCTCTCCATGCGCGATCTAAAATACCTTGCAGCTTATCTCGTTCCGGCCAGCGCCATGATCGGGCTGTATGCCCGGGAGGGGTGGTCGTGGCTGACTTTAATACTGGTATTTGGCATTTTGCCCTTAGTGGAGCTGTTTACGCCAAAATCTACTGAAAATGTACCTGAAACGGAGGAAGAGGAGCGCTCCAGGCGTTGGTTATTTGATGTGTTATTGTATTTGAATGCGCCTTTATTATTTGGCATAACGGGTTGGTTTTTATGGGTGCTGGCGTTTCAGGATATTACCTGGGCCGAAACGCTGGGGCTTACCCTGGCCACGGGGATTGTAGCCGGCGCCAATGGGATCAATGTGGCGCACGAACTTGGGCACCGGACGCGCAAAGGCGAACAATGGCTGGCCCAATTGATGTTGATTCCAACCCTGTATCAGCATTTTTTTGTGGAACACAACCGTGGGCACCACAAAAATGTAGCTACGGATGCCGATCCTGCTTCAGCCCGCCGAGGCGAATGGGTATTTGCTTTTTGGCTGCGCTCCATTACCGGAGGCTGGCAAAACGCCTGGAAACTGGAAAAAGAGCGTTTGGCCAAATCCGGCCTTCCCACGCTGCACCACGATAACGCCATGCTGCGCTACCTGGTTTGTCAGAGCGCCTGGCTGCTGGGCATTACCTGTTTCTTTGGCGTTAAAGGATTGATGGGCAGTCTGGGAGTGGCGCTAATTGGGGTTTTATTGCTGGAAACGGTTAATTACATAGAGCATTATGGCCTGCGCCGAGCCATTTTGCCCTCCGGCAGACCAGAACCGGTGTCGCCGCAACATTCCTGGAACAGCGATCATGAGCTTGGGCGTATCTTCTTATATGAATTAACCCGCCACAGCGACCATCATTACAAAGCCACCCGAAAATATCAGGTTTTGCGGCACATGGATGAAAGTCCCCAATTGCCCTTTGGGTATCCGGCGAGTATTGTGATGTCCTTATTGCCGCCTGTCTGGTTTAAGGTAATGGATCATAAAATTCACCGCGAAGAGCGCGCTTACCACTAAGTCACTAAGAGCATTAAGGTAAATACGCTTAGTGTCCTTAGTGACTTAGTGGTAAAAAGGGTTAACCTCCAACCCAATCCCCAGCCGCACGCCAACTTAAACACTCAAATACACTGTAACTCAAACACTCATTTTTGTTAAAAACCGTCATTTGCTAAAATTACTCACCTGAATAGACGAACGTCCGAATTCTTTTCCCGAATTTTGGGGGTTCAAACACAATCATGTTTAACTGTTAACCTAACTCATTTTCTCTCATGGCAAAAACGATGACTTTTAAAAGTCTGTTTGCGTTGCTTCTGCTCGCGTTCAGCTTTCAGGTTACCATCGCCCAGACGCCATTCTGGACCGAAACCTATTCTGATCAGGCGACAGCCGTAACGAACTGGGTACATGGCGGCACCAACGCTGGTGCAAACAACCTGACCTGGGAATGGACGAACGATTTGGACGCCGGCGCATGGAATGGTCCTACTGTTGGTATTCCTACCGGTGACACCGGTTATTTCTGGTTCGACTCTGACGGCAACGGCGCAGGCGCACACGACGTGACCCTGACTGGTGTTGGCAATCCGGCAAACTGCACTGGCAAATCCGATGTACACCTCCGTTTCTACACGTATTTCCGTACGTTTAGCGGCGCTGATGTGGCTCGCATTGGTATCAGCACCGATGGCACAAACTTCACTTACCACAACGTACCTGAGTTTGACAATCTGATTGCTGAAACACCTACCGTATTCCAATTCTACCAAGGCTGGATTGACATTGCTATTCCTGAAGCTGACAACAAAGCCCAGGTTTGGGTACAGTTCCGCTGGGAAGGCGATTTCGAATACTACTGGAAAGTGGACGATCTGGAAATGTACGAGTTCAGCACACCTGTGCACGATGTAACCTTCCAGGTAAATGCTGCTAACATCACTGTTGATCCGGCTGGTATGAAGATTGCTGGTTCTATGACCAACTGGTCTGATGTTGACATGACCAACCAGGGTGGTGGCGTATGGAGCGTAACCCTTGCATTGGAAGAAGGCGCTGCATTGCTCTACAAATTCAAAAACGGCCCTAACGGCTGGGAACAAGGTCAGTCTGGTTGCGGTGTAGACGACGGCTTCGGCGGTTACAACCGTACCCACACTGTTGGCACCGAAGACGAAACGCTCGCTGCTATCTGCTTCAACTCCTGCGACCCATGTGTATTGCCTTGTCCACAAAATCCGAACAAGATTGTTTGTGACAACATGGACCAGTACAACACCACGCAGAAACTGGCTCAGCAAAACGTGGCACAAAACGGTGCTGCCAACAGCTGGTGGACTACCTGGAGCGGTGCAACCGGTACTACTGAAGACGGTATCGTAAGCACAGAGCAGGCTAACTCTGCTCCAAACTCCTTCAAAATCCTGACCACTGCTGCTGCTGGTGGCCCACAGGACGTTGTATTGAAACTCGGCAACAAAACCACTGGTCGCTACGAACTGAAATGGATGTACTATGTACCAGCCGGCAAACAGGCTTACTACAACATCCAGAACGTAGTACCAATCGGTGCAGGCGCATGGAACCTGGACGCTTTCTTCCAGGCTAACAATGCAGGTGTAGTACGTATCGGTGCAGGTCCAATCCTCGCTGAGTTCACTTACCCGAACGGCGAATGGTTCGAAGTACGTCATATCATTGACCTCGACAACAACCTGCTCACCATGTGGGTTGACGGTCAGTACGTGATCAAAATGGCTTACCCGAACAACCTGGGTGGTATCGACTTCTACGGTATCGACAACAACCACACGAACTATATTGACGACGTTGAATACGTTCAACTTCCTTCTATTACGTTCAATGCTGACTTCTGCGCAAGTGCTGTTGACCTGAGCCTCTACTTCGGTCAGGCTACTACACAAACCACTCCTATTCAGGACAACACCAACATCACCACTTCTGCTACTGACCCAGAGGTTACCTGCTGGGGTGAAGATGTTGCCGGCAACCAGGACGTAGTAAACACCTCTATGTGGTACACTTTCACCGGCGACGGCGAGAAATACCATATCGAAACAGTTCCTTGTAATGCTACCAACTACATTGGTGTTGCACAAGACGATCCAGGTGACACCCAGATGCTGATCTATGCAGGTGATGACTGCGACGATCTGACTGAAGTTGCTTGTAACGACGACCTGAACTTTGCCCTGTTCCAGGACTGGCGTTCCGGTTTGGATCTTGAAACAGTTGACGGTCAGAACTACTACATGCTGATCGACGGTTTCCAGTTCAACAACGTTGTAGCTGAAGGTGAATTCTGTATCGAAATCACTAAAGTACCAAGCGTTACCTGCGCTGACGGTGCTGTGGGTTCTTACGAAGTAAGCAGCAACTTCCTCTGCTTCGAAGCTAACCTGGCTGACCTGATCACCATTGATGCCAACAGCTTCGTGCTGCCTAACTCTGGTGCAATCAACGGTATGGCATGGGCTATCACCTCTGCTCCTTGCGATCCAAACGTACTGCCTACTTCTAACGACATCCTCGTTGGTAGCACTGGCTTCCTGCAAGATCCATTCGTAGTGGGTTACGTAAATGGAGGCGATCCATTCCCATTCAACGTGTACTACATCACTCCGATCGTAGTAGGTGATGGTATCGACGGCAACCCTGCTACTCAGGGCGCTAACCTGTTCGAACTCGACGCGTCTAACGCTTGCTTCTTCATTGGCCAATCTACTCCGATAGTATTCCTGCCTTTAACAGACGATATCACAGTTACCGCTGTTGCTGGTCCTGGCTCTGTGAACGCTACACCTTCCGGTGGTATTGCTGATATCATTGGCGACCCAATTTCTTACACTTACCTGTGGAGCAATGGCGCCACCACTCAGGACCTGAGCGGTGTAGCTCCTGGCACTTACACAGTTACAGTATCTGACGACTGCTCTTTGGCAGGCACAGCTTCTGCTACAGTAACCGTTAGCGGCACGGAAGATCCTGCCTCTATCACCTCTTTCATCGTTAGCCCGAACCCAACTTCAGGTGTTGTAACGATGAACCTGGCTCTGGCTACTGCTGCTGAAGTACGCATTGAAATCGTAAACACCCTGGGTCAAACCCTGCAAACGATCAACGCTGGCAAGATGAGCAACATCAGCCAAAACGTTGACCTGAGCAACCTGTCTCAAGGTTCTTACTTCCTGCGTGTTACCGTGGACGGCGAAACCGCTATCCGCAAAGTGGTACTGCAGAAATAAACGGAAATAGAAACCGTTTGACATACCACAAGCGCCGCTCCGGAAACGGGGTGGCGCTTGTTTTTTAGCCTTACCCCCCGGGGTTGTGCAAAAAGGGGGCGGAAGTAAAGATGAAACAAAATTTTATTTTATTTTCTTAACCAATAAACCTCGTAGGTTTTAATAACACCTACGGTATGTACACAAGTTTTATGTCTATTTTGGATCCGTTTTCTCAAATATGCCCCCTGAGCTACATCACGGCAACACCAAAAAACGGCGTAGCCGTGACATTCCAGTAGCCCAAAGGGCGATATGATATGATTATTGCGGCAGAACGGCGTAGCCGTGACATTGTTTTTTCTTTGATGACGTCCAAGCCAAAGCCCACAG
>DATGWL010000165.1:0-8789 GCA_035299505.1 Saprospiraceae bacterium | reverse complement strand
ACCGGTGCCTCCAACACCGGATGTTGCCTTGCCGCCATCGTTTGAGATTGTGTTGGGAGAGAACCAGCAATTGCAGGCTCAGATTCCGAATGGCTTCCCTGTGCAGCTGATTGATCAGGTGATCTGGACGCCGACGGCGAGCCTGACGTTTGCAGGCAACAGTATCCAGCAGCAGTTAAGTCCGACGGCGATGCCGTTTGTAACCACGGAGTACAAGGTGACGATCCTGACCAAGGAGGGTTGCAAGGCAGAATCCCGTACGATCATCCGGGTAGACCGCGATATTGATATCTATGCACCGAATGTAATCTGGCCGGAGGATCCGGATTCCGACAACAGCGCGTTCACGCTGTTCACGCGTCCGGGTTCAGTGCGTCAGATCCAGAGCCTTCAGATCTACGATCGTTGGGGCACTCAGCTGTGGGTAAACCGCAACTTCCTGCCAGACGATCCGAGCATTGGTTGGGGTGGCGACTACAAGGGCGAACCGATGAACCCGGGCGTATTTGTCTGGTGGGCAGAGGTGGAGCTCATCGACGGTGTCGTCATCCTGATGAAGGGCGATGTGACGGTTGTGAGGTAGAGTGTTTGAGTGTTTGGGTGTTTGAGTGTTTGAGTTGGCGTTCGGCTTGGTGGCTCGAAAGGCCATATACGGCTTAGGCGATAGCCAGAACCGATACCAAGCCGCCCGCCAACTCGAACACTCGAACACTCAAAAACTCAAACACTTTTAGCCCGGAGAGAAGTTATCAAGTATCCCTTGTGCCTGTGGTGGCTTAGTGGTGTTGATTTGTCGGTCTTTTGCGGTGCACATTTTGCCCAGTTTAGGTGGGTGGAGGCTTAACTTTGCCCCAATTCTGCAACCACCACCATAACCATGACCTTGCACAGCCTGGAGTCGTTTCCATTAAAAACGTTTGATAAAATCAGATATGCTGATACCGATAGGCAGGGGCATGTCAACAACGCCGTTTTTTCAACCTTTCTGGAAACGGGCCGGGTAGAGCTTTTATATGATTCGGGGCTGCCATTAATATCCAATGAAGCCAGTTTCGTTATTGCTGCCTTACAATTGAATTACCTCGCTGAAATTACCTGGCCAGGTCAGGTAGAAATTGGCACAGGGGTGTTGTACATTGGAAACAGTTCTATAAAGTTATTTCAGCAATTGTTTCAGCATGGAAAATGTGTGGCCAGTGCAGAAACTACTATTGTACAGGTTAACAACCAAAGTGGCAAAAGCATGCCTCTGACAGAAGGCGCCAAAAACACGCTGCAAGGTTGGTTGCTCCATTGAGGTGCGTCGGCGCCGCCAATTCCAGATCAAGCATTACCTTTGCCCTTCCAAACATTTTAACCTGCATACACCTATGTTGTTCCGCCTGTCTAGTTTAGTTCTTGCTGTTTTATGCTTCAATAGCTGCCAAAATGATGGCAAATCGCCTGCATCGCCGGTTACGGCGCCTGTCAGTGCCTCGCCTGTGGTAGCAGCAGATCCGGTTTCAGTAGGCATGGAGCAAATCCCTCCAAGTGCTAAGGAGGTAAATACCAATGTAAACTCCGTACACGTTTGGGTTGATAAGGGTAATGTTTGTCTGGCTGGTGTCGTGTCTAATATGTCGGCTGAATGGCATAAATACTGGCTGGAGGCTTCTCCTGTAGACCAATCAGGCAAGCCAATTGCTTTTAACGGCCATAGCGGTGTGGTTGTAACTCCTTACTGCGATGCCGTTCCACCATCCAGCCGGACCTCCTTTTTTGCTTCCTGGCCGTTGAACAGTTTTTCCGGCACCCCGCATAGTTTCAACTTTAAAGCCTGGGCTGAAGTACAGAAACCTGGTCCTATATTATCAATACCTTCTACCAGTTCCATTCAAATGTCGGTTCCTCAGCCCACTGGGCAGAACCTGAAACCTGAAGTAGCCTGGCAAATGACCGGCGCCCTTATGAATCCACTGGATATGGTCGCAGCACATCCCCGGATTGAAGTGCTGGTATTCGGCAACGATCAAAAACTTTGGTTTGCAACTGTATTCAATCCTGAGGATCAATCCATGCGGAAAATTTTCAGCTGGGATCGTGAAGGTCCGCTGAAACCTAGAGAAGAACGCCAATTCAACCTACAGGTATACACCCTTGGTATGGCAGACTCCCTGAAGGATCTGGGTATCAAGAAAATTGATTTGATTCCGTTTAATGCCCGTGTAGCTAAGTAAGCTGTTCGCTGATTCTGCCAAAGCGCCTTTCCCGGTTTTGGAAGCTGAGGATCGCTTCAAACAGCTCCTGCTGGCCAAAATCTGGCCAAAAAACCGGAGTAAAATAGAGCTCAGCGTAGGCTACCTGCCACAGTAAAAAATTGGATAACCGGGCTTCGCCACTCGTTCTGATCAAAAGTTCAGGGTCCGGAATACCATATGTACTCAATTCCTGCTCAAAAACAGCTTCTGTGATTTGCGATGGATCCAGACGCCCGGCCTTTACCTCCTCCGCCAACTTACGGGTAGCGTGCAGAATTTCCCATTTGGCAGAATAATTCAAGGCCAAAACCAACGTGATTCGCTGGTTATCCTTGGTTTTTTCAATGCCCTCTTTCAGCGTTTTCAGCGTAGCCGCAGGCAATGCTTCAATATCGCCAATAGCTGTTAACCTGACACCATTCTTGTTCAGGTCTCTGATTTCCCCCTTAATGGTTTCCACCAGCAAACTCATGAGCGCAGTGACCTCTGCTGGTGGCCTGTTCCAGTTTTCTGTGCTGAATGCATACAGGGTAAGGTACTTTACACCAATTTGCGCCGCTGCCTCAGTGACTTCCCTAACACTTTTTACACCACTGTGGTGCCCCAGTACTCGCGGCATACCTTTTTGTTTGGCCCAACGACCGTTTCCATCCATGATGATGGCTATATGTTGCGGTACTTTTTCCGGGTTAATTTGTGATTTCAGGTCAGTCATAATCAAACTATCAAAATAGGTCGGAGTGGGAAAGCCGACAAAGGTACGTTTCAGGTGTGATTTTTTTAAAGCAATCAATAAAGCTGGCAGCTAAGCCGGAATTTGCCTGTATAAAAAATAGAAAAACAGCTACCTTCCCCCTTCAACAAACCAATCGGATTATTCAGCATGCACCAGGAATTACGTCAGCGTTTTAATGCCGCTTTTACGCAGGAAAAGTATGAAGCATTCCTGCACACGATGAACACCTCCTATGGTGAACCCTGCACCTTCAGGATCTCTGAAACGCCCATTTTTGTGCCCAGAGACTTGAAAAACAAATTGCTCAAGGGCGTGGAGGATATCTGTGCAGTGATAACTGCCCCAGGGTTTAAAGAACGAAGTGAAGCGGCATTGCCGGATCACCTGCGCGTACCCGGTGAATACGAACACACTCAGTTTTTACAACTTGATTTTGGTATTTGTAAGGACGAAAATGGGCAGTTTGTGCCTCAATTGATTGAAATGCAGGGCTTTCCTTCCCTTTATTTCTTCCAGCACCTGCTCGCAACCAGCTACCGCAAACATTTTGATATTCCAGCCGATTATCATCACCTGTTTGGCGGATTAGACGAAGATGGATACATAAACCTTATGCGGCAGGTGATTGTAGGGGGCGCCAAACCTGAAAATGTAATCCTGCTGGAGGTAGAGCCGGAAAAGCAAAATACCCGCATTGATTTCTGGGGTACCGCCAAACATCTGGGCATAAAAGTCCTGTGTTTGTCAAAACTCAAAAAGGAGGGGCGCGACCTGTATTATCTGGATGACAATGGCCGGAAAGTTGGGGTGGAACGCATTTACAACCGCATCATATTCGATGAGCTGGAACGCCGGGCTGACCTTCCGCGGGAATGGGATATGACCACCGAAGTCAATGCCGAATGGGTAGGGCATCCCAACTGGTTCTTCCGGATTTCCAAACATTCACTCCCGTTCATTCAAAGTGATTTTGTGCCCAAAACATTGTTTGTCAATGAGTTAAAAGAAATTCCTGCCGACCTGGAGAATTGGGTTCTCAAGCCATTGTTCTCCTTCTCTGGTCAGGGCGTGAAAATTAATATCACCCGGGAAGATGTGGAATCAGTGGATGATCCATCCAATTTCATCCTGCAACGCAAGGTGGAATACGTGGCAGGAGTGCAAACCCCTGATCCAAACGAACCTTCCAAGTGCGAAATTCGCATGATGCTGGTTTGGGATAAAGGATGGCCTGCCCCGCGTCTGGTAAACAACCTGATCCGCATGAGCAAAGGCGAAATGGTAGGCGTGCGGTATAATAAAGGCAAAGAATGGGTGGGCTCCAGCGCGGGTTTCTTCGAGCCATGAAAGTGATGTTCATTCAGGTTCCTAAAACCTATGGTACGTACCCAAATTATAGGTGTGCTTTAGATTGGTGTTTCCCAATAAAGCACAAAATCGGTAACGCGACTACATCATTTAAAACGGCGTAGCCGTGACATTCCAGTAGCCCAAGGGGCAATAGGATATTATTATTGTGGCAGAACGGCGTAGCCGTGACATTGTTTTCCCTTGATTACGTCAATAACAAGGCTGTAAGGGATTATTTCTCGTAGTTATCTCTCAGGTCAGGCTTCGCCAAGCCCTTCGCAACGATGGATGGTCACCTTGGGCGTTGCGAAGGTTGACCATCCATCGTTGCTGGATACACTCATTTAAAACCTACAAGATTTGAGACCAAATTGGCCGGTAGTGTAGGCTACTTCACATGTTCAGATATCCTTGCGGCAATCATGTCCTTGTCGCCATACCCTCGTAAATGAAAAACAAGCTTGCCTGTGGAGTCAAAAAGTAAAAAATAAGGATATCCCTCCATGTTTAAGGCAGAATATAACTCCTGCTCAACATCGATAAGCATTTTTGACTTGTCTTCGATTTCCTTAAAGCCAAATATTTTATCAAAATTTCTCCGAACGCTCGCTTTCCGGTGTTCGTACACGTAATAAACCGACATCTTATCTTTCATTGATTCATAGAAGTCGGGCATTTCTTTGATGGCCTTCAAACAAGGAGGACAAGTTTCTGCCCATGTTTCAAGGAGTATGTACTTGCCTGAATTATCCACTAAATTTACGGTATCCAAACTTGAGTTGATGAAGGAGAAATTTGCCAGATTCACGTTGGCATTTAAGCTCGTATCCCGCTGTTTTTGTACATCAGCGATGCTGTTTACTTCCGTATCAAAACTACCTCCCTTAAACCATTTACTTTTCCATTCAAACATGAAAAAGTAACTGTAAAACACAGCGATGAAACCAAAAATGAAAATATTTCTTGGATTGCTCAGGTCTTTTAGCCAGGATAGTGCAAGAAGCAATACCAGGAAAGCGATAGTAACCGGGTTGATAATATGGAGATAGAAAAACAGCTGATAAAATGCAGGGAAATTATTGAGCTGCATTTTAAAGTAATTCAGATCGTTCAAGGTGTAATACAAAGCGAATACATAAAGTGCAGGCAGGATGGCTATAGCCGATTTATCCCATAGACTTAATGTAAAATCATACTCACGCTGTAGGAAGTACACACTCAACGGAGTAAAAACCAACCCCATGAATGCCGTTTTTTCATCAACCATTCCATATGATAAAAAACAGGTGCTCCAAATTGAAATTAACACAAAACCGTATGCCAAAAGTGCCAATTTTTTTTTCATGTTGTATTTGTTTCGAGAAATTAGCTTTCTTATGAGTAGTAAGGCACAATTGAATAGAGTTGCCCTTTGTTTAATTACTGAAAAAGACTTGTTGTGTTAGGATGATTCTTTGAGGTGGCAACAAATTATTTTTTATTCAATGTAAAACTTGAAGTCGCATGCAGGCGATTCGCAAAATTTTAGTGTGATAAAAAAGAGAATTTGGCCACATCGTACAAGTATTACCCCATCACAACAAGTCTAATTATTGTATGTTTTTCAAAGCGGAAACATAGGAATGTTGTATGCAATTTTATTTTATTGCAGTGTCGCTTGCCCTGAAAATAAGCTTTTGAGTGCTAACAAATAATTGCAGTTGATTTGCCTCAGCTCTCAAATGATCCGATAAAAGGTTTGAAACCTTTATGTACTAGATTGTCGTTACCAACAAATGATGAATTATAGCTCTGCACATTGAACATGTCCATTGCATGTTCCCAAGTTGAACAGACCACATCCCGGAGCTAAATTACAGCAACCGGTAGTCGCACCACCTGTGCAGGGACTCAAAATTTCGCCTCCGTATAAACAGTTGTCCAATTGTTGCCCACATGTCCAATTGCAGTCACAATCCACAGTTCTGTAGCCTACTTGGGTTTCAGATTCTGGCTCTGGCCCAACATCCGTTCGTATTTCATTAACGACATAATCAGAACAAACCGGTCCGGATTTTTGCAATGTTGGTATTGCGGATGATACCTCGCAAAATAAGTTTACAAAATCTACTTGCGGCATGATCTTAGCCAATGAAGCGGCATTGTTTCTAAGACTTTCTGCCAGGAAAAATTTACCAGATTCCATTTCCTGCAAATCACTGATCATGTTTTCCAGTATTGCCTTTTGCGGCACGCTCAAGTCGAGATTTTGATAAGATTTAAGCCGAGCTATCCATGCCTGCTTTTGGTCCTCTAAAGGTAAGGAACGCAGTACCGATTTTGAATAAAATGGATCAAATTCCTTTTGCTCGTTTTCAAGTGGGTTAGGTGAGCAGGAGTGAAAAAATTGGATCAGAGATAGCAGTATTAAGACGCCATTTAAGAAGAGTAACTTTTTCATTTGAAAGATTTAAAAGTGTGAAAAATAAGGAGAATCCAAATGAAGGTCGAAATAATTTAAGCGGGCTATTGAGGAGCCAATTACGGGTTTTTGAGCATAAATTAAGTATTTACCTTACATTGGAAATCAATAACTCCAACCTAATGGCCAACTCGGTGGAGTAACTAGGTTCAAATGTCCGTTCTTTCAGATAATATGATAAACGACAAAATTGGCGGGAATGGCGACAATATTGGCAATTCTCAACCAAAAGCCTATTTTTGTGTTGTTATGTAGAAGAATAACATAATTAATTACCATAATTTTATTTTAACCTATGCAAAACATGCACAAAATCGTCATCGCAGTGCGTAAAAAACGAATGTTATCTCAAGCTCAAGCCGCAGATTTGGTAAATATCCCTTTACGTACTTATCAAAGAATTGAATCGGGTGAAACTACGCTTAATTTGGACTATTTAGACAGGCTTGCCAAAGGGTTCCAATGCAGTGTTGATGATATTCTGAACTTTAACTTGGACTCTAATGAGTTTCCAGATGAAAAAAATAATTTGATCTTACAAAAGAATCTTAAGCTTGAAGAAGAAAATGGGACTTTTCGTAAGTTAATAGCTTATTTAACAGAACAATTACGGGGGGGGCAAAATAATTTATTAGTTGAAAGTGTATGATATTTGCTGTGTAAGGGAATTGCCTCGCATAACACAGTCAATTGTTAATGTAATAGCTCAACCAAGACTACACCGCAAACGGCCCGTCAAACTTCGGCTTCCAGGTCTCCGAAATCGCAAATGCCCGAAACTTGGCATTGTCTGCAGATGGCCCGGCAAACAACTCGTCTACCGTAGACTGAAACAGCAGGAGCCACCGATCAAAATGCTCTGCTTTCAACCGCACTTTTTGGTGTAAATCCAGGTGTTTCTGGATCGGGTTGCCCCGGTACGCATCTGGTGTATCCAACAACAAAAACTCCCAAAAAGCATACATAATGGGCAAATGATGGGCCCAGTCTACTTGTGCAATATCATTAAAAATGTACCCGATGACCTCATCGGCTTTTACCTTTTCATAAAAGGTGTCGATCAACAGCCGGATATCGGCGGCCGATTGAATATCTGGTTTGTGTTCGGTAGGCATATCTTGTCAGGAACTTAGAAATCACATTTGGCCCGATTGTCCTTCAGCCATTTTTCTGCTTCCTGGTATTTTGGCATATAGCGTTCCACCAAAGCCCAAAAACGGTCTGAGTGGTTCATCTCGATCAGGTGCGCCAGTTCGTGCAAAATCACATAATCCTGAACTTCCCGAGGCGCAAAAAGAAGTCGGGTGGAAAGATTGACATTGCCGGCACTGGAGCAACTGCCCCAGTTTGAATGGTTGTACTTCAGGTTGATACTCTTGATGGGTTGGCGGAAGGTGCGTGCATTCATCTCGGTAACCCTCCTGGAAATCTCTCCCTGAAAATCCTTGGCAACTATCCTGGAAAGCAAGGTTTTGGCAGTTCGGGTGCGCTGCCAGGCATTCAGGTTCTCATTCATTTCCAGACAAATGGTGTCGCCCACCAGCCTGGCCGAACTCGTTACCCGATCCTTGAATTCCAAGGCCAGCACATATTTCCGTTCACCTACCTGCAGCAGTTCTCCATCCCTGAATTGTTTGCCGAAATAAGCATCCCGGTAGGCCGGTTGTTGCTCAAACTGCATCTTCACCCATTCCTGTACTGTATGCAGGTAATCACGGATCATACCCTCGCTGGCCGTCACCGGCAACCGCAATGTAATACGCCGGGTAGTCAGGCTGTAATAATGGCCGCTGGCCAAATCCAGCGCTACCCGGACTGGCAATGCCACACCATCAATATGGATCAGGCCTTTTAAGGTTCTTTTCTTGGCAAAAAACATTAGGCAACAGAAGTTTCGCCCCTACAGGGGCTTCAAACCCATCAAACCCCTCAAACCTCTTCCCGGAATACCATTCCGGGATACATCAAACCCCTCAAACCCCTCAAACCCTTAAAACTCCCCCCC
>DATGWL010000164.1:0-19338 GCA_035299505.1 Saprospiraceae bacterium | reverse complement strand
GGGGCGGAGGTGGCTCGGGAGTGAGCTTGCGTTTAGCAATTTGCAGGTTTTTCTGAGCATCCGGTTGAGCCGGCATCAGTCGCAAACTGCGTTCGTAGGCATCAATAGCAGCGCGGTAATCTGATAAAAGCAGGCAGGCGTTGCCCAGATTATATAGGGCATCGGCTTTTTGCTGGTTGGTTACACTGCGTTCGGCTGCTTCCTGGTATAGTTTTACGGATAAATCAAGATCCTGATTCAGGTATGCGGCGTTGGCGGCATTGTATTTTCCGGTAACGGTACCCGACCGCATATATACGCTTTGGGCTTTTTCAAACTCCCCTTTGTCATAATGCTGTTGCCCCTGTCGAAGCAAATGGTGCTCATCCTGCGCTGAAACACCCATAGAGGCGAGCAGGAAAACCAGGATGCCAACCGTTTTTTTCTTCCACCACATGATTTGTTCGGTTATGAGCAGCAAAATAGCCGCCAGGAGGAACCATTGGAACCAATATACTTTTTCTGTTTTGGTTTGCAGGCTTACGGTGCGTTTTTCCAGGCTTTCTATGGCTTGTTTGAGTGTAGACAGCGCTTGTTCCGGGTTGCGCAAATGCAACGCCTCTCCCCCACCCGCCTGCGCCAGCGTGCGCAGGAGTGTTTCATTGGCGGTGGTTTGCACCGTTTTGCCCAAACCGTCTTTACGCAAGCCCCTGGAAGGGTCCGGAATTGGAACACTTCCGGCATTTCCCACACCAACAGTATACAAGGTGATCCCGGCAGCATTGGCCTCCCGCACTTTTTGTGCAGCCTTCTCCTCATGGTTCTCGCCATCGCTAAAAAGTATAATGGCTCTTCCACCGGGCTCATCTGTTTCCAGCATCCGGGCGCCCAACTCCACCGCCGCCCCGATGTCGGTGCCCTGATCGGTGATGAAATCGGGCTGGGCATTTTGGGCAAACATGAGCATGGCTTCTAAATCGGTCGACAAAGGCATTTGAGGGAATGCTTCACCGGCAAAACACACCAAGCCCACTTGTTCGCCATCCAGAACCGGTGCCAACCGGCGGATGAATTGCTTGACCACCTCCAGGCGACTGGGCTGTACATCCTGAGCCAGCATGCTGTTGGAAACATCCATAGCCAGTATAATATCAGCGCTTTTCTGTTCGGAAATGGCCATTTTCCGAATGGTAACCGGACTGGCAATAGCCACAATGACCAAAACGATAGCCAGACCAAACATCAAGTTTTTGGTCCAGAAACGCCAGGGAGAAAATCCTTTCAGCAATCGTTCCTCTAGTGCCGGCGAACCCAGCCTGCGCAGGGTGCGTCTGCGCCATTGCCAATAGACCCAAAGCAGGATCAACTGCAAAATGGGGGCTATAGCCAACAGGTAAAGAAGATCGGGACTTTCGAAGTAAAACAAGGGAGGAGGATGTTTGAAGGGTTTGAGGGGTTTGAGGGGTTTGAATTCCTAGCCCCAGCGGGGCGGTAATATTTGTAGCATTGAAAGGTTATACCGTTATTACCCGGAGTGGTCCCCAGCGAAGAGAGAGTTCCAGGAGGAGCAGACAAAAAGCAGCATTGAGAAACCAGAAAAACATTTCCGAGGTACGTTTGACAGACTTTTTGACCACTTTTGTTTTTTCCAGACTTTCCACTTCATCATATATATTCTCTAAATCTGCCGTGGTTTTAGCCCGATAAAACTTACCGCCACTCAGTTCAGATAGTTGTTCCAGGGTTTTAGTGTCAAACTTCATCTCTCGCGTAGCAAAACTATAGGTACCCAATGGCCCTTGTTGAACAGGCGACAGAACCATACCATCGCTACCCAATCCAATGGCATATACCGGAATACTCAACGCTTTGGCAGCAGCAGCAGCTGTGAGCGGGCCCAGATCGCCGGCATTATGTTCGCCATCAGTAATGAGCAGCACCATTTTCCCTTTTGATTTACGCTTATCCAAATGCCGCAAAGCAGTGGCAACACCCATACCAATAGCAGTGCCATCCGGCAATCTTCCCACTTGAATATTATTGATAAACGCCTGCAAAATCCGCCGGTCGCTGGTGAGCGGACACTGAGTAAATGCACCACCGGAAAATAATACCAAACCCAATTGGTCGTAAGGACGGCGATTGACAAAACTAACAGCCATTTCCTTGGCTACCGTCAATCTATCCGGCCGAAAGTCTTTAGACAACATACTTGGAGATACATCCATCACCAGCATTATATCTACCGACTCAGCCTCCACCTCTTCTTCGTGCCACAACAATTGTGGACGCGCCATGGCCACTACTATCAGTGCAATCACCACCCAGCGAATGTACTGAATCCAGTTGCGGGCATACACCACCCAGGTTTTCACCCCACGCATAGCCTGAAGCCTCGACACCTGCAAGGTTACATGCCGTTTGCGTGCCGCCATCCGGTACTGAAACATCAGCCAGGGAAGCAACAAAAGCAGCAGAAGCCAGTAAGGCTGAGCAAAAGTCATATGGAGTGAGTAAGTGAGTGAGCGATTAGCGAACTAGCGAACTAGCCCCATCGGGGCGACATTACAGTAGCCGTTCGGGGGGTGATTGAGGGTTGGCGTTAATGTTCGTGGCCACCGGCGTTTTCGGTGAATGCCCGGAATGATATGAATTAATCAGTATTTGAGCCTTTTCAAGTACAGATTCATGGATGTTTTGAGCGGGTTGTTTTTGTGCGTATTTCACCATATCTGCCTGCAGCAGCAATTGTTCTACCTGGATCTGCAGGGCTTTGGGTGCATCATTTTTTTGCAGCAAAGCTGTCAATTCCATCGTAGTAGATTCCAGGGCCGGTATGTTGAACTGATTTTCCAGAAATTCCCGCAGAATGAAACTGAATTCTACGTAATGTTCTTTGATCTGGTTGTGTTTCCAGTATTGCTTTTGACGCAGGGCCTGCAATTGGGCCAAGGCTTTTTCAGTGGCAGAAATGGCTGGAGGGGCCGGAGCAAGGGCCTGCACAACCAAAGGGACAGGAACTGGTTTGCGCCGGTTTTTCCACCACCACCAGATGACACTGAGCAGTAAGGCCAGCCCTCCGGCGCCATACAACCAATAATCTACCCACGACTCCGGTTCTCTTCGGATATCGCGGATTTTGGCCATATCAGAAATATCGCTTCCTCCAGGTGTTGGGAACACCAAAAGTTGTGTGCTGTTGGTTTCCAGTATGGTTCCGGAAGGCAATTTCACTTTCAGAGGTGGAAGTTTCAGAGAAGCGCTGTCAAACGCAATGAGCGTGAAACGACGCATCCACTGTGCCCCACTTCGTTTCCAGGGACCTCTACGCACAATGTTTTGGGCTGGAATTTGGTCTGACCATGGAAAAAAATCTACGTCGCCGGGCTCGGCGTTGGATCCATTGACAAAAACCAACAACACCGCTGTATCTCCCGTTTCTATCCGTTCGGGTTGCAGGGAAATCACCGCCCCGGGTTGTGCCCAAAGCCCTATTGGCCAAAAGCTAAACAGGAAAAACAGGCGCTTAACCATGGGCAATAACCTTTGAACGACGTGTAAAAAATTGCAACAATGCCCTTGTATACACCTCGTGGGTTCCAATGCTTAAAAAATCTGCCCCGGCTTTCCGGAACATCTGTTGGGTATTAGCCCGGTGTTGTTCAAAGGAATAACCGTATTGCCAACGCAAGCGGGCACTGGTGGTATCCACCCAAATTTGCTCACCGGTTTCTGCATCAGCCACGCGCAATACGCCCACATCGGGCAAATCACGTTCCAGTGGGTCCCAGCAATGAATACCGATACAATCGTGTTGCCTGGCCAGAACCCTCAGGGACTCCTCATAACCATCTGCTAAAAAATCTGACAAAACGAAACACACGCAGCGCTTTTTCAAGCCGTTATGGATATACCGCAGGGCTTTATTCATATCCGTTTTCCTGCCAACCGGCTGTATTGTGAGCACTTCCCGGATGATACGCAGAATGTGTTGCCGCCCTTTTTTAGGCGGGATATACAATTCAATTTGATCAGAAAAGAGCATCACACCAACCTTGTCGTTGTTGTCGATAGCCGAAAAAGCCAATACTGCACACAATTCGGTAAGGTATTCTGCTTTAAACTGGGCATGGCTGCCAAATACTGCCGAACCGCTCACGTCTACCACCAGCATCACGGTATTTTCCCGCTCCTCTTCAAAAACTTTTACGAATGGTTCACCCGTTCGTGCCGTTACATTCCAGTCTATGGTACGCACATCATCGCCGGGTTGATAAGAGCGCACGTCGCTAAACGACATGCCCTTACCCTTAAAGGCACTTTGGTATCCGCCGGAAAACAGGTGACTGCTGAGACCTTTGGTTTTGATCTCAATGCGCCGTACTTTTTTGAGCAACTCGTTGGCATCCATCGTTTTGCATTTTAGGTATGAACTGCAATCAGGGAATAACCAGGGTATTCAATACCTTTTGAATGATGTCTTCCTGGCTCATATTTTCTGCTTCCGCTTCAAAACTGAGTCCCAAACGGTGCCGCAGCACATCCGGACAAATAGCCTTCACGTCATCCGGGGTAACAAAAGCCCGGCGATTGAGGAAAGCCATTGCACGCGAGGCCTTGGCCAGAGCGATGGTTGCTCGGGGAGAGGCGCCATAACTGATCAGTGGCGCCAGAGCACCGAGCCCGTACTGTTCAGGTTGTCTGGTGGCAAATACAATTTGCAGGATGTACTGCTCCACTTTTTCATCCAGGTGGATCTTTTTCACGGCCTCCCTGGCTTGTAATAATGTTTTGATACTCAATACCTTACTCACCTCCGGCATATCGTCGTTCAGGTTTCGGCGCAAAATAATGCGCTCATCTTCCAGGGTTGGATAACCAATTTTCACCTTGAGCAAAAAACGGTCGGCCTGAGCCTCAGGCAAGGGGTAGGTACCTTCCTGTTCAATGGGATTTTGTGTAGCCAGCACCAGAAATGGCTCTTCAAGTTTAAAAGTATGGTTACCAATGGTGATTTGCCGTTCCTGCATAGCCTCCAACAAAGCGCTCTGCACTTTGGCCGGCGCTCGATTGATTTCATCCGCCAATACGAAGTTGGCAAAAATGGGGCCCTTCCGAATGGTAAATTCAGAGGTGGCCGGACTGTAAATGGTAGTGCCCAGCACATCGGCGGGAAGCAAATCCGGCGTGAACTGAATGCGACTAAAATGGGCATCTACTGCATCTGCCAGGGTTTTAATGGCCAGGGTTTTAGCCAGGCCGGGCATACCCTCGAGTAAAATATGGCCCTTGGTAAACAATCCTATCAGAAGTCGGTCCAGCATGTGGTGCTGTCCAACAATGACACTGGAGGTAACCGATTTAAGTTTTTCAATAAAAGCGCTCTCCTGTTTGATAAAATCCTGGAGTGCGTCCATGTTGGCGGGTGTAGGCATCAGGTTGACGTTTGCTTTGGAAACGGGAAACGACGCATATGGCTTTTGATTATGTCCATGCATCAAACTTCAGGGCGAATAAACAAATATGGTGGAAAACCCTGAGATAAAAATTGCGTTCTAGTATTTCAAAGAAATCAATCTTTACCCAACAAAAATTTCTACAATACCCATGGACAAACTAGTAGTTTCCTCACTTAAGCGATTTCTATGGCTTTTTTGCCTACTATTTGCCACCGCTGGGCTCGCACAGCAAAATTGTCTGGAGGTCTACGACCGTGAAGCCATTTATCTTCGAACCGACTTTTTAACTGGCTACACATACATCAAAAACGGCACCCCTCGTCCTGTAGGCTTTGCATATCGGCGACTCAGACTTGAATTTGAGCAGACACCGCTTGCTTTACCCATTTTCCGAAAGGCGCAACGCTTATATAAAGCCCAGTTTTGGGTAAGCATGGCAGGTTTAGTTGGAACCACCGCAGGCGGTATAATGGCATTGCAATCCATTGATCGCAATGGATATGTAAATAACGAGCGGAGATACCTAAGTGGCTTAAATCTGATGTTAGGAAGCGCAATCCTATCCACAGGTATAGGCCTTACACTTCAGATCAAATCCAACCAACAACTCGAGGACGCCATCTGGCTTAGAAACAGGGAGTTATTTGGACGGTGAACGGCTTACGGCTTACGGCTTACGGTGGACGGTGGACGGCTTACGGTGGATGGTGGACGATGAACGACGGCTACCACCCACGTGAGCCATCCAACCGAAAGCCTCTGTGCAAATCTGCGGGAAACCCACTTCTTAATCCGTCCAAACAAGCCTTAAAGTATGCACCGCCTGGTTATCCGTCTGAATCCTTACGAAGTAAACCCCAGATGGAATTTGCGGCGCCAGTCTATTATCGCCTTGCTGAAGGCTTTTTTGACATACTACGCGCCCGGATAAATCAAAAACCATCAGTTGAGCCTTTTGAGCCGGCAACTGCACATTAAACCAGCCTGAAGCAGGATTAGGAAAAAGTTTGGGCGCCTGCCAGACAGCGTTGGGTTCCTGTGCCGGCAAAACGGTTTTCCATTGATCATACAAGCGTTGAAGCGAATCAATGGGTTCCATGCCGGTTGGAAGAGATGGCACATTCAGATCAAGCCACAAGCTATCGTCAGCATCGCCTGGTTTGGCCACCCGGATAAATGCAGAAAGCGATGAGGTTCCATTTTGCAGGCACCGACTGTCGGCGCCAGGCACATTTGCGCCCTGCAAACAGGCCATCAACCGATCAGAAAGCGATCCGGTAGCAGCCAGAAAACGGGCTTCCATGCTGTCCAGAATCTGAGGCCCCAGCAAAATATTGCCCTGAATGGCATAATTGACTCCCAGGCGGTGTCCTTTCCAATCCAGGCATCCATTTCCCGTCAGCGCTGCGCTACGCGGGTGTCCCTGAGGATCAAAATCCACTACCCCGTATTGACGGTTCACCCAGGCAAAACCGCCCTGGGCGTCATTGGCTTTAAGCCAGGCAATGACTTCCTGTGGAGAAAGGCCTTCCTCCATGCGAAGGCGTGCATTGGCCTGGTTGGTGGCATTCCAGTAAGATTGGGTATGAATGGCGCCACGACCGGGAAGGATATCGCTGATGATGATGGCGCCGTTGCTGCCAGGGAACTGAATATTATCCAGACAACTGGCGCCAGCACTGCCAATTTCGCCGGTAAGGGTATCTACCGCAACAATGGAAAAGGTATCCTGGGCATGAAAGTGCCCGATAAAGAAGAGGAGAAAAGAAAGGAGTAAGGTTTGTTTCATGTGCAGATTGATTTTGAAAACAAAAATCCGTCCTGCCGGGCAGTTTTCCCAACAGAACGGATCATTTTTATCGGATGACCGTATTGGTTACAGATTTAACAGGAAACCAATGGTAAAGTTGGCATCCCAGTCAAATACGAACTGCTTGCAACCGGTACCGTCGGCAATAGCTGCGTAAATGTTCAATCCAGCTTCCTGTTTAGCGCCTTCTGCCTTGTAGTCCGCAGGGGCTTTGAGCACTGTATAACGCTCTTTGCCATTGCGAATCTGTTTAGCCAGTTCGTACGGCACACCGCCAATGATGAAGCAGGTGCTTCGCAGGTTGGAAGGCACCTGAGAGGCCTTGGACTTAACATCCTGGTATACTGTGCTGGCGCTCAGGTTGTTTTGGTAGTACTTCGCTCCAGGAGCTTCCAGAGCGCCACCAGGCAGCCAGGAAATTTTGGTATTACCGGAGCCGATATCCACTACGAAGCCGCTGTTTTTGAATTGATCAGGCAGAACAGAACGCAAAGCCAGCTTGGCTTCCTGCTCAGGGGTTACGATGTTTACTACATAACCCATAGATTTCAGTGCAGCATTGATTTTAGGCATGATAGCCTCTTTTTGTGCACCAGAGCTCACCACAAAGTGAATATCCCGGGCGCCAACGCCAAAGCCAACCATGTCGGCGATGTACCTGCGCAAGCCGGCTTTTACGTCTTCATCCGTGGCCAGACCTTCTTTCACCAGGCTTACACCGAATTCGGCTTTTTCCAGTTTCCAGTTTTTCTGGTTATCCACTTTGATAATGAAGGAGTTAAATCCGGTAGCTCCCAGTTCTACCACACCTTTCAATTTGCCTCCATTGGGCGCAGGTGCGGTGAAATTAAAGGGCGCAGGCGTAAAACTGGAGCCTGATTTACCCCAGGAAGAAGAACTTGGTGCATTACTTGCCGGAGCGCCTTCTGCCGCCGGAGCTGATTCAGCTTGTTCGGTTTTCTCTGCTGAGCCGCCGCCTATGCCAAGATTGGGAAGAAAGTGTTTAGCCGCAAAGTAAACACCAGCCACAATCGCCAGCGTAATGAGCAAGCGGGAGAAATTGGTTAATCGTGCCATAGTTGTTAATATTGTTGTTGGTTGTTGCTTGAATGAACCATTTGATGGCCGAAGGTGAAGGATTAGTAGGTGCCCGGAGCCGTTTTTTTCTATAAACGAACCGAATTGAACGATGGCAATCCGGTGGTTTCAGACTACCGTTTCCCGGAGTGCTTCACACCTATCAGCTTTTTGATCCGGCAATCTCCACTTCCTTGCGTTCAATGGCCGGTACATTTTTTACCACCATATGCATGGTGTTGCGGATACGTTCCTCAAACAGCACAATTTTGCCTTTTTTGAGGTTGGTAATGGTATCCTCCATGTAGTGCCGAATGGTAATCAATTCCAATCCCTGTTCCACTTTTACTTTAAACTCATCAGAAACAGCCTTCACAAATTTATCAATTCGCTCAGGCACATTGGGCACACAAATAGTGAAGGAAACTGCCGTATTCTGCATCATATTAACAAAAATGCGCAAATCAGCTGCTTTTGCAAACAAACGGGCCATATGATGCTCGGCTACAAATGAGTAATCCAGTGTGCTGATATGCAGCAGCGCCTGGTTCTTTTCCACCACCACAATGGGCGGGTAATTATCATCCGTATCGCTGCTGATTTCCGTACCTGGCGCTAAAGGGTCCAGGAAGGATTTCACAAACATGGGTATATTTTTGTTCTGCAGTGGCTTGATGGTTTTAGGGTGGATTACCTGTGCGCCATAGTAAGTCATCTCAATGGCTTCCCGGTAGCTCAACCGATCCAGCTTGATGGTATTGTCGAAAATACGCGGATCAGCATTGAGTACCCCTGGCACGTCCTTCCATATAGTCATAGCCTCTGCATCCAGGCAATGGGAGAAAATGGCGGCAGAGTAATCAGAACCTTCCCGACCAAGCGTGGTAGTGAAGTTTTCGGAAGTACTGCCGATAAAGCCCTGAGTAAGCACAAAGCCTCCCTGCTGCAACATTGGTGTCACCACTTTTTGGGCATTAGCCTTTGTTTTATCCCAGTTTACCCATCCTTCCCGGTAAGTATTATCCGTAGCAACTACATCCCGTGCATCCAGCCAATGGGTTTTCAGACCAATCTTGTTCAGATAAGCCGTTACGATCTTAGACGACACCAATTCGCCCATACAAACGATCTGATCGTACATGTAATCGTAATTTTCGGAGGGTTTTTCTTCAATCACCCATTCTCCCTCCACAAACGTGTCGTTCACGGTGGTAAAAACTTCATCACCGGCATCGAACAAATCGCGCATGATGGCATAATGGTGTTCCTTGAGCGCCTGGTATAAAGAATGCGCTTCTCCCGTTTGCCTGGCATGTGCAGCCACCACAGCTTCCAGAGCATTGGTTGTTTTGCCCATAGCTGAAACGATGATCACAAGTGATTGATCTTGATAACGTTGCAAAATCGACGCTACATTTTTAACTCCCGCTGCGTCTTTCAGGCTTGCGCCTCCGAATTTAAAAACCTGCATTATTGAGTGAAATGATTTGATGTTGTTGATTGATACGTAAAACACCTATTTACGCCACATTTGCGCCGGGCAACGGTCTATTACAAGCGTATCAATAAACGCATCGTAATAAACGAGTTCACCGCGCAAAGTATCCGGATGAACCAAACGTCCCTGAAAACGAACATCACAAACTTTGCCATTGATCTTGCATTCTTCTTTGGCAAAACTGGCGCCGGTTGAAACAGTATCAGTGCTCAGGCCAGCTTTGTTATAAACAGTAACCGTTTCAGCTCCCCACTTTACTTCAAAACGGAGCAATTGTACGCCAAGTGCCGTTTCAGGAATAAAGCTGACTACTGCGGGTTCTTGCATGCAAGGGCAGTCTACCTGCCAGTAAAACTGATTTTCGGCCAGTGCCAGACATTCATCAGCTATTTCAAAACGGCCTTCCGGACAAATACAATCATCCTTGGAACGTTCGTAGCCGTTGTCGCATTTTGGGCCGCAGCCAATAGAGGCAAGGAGGAAGGCCAGACATACCACGCCCGCCAATCCTGAAAATTGGGTGTTGTGCTTCATAAAACAAGTAGTTAATGTGTGAAGCGCAAATGTATGCCACTGACAGCATTTACATACATTTCTTCCCAAAACATTACTCCTCAATAGGCGGTAAATGCACCTTGGCTGTGTCATGTTTTGGTAACATGGGATTTTCCCTTGGATACTCAATTTCTTTAACATTATCCGGCCTGGCCTTAAGGTGGAGTGAAGACACCGCTGCATTATTTTTCCTGAAACTTCCAATGGAAATGACCACAATAAGGCCAATCAGGCACCAGCCCAACCAATCGGCCGGCCTAAAAGGCGGAGGTGGATTGAAATCAAATTGCTCCGGGTTTTCGCCCAGGTAGGGCAGCGCGTATCTTCCACCGGATTGGATATCTGTTTCCTGATTTTGTCCGTGTAGCTGGTAGTATTGTGCCTCCTTGATACGCACCTGAACCACCTTGATCAGCGAGGAAAGCTCTTCAACGGCTTTTCGGAAACCATCCTCCTGTGCTGCGAACGATTTTAGCGTTTTGCCGTCCAGCAAAGGTTCAAAGGATTTTATACGCGAACTTTTTTTCCAGTCGCAATCATTCAAAACCAGCGGCAGTATGAGTGGCCCAAGATCTTCCCGGGCACAATCAGCCCGGCGGGCGAGCGCCAGCGCCAGGTCTTCTTCAAAACGGGCATCCCGGATGCTTCTTGCACTCACCAGAAACAGATAGATATGCGCATTTTCCCGCCTGCGCTTCAATGGCTCCCGGTACAACACCCGTGGATCTACCGGATAATACCAGGGCAACAGAATGCGCCAGGATAAAGGCAACGCATCAGGCGCAGACGGAGGAGCATAGTGCCAAAGATTCACCTCATCCCGCATGGGATACAGCCACTCCATCAGCCGGTCAGCAACCGCCTTTTCTTCCGGAGCATGCACTATGAATACGTTAACTTTCATTTACTTCGGCAAAAATGCAACGTTCGTCGCAAAAAGGAAGGATTATCCTTTATCCACACTGTTTTTCGCATCAAATTTGCCCCGGCCCCCAGCCCCCAAGGGGGCTAGCCCCTCAAACCCCTCAAACCCCTCAAACCACTCAAACCCTTCAAACTCATACCTCATTTTCTCTATGACCACCACCTCCGCACTTTTCAACTCAGAAGGTATCGACCCTAAAAGTCTAGAATTTTTGGCACAAGCCATAGAAAAAAACAATTTACCCGGCTTTGATTATCTGGAATTCAAACGAGCCATACACCAGCTTGGCGAGTTGAAGCTGGATGAAGCTACAGCACATAAAAGCGCTTTTGCTACAGCATCCACGCTGGGTGTAACAAAAGAGAAGCTGATAGAAACCGCCGCTTACTACCGGAATCTGGTTGAAAAAGAGAAAGAACACTTTGCTCAGGCCCTGGAACACCAGAATACCACCAAGGTAACTGGCAAACAACAGGAAATCAACCGGCTCCGCGATCAGATAGAACGACACAAGGTAGAGATTGCCCGCCTCCAGGATGAGATAGGCGGATACCTGAACCAGGTGGCTGCTGCAGAAGAAACTGTCAAGGCAGAATCAGACAAACTGGAGAAGTTACAATCAGCTTTCGAGAAGGCGCATCAGGCTGTTTTGCTGGCCATTGACAAGGATGTGGAACAGATGCACAAACATCTTGGATAAAATTATTGGAATTAAATCCAACACCCTATTTTGGCGGCATCAAAACTTGATGCCGTGAATCCAACAGATATCAAAGATCCGGAATACTTCCACAAAGTAGTGGATTGCCAGTATGCCTGCCCCGCCCACACGCCGGTGCCGGAATACATTCGCCTGATTGCCGCGGAGCGCTACTCCGAGGCATATATGATCAACTGGGAATCCAACGTGTTCCCGGGGGTACTTGGGCGCACCTGCGACCGCCCCTGTGAGCCAGCCTGCCGACGCGGGCGTGTGGAAGACGAACCTGTGGCCATTTGTCGCCTCAAACGCGTAGCCGCCGATCTGAAGGGCGAAGTCAAATCCATGATGCCTCAGGGCCCATTTCCTCCCAACGGAAAAAAAGTGGCTTTGATTGGTGGCGGTCCGGCCGCTCTGACGGTAGCGAGAGACCTGGCTCCTTTGGGCTACGAAATTCATCTGTACGACGAACAGCCTGCCGGAGGTGGCATGATGCGCAGCCAGATTCCTTCTTTCCGCCTGCCGGAAAGTGTACTGGATGAAGAAGTGGGATATATCCTTGCTCTGGGCATTCACACCCAATTCCGGCATTATGTATCCAGCATGAAAGAAATGCTGGGCAAAGGCTACGATGCCATTTTTGTAGGCACCGGCGCTCCACGTGGCCGCGACCTTAACAATCTTCCCGGAAGAGCTGAAGCGGCTGCCAATATTCAAATAGGCATCGAATTTTTGGCCAATGTGGCCTTTGAACACACCAAATCCATTGGCAAAAAGGTGATCGTACTGGGTGGTGGTAACACCGCTATGGACTGCTGCCGCACCTCACGCAGATTGGGTGGAACAGATGTGAAAGTAATTGTCCGGAGCCCCAAATCTGAAATGAAAGCCTCACCCTGGGAAATTGAAGATGCGATCCACGAGGATATTCCGATTTACGAAAACCATGTGCCCAAAGCGTTTGTCACGGAAAATGGCAAACTAGTGGGCATGAACTTTGAAAAAGTAAAGGCCGTGTACGACGAACAAGGCAAACGCAGTCTGGTTCCTACCGGCGAGCCTGAAGTGTTTTTTGAGGCCGACGATGTACTGATTGCCGTTGGCCAGGAAAATGCCTTCCCATGGATTGAACGCGATTTAGGCATTGAATTCGACAAATGGGAACTGCCTAAACTGGATAAAACTACCTTCCAGTCTACCCTACCTCACGTATTTTTTGGCGGAGACGCAGCGCTTGGACCTAAAAATGTCATTACAGCAGTAGCCCAGGGTCACCAGGCAGCTGTTTCCATAGACTTGTTCCTGAGTGGTAAATCACTGCACGAGAGACCTTCTCCACGCACCAACCTGATTCACCAGAAAATGGGCATCCACGAGTGGATGTACGACAGCGCCGTGGCTGCTGATCTCCGCTACAAAGTACCACATGCCGACAAAGCCAAAGCCCTGCAGGACCGTCTCCTGGAGGTAGAATTGGGTTTTAATGCCGAAACGGCTTTCAAAGAAGCCCAACGCTGCCTGAACTGCGATGTGCAGACTGTTTTCACCACCGATCGCTGCATTGAATGTGATGCCTGTGTAGACATTTGTCCAACCTCCTGTATCACCTTCACCGAAAATGGTGAAGAAGATGAACTGCGTACTCGTTTATCAGCGCCGGCCCATGAATTGAGTCAGGATCTCTATGTTTCCACTGAGCTGAAAACCAAACGGGTGATGGTGAAAGACGAAAATGTGTGTCTGCACTGCGGACTTTGCGCCGAGCGTTGTCCAACCTCTGCCTGGGATATGCAGAAGTACCTGTACAATACAGCCAAGGCTGGCGGCAAGGTATATGCGTGATTGTACCCCGGAATGGTATTCCGGGAAGATTGGGGAGGTGCATGTACCCCGGAATGGCATTCCGGGAAGATTAATGATATTCATGGTTGCCGAGTAATCTTTTGATTTCATCGAATATTTTAGGGATGGGGGGTTAATTTTTCGGTTTTTCGCATAGCAAAAATTAATAGCTATGTTCCGAAACACCCTGCAATCCTTTGCCCTGGCCTTACAAAATATCCGCTCTAACCTGTTTCATACCCTGCTTTCCGTGTTGGGCATCGTCATTGGCGTTGCCGCTTTGGTAGCTACCTTTTCCCTGATTGATGGTTTGGAAAAGTTTGCCCGCGACCAGATTTCGAGCAATACCAGCGTAAATGCCATTGTGGTGGAAACCCAAACCGACAAAATGATCAATAACCTGTCGGTACGGAAAGACACCTTCCAGGTCATTGATTACGACCGGTATGTGACATTTCGAGCTAATGCGACGTACATCACAAGGGCCAGTTTGCACAATGATTTTACGCGGGAAGTGAAAGTCAGCAGTCGCGACTCCTCTTTGGGCGCCATGCTGCGTTGCATTGGAGAGAAGCCGCCCAGCGACACCATTCTAACCCATGGCATCCTCTTTTCGCCGGATGCCTTTACCGCCCGGAAACGGGAGGCCGTAGTTAATACCCATCTGGCCAAACTCATTGCCGGCAATCAGCCTCTGGAATCTGTGCTGGGGCAAACCCTCACTGCTCTGGGGCATTCTCTTCAGATTGTGGGCATTGTGAAAGATAAAAAAGCCGAAACGCCCCCTGTGGCTTATTTACCCATATCCCTGCTGTCGGACCAGGATTTGCATCGCTCCCCCCCTACCCTGTTGTTTGAGGTGGGCAAAACAGAGGAAGTCCCCCTGTTGAAAGCGGAGTTGGAAAAATGGTTAAAAGCTGAGTATGCGCAACAGCAAAGCGATTTTACCATCATCAGCCAGGATTTCTGGATTGATCAGACCTCCAAAGGTTTCCTCATTTTCCGGATCATTATGGGCCTGATTATTGGCATTTCAGTGGTTGTAGGCGGTGTTGGCGTCATGAATGTGCTGTTGATTTCTGTGAATGAACGCACTGCTGAAATTGGTCTTCGGAAAGCAGTAGGCGCCAAGCGAGGGGATATCCGGCGCTTGTTTCTGGCAGAATCCATTACTGTGTCTGCCTTTGGCAGTATGGTTGGACTTTTACTGGGTGCAGGGTTTGCTATGGCAGTTATCCCGGTCATTCGCTTTTTTGCCGATGTGCCTTTTAACGCTGTGCTCACCTGGAACACTTTTTTCATCATCTGCTTTGTAGCAGTGATCATCGGAATCATTTTTGGCACCTACCCCGCTGTAAAAGCAGCGAAGCTGGATCCGGTGGAGGCACTGCGGCGGGAGTAGCAAACGTTAAATATTGGCGTTCCGGGTGGATTTAAACGTTAAATCCCCCGGAAGACAAAATGAAGATTTTCCCTATTGCGTCTTTCCATCCGCACAACAAAAAAATCTGCGATGGCTCCTCGCCCTGCCCGGCTCATTTTACTGTTTTTTGTATGGCCATTCCTCTCCTTAAAAGCACAGGATCTGCGGCTGGACAAGCCGTTTTTTGACAAGAAAAAGGCTGAATTTAATGCCTGGCTCCGGTTCAATCACCTGGGCCACTTGCTGAAAGCCGATTCCATTGCGGTGAGCAACCGTAAGGTGTCGCTGTTCCTGCGCCCAACCTATTCCGGCAAAAGAACCTGCGACTCGCTGCAATGCGCGTGGCAGAAACTGGAGAATGCCAACCGCATGGTAAATGGTCAAAGTTTTCACGAACGCCTACTGCACAAATGGGCTTTTCTGGCCGAAATCCATGAAAACCAGGCTGAGGTGATTATCCGTTGTCACGAACCGCCCCATTTTCACGCCAGGGTGTACACCAAAAATGGCCGGGTGCCGGTAGATGAACGCAACATCAGATCGGGCGCTATGATCAGCGTACAAATGCCAGCTTCGTTGCAAGGCATCAATTCAGGAGATAACCAAACCCTCCTGCGAGATAAAAACGTTGGGCAGGTATGTACCAAAGCCAGGCAATGGCTCGTTAATCAGTATAAAGCCAAAGGCACACCGATACTTTGGAAAGCCAAAATTGATACTTCCTACACTGCCTACGACGAATTTGTGTTGGAAGTTACCCATTTGAACAATGAAATTTGCCCCGACGGGTATTTTGAATACCACCGTGTGTATGTGAAGGGCATTCAAAAAGGAACCGATGTGGAACTGAGCTGGGAGTTTCAGGGAAAATACGGTTCCGGAATAATCTTCCCGCCAAGGAAAAACGACTATAAAGACATGGAGCTTAAGTACAAATCCAGTTTGGAAGAGTACCAAAAGCGTCTTTTTAAAAAAATGTTGGATTACCTTCGCTAAACGCAAATAACGCCCATGGTACAGACTATGGCTTCAGACGCAACAACCAACAAAAATGCACCGGCTACCGACGCACCTTTGTCGCCCCGGACACGTATCGCCAGGCTGATACTGATCTATCATTTTGTACTGATAGGCGCTTCCTGTGTCTTTTACATACTTCGTGGCTTCGACTTTGAAGAATTCACTTCTCTGATGGGAGTACTGGCGCCCATTACAGCCCTTTATGGAGGTGCGGTTTTTCGTTTTATTGGAAGAAGCATAACCGAACCTGCCCTTCAAACGCAAAACGGCGCACCGATAAACGGGTTGGTAAAATGGCTGGTAAATGGCCATTTTGTGATCGTTTTATCCCTGATTACCCTCAAAGCGCTAGCCCCCAACGTGTTGAACTTCCAGGATATGACCATGTTTCTCACCCTGGTAGAATCAGCCCTGGGCGTGTACATGGGAAACATTCTGCTTGCCCTGTTTGAGGGAAAAGGGAATAGCGGCAGTTGACAAAAAATACACAGATGATGGCTTTCTGATTATTTTTGCCGCATGGATTACAGATTGATACGGCAAAGTTCAGGCACGCTTTACTGGATACTTCAACCGTTTATTCACATAATTTATCGGCTGCTTTTTCGCAAAATATACCTGCACAACCGCAAGGGCATAAAACCCAATACACCTGTGTTGATTGCCGCCAACCACCCTACGGCATTCATAGATCCCATTTTTTTCTGTATATTCTTCGACCCGCCAGTGTATAACATGACCCGGGGCGACATCTTCAGAAAGCCGTTTTTTCGTAAATTGCTCGAAAGCTGCAACATGTTCCCGGTTTACCGCCGCAGGGACGGGTACGAAGGCCGTGAACGGAACGATGAAGTGTTTGAGTATTGCAAGAAAAAGCTGACGCAACGCGTAGCCGTAAACATCTTTGTGGAAGGAGAACACCACCTGGACAAACGTATCCTGCCCTCCCAGAAAGGAATTGCCCGCATTGCTTTTGGCACCTATGAACAACACCCCATGGAGGATTTTCAGATTATGCCTGTGGGATGTAATTATTACGATGGTAGCAGCACCCGGGATGAAGCCAAAATCATTGTGGGAGAACCACTGATGGTCAAAAACTATTGGGAATCCTATCAGAAAAATCCGGGCGCAACCATCAATCAGCTTTGTAGGGACATTGAAACGGCGTTGAAGAAACTCTGCTACAACGTTGAAGATCCGCAAGACCATCCTTTGGCCGACCAGCTGCTGCTGCTAAGTCACAATCAGCACAGCGCTACATCATTACCAGTAGTTGAACACCATGCAACGTCCTTTTGGCCTGAAAAAGCCATGCTGGACCAGTTGAATACGATGCCCGAACAAGAAAAAAACACCCTCAAAGACCTCTGCAACAGGTATTTTGATGCCCTGAAACAACATGGTATCACAGATGCTTCACTGATTCGTCCGGAGCACGCTTCCTGGACCAGAACTTTGTTGTTGATTTTTTTAGCCTTGCCTGCAATGGCCGGTTATATCATCGGATGGCCAATCAGAAAGATAACTTACAGCATTACCCGCAGTAAAGTGAAGAAAAAAGAGTTTTACACCAGTGCGCTCATGGGCATTGCAGTGGTAATGGGCCTCCTGTATTTCGTGCTTTGGATGACGGTGGGCCTGATCACCGGCTATGCCTGGATCATTACCGTAGGGATTTTAATGCCTTTATTGGCCTGGATTTCGATTTTCTGGAAAGAAACCGGGCAAAAATGGAGCATGGCCCGAAAAGCGGCAGCGCTTCCGCAACGCAGCCGTTTGCGGGAAATGCGGGACGAAATTTTGGCCAAACTACCTAAAGGTTAACCCAATGGGTTCACTATTGCATAACAATCCTATCTTTGATTACATAAACACACCTGAAACGTATGCTTGATCAACCTGTACCTTCCTCCGCTCCCAAAACATGGCTCGCAGAATCCATTCTGGCCACGTTTTTTTGTTGCTTGCCATTCGGTATTGTAGGCATAGTAAATGCTGCCAATGTAGAATCCCGGTTCCGAGCCGGCGATTACGATGGCGCAGAACGGGCTTCGCAGGAAGCGCGTAAATGGACTATGATCAGCTTCTGGATAGGTGTAGTGGGCTATGGATTATATGCCCTCTTCATGATTGGTATGCTTTTCTTTGTAGCCACCAATGAAGGCCATAACTTTTAACCGGGTTGTTTGGATTGCGGCCATAGCGCTTTTACTCGTCTATTTTTTTCTGGATCCTGAAACGCCCGGGTTCCCCAGGTGCCCGGTGCTGGTATTCACAGGCTGGAAATGTCCCGGATGTGGTTCACAACGGGCCTTCCATCAATTATTACAAGGAAATCTGCAGCAGGCTATGTCGTACAACCTGCTGTTCATTCCGGCATTGGTATATGCCGGTATTGGCTGGCTATTGGAAAACTCCTCCTTAGGCTCCAGATTTCCGGAACTAAGGAGAAAAGCCTACGGCTTTCACGCTATTTTGCTGGTGCTGGGCATCACCGTTACCTACGGTGTAGCCCGAAACCTCATGTGAGAGACTCTTGGTTTTCTTCGAGAATAACGAATCCAGGGTCGAAGGGAGAAATTTGATCCAGGATAGTCTGGAAAAACCCTTTTCCATATTTCAGCAAATAAGGCAGCACATTGTCATAACGCTCTTGCAGGCCGTTGGCTGGATAGAGTTTTTCTTTCAGACTGCGCAATTGTTGCAGTGCCGTATCGTGCTTTTGTTTTTCGGCGCGCACCAACCGACTTTGCCACTGTTCCAGACCAGCCACCGCTTTGACAGATTCTGCCAGCAGTGATTTTTCCAGGGTTGGATCAATGGCTTTGGCCTTGGCTGCCAACTGGTTGTACAATTGCTGCATGGTGGCCATTTCCTGGTCGAGACTGACTTCCACTTCAGCGTTTTTGGCTATAAACTGACGTACCAGGGAATCGGTATCGGCAAAAAATTCAGCGGAGGTGAACCCGGTTTTTTGCAATTTTTTAGCGGTATCCCGGTCCAGCCATAACAGCGAGTGGCGTCTGACCAGCACGGGCAACGAAAGG
>DATGWL010000163.1:0-4483 GCA_035299505.1 Saprospiraceae bacterium | reverse complement strand
GCATGGGGGTGTTGGCTGCATTTGCAGATAGCATAAAGAGCAGCAAGAGACATGAGGTGATGGTGCGAATCATGGTGTGGGAAATGTTGGGTAGTTAAATTTTTTCTATCAGAAAATTGGTGATCCAAGCTTTCAGCCTGGGTTTATATCTTCTATGACAATCTCCTGGCTATTCCTACTCACTGCAAAACGAATAGTATGCCCACCAGTCAACCCTGTAACCGTTGCCCCCGTACTGGCGGTGCTAAACTGGGTCACCTGGCGGTTGGTAGTGAGGTCGGTAACGGTAACCGTGTACTGGCCGCTGGTGCCAAAAGAAGTCCAGGACATCAGGGCTGTTCCGCCGTCAGACATAGTCACGCTGAGAGAAGGATCATCTGAGGTTTGCATGGGGGTGTTGGCTGCATTTGCAGATAGCATAAAGAGCAGCAAGAGACATGAGGTGATGGTGCGAATCATGGTGAGCAAAATTGAATTGGTGAATGATGATATTTATATGACCAACCTGAACCTCAAAAGATGATCAGGTCTTCAATAACAATATTCCGGATTGCCTTCGACGCTGTACAACCATCTGTGTGGCTGCACAATGTCTGGCTTGTTGCTTTTGCACTCTTTAATATCATATACCACTATTTTGGAAGCCGTGAAGTCCAGTACACGTGTTAAAAGCGCGACGGACATACCACCTGTTCTGGGTGGTTCGCATGGATCCGGACGGATCAGGGCAGTAGTTTTTGTGTTTTTGCATGGTGAATTTTAATTCAGATTTGTGTTTACTTATTGATTACAGGGCAAATGTGCGGGCCACAATGCAAGCAAAAAAGTACAATTTCCGGGGGGGTATTCCTGAAAATCCGGAGATGAATCCCCAAAGCATACCTGCATTTCCCTCTCTGAAAATATTCCCCTGAAAATGCCATCTTTGCGGGTATCTCATCCGTTCACATCCATGAAAAGACGCGAATTCATCAAAAAATCCATCCGCCAGGTGGGCGGAATCATGCTGGCGCCATCCCTGATTACCGCCTGTGCCAAAGACGAATTACCCAATAAAACCGTCATCGTAATCGGCGCCGGCATTTCCGGGTTGGCCGCTGCCCGCAAACTGAACGCACGTGGTTTTCAGGTAATCGTGCTGGAAGCGCAAGACAGGGTAGGCGGACGTTTGCGCAGCAACCGCTCGCTGGGCATCGCTTTTGATGAAGGCGCAAGCTGGATACACGGCGTAAACGGAAACCCCATCAGCTCCCTGGCCCAGCAGGCAGGCATGAACACCGTGGTTTCTGCCGACGACGATTTTGCGGCCTACGACATCGGCGGCACACAGATCAGTGAATCCGTTTTTTCCGATACGGAAGACGCCTTTTATCAAATGCTGCAAACCCTGAAGCAAAGCGGAAGCGCTGATAAGAGTTTCGAAACCGTGTTTCTGGAGCAATACCCGCAGCTGGCCAACAACCGGCTGTGGCGATTTTTTTTGTCTACCTACGTGACCTTTGATCTGGGTGATTTAAACAAGGTTTCGTCGCTGTTGTACGATGAAGGAGAGGAGTATGGCGGCGTAGAAAAAATTGCCACCAATGGCTACGACACCATCCCGCAATACCTGGCTTCGGGGCTGGATGTGCGCCTGAACGAACGCGTGACGGCCGTGGATTATTCCGGAAGTCAGCTAAAAGTGCTGCACAATGGAACAGAAAGTACGGCAGATTTTGTTATCGTATCAGTGCCATTGGGCGTGCTGAAAAACAACAGTATTCAGTTTACACCGGCATTACCGGTGCAAAAACAAACCGCGATTGACAAAATAGGCATGAGCTGTGTCAATAAGTTTTTGCTGACCTGGGATCAGGCTTTTTGGGACGATAAGTTCTTTTTGATCTATACCCCGGAAATCAAAGACAAGTTCAATTATTTCGTCAATGTCAAAAAGCTGCACCCCAACGTCAATGCCCTCATGACCTTTGCTTATGCCGATTATGGCAGGCAAACAGAGACAATGAGCGATGCCGAGGTTATAGCAGCCATCATGGGGCATTTGCGGGACATGTACGGCAGCCAGATTCCAGACCCCACCCGGCTGCTGCGCACCAAATGGAGCACCAACGAAAACACTTTCGGCGCCTACTCCTTTACAGCTGTAGGCACCGAAATGCGGCATTTTGAAGACCTGGCAGCGGAGGTGCAAGACAAGCTGTTCTTTGCGGGAGAACATACAGAGGTGGATTATTTTTCCACCGCACACGGCGCCTGGCTCAGTGGAGAGCGTGAGGCGCAGAAGATCATTGATTTATTGTAGTTATTTGCCGCGGAGCCGCTGAGGTAAAAAATCAGAACCTACAACCATGAAAAACATCACTCTTTGCCTGCTATTTTGTTGTGCCCTGGCCGGTATGCCTGCTGCGCAGGCTTGTTCCTGTATAGGAGAAAGCCCTGTAAAAGATCAACTTAAACAAATGGACGCAGTAGTGGTGGGTACGGTCGTTGCAAGCGAATATGTCCAGCTGCTGCCGAATAAACAAACGCTTGAGCTAATAGCCCGCGACAGTACCCAGGCCAGTCGTTACATGCGGGAGATCTATGTGGCAAAATATACCGTACTGGTAGAAAAAATCTATAAGGGGATGCACATCCGGGATACCGTGTACATCTATTCCGGTAGAGGTGGCGGAGACTGTGGATACAAGTTTAAAACAGAAGAACGCTATATCATTTATGGAGAAAAAAAGAGTTATTTTGATGGTTTATTCGAGCATTTTGTTTATCCGGAGGGCAAAAATATCTACTGGACCAATATTTGTCTGCGCACTACAGAATACAATGAAAACGAAATAAAAGAGCTGGAAAAACATGCGCGGAAAAATGATATAAAGGTGGTTGCTCCTCCATATAGTGATACAGATAGAAAAAACAATGCAGAAAAGTCTAAAATACACACTATTGAAATTCCAGAAGTACAGGAGCTGATGTTTGTACTGTTTGCACTTACGCCTACAGGCCAAAAAGACTCCGTCATGATTAATCACCAATCCGGTTATTATCAGCGTGTTATGAACTATTTTAAGCCATATACGCAGGAAAGAATCGTTGAGTTGATAGACAGAAAAATAACAACACAGTATAATCAACTGAGAATGGATGCCTCCAATTATCAGTTTGATGCACAGGGGAAATTGAAAAGATCGCCAACTATCCATAATCTCAGCTGGGGTAAACGGGATTTTTTGGCGCAATATGTGTCTGAACTGGAAAAATTTGCCCTGAAGTCCAACTTCAGGCAATTTTATCAAAACAATAGTCTTTTCTATGATTCTTTGAAAACTGCACTTGCCGCACAAGCTCCGGTAGAAAGACAATGGATTTGGCTGGAGTCGCATTTCACACAGCGGTACCATCAATACCATATCATATTTTCACCCTTGAGTCAGGGGAGGCATTCCACTAATCGGGTGAAGGAAGAGGTGTTTATTTTTGTCAGCGGACCTACGGAAGGCTCCGGTATTTCTTACACTTTATTGCAGGCTCGTGATACCAGGATGTTGTTTACAGAAATTGACCATAATTATGTCAATCCGGTCAGTGATACATACCTTCGGGATATCAATAAAGCATTTAAAAGCCGCGATAAATGGGCAGCTGGTAAATACACCGGCTCTTATGCAAGCGCTTATGCCTTGTTTAATGAATACATGACCTGGTCGGTTTTTTCTCTTTATGCGCTGGATAACTTTTCGAAAACTGATTACGAAATCATCAAAAAGCGCCTGGAAGATTTCATGATCCATTACCGAGGATTTGTGCGTTTTGATGCGTTTAATAATCAATTGATTGCGCTGTATCAAAGTAGAGGCCGACCAGTATTGATATCGGATCTGTATCCGGAAATGTTGCAATGGTGTGAAAAACAGTAAATTCATGTAACATGATTCAATCAGCAGAAGAATTTATCCGATTGCGCGATAGCGAAATCCGGGAGGAATATTATAGAGCCACCTTTGAGGAGGCTGAGGAAGGCGTTTGGGAAACAGTCGTTGAAAAATATCCGGAATATAAAATTTGGGTGATACGAAATAAGACGGTTCCGGTTGAAATTTTAGCGCAAATGGCTAGGGATCCGAATCCAAATGTCAGACAAGAAGTAGCTTTGAAACGAAAGATATCGGAAAGCATTTTTCTTTTACTGGCAACTGATCCGGATGAAGGCGTAAGAAGTTTTTTGTTGTCGAATACCAAACTAACGCCGGAGCAAAAGAAAGCGATAAAGACAGACGATTCGCCCTGGCTTGCCGAAAAACTGGAAGAAATTTTGCGCAATACAGAATCGTAATATCGAAGGCCATTAGAGCATGTTGGGGATTTTCTTGCCGGGCCAAAAACTGTTCTTTTTCCGCCATTTTTCACCTTTTTTCAGTCACGTAACTCAGGCTATGCTTCTTCAAAAACGCAAAAACTGACGAAAAAAGCTCAAGTTTTTGACTCC
>DATGWL010000162.1:0-8937 GCA_035299505.1 Saprospiraceae bacterium | reverse complement strand
CTCCGGGCATTATTTCTGGCACTTGTACTCCCGTATGAACTGGGGTGAGCCCTGGTATGCGGGCTTCCGGGAGAGTCAGACGGAGTATCGGATGCTCAACCAGAAATACTTCAAGCGCAACCTCATGCCGGGTATGCTGGGTTGGTTCAAGTTTACGGCCGGCACCACTTTGGAGGATATTGAATGGCTGATGACGCGCTCGGCGGCTTATAATGCCGGTTTTTGTTTGGTGATGGACCTTCCTGCGGCTGAAGGCAATGGTATGTGCAATAAACTGCTGGAAACCATACGGTTATGGGAAACGGCCCGGTTGAGTGGTCTGTTCCCTGCAGATGTTTGCGCGCGCATGAAAGACTTGTCTACCGAATTTCGGTTGGAAAAAGGCGCTGACGGGCAATTATACCTGACCGAGATTTTTTCTCATAAATTCAAACACGCGCAGAAAGTCCGGCAGCCGGGAGAGCCATTGTATTCCACTTTTACGGTAAACAGCCCGGTACCTCAATCGCCGGTGGAGCTGATCGTCACTGCCAACGGCGCCGACTTGAATACCCTGAAATGGGAGATCAACCGCAGCAAGCAAATCCGGATGAATGTGGTACTAAAGAAAGGTCATACCATGAAATACACCGGAGGCGCCGAAGCGCTGGTGTATGATGCTCAATGGCATGTGGTAGAGACCATTCCGCTTCCAGAAGGACCGATCCTGCTCCCTGAGGGCGTTAGTACGATTTTGTTTGATACCCGTTTTGGTAGTGCAGATGCAGGGGTAGAGCCTTTTGCGCAGGTGGAGATCCGGGTGCTGGATGTGGAGAGGAAGTTATAGGTTCGGTTTCGCGCGGATTTTATTTTGCACAGATTTTATTTCGCACAGATTTTACACAGATTTTTTGCACAGATTTTACACAGATTTTTGATGGAACGTATGGCGTGGGATTATCATGAAATTTGACAAAATCAAACCAAGATGATACTGTACAAAGCCTACGCAAAAAAATCTGTGTGAAATCTGTGCAAAAAATCTGTGTAAAATCTGTGCGAAATAAAATCCGTGCGAAATAAAATCTCTGAAATCTACTTCCCTTTCAAATACTCCTCCACCAACTACTTAAAGTACGGTTTCAGCGGAGGACCACCCTGTGGAATAATTGTAAAACCAAACTGATTTTTTATGAAACACTCTCTGAACCTATTTTTAATCATCCTGGCTTCGTCATGCCCGAAAGCCCAAACGTTTACAGACCTGCCCGGGCCAATGGGTACCATTAATTGTTTATTGCTACATCCTGATGGTCAAGTCTACATGGGCTCCAATTCCAAAGGTGTGTATCAATCAACCGATGGCGGGCAAAACTGGACAGGGCTGGGCGGCAATACCTTTATGGCAGGCAGGGTAAACGATTTGTTGGTGGGGCCTTCTGGAGGATTGCTTGCCAGTACGGAACAGGCCGGGGTTAAAAGCTGGGATGGCAATGCCTGGACCGCCATGAATACCGGTTTGCCTACCGGCTGCAATATTCCTATCCCCGTCAGGAGTCTGGCGAAGGATGCTTCCGGTCAGGTATTCGCCGGAGCGCACAGCTTTTTTCCATGTTTTCCTTTCGGCGATGTTTTGCAGTGGGATGGTGCTGCCTGGGTGAGTATTAGCGCCGGCATGAGTAATACCAATGTCAATACACTGGAAGTGGATCCTGTATCCCAAATACTATTTGCAGGAACGGATGGTGGTTTGTTCCAGAGGGTTGGCAATGTCTGGAATTTATTAAATCCCCCGGGAGGTAACAGGCGGGTGTATTGTATACGGTTTATATCCGGTGGAAACGTGCTCGTTGGAACGGATAAAGGTTTGGAGCTTTGGAATATGTTTTCAGGCAACTGGTCCCACATTTCCGGAGGTTTACCGGATGAGCCGATTCGGTCGTTTGCCATGGGTGATAGTGAAGCGGAATTTATGGTTGGGACTGGTTACGATATTGGTCAGCAAGGCCCTCTTTATGGTAAAATATACCAGACAACCAATGGTGGACAATCCTGGAATCAAGTGGCACAGGATTTGAAAACCACCACCATTCAGGCTTTGCATTACCACGGGAACAGCCAATGGCTGGCCGGAGGTTGGGGGGTGTTTCGGACAGTAGATGATGGGGCTTTGTGGAGTTCGTCGAATACCGGATTTTCCGGAAAAGCATTCAGTTCTCAGGGACGGGTAGCTGTGAGTCACAGGCCGGGTCATGCCCTGTTTTATGGCAGCGATGATGGGGTGTTCCGTTCCACAGATGATGGCATTAGCTGGACACCCGTTTTCACCAACATTGACCGGCGCATGATTACCCTTTTGAAAGCCGATCACTCGGGCAATGTGTTTTGTGGGGCTATGCGATACCTCAGTGAATCTGGAGGCGGTTATGGGGATGGTGCGTTGTATAAATCTGACGATGACGGCGAAAACTGGTACCCGGTAGCCATTTCTGAAGATTGGCGGTATTTGGAGATCAGTGAGCTGGAAAATGGAGATTTAATTTGTGCGCATGGTTTTGGCGCTCAGCCGCCCTCTGCAACAATCCTGGGTTCAAGTCTCGCCATATCTACAGATCATGGAGAAAACTGGGAAGATTTGGATGTACAATCTGGCATGGCCTTTTGTTGCGCTGCAGCACCCAACGGCGATTTGTTTGTTGCCGGCGAATCTCAATCCGTGTACCGGTCGCAGGATGGAGGCAGTACGTTTGACTTGATTGTAGCATCGGGTCAGGAAGGTAATGTGGGTGTTTTGGAAGTGTCTCCACAGGGGGCAGTACTCATGGGGTCAGGTGGACAGCGGACGCTTTATTTCTCCAACGATGGCGGAACACAGTTTGAGTCTTTCAGTAGTCCGGTTTTGCCGGATTACCGGGGAGTAAGCGATGTCATTTTTGACCACAATGGCGTGGCTTACTGCAGTACCTCCGGCGTAAACGGAATGCCCTCGTTGTTCACGATAGAACCGCCCTTTGCGGCCAATTCAGTATTCAATCCGGTGAGTGGGGTAGGGGGCTCCCTTTTCAAGATGACCTGGGATGTATGTGGTTTTTTATACATCTATCGGGCGGGCGGGATTTTGCGGAGTACGGAACCCTTGCGCACGCCGGAGCCCGCATGTAACACGGGTGTGAGTCAGGTTTCAGGCAGGCAGCGACTGACTTTATACCCAAATCCTGTTTCAGATGAATTGCATGTAACTTCCGGGGATGTAGCTCCGATGGCATGGACCCTTGTTGCTGCGAATGGTCAATCCAGGTCCTTCACGGTACCTGCCGGGACTTCCGACATTTCACTTAAAGGCTTGGCGTCCGGGGTCTTTCTAATTAGGGTCCTGTTTGAGGATGGTCAGGTGGAATGGCACAGGGTGGTAAAAATATGAGCTAAACAGGTGTTTTTCCCGCAGATTTACACAGATTGAACCGCAGATTTCCGCAGAGTGCTTTTGGCTTGGTATTATTTAGGAATTTAAACAGATCTATACGTTTAAATTTTTAACATACTAAGCCGAACGCCCTCTGCGAAAATCTGCGGGAAACCCACTACACGGGAAACCAGTCCAGATCTATTTCCCTTTCAAATACTCCTCCACCAACTGTTTATAGTACGGCTTCAGCGCCGGGCTCACCGTGCGGAATTGTTCCACTTCGGCGCGGCGTTTTTTAAGGTATTCCTCCAGAGCTGGCGGCATTTTTGGCTGCTGCTGACGAGCTACTTCTGCCTGACGCTGCTCATCCTGCTCGCGCTCACGTTCTGCTTTTTCGTGTTCCAGGAGTCGGGTCAGGATCTGTTCCTGGCGCTTGAGCATGTCGTTGTTCAGCTTTTTGTTGACCAGATCAATTTCGATCTTGTTCATTTCGTCCATGATCTCGTCGAGAGCCTTGCTGCCTTTGCCTTGCTCCTGTTTTTCTTTTTGCAGTTTGCGCAGGGCATCGCGCAGGGCAGCTTGTTTGGCAGCCAACTGGGCAAATTCTTTGCTGTTAGAAGGTTGTTTGCCGCCACCGCCGCCATTAGGCATTTGACCGTTTTTGTCTTTGCCCTGTTTGTCCATGCGTTCTTTGAGGTCTTTCATGATCTTGTTCAGATCTTCCTGACCCTTGCTGAGCTTGTCTTTTGGCTCGCCTTCGCCCTTGCTTTTGCCTTTGCCGGAGCCTTTGCCCTTGCCTGGTTTATCGCAGCTTTGGCTGCCGGGCATGGCAGAAGCCATTTGCTCCTGCATATTCTGCATAGATTCAGCCAGCAGCAGCGCCAGGTCGTTCAGCGCCTTCATGGTGCGGTGCTGATATTCGGTGGCCGTGGTATTGCGGCGCTCCTCCATTTCTTCCAGACTGTTTTTGATGTTCGTGTTTACCTCAGTCACCTTTTCGGTAATCACGGTTTCAATCTGGAACTGACGGGTAGCCAGGGCTTGCAGGCTGTCTTCCACCAGTTTGAAATCGTCTTTGATTTTGTACTGCTGTTGTGCCAGCTCCACAAAGCGCGGCGTATTGGGATTGGTGGTTTCTACCTCTTTTTTAGTTTGTTCCTGCGCGAAAGAAAGTCCTACCAGGTTTTCCAGCAATTGCCGGATAGCCTTTAGGTCTTCTTCCATTTGCTGCATATCGCCACTTTCCTTGTTCTGCTTCATTTTATTGGCCATCTCCTTCATCTTGTTGGCCGCGTTCTTCTGCTTCTTGCCCGCCTTTTTGTTCTGTTTGTTGTTCAGTTCCTGTTTGGCGTCTTTCTGCTCCTGCTTGGCGTCATTCATATCCTGCTTGTTATCGTCAATCTTTTCCGGACGCTTCAGCTCTTCATTCTTTTTCAGCAGATCCTCCATTTTCTTATCCAACTCTTCCAGCTTTTCATTGAGCTTTTCCTGCTCTTTACCCAGCTCTTCGTTGCTTTTTTGCTCTTCTTCGGTCTGCTTGGCCAGTTCTTCCTGTTCTTTGGCCAGTTCTTCCAATTGTTCAATTTGCTGGTTGAGCATCTGCTCTACCTCCAGTTGTTTGTACAGTTCTTCCAGTCGCTCCAGTTCTTTGTTTAGTTCCTCATTGCTCATCTGCATATCCTCCATCTTCTCCAGCATCTCATCTTTATTCTGCTCTTCCAGCAGTTTTTGGATGTCTTCGAGGAGTTTTTTCATCTCATCATTCATGGTTTCCTCGAAGAGTTTTTCCATTTGCTCTTCTTTTTGCTGCAACTCTTCATCCTGTTTGTTGAATTCTTCGCGCTGTTCCTTGTTCTGGTCGAAGGTTTCTTTGGCTTCTTCCAGTTGTTGTTGCAGTTGTTTTTGGCGGTCCATCAGCTTCTCCATTTCCTTGCGGGTCTGCCAATCCATTTCTTTCTTTTGCAGCACCTTGTCGCGGAGTTTTTTCAAATCATCCTGGATTTTCAGGCTCTCTTTCAGGGCTTTTTCCAGGTCTTTTTTAATTTCCTCGGAATTGTCAGCCTGTTGCTGGCGGAATTCATCCAGCGAAGGCATGCGGTAATTCATCAGACCGGTGCGGGCGCTTTTGGCACCGTTTACCCCGTCGTTGTCGGAAACTTCAAAGTAGTATTGTACCTCGTCGCCGGGTTCCAGGTTGAGGTTGCGCACATCCCAGGAGTATTCGTATTGGATCTGTTTGCCTGTGCCGCTTGGGGTAATTTTTACCGAATTCATCGGCATCTGACCACCTTTTGCCTTCTTAATCTGATAGTTGAAGGTCAGGTTGGAAATGCCGTAATCGTCGGAGGCATCGCCGGCGAAGAACGATGTGCGCAGGTTGGAGCTGTCTTTGAATTCCTCCACGCTGATTTGCGGGTGCAGGTCGGGAATAATGGTGATGGTGTAGGCTACTGAATCAGCGCCTTGCAACAGTGCATTGCTGAGGAACAGTTTGTACGACTCATCCTTCATCACACGGCGGCGGAACTGGAACAGCTCATCGTCGAAACGCTTGGCTTCTTCACCGGCCTGTCCACCGAACCGGAGTTGCAGGTTATCGGTGTTTTGCGCGTTGAATACCCAGCTGATATCGGTACCCTGAGGCACAACCAGATCGCCTACATTGGATAGCTCTTCGCTGGCGCGACCAATGTAGCCCGGGAATTGCAGTTTGGTATTGAAAGACAGGATGTTAGGCTTGCGAATAACAGACAGCACATAATCCCGGCTTTCCACACCTGCGGAGAACAGGTTGAATTCCGTGTCTTTCTGGAGGTTGGTAAATTTGTATGAAAATTCGTTGGCGGCGTTTTTTTCGAGCCGATACTGCACGTTACCCAAAGAAATGAACACTTCATTAGGCAGCGCGGAGCCTTCCACTTTAACTTTCAGCACGTAATCTGAGAACTGTACCGCTTTCAGCGAATCTGTATTAATGAGGAATTTGAATGGGGCGGGTTTTTCAAATTTGGTGGTACTGTTCCAGAGGCGCATGGTGCCTTCTTTCAGAATATTGGGCGCGCCAAGCAGCAGGAAAAGGAGCAGCATTACCGGAGGCAGGGCATAGCGCAGGTATTTGCGGTTTTTGCCCAGGTCAATGGCAGCCTGGAATGGAACCAGCCGTATTTCATCACTTTTCTGATTGATACTGGCGTTGATCAGTTCGGCGTAAATGGCATTGTTGCTTTGCTGCTTTAACTGCAGGATATTCAGCAACTTATCTTTAACGTTGGTGAAGTGCTGGCCAATAATCTGAGCTGCTTGTTCGTGGCTGATCACTTTTCCGAGGTGGAAATAATGCATGAGCGGCAGGGCCACCCATTGCCAAACGGTGTAGGCGCTCAGGGCCAGAAATCCCCATAACAGCCCTGTACGAACACCGGTACTGAAGTAGAGGTAATACTCTGCAACATTCAACAATACAAACAAGCCCAGCACCACGCCAACCGTGTACAGTGCTCCCCGCAGCAGTTGATTGATGTAGTACTTGCGAATAAAAGCGTCGAGCTTTTCAATCAGCAGAGAATAGTTATCGCGTTGCATAGTCTGGATGTTTGCGTTTTTTGGGTAAGGTGTTTACCACTAAGCCACAAAGGCACTTAATTCTTACTGTTGTGACTGCCAGTCAAATCCACTGAAACATATTTATTCGTTTTTCAGAGGTGCTTAAAGGGTAAAATGGTATGGTTATCAAACTTTTGTTGTTTGGAGAAACCTACTCCCGATTTTAGTGCCATCTTCCCCACATTCAAAACAGGGGGCCAAGTTAAACCTGTTTCGGGACAAAAAGTTGGATGAGGCTACGAATTAACGGATTAATTGACCAAAAGTGTCCTAAAATAGTTGCAATAACTGCCTCAACTTTGCACTGTCAAGCGGCAAAAGGCGATAAACTTGTTTTGGTTTTTGAATGAAATAAAAGTGTATTGCTTGGATTTTATTCTGATTCTAAAGCTATAAACTGTCTTTTTCGTTATTTTTCCAGTTTTTGTTCTTATTTTCTAATTACACAACTTCTACTTTCCATGAAAAAAAAAATCACCTTGTCACTCACCTTTTGCATCCTCGTTGTACACATGCTTTTAGCTCAATCGGGGAAACTGATATCGCAGGGATATTATGGTTTTGATACGGGATCAGGGATGGTGTTAATCGGTGATTCATCTACCTTGGCCTACAACCCCCAATTGTTACCTAATGAATATCGGAATTTTAAACTTAATACAGGCACTGGTTTTTGGGAAGAAAAATCCAGAAGTACAGATTACCAGTATGATGCCAATGGCAATTTACTCAGGTTTACGCGACAAAATGGCAACGACTTGGATGGTTGGGTGAATACCTGGCGAAATTCTTATACTTACAATGCGAACAACCACGAACTTACAGATACATTGGAAAGATGGGAAAGTGGAAACTGGGTACTGAGTTCTTTTACCGAATCTGAATATGATACCAATGGATCACTAATAAGTGCAACTGGCTTAAGCGATCGAAGATTGTACACATACAATGCTGAAGGGTTATTGGAAATAGAGACATGGCAAAATAAAACCTCAGGGAATTGGGAGAATGCTGGTCAGATAAGCTATGTTTATTTCCCAAATTCCAATCTTATGCAAACTCAATTATCCAGTTATTGGATTTCAGGAACCTGGAATGCCTCGAATCGTATACAGTTTCAGTATGATGTCAATGGCAATAATACAGAGGCAGTTACAGAATACATGGTGCAGAATCAGTGGATGCCTGCCCGCAGAACAACCATGGAATATGATGCAGAGGATAATCTGATTTATTGGGTTTCAAGCGACTGGAACGGCGTTAATTGGGTGGCTGATACCAGACAATTCAATACTTACGACCAAAATAACAATTTTACCAGCGAACGCTTAGAGGTGCTTGATAGTACCGGATGGCAAATAGCCACATACGGCCGCTTGCATTACAGCACATTGTCTGGAATTCACAAGGCTGAATTGACGAGTTTCGAGGTATTCCCCAATCCGGCTACCTCTTCCGTAAGGTTACTGGGAGAGAATCTGGAATCTGCACAAATTGTTGACCAGCAGGGGCGGGTGATCAGCCAGGTTTCACTGAATCAGCACGAAGCAACCAACATTCCGGTTTCTCAGCTTGCCCCGGGTTTGTATTATATTCAGGTAAGGGATCATATGGGTGATTCCGGGGTGAAACCTGTGATGATTCAACGGTAGGCATTGCAGGAACTGCTTCTTTTAAGGAGCACGGAAAAGAGCCAGTTCCTCACCCTTTGTTTACCTGAATAATGCTTATATTTGTGTGCCACTGGTGGTAAACCAAATTAGTTCCTAAAAAACTGAAGCTTGCTTTTGGCGCCTGATTTTGGTTGTTTAGAGCATGTTGGGGATTTTCTTGCCGGGCCAAAAACTGTTCTTTTTCCGCCATTTTTCACCTTTTTTCAGTCACGTAACTCAGGCTAAGCTCCTTCAAAAACGCAAAAACTGACGAAAAAAGCTCAAATTTTTGACTCC
>DATGWL010000161.1:0-62148 GCA_035299505.1 Saprospiraceae bacterium | reverse complement strand
TACACAGGTGCGGGTTTGCACTACTACTGGCAGCAGAACTCCGTAAAAGACGCCGATGAAATCCACAACAATGTCATGGGCCTTTCCGGTATTGCCGGCCTGGAATTTTCCGTGGGCCGTATCAACCTCGCGGTTGACTGGAAACCAGAGCTGCACCTTAGTGGCGATCAGGCCAGACCATTTGAATGGAACGGCGCCTCAGTTTCCCTGCGCTATATCATAGAGAAAAGAGAGCGTAAAAAAGTCAAAGACTGGAAAATCTGGAATAAACTCGGGAAGAAAGGTAAAAAGTAAACTTCGAAGGCGCAAAGTGGGGATACCACTAAGACACGAAGGCACTAAGGCGTGAAGGCACTAAGACGCGAAGGCACTAAGACGCGAAGGGCTTATTTGGCTGACGCCAAATAAGCCCTTCGCCTTTATCAGTTGGAGGCCGCAGGCCAACAACTTAGCGTCTTTGTGCCTTCGTGCCTTAGTGCCTTCGCGTCTTAGTGCCTTCGCGTCTTAGTGCCTTCCCCCCGACTTTGTGCCTTTCAACCAAGTTTGGAGAGGGAGTTCTCGGTGGCACGAAGTTTTTCCCGGCAAAACTGCACCAGTTCTGCGGCGCGTTCAATTTTTGCACTAAGCTGGTCAATGGAAGTTTGACCGCTTTGCAGTTCCGCTACAATGACCTGTAATTCAGACCAGGCGGATTCATATGTCAGGGTTTCGTCGGTGTTCTTTTTCATGTACGTCATTTCATAAACCACACTTTTTCCTTGTTGTCAGCATCCCCATTGTAATTTATCATGATTTCGTCGCCGGCAGCAATGGGTTTAATGCAATAGAAATCAATGGTTTGCGCATCAAAATCCATCCCATATTCTGCATTGGGTTCGTAGGAGTGGTTGTAGAAGGAACCATACCCCATGCAGAACGCAAACCACTCTCCCTTTTCTCCCCAGTCGAAGTAATAATCGTCGAGTACGGTTTTGCGCACATCGGCGAGTTGCTCCTTGGGGAACAGAATGATGGGACACACTTCAATAACCTCTCCTACTTCAATATCACGGCCGGCGAACACGCCTTTGCCATGTATTTCGGAATAGGCCACATAAATAGGGGCTTGCTGTAAGGACATGGTGTTAGATCAGGCGGCCTGTGCGCTGCTTTTGGCGGCAGCGGCCTCACGTTGTTGTTTCTTTTCGGCATAAGCCACGGCAGCTTCGCGTACCCAGGCGCCTTCTTCCCATGCCTTGCGGCGGGTTTCGAGTCGCTCCCGGTTGCAGGGGCCATTACCTTTTACCACGTTCCAGAATTCGTCCCAGTTGATGGGGCCGAAATCGTAGTGGCCGCGTTCCTCGTTCCATTTGAGGTCTTTGTCTGGATGTTCCAGACCCAGCACCTTGATTTGTTCTGCCACCATATCCACAAAACGCTGGCGCAGTTCATCGTTGGTGAAACGCTTGATTTTCCAGCGCATGCTTTGTTCGCTGTGGGTAGATTCCCCATCAGAAGGGCCAAACATCATCACAGATGGCCAATACCAGCGGTTGATGGCATCCTGTGCCATGGCCCGTTGTTCAGGAGAGCCGTTAGCCAGAGTCAGCAGCACTTCAAAGCCCTGGCGCTGGTGGAAGCTTTCTTCTTTACAAATCCGCACCATAGCGCGGGCATACGGACCGTATGAGGTTCGGCAAATGGGAATTTGATTGAGAATAGCAGCGCCATCAACCAGCCAACCAATAGCGCCTACATCTGCCCAGGAAATGGATGGGTAGTTGAAGATGGAGGAGTATTTGGCTTTACCGGAGTGAAGTTCCTCGTACATGTCGTCGCGACTCATGCCCAGGGTTTCAGCCGCTGAGTAGAGGTACAAGCCATGTCCGGCTTCATCCTGCACTTTTGCCAGCAAAATTTGCTTGCGTTTCAGCGATGGAGCGCGGGTTATCCAAACGCCTTCCGGCAACATGCCTACAATTTCAGAGTGTGCATGCTGACTGATCTGCCTGAGCAATGTTTTGCGATAGGCATCTGGCATCCAGTCTTTGGGTTCAATACGGATATCTGCATCAATTTTGGCCTGGAACTGTTCTTCCAGCGAAACAACTACGGCAGATGGATCGTTAGGTACCATGAGATGATTGTAATTTGACGAGATGGTAGGGCGTTTTCAAAGGCAAAGTTAGGGAGGTGAAGGACAAAGGCATACGTTCCTTCATATAATTTCGAAGAACGGATAAAATGACAGAAAGTTTAACACAAAAGCAGCTTCCAGACAACTTCCATCGTTATGATGGCGTCCATTTATCTTTGCGGGAATATTCCTGGAATTGAATGCGCATTTTTTTGAAGAAATAACCCAAATACATGTACCTTTGCGCCCTTATGAGAAAATCGTCTGTCTGGATTCTCCTGATCTCTTGTTTTCTTGGTCTGACTGCATGCAAAAGCACCTTTGAAAGAACCCGAACAAGCGGCAACGGGGAATTAATTCTGAATTCGGCTTTCAAATACTACGAAAAGAAGAATTATCAGCGCGCCCTTACGCTTTTTGAACTGGTTATCAACACTTTGCGCGGCGATTCCAGGGCAGAAAAAGCCTACTTTGAGTATGCTTACTGCCACTACCACACCCGCCAATACTTGCTGGCAGCCTTTTATTTCAAGAACTTTTCCAATACCTTTACCAACTCACCGCTTCGGGAAGAAGCCGCATTTTTATCGGCTTATTCCAACTACCAGATGTCGCCCTCCTTTCGGTTAGATCAAGGTGCAACCATCTCGGCTATTGAAGAGTTTCAGGTGTTTGTCAACCTTTTTCCCAATTCAACCAAGGTTAGTCAGTGTAATGAACTCATTGACGAACTAAGACGTAAACTGGAGCAAAAAGCATTTGCAGAAGGCCAATTGTACTACGATTTGAAGCAGTATCAGTCTGCGGTTATTTCGTTTGACAACCTGCTGCGCGACTATCCGGAAAGCCCGGACGCAGAACGTGTGCGTTTTCTGATTGCCAAAGCCTCCTTTTTGCTGGCAGAAAACTCAATTGTAGAGAAGAAAGTGGATCGTTACGGCGATGCTATGGTACGCTGCAGCGATTTCCTGGAAAAATATCCTTCCGGAAAATACGCCAGAGAAATCAAGGACATCCGGAAGAGTGCAGAAGCTGCCCAAAAAGCAGTACGCAAAAAACTTAAAAACGTGTAACGGTACGATTCCGGTACACATTCATTCAAAAGCTATCGGCCTCAGGGCCTTTAACCAACCGATACATTATGAGCGATATCAAAACCAAGGCACAAGGTCTCGACCCCAACGTTCAGCCACGTGATGTGCTGGAACTGGTTGAAAAAACCGGTAACATTTACGAAAGCCTCGTTATCATCAGCAAACGCGCCCGCCAGATCTCCAGCGACCTGAAATGGGAAATTCAGCGCAAGCTGGAAGAATTTGCCGTACATACCGACACCATCGAAGAGGTGCAGGAAAACAAGGAGCAAATCGAAATCTCCAAGTTTTACGAGCGTCTTCCCAACACAGCCATCATCGCAGCCAATGAATACCTCCAAAACGAGATTCAGTGGCGCTATGTAGAAAATAAAGACTGATTTCAGGCCGCAATCCTGATGTCTGCCAATAAAAATGAGTCATTGCCGCACCTGCGGCGATGACTCATTTTTATTGGGTTCAATGCTGAAAATGCTTCTGCTTAAAAGAGCATAGCGTTGGTAATCAGCATTTTACCCTGTTCCCAAAAACCTCTGAACAGCGGGTTATCCACGAAGAGGATAGCTTCTCCGTCGCCCATTCTCTGGTACACTGCCACAGGCGTTTTCTTCAGCATTGGTTTGAACCGACTTCCAATGAACCCGTAACTCTGATACCCATCTTCCAGATAAACAGGAGCATCCGCTCTTTCCGGCATGGCAAAAGCCTCCGACATGGTTTTCAGAGAATGGTAATATGCCGGCATGCCATAGCAAAGCGGATGTGTATTGTCAACCGCACATTTCACAATGGCGCCCGGGAGTCCATCACTCAACCCATCGCGCTGGCGAACAGAAAACGGGCGGTGCATCAGGGATGAGTCCTTTTTAGGCGCCTCTTTCGTTTTTAGGTCAAATCCATCTTTATCCGCAAACGCTTTTACCCCACCCTCAAAAGCAATCAAACGGCCGCCTTTTTCCATCCATTTATTCAAAATCTGCATCGTGTTTTCAGGCAAATTGTATTGTCCGTTAGGGAATATCAACGTTGTATACTGTGCCAAATTAATGCGGTGAAGTCTGTCCAGCTCAATCATGGAAATGGGCTGCCGGAGATCCGTTTCAAAGAAATGCCAGGTATGACCAAAGGAATTATCGTCTACATCATCGCCATAAACCATAGCTACCCTGGGTTGTTTGATCAGTTGAAACGCATCTGAGCCAAGGTCTTTGCCTTTGGCGGAAAATCCGGAAAACACGGGATAAAGACGCACATTGCTGCGATCGGCGGCCTCGTTCACCCATTGTTCCAGATTGGACACATGACGGTTATCTGCTTTGGAAATGGTAAAGGCGCCCGGCAAGTATTGCTGCTCTGCCATCAGGAAAGGTTCTGTGGCCGTTCTAACTTTCACACCTTTTTGCATCAATTCCATGACAAATTTGGCTTCTGCCAGCGATTTGCGGTGGATGCACCAGGCAAATGGTGAAGCGGTTGCCAAATCCTTTTGCGGCTTGTATGGCTCATATACCTTTTTGGGTTCCAGGCGCTCCTTCAACGCATATGCCTCCAGCCCATGGGCAAAAATCAGCGACCAGGCGGTGATATCATAGGTCATAGAATCCACCAGCTTGGCCTCGGGTTCAAACAGGGCCTGAACCATCACAGAATGTGGCTGGTATGCACTAATAACCAGATCATTCGGATTAATGGAAGCGCTGATTTCCTTGCCTGCGGTGTAATCAAAAGCTTTCACACCGCTTAACCCGGCCCCTACCCTTCCGTATCGAATCATGTGCTGATCCAGCAAATTGCAAAGGGTTTTCACCTTGTTGGGATCGTTCACCTCCCGGATCACAAAAGCCTTGTACATTCCTTGCGGCTGGGTGGAGGTTTTTTTGTAGTACTCTCTGAAGTTTTCCACCAGCAATTTGGCGCTTTTACTGCTTACTTCAATGGTGGATAGCGCCGTAGTGAGGTGGTGCTCAATCCGGTCAGACAAGGTCAGCGTATCACCATTGGCTGTTTCAATGGCTCTGCCGGCCCGGGGGCCGCCGGCCTGTTCATAGGTCATACCAATAGCCCCGTTAAACGACGGGTAAGTATCGCCGTAAGATGGATAAAACAGGTCAAATACCTCTTTGGTAAAGTAAAACCAGTTATGGTTATCAAAGTGACGGGCGTTATTTTCGCCAATTTCTGTTTGAAACTCCCGTTGCCAGGGCGTAATCAATTCGTGCATGGGCTCTGCAGCAGGTGCAAAATAATACGGATCGTTGATGCCTTGTTCGTGTACATCCGGGTGCACGTGCGGGAGCCAGCGGTGGTACACTTTCAGGCGTTGCTGCGTTTCTACCTGTGTTGCCCAGGCCCAGTCGCGGTTAAGATCAAAATAATAGTGGTTCGGGCGACCGCCGGGCCATGGTTCGCGGTGTTCCCTGCTTTCCGGATCGGTGTTGCGCATGAGGTTGGAGGCCATGCGTTGCCAGTGGGTGTACCTGTCGTAACCATCCGGGTTAAGTGACGGATCCAGCACAACTACCGTATTTTTTAGCCATTCCTGAATTTTTGGATCCTGCTGGGTAGCCAACCGATACGCCAGTTCCATACTGCATTCGGCGCCGGATGGCTCATTACCATGCACACTCATACTGAGCCAAACGATGGCTACAGGATTCGACATATCAGGAGACCCATCTGCCATACCGGCCATACGCAGATTGTTCAGGCGGATTTGCTCCAGTCTGGCCATGTTCTCTCTGGATGAAAAAATGGCCAATTGCAGTGGTCGCCCTTCATTGGTTTTGCCATATTTTTCCAGGCGCATGGTTGGCGCGGAAGCCTGTGCCAGTTGCTCAAAATAATTGGTCAGCAAATGATGTGGCGTGAATTGTTCGCCCAGTTTATGTGGCAAAAATTCATTGGGGGATTGCTGCGCCTGGGCCGGAGAGAAAAATCCGGTTAAAAGCAAAGCCAGTGAGAAGAAGATAATTCTCATTCCTTAGGTATGACTTAGTGTTCAAATTGCGGCAAACATCCAAAGAAAATCTGGCATTTCAAAAATGCCCCGCTCAGGCCTACCCTATTTTCTCGATTTCATAAATGGAGTTGATTTTACCGGCAAAGAGGCAGTAAAAGCGTGGTTTTTCGTGCAGGAGGGAGATTTCCGTAGGCCGCCCGTCGTCTATGTAGCTCGACTTGAGCTTCGATTTAATGGTAAAGTAGGAAAACAGGGTGGAAAACTTTACCTGTTCTGAAAAATACTGCTGCATTTGCGCCAGCATTTTGGGCGCATTGGAAACGGGGCGGCGAACGCAGGACGTACAAATACCAGGTGCTTCAGGTTTGCAGGCGGGATCTACCTCTGGTTGCTGGCAATCGAAAGTAGGTAAGGCATCGAAGGATATATTGTGGTGGGTGTAGGCCACGGAGGAAAGGGAAAGCAACCCACTCAGGCCATAGGGCATAATGGAGCCAAATGGCCCGTCCATGACCGTCAGACCGCGCAGTCCGAACTCCTGAGAATGGATGAAAGCTATTTCTGAAATTTCGTGTGTTAAGCCCAGGTCCCGAAGTCCAAAAAGGCGGTTTATCGCATTGGTAGCGGCATAAGTAGCGTTGATGGCTACCGGAGTTTCCAGCTCCAGAGAGGGGCAGTCAGGCACAGAAACCCTTATATTCCATTGATTACCAGCATTATTCACCAACTGTAACCGAGCGTTGGTAAACACCTCAATGCCCGGATGGTTTTCTACCTGGTCACGGTAAAAATTGCCCAATAGCACCGGATCAAAAGAATGTTCTTCCGTTAGATAAAGGGCCTCCAGACGATCAAAATTAAACAACGGATGCTCCGAAATCCGGTCGCACCGTATGTTCAGATAAGTACAAAAACGCTCAAATTGTTGTCCGTCAGTAAAAGAGCCATACCGATCTATAGCGTAGTATTTTTCGAAGGTATGGTTAACGAAAGCGCTGTGTTCGGAGGTAAAGCGGGCTTTGTGTTCATCGCTCATGGCTGCAGTGGCAATGCTGCGGGGGTAATGGTATCCGCTGTGCAATCGCGCCTGATTTACCAGCGATGCTTTTTGAAAAAGACGGGATTCTTTCTCCAAAATTGCCACTTTTGCCCCGCGGCCGGCGAGATAAATGGCAGCATAGCATCCGAAGATGCCACCCCCGATCACCACAAAGTCAAATTGCTTTCTGTTCATTTGAACCGCAAATTTATTCCATGAATATTTGGCAAGCATTGCTCGACGGACTTTTTGCCACAACCTGGCTGGAATTTATTGCCGTAGTCTTTGGCATCACCAGTGTTGTGCTGTCCAGAAAGGAACATATTGGTGTTTATCCAACCGGCATTATCAACACCACCATTTACATTTATCTGAGTATAGTGGCCGGTTTATACGCAGAAGCCGGTGTCAATGTGTATTACACCATCATGAGTATACTGGGCTGGGTGTGGTGGAGCCGAAAAACGCAGGACGGTGATGGCTTGCGCATTAAACGATCTGATAGCAAAGAATGGCTCCTGGCAATGGGTTTCTTTTTGGCATTTTGGGGAGCGCTTTATTGGGTGTTATCCCGATTTACGGACAGCACGGTGCCTGTGGCAGATGGATTTGCCTCTGCCACCGCCTATACGGGAATGTGGCTGATGGCCCGAAAAAAATTGGAAAACTGGCTTTGGTGGATAGCCACCAATATTGCTTCTATTCCGCTTTATTTCATTAAAGGATTTGTGTTCACCAGTTTCCAATACCTGGTATTCCTGGCATTGGCAGTATGGGGATATGTGGAATGGCGGAAAAAACTGAAATTTGCTTAACAGCAAATGATTGACTATCAACCAATTAAACAAATTCACCTATGCGATTTCTTTTATTTTCCTGCATGTTCCTGACACTATCCTGCACCAATCCGGCAACGGAATCGGGCATCAGCAAACTGGCGCCTGATGCCTTTGCGGCCATGCTAAAAAGCAACCCAGACCTGCCTTTGATTGATGTTCGAACCCCTGAGGAGTTTCAGAGCGGACATATTTCGGGCGCACGCAACTGGAACATCAATGATGGGGATCTGGCTATAAAGGCAGCCTCGTTAGACAAGTTGCAGCCCGTGCTGGTGTATTGCAAGGTAGGTGGCAGAAGCCAAAAAGCAGCTGATCAACTGGTTAAAGCAGGATTTATCCAGGTTATTGACCTAAAAGGCGGCTTCGATGCCTGGAAAGCCAGCGGAATGCCCGTTGAATAGGTTTAATGCAATAGTTCCAGCACCAACCAGTAAAAAGGCAGGCAAAAGACAAATGCATCGAACCTGTCTAAAACTCCTCCGTGTCCGGGCATGATAGCGCCTGAATCCTTCACGCCTACACTGCGCTTCAGCATACTCTCAATCAGATCACCAATATTACTGCCCACCGCTGCTACGACGCTCAAAGCCAGCCATTGCAACAGGGTGAAATCGTGTATGATATGCGATAATCCCCAGGACACCAGGAGGGCAAAAAAGGCGCCTCCAAGGGTGCCTTCCCAGGTTTTATTGGGTGAAATACGCGCAAAAAGCTTGGTTTTGCCAAATTTTCGGCCAAACAGATAGGCGCCGGTATCGTTGGTCCATACCAGCAGCAACAAACCCAGTACCCTGTTGGGGTAATAAGATTCGCCATTGGCAATGATGAGCAGCAAAATAAAAGGAATGGCCAGGTAGAAACCCGACAAGAAATACATCCCGATGTTGGGAAACGGGGTTTTACCGCCCAGATACAATTCCACAGTAGCCAGCAGGCCAAAGATGACTGGCACCAGAGCTGTGGCGAGAAAAGGGTTCATGTGCCAATAATGCATCAAATCTCCACCTACCCAGATGTAAAGCCCGGTAGTTAACACAGTCATTATTATTCTGCGCAGACTGAGGTATTGTTCTTCGTGGTTATAGGCCAGGGTGCCCAGTTCCCAGGCGCCAATAGCTGTGATCAGGCCAAAGAGTACAAACAAAGTATGTGGACCGCCGTAAATCCCGCCCAGCATGACGAGGGCGAAAAAGAAAGCTGTGATGGTACGCTGACGCATGTTTTGCGGATTGAAAGTTGCTTATTGATCCTGGCATTTGCCATGGATAACACGATTCATGAGTTGGCTGATAGACTGTTTGTTGGCCTCCATATTATCCCGGTTTCGGTTGTTCTGCAGCACATCCCACTCGCCTTTTTCATTTTTAAACAGCAAAAACGGGAATACATAGTTATTCCCCCGAAAGGTATCGCCCATCAAACCAAACCGGAGGTCGTTGACCTGAAGAGTATCTCCCTGATAGGGCGCCACGTTGTAATAACCGTCTGTAAACCAGCGCAAAAACTTGGCAGCTCTGAAATCCTGCGGCACCTGCTGAAGCAGGTTGTGCTGTTTGGGAATAACAGAAATGGGAGAGAACTCCTTTTTGCAATCCTGAAATCCGTACTGACCAAAATAAAAGGCAGTATCTCCCTCTGCTACTCCGCTCCAAACGACGTTGTTGAAGATGGTCGGATTGGTATAAAAGCGTTGATAGCTAATGTTTTGCGACTTGAGTGAGGCTTCAAAAAGATCATTCACCTGTTTTTTATGCCATAGCGTATACAGCATCAGATACCCGCAAAACCACACCAAACCGGCCATATTCCACCAGGTTCTGACCGGTTTGGTTCGGTGAATCAGTGAGGCTATGATGAGCATCAGCAGGAAAGGCAGGGTTGCCACCGGGTCTACCACCGAAACGGTGCACCATTGAACCCGTAAATCATCAAATGGCTGGAAAATCTGGGTTCCCCAGCTGGTGAAACAATCCAGGATAGGGTGTGTAAAAATACTCCAGAAAAAGAGGGATACCCAGGTAAAGTAAGAGGCCTCTACCATATTCAGGTCTCTTTTCCAGTAATCGCGCCAGAGCTTAGTGGCAAACAACCCGCCCAAAATCAGGGTTGGAGCCAGCGCATACCAACTCAGGCCCTCCCCCATCATGACAGGAATAAAGTTTATTCCGGCTGCTGCACCGAGGTAGAACAGCAGCCAGATACTCATGGCAGCAGCTTTATATCCTTTTCGGTTGTGCACCTGATTGCCGTAAAACCACTGGGTAAGTTTGGCCAGCAACCAGGGCGCCAGGGCAGCAAAAAGGAAGGAATGCATGAAACCCCGGTGAAACGAGGTACTGGTAATCTGATCGGTAAAAAGTCCGGCGAAGACATCCAGATCAGGAATAGTACCCCCAACGGCGCCCCAAAGCATCGCTCGGTTGCCAATTTTTTTGCCAGCCACCACCTCTCCACAAGCAGCTCCGAGTACAATTTGTGTCAGTGAATCCAAAATGCGGTAGTTTAATTGCTTGTTCCGATAACACCCCGGATCAGCGCCTCATTGCTCTCCCAATGCCAGGATTCCAGGCCGGGCAGATCCTTTTTACTCAGGGTATCTACTTTCGTTTTTCCGGTAAAGTGTACATCTTTTGCTCCGGTAAACGCAATTACCTCGTGAATGTTCCCGGCATTAAGTCCGCCTCCGGGCATCACTGCAATGCGGCCAGCAGCCTGATCTACCCATTTTTTCAATAAAAACCGTCCATCATAGGCTGAATCAGACTGACCGGAGCTCAAAACCCGCACAAATCCCATTTCAATGAGCTGTTCCAGCGCCGCGTCCGGATCGGAGGTAAAATCAAAGGCCCTGTGGCAGGTTACAGGCATATCGCCGGCAGCTGCCTTCATGGCCTGCATTTTGGGCAAATCCAGTTGACCATCAGGGGTTAATGCGCCTACTACCACACCGGCTGCCCCGGCTTCCCGGCAAATTCGGATATCCTCCAGCATGATGTTCAATTCTGCTTCTGTGTAGCAAAAATCGCCTTCTCTTGGCCTTATGAGCACATGAACAGGGATACTCAGTGCACGTACAGCAGCACGGATTAATCCCAGCGATGGAGTGAGTCCGCCCACATCCAGAGCGGAGCAAAGTTCAATCCGATGTGCGCCGGCAGACTGGGCAACCAGGGCAGATTGAATGTTAATGGCGCAGATTTCGAAATTCATGGGGCAAAAATACTATGTTTGAGCCAGCTTGCTGCGTTACCTTCGCAGATCTAGACCATTGAATGCAAAGCCTATGCGTATAACACTCCTGATTTTGCTGTCGGGTATTATGAGCAGTTTCTGGCGCCTGGAAGCGCAGGATTTGCATTTTTCCCAATTTTATCTGCATCCGCAACACCTGAGTCCGGCCTCTGCCGGAGCTTTTCAGGGCAGCCTGCGCGTCAGTGGCATTTACAGATCGCAGTGGCGCAGCGTACCGGTGGACTACCAAACCTATGGCGTTGCCGCCGATTGGAAGGCCATCCAAAAAGAAAAAAGTTTGATTTCTCTCGGACTCCTGCTTCAAAGTGACAAAGCTGGTGATGGGCGTATGTCGTGGGCACAGGGAGGACTCAACCTGAGCGCCGGGCACAACCTGGGCGCCAACAGCAGATTATCCGTGGGGCTTGGGCTAAATGCGCTGCAAAGGGCAGTAGATGTCAGCCGTTTGAGTTTTAAAAACCAGTGGAATGGCGACAATTATGACCCGAATCTGGCCTCTGGAGAGCCCCTGGGGCGTTCGAGTGGTTTGGCTGTTTCGTTGAGTACAGGGGTACATTTTGCCATGCAGGCGCCCTCCAGCCGCACCGGGCTCAACCTGGCTATTGGCGGAGCGCATTTGAACCGACCAGAATTGACTTTGGGCGGAGTGAATGCCTTGCGCTTGCCCACCCGATGGAGTTTCTGGGGAGAAGGCATGTATGAATGGCGCGAGTCAACCGATCTTTTAGCTTATGCAAGCCTGCAATCCATGCAACAAGCACGGGAAATAGTGATTGGAGCCGGGGTCAGACAGTTTCTCACTACAGGATTGGCCAATGTTACAGCAGTTCGTGCTTCTATTGGCTGGCGACAGGGTGATGCCATCATTCCTGCTGTGCAGATTGAACGCAACAACTGGCTGGCTGGAGTTAGTTACGACCTGAATATTTCCGGCTTTGAACAGGCAACCAGAAAGCGTGGCGGGTTTGAACTGGCGCTGGTTTACCGGATTGTACCTATTGAGGTGTCTGAAATTGTTAAATGTTGTCCTGTTTTTTAAATTTTAATGAAGAAAAAATCGAAGACTTAAGTCATTGAATGACAATTTGTTTTGAATCAAACTTGATTCATATATTTGTGTTTTAATCCATCCGCAATAAACCAAAATATACCATCGATGCGTTAGAAAAGTCGCCAAACTGACTTTTCCCCAACTTCGATTGATTAACAAACTACTATGAAACATGTACTTTTAATCGCAGCAACCCTTTTCGTCTTTCATCAAGTTCCCGCCCAGTCTCTTCGTTCATACGTGCGTGCCGGAGACGAGGCTTTCCGAAACAAGAACTATGCTGCTGCTTTGCAACTTTACGGCGATGTGCTAAAGCGCCAGAGCAGCGACCTGAACTTGTGGTGGAAATACGGAGAAAGTGCACGTATGTTCCAGGCCTGGCAGGAAGCGCAACGTTCTTACGAGAAAATAGCTGCGCAGCCCAAACATTTGGAAAAGCACCCGCTGGTACATTACCGGATAGCAGAAGTGCAAAAAAGTTTGGGACATTATGATGAGGCCATCCGGTATTTTGAAAAATTTCTTGAGGAACAACCCGGCAAAGCAGATCCTAAGTATTTCGAACTGGCCAAAGAGGAAATTGCCTTTTGCCAAAATGCCAAAATCATAGCGGCATCGCCGGCGATGGCTGAAGTAAAACATCCGGGGAAGGAAATCAATAGCGCCTGGAATGAATTTGCGCCAACCATTGTGGGCGATACCTTATTCTATGCATCCAACCGATTTGATAAAAAAGGTGACCGGGGTAAGCAAAAACAAAAAATGAACAAGGTGATGCTTGCCTCCAAAGGCGGCCGTGGACGTGAGCCCGGCCGGGGATTCCCATCTATAGACACCGCACATATAGCCCACACAGCTTTTTCGCCAGACGGGCATTACGTGTTTTATACTGTTTGCAAAGATATTGGCGCTGTGGATAAACGCTGTGAACTTTGGCTAACGGCTATTGACCGCAGGAACCGATGGCTGCCAGGCATTCGTTTGCCAGAACCCATCAACCTGCCTGGCTATACCACTACCCAGCCCAATATCGGATACGATAAACAAATGGAAGGGCCGGTGCTGTGGTTTGCCAGTGACCGTCCGGGAGGAAAGGGCAAAATGGATTTGTGGAGCGTACCGCTGGACACCAATTTTTTCTGTCCCTGCAACCTGCCACTACCGGGCAAAAAAATGACATATTTGCCTGATTTTGAGACACCTGTGAATGCTGAAGCATTGAATACTCCGGAGAACGACGGTACTCCTTATTTCCACAAGCCTACACAACGCCTGTATTTCAGTTCCGACGGCCGGATGGGATTGGGCGGGTATGATGTGTATTTTGCCGATAAACATGAGGGGCATCATGCACTGCCGGAAAATGCCGGACCTGGCATTAATACCAGCTTTAATGACCTTTATTTCTTCCTGAAAGAAGATGGCCAGTCGGGATATCTGAGCAGTAACCGCCCCGGTTCGTTTTACCTGGATGAGAAGAGCAAAACCACCTGCCACGATATTTTTTCATTTGTAATGAAACCGGCGGTATCGCCGCCACCATCGAAAGACAGTCTTCCTGAGCCAATGGTAAGCAAACAACCGGACCCGGAGCCACCGGTAGTACCGGTTTTGGAAACACCCCGCAGTCCTACTTTGGCCGATTTTCAGGGTCTTCCTTTGTATTTTGACAATGATGAACCCGACAAGCGGACCCGACGCACCAGCACTCAGAAAAGTTATGAAGAAACTGTGCGCAGCTATCTGGAGCGCCAGGACGAATACCGCACCCAATTCAGTAAAAACCTGAAAGCGACGGATGCTGAACTGGCGGAACAGCAGGTAGACGATTTTTTTGAAGACAACATCCGAAAAGGTTTCGAAAGGCTAAGTCTGATGACTGAGGTAATAGCTGAAAACCTGGCCAAGGGAGAAAAGCTGGAAGTATTGATCAAAGGTTTTACCAGTCCGAGGGCCGAAACGGATTACAACCTAAATCTGGGTAAGCGCCGTATCAGTAGCGTAAGAAATCATTTTGAGTCCTGGTCTGACGGCCAGTTGAAACCCTATCTTCAATCCGGTCAATTGATCATCACAGAAACTAGTTTTGGTGAAACAACAGCCAAATCTGGCATCAGTGACCGGCTGAATGACGAGCGTAATTCCATTTATCACCCGGATGCTGCCCGGGAGCGCAGGGTGGAAATTGTGGAAGTACGGAAGCGCCGCTAAGCCTTGGGGCATCGCCCCAAAACGTCGGTAGATTTTTGGCATTGTCTCCGCTTTTTTGTTGCTAAGTTTGCCGCGTGAAAGCACACATGCATAACCTACATGTTTGGCTGCCGCTCCTGTTACTGACTTGTTCCTGTAACCGGCACCTCAACCACCCATCCAAAATGGCGCACTTTACCATTCCTTTTGAGTCTAATTCAAACCAGACCCTCACCTATCACGAAGCCATTGCCTGCTATGAGAAAATGGCGGCAGCCCATTCAGACATTTTCAAGCTGAGTACCGTTGGCAGTACTGACAGCGGCTATCCTTTGCATGTGGCGATATTGAATACGAGTGGCGTTTTCGAGCCGGAAGCTATCCGAAAATCCGGCAAACGTATTCTGTTGATCAACAACGGCATTCACCCCGGTGAGCCGGAAGGCATTGATGCCACCATTATGCTGCTCCGCGATTATCTGGAGAAAAAAGAACTACAAAAAGCGCTGGAACACCTCGTACTCGTGGTTATTCCGGTGTACAATATAGACGGCTGCCTGAACCGGGGCTCTTATTCCAGGGCCAACCAGGATGGCCCGGAAGCGTATGGATTTCGTGGAAATGCCCGGAATTACGACCTCAACCGGGATTTTATCAAATGTGATTCCAGGAATGCCCGCAGCTTCAACCAGATTTTTACCACCTGGATGCCGGATATTTTTGTAGACAATCATACCAGCAACGGCGCGGATTACCAGTATACCATGACCCTGATTGCCACCCAGCATAACAAGCTGGAGGCGCCACTGGGCACCTTTCTGGAAAACACCATGCTGCCGGAATTATATACTGATATGAAGTCGCGAAATTGGGAAATGATCCCCTACGTGGATTCTCCCAAGGAAACACCCGACTCCGGCATTGTAGGTTTTTGCGATTATGGCCGCTACTCCACTGGTTATGCAGCGCTGTGGAATACCATAGGTTTTATGCCGGAAACCCACATGCTCAAACCGTTCAAGGACCGTGTTTGGAGTACCTATCACTTCATGGATGTGGTGGTACAGTTTATGTCGAGGCACATTCCTGAAATCCGGGATGCAAGAGCCAAGGCCTGGGAAAACACCCGCACCAAAAAAACTTTTGTGCTGGATTATGCCATGGATCAGCATAAGCAGGACATGATCACATTCAAGGGATATGAGGCAAAATACAAGCCATCGGAGGTGAGTGGATTGCCCAGGCTGTGGTACGATCGGAATGCGCCTTACGAAAAGCAGATTCCATATTACAACCACTTCGTGCCGCATATCACCGTGGATAAACCCGAGGCCTACATCATTCCACAAGCCTGGGAAAACGTTATTGAGCGCCTGAAAATCAACGGAGTAGACATGAAACCGCTGAGCAGGGATGTGGATGTGGAAACAGAAACCTATTTCATCCGCGATTTCAAAACAAGAAACGGTTGGGAAGGCCATTACTTCCACCACGGCGTAACCCTTGAAAAGAAAACGATGACCCGCCATTTTCAAAAGGGCGATCTGGTCATTTTAACCAACCAACAAGCCAACCGCTATTTGCTGGAAACCCTGGAGCCTAATGCTCCTGATTCCTGGTTTGCCTGGAACTTTTTTGAGCCAGTTCTGATGCAAAAGGAGTATTTTTCCGCTTATGTATTTGAGGATTTGGCTGCGCAATTTTTGAAAGAAAACCCGTCTGTAAAGGCAGAACTGGATGCAAAAAGGGCTGCTGAGCCTGATTTTGCCGCAGATGCAGCCCAACAGCTGGACTGGGTATACCGGAAATCGCCCTGGTATGAGCCTACGCACCGCATGTATCCGGTAGCGCGTGTGAGCCAGGTGTCAAATCTGCCTACAGAATAGGAAAAGGCTATCCGCCTCCTGTGGATGAAGCCGGACGGACATTCGGAAAAATGGGTTGTACCGTCAGCGAATCAATGGGAGGAACCGGAGCTGGCTTGAAAGGTCTGCCCGGCCGAAGTCTGGTGAGGGAGTCAAGCAACGAAGCCTGAGCATCGGAGAGCAACAAGGAATCTACGATGCGTTCAGCGGATTGAAGCAAGGATTCGCGGCACTCCTCCTTTTTTTTGCGCACGAAGTCGTTGACGCGTTCTGCGACTTTCTCCTGTATGATGGTTTCTTTGTCGGGTCCACAAGACCAGAGCGCTGGAACCAGCAGGAATGGCAGCACTTTCAGCAGGTGCATTTTCATGTTCAGAATTTCGGTGCAAATGTGGCTGATTTTTGATCAATCTGCAAAATGGCTATTTTGATCTTTTGATTCTTTACCCGCTTTTTCTTTCTAAACGGCCCAATTACATTAGATAAACAATTCTTTTTCAAGGCCTTAACAAGCACTTTGCCTCCATATTGTTTTTTTTACCATAAAAAATCAAGTTGGGGCTTGTGTTTCATGGTACATGCCCTTTATCTTTGTGGTGTCAGAGTTATTGCGCGCATTTAGCCGACCTGACTTGAACAGCAAATTTCCACCTAAGGGTGTCATTTTAAGAAGTTTTCATTTGGTTTTTTGGGGTTATACAGGGTGCTACTGAGCAATCAGTCAGTGCCCTGTTTTTTTATATCCTTTTCAAATGAAGCATGCCGAATTACCTTTGCGCCCACTGAATCAATATTGCGATGCACAAAATCAAATTGCTCTTTTACTCGATTGCTTTTATCCTGCCTTTTACCGGATATGCACAGCTGGTTCCATTCCCTTACCAAATCAACAAAGAGGTTACTGCCGATACGGCGGTAGTGGTTACGGCCCACCCGCTGGCCACTAAGGTGGGTCTGGATATTTTGAAAAAAGGAGGAAATGCTATTGATGCTGCGGTAGCCGTGCAGTTTGCCCTGGCGGTGGTTTACCCGCAGGCAGGCAACATTGGCGGAGGCGGATTTTTAATTTATCGGGATGCCAAAGGTAAGAAAGTGCTGGCCCTGGATTTCAGGGAAAAAGCCCCGGCAGCAGCTACAGAAAAAATGTACCTGGATTCCCTGGGACGTGTTCAACCCAATAAAAGCCGCATCGGCGCCCTGGCTTGCGGCGTTCCAGGCACCGTAGATGGCATGTGGGAAGCACAATTTTACCACGGCAGATTGAGCTGGGGTGAAGTAGTTACACCAGCCATTGAACTGGCCGATAAAGGTTTTCAAATCACCGAACAGGAAGCGCAAAACCTCAATGCTGAGCGACTCACATTTGTGCGGAACAGCACCATTAGTCCGGCATTTGTGAAATATCAGGATTGGAAAGCCGGCGATTGGCTGATCCAGAAAGAGCTTGCACAAACCCTGCGCCGGATTGCAGGCGACGGACGCGATGGTTTCTACAAGGGCGCAACCGCTACCCTGATTGTGAAGGAAATGGAGAAAAAAGGCGGCTTGATCACACTGGAAGACCTGAAATCCTACAAAAGTGTGTGGCGTACACCTCTGGAATTCGACTGGAAAGACATGCACATCATCACCATGCCCCCCCCCAGCAGTGGCGGTATTATCCTGAGACAATTACTGGGCATGATCAGCGAGTATCCGTTGAAATCTTACGGTTATCATTCCGCACAGGCCGTACACCTGATGGCTGAAGCAGAGCGCAGGGCCTTTGCCGATCGTGCCGAGCACATGGGCGACCCTGATTTCTGGAAAGTACCGGTAAAGACCCTGACAGACCAGGTGTATATCAAAGCGCGTATGGCAGATTTTAAAGCCGATAGCGCTTCCAACAGCAACAACATCATTGCTGGCGCTATCAAGGAAAGTGAAGAAACCACGCACTATTCTATTGTTGACCGTGAAGGAAACGCCGTTTCGGTGACCACTACGCTGAACGACAGCTATGGCTCCCGAACCGTAGTGAGTGGAGCAGGTTTTATCCTGAATAATGAAATGGACGATTTTAGCGCCAAACCAGGCGCCCCAAATCTGTATGGCGCTGTAGGTGGAAAAGCTAATGCCATAGCTCCGGGCAAACGCCCCTTGAGCAGTATGACTCCTACTATTGTGACCAAAAACGGAAAAAACTGGCTCATCCTGGGCACACCAGGTGGCACAACCATTCCAACCAGCGTTTTCCAGGTTATTGTGAATGTTGCTGAATTTGGACTCACACTTCCGGAGGCTATTCAAGGAAAACGCTTCCACCACCAATGGAAACCCAATCAGATTTCCATTGAAGAGGGTTGTTTCTCAGAGGAAGTGCAAGCCAAACTGGAAAAAATGGGCCATAAAATTCAGGACAGAGGTCCTATTGGCCGGGTAGAAGGCATCATTAAGCTGCCTGACGGCAAATGGCAGGGCGTAGCCGATCAGCGTGGAGATGATGCAGCTGCAGGGTATTGAAACAAGGTGGGTGTTTTATAAGTCATTAGGGGTCATTTAGGGTCATTAGGGTCATTAGGGTTATTTAGGGTCATTAGAGTCATTAGAGTCATTTAGGGGTCATTTAGGGTCATTTTGAGAATTCGCTCCGCCGTTGCTGTTGGCGGGGACGCCAAACAGCGGAAATGACCTTAAATGACCTTAAATGACCTTAATGACCTTAAATGACCTTAATGACTTATAATCCACCATCATGTTTATACGGGCTCTTCCATTTATAGCTTAACCACCTTTCTGGCACTGATGCTCTGGCCATCGGTACGGATGGCTACCAGGCTGTATACCCCATCTGGGAGGGCGCTAAAGTCAATAACGATCTGACTGGTATGGGTATCCACCTGTGCTTTTTTCAACACTTGTCCACTTACATCTACGATTTGGATCGTCAATTCCTCAGCTAACTGACCGAATTTTACCACCAGTTGGTCTGTAACCGGATTCGGGTACAAGCTTATGGGCAACTCCGTTTCCCGGGTATCCAGAAAATCATCCACCAGGCCATTACAGTCGTTATCCAGTCCGTCAGGTCCATTTCCTTCGGAACCATCCGGATTTACTGCGGCATTATTATCGTCGCAGTCCAGCGCATTACCCACAAATCCAACCGGAATAATACCCTGACAGGTAACCAGAGTATCTGCAGGATCGCCAAAGCCATCGCCGTCTGCATCGGTGAAATAACTCAAAGCGGGCAATTCTTCGTCAATTAAGCCATCGCAGTTATTGTCTACATCATCACAAATTTCAGATGCATTTGGATTGATGGTAGGATCATTGTCGTTGCAGTCCTGGTTATTGGCGACAAAACCAGCGGGCGGTTCAGGCGTACAAAATGGCGCTTTACTGGTGGTGGTGCCAAAACCATCGCCGTCCAGGTCTTCATAGTAGATGGTAAATGTGAGTCCATCGTCTACATCGCCATTGCAATCGTTGTCCAGACCGTCGCAAATTTCAGGTGCGCCCGGATAGGAATCTGCGTTGAAATCAATACAATCGAGGTTATTCAGCACATAGCCGGCAGGAGCAGTATCCTGGCAGGTTTGGAGTGTAATGGCCAGATTTCCAAAACCATCGCCATCTGTATCCACATAATAAACGTATTGTGGCAAACCATCGTCGGCAGTGCCGTTGCAGTTATTGTCCAGGCCATCGCAGAGTTCAGGCGCATTGGGATAAATGGTTGGATTGGAGTCATCGCAATCCACATTCAGATCAAAACCATCGAGGTCCGCATCGTTGTAGTAAAAAATTTGTTTAGCCTTATTGAAGGCATCTATACCAACCCTGGCGCCTAATTTCCGGCCCGGAATATCATCTTCGGGAGGGTGAATACCGCCCCAAATACGAGACAGACTGGTTTGATCTGAGGCATCCCGATAAGTAGCCCATTGCAGGGTAACATCCACACTTGGGCCTTTTTCCACGCCCAAAAAACCACTGTTGGCTGCAATATGGAACTCACCCATGCCGCCCGGGAAATATTCATCCCCGGTTACCAGGGTCAATGCCTCGGCAGCAGCCCTGGAGTAGGTAGAATGCCCGGAAATAAAGCCCGCAAAAGGAGGCGTTACAAAGGTCTTTCTGAATACAGGCCACCATCGTTCCGCCAGAATCCAGCCAACCCCGGCTACATCTGTGGCTGGATTGGAAATGGAATCGTGTCCCTGCCAGGCATAGAACTTGATTTTACCAATATTCTCTCCGTTAGCACCAGCCAGCGGGTCTCCGTCTTTTACCAATTCAATATATCCCGGCTGAAGCGGAATTCCGGCAGGATCATAATTCAGGTCATTTGGATCAGAACTTTGCCCACGGTCTGCCATGTACCGGAGCGCTGAAATAGGCCGGGTGCCATCGTACCATCCCTTAATACCCCATGCTGTAATGGCAGCATCGTGCAAGGCGCCGCCCAAGGTAAAATAGGCCTTGATATCATATTCCAGAGTGTCCATGACCTCACCTGTGCCATTGAATTTGCGCACAAACTGCGGATGGTCCATCACCTTATTAAAGATAGAAAACCAGTGCCCGGGTGGTGTCTCGGAATTAGGACCATCAGCCCAGAACTGTGCCAAAACCCTGGTATAATCGCCCCGAGGCACCAATTGTGGTTGGTATGGCTGACCAGTTTTAGGATTCACCGGACGGCCCAGACTTGGACCGCCGCCACTGAGAGAATAAAAGTCTTTGTATTCCTGAAAAGTGGTGGGCAGCCAGGGTGTATTGCCGATAGATGCGGGAGAAATATCCCAGATAACACTGTCTTCCGTGGTCAAATGCGACGACCAAATAGCAACCAGGCTATGGTTCCACTTATAAATTTCAGAATCCCCTCCCCCATCAATGGTATCCAGAGCAGCAGGCGGTCCCGGATCGTGATACACCGGCCAGTCTACGCCATTTCGCTGATACACCGTTTTGACTGAATCAGGCATGGCAAAAGGCACTACGTTACCCCACTCCGGACTTTGGAAACGCTGCAGGGAAGGAATAGGATTGCCCTGTTGGTCAACCGCGCCACTGAGTTCCAGCGGTTGCCAGTGGTTAGGATCCAGGATGGTGGGATTCCCGGCACTGTCAGGTACAAGCGACGGATTGACCGGCTCGTAGTGAATGTACGCATAATTCTGCGCTTCATTGGCGCCATCGGTGAGTCCGTAAAACCCTACGCAATCCCCAATGTAGTTGCCCAGGGCAGCCGGATCGCCAGATTGATAAAAATTTGAATTGAAGGTCCAGTCGTAACCCAATTCGCCCATCAAATTCCGGAAACGCTGAATGCTGGCCACAGAGTTGGGGGAGTTTTGAAACCTGCGACTGAGCACCCGGTACGCGGCGTAACTCATGGCTTTTTTCCGGGCGGCTTCTATATCAGTCGGCAACGGAACGCCGGTGAACTGGCAAGTGTAGTTGCCTACAGTTTTACCCAGCAGATAGGTATCTGCGCTCAGGGTATCGTAAGCAGCCCAGGCATCCCACATGGCCATGGATACATGAAAAAGGTTGCGCGCCTGTACAGGCGGACGCGCGAGGTCTTCCCGGATAGCTTGTAACATGACTTCATTCCAACGCCGGGCTACAGATTTTTCCTGTGCCATTATCCGATGGTTACATCCCACCAGAGCAATGAGCAGGACTAAAAACTTCATGTGTTTGTTTGTTCGGATCATAGTTGTTTTAATGCAATTAGACATCGGTTTATCCGTCAAAGTAACGCAGGATAATCTGATTTTATCCTTAGATTTTGATTAAAACCATGGTTGTCACCCGTTGAACTGCACCTTGCAAATCCAGCATGTAGGCGCCCTGAGGCAATGATTTTACCGGAATAGCAACCTGAAGACCAGCTTGTACGGGTTCGAGGGCAAGAACCTTTTGCCCGAGCATATTAGTAAGCGTAATGGTGCAGGAACGGGCAAAATCTTCCGGCATGGCTACATATACCACGTCCTGCGCCGGATTAGGGTACACCTTGAATCCTTCCGGCAAATCAGCATCCTGCGTACCAACGCTAGCCACATTGATGGTTTGCTCAGACGTACTGCTGCATCCGAACGGGGTGGTCACGGTAAGTTTAACCGTGTAGGTACCGGGACCGGGGAAGCTGTGTTCTGCCAACGGCTGATTACCTGAGGTACCATCGCCAAAGTCCCAGGAATAGCTGTAGCCTGGCGTTTGAGGCGTTTGAAAAGTCCAGGCCAAGGCATTGCCCGAAATGGCGCTGAATGCAGCAGAAACTTGCGGGGTAAACTGGCCAAATGTGCCATCCAGCCAGGCGAAACGGCTGTTAACCCATGCCTTCATTTTGTTCACCTCTCCGATATAGGTGGGAGGCAATACCCCCGGATTGGGCCAGACATATTTACCCAATATCGGCCATTTCAGAAAATTCCGCTCCTGCGCCTCGTCAACTACCTGGGCCATGGAATCCACTATACCGAAAAAATGGCCATTCTTCAGGGTGGTTTGCCGCAAAGTATGCCACCGACAAGCAAGATTTTGGGTAAACAGGGTATCCGACATCAACTTTTCCCACCAAAATGGCACACCGGCATCACCGCAAACGTAATTGATATTGAAGGCAAAACCATCCGTATTAAATGCCTCACAGTAATCAGCATTGTAAAATGCCAGATCATAATCCCAGGGCGGGCCCATTTGCAACTTACCCCCGGCAGCTGCATCATCTTTATCTTTGAAAAAATAGGTACTCAACCGATAGCCATCCACATTTTTACTTATCTCGTTCAAAATCAGGTAATCAATAAACGTATTCTCAGCGGCAAAACGTCGCCAGCCAATTTCCGGGTCCTGATAATCCGGGCCATGCAGGGCCACCTCAAAACTGTCTATGTAACTCCTGATGTACTGCTGCTGTGTGGGGTGCAGTTCATCCCAACGCGGGTATGTATGTTGGAAATAGGTGTAGATGTTGGGACTATTAGGCTGCGAAAACTGCGAATTCCAGCCCGGGGTGCGGTTCCAGTCAATACGTACCATATATCCGCCGGTGAGGTCTACCCCCAGCGTATCGTCTGGTCGCAATCTGGCTATGTCCACCCGGTCCTTGTCCCTTCTGATTTCTTCGATCAGCACATAAATACCCTGATAGGTATTGTCCAAAACCAGTTCACAAAACCTGGTTCGGGTGGCGTAATGGCCCATTTGCCGGAAGGTTTCATAAGCCAGGGCATTGCGCATCAGGGTTTTATCTGAAAAACTGGCCGAAAGCGCAAAATCGCTGCCTTCCGGTAGTCCCAGCAGCGACACATCTTTGTCCTCTCCTTCTTCATCACGCACTTCAAAGTTGAAAGACTTTTTGGGCATTCCCTGCGAGCTATTGCCGCGCAGTTCGATGCCGATCGGCCCGGCATAGGCATAATCTGTTTGATTCAGGTAATTTCTGACACCAGGGCCATTGTCTATTACCTGAAACTGGGCATCAATTTTGGGGTCATTGGCAATGGGTTGGCCACCCGTAAAAATTTTCAGAATGGGCAAATCACTGGACTCAAAGGGGAATGGTTTGCAGGGGTTATTGCCAAATGTGATATTCCAATCCAACAGCTCGCCTGCATCAGCAAAAGCATAAGTATCCAGGATTACCAATTGCCAGGTTCCGTTGGGATTTTGCCCGTTATTCACCTGCCCCATATCGCCAAAAGGCCTGAATTCGCCAGTAAATGGATACCAGACTTCAAAAATGGATTGGTCGGCATTCCCACTGAAACAGGTATTGACAAAACCATCCGTATCACCGCCTACCCCCGACACCAGTGGAATCAGCGTTCCATCAGGAGTTCTGAGTTGTATCGACAAATCAGCCACCCAGGAATGAACTGCATTGATGCAAATGCGTTCTATACCGAATTGAGAGGTATCCAAACTGCCTGGTAAACCACTTACAGGCAGGTCGAAAACAATGGTTGAGCCATCGTCAGGGATAGGGCCGCCTGTTCCGCCGAAGGTTTGCGCCAAACAAGCCTGAGCAGCCATCAGGATAACTCCCAGTGTAAAAAGTAAAGATCGAAACATATTGAACACAGATTTTCCCGGAAAGGTAGGAAGATGCCGTACTTATCTCGGCGACTTGATTTGACGGAAAATTGCCAACCACATCATTCATCAAATTCCCGACCTTTGCCGCACATGGAAACCGTCCGGTACAAAGACCTGGGCCAAATGGGCTACCAGGAAGCCTGGGATTATCAAACGGCCGTTCATCAAGCGTTGATTGCACATAAAATCAATCACCGCGGACAGCCACTGGAGTCGTATACACAATCGCATCAACTCCTGCTGGTGGAGCATCCTCCTGTGTACACATTGGGCAAAAGCGGGTCTATGGACCATTTATTGCTCACAGAAACCGAACTGCACGAGCGTGGCATTTCGTTTTTCCCCATCAATCGTGGCGGCGATATTACGTATCATGGTCCGGGACAAATTGTAGGCTACCCTATTCTGGATCTGGAACGATTTTTTACCGATGTACATCGGTACGTCCGGAATATAGAGGAGGTGATTATTCGCACCCTGGCAGCGTATGGTATTGAAGGATACCGGATCAAGGAATACACCGGAGTTTGGGTTCAAACACCTGCCACAGATGCGGAAACGGCTACTCAACGCAAAATTTGCGCCATCGGGGTGCATCTTTCCCGCTGGACCACCCTCCATGGCTGGGCGTTTAACGTAAATACAGATCTGGGGTATTTTCAGCACATCGTGCCTTGCGGCATCAATGACGATGATAAAACCGTAACTTCTATGGCACAGCTGCTTGGCAGGGAATTGCCGCTGGATGAGGTCAAACAACAAATCAAAATCCACTTTGCGGAGGTCTTTCAATGCAAAATGGAAGAATGATGAACGGATTTATGCGCTATTGTTAGCCAAACTCCATTCAGGCTACCTATTTTTGCGCTACAGAAATTGCGTCCCTAAAGGGGCTTCGATACCCATCAAACCAATCAAACCTTCGGCGGCTAAACCCGCCGCTACATCAAACCAATCAAACCATTCAAACTCTTTAAACCTTCGGCGGCTAAACCCGCCGCTACATCAACCCATTCCGCACTCTTACACATCTCGATATATGGGCGACGCACACTTATTAGACGACTGGAAACTGGAACAACAAGAATGGCTGGAGGCGCTGGAGGAAGTGCTGGAGAGCCAGGGGAAATCCCGTTCGGAGGAGCTCCTACAGGCTCTGCGCCGCATGCTGGCCAAACACGGCGCTGCAACAGGCGGCTCAGCCCTGAATACCCCTTACATGAATACCATCGCTCCGGAAGATCAGCCGGCCTACCCCGGCGATCTGGAAATGGAGACCAGGATTGAGAATATTATTCGCTGGAATGCACAGGCAATGGTGCTCCATGCTCAGGATAAAAATCTGGCATTGGGCGGACACATTGCCACCTATGCCGCCTGTGCTACCATGCTGGAGGTACTGTTCAACCATTTCCTGCGCAAACGTTCGGCTGATTATGGTGGCGATTTGCTGATGTTTCAGGGACACGCCTCACCAGGCGTTTATTCCCGCGCTGTTTTTGAGGGTCGCTTGCCTGAACAGGCCATTGCTGATTTCCGTCAGGAAACCCTGGGAGGCGTATCCTCCTACCCACACCCGCGCCGCATGCCGCATTTCTGGCAGGCGCCAACGGTAAGTATGGGCCTCGGCCCGATGACGGCCGTTTACCAGGCCCGTTTTGCCAAATACCTGGAAAATCGCGGTTTAAAGCCTGAAAATGGCGGCAAAGTGTGGCACTTCATTGGCGATGGTGAAATTGACGAACCGGAAATCTACGGCACCATCGGTATGGCTACCCGCGAAAACCTGGACAACCTGGTCTTCGTGGTACACTGCAATCTGCAGCGCCTGGATGGTCCGGTACGCGGCAACGGCAAAATCATTCAGGAAGTAGAGCGTCATTTCTTTGGCGCCGGCTGGGATGTAATCAAAGTGGTTTGGGCCAGCGAATGGGACGAGCTTCTGGCCAAAGATGAAGAAGGCGTTTTGCTGGAGCGTTTTGACCGTATGCTCGACGGGCATTTCCAGGAAATTGCCTCCACCAACGATGGCGCTTTTGTGCGGAAAATGCTGGTTGGACAGCACAATGGCAAAGAAATCGTACAAGACGATCTGAGCGAACGCATAAGTGCATTGCTAGCCGGTTATTCCGACGAGCAGCTGGGTAAAATGCGTCGCGGAGGCCATGATGCGCATAAAGTATACGCCGCCTACGAGCGCGCGGTGCGCGCAGGAAAACCGGTAGCCATTATCGTAAAAACCGTAAAAGGATACGGTATGGGTAAATCTGCCGAGGGTAAAAACAAAGCCCACCAAACCAAAGATTTGAGTGATGATTTCCGTGTGGAGATCAAAAACCGCTACCAAATTCCGCTTACCGACGAAGAGGCCCGCGAGGCCAAATTCTGGTGGCCGGCCCCCGATGCTCCGGAGCGGAAATACCTGCTGGAAAGACGCGAGAAATTGGGCGGATTCCTGCCGGAACGTTCTGATGTATACCCTGCTTTCAAGGCTCCTGATTTGAGCAGTTTTGAAAAACAACTCAAAGGAAGCGAGGCCGGCAAAACGGTTTCTACTACCGGCGCCATGATGGATATCTTGGGTCAACTGATCAAAAATCCGGAAATTGGCAAGTACATCGTGCCCATTGTACCGGATGAGGCCCAAACTTTCGGTATGGAGCCGCTTTTCAACTCGGTGCAGATCTGGAACCAGAAAGGCCAGTTGTACACCCCGCTGGAAATTGGTATCGCGGTAATCAAATATAAGGAGTCTAAAACCGGTCAGGTTTTGCAGGAAGGTATCAATGAGGATGGCGCTACCGCCAGTTTCACGGCAGCTGGCACGGCTTATGCCCTGCACGGCGTGCCTACGGTGCCGTTCTATATTTACTATTCCATGTTCGGTTTCCAGCGTGTGGGCGATATGGTTTGGGCAGCCGCCGATATGATGTGCAAAGGCTTTTTGCTGGGCGCTACCGCCGGTCGTACCACCCTCAACGGGGAAGGATTGCAGCACCAGGATGGTCACTCCATCATGATTGCGCAAACTGTTCCAAGTGTGATTCCTTACGATCCGGCTTTTGGGTACGAGCTTGCCGTAATTGTACAGGATGGCTTGCGCCGCATGTATCAGGAAAACGAATCCAAAATTTACTACATCACCCTGTACAACGAAAACCTGCTGATGCCGGAAATGCCCAAAGGCGTGGAAGAAGGTATCCGCAAAGGATTGTACCGTTATCAGAAATCCAGCACCAAAGGCGGCGCAAAAGCGCATTTGTTTGGCTCCGGTGTGATTATGAAACAGGTGCTGGAAGCTGCAGAAATCCTGGAAAAAGAAGGCGTTAGCACCGATATCTGGAGCGCCACTTCCTGGACCGAGCTCTACCGAGATGCCGTTGCCTGCGACCGCTGGAACATGTTGCACCCGGGCGAAACAGAGCGCGTACCGTTTGTAAAACAAGCCCTCAAGGGTGAAGAAGGCGTATTTGTGAGCGCCAACGACTGGATCAAGGTAACCGCCGGACAATTGTCGCCCTGGATGCCGGAAGCCTTCACAGCACTTGGTACCGATGGATTTGGCTTGTCAGAAAGTCGCGAAAACCTGCGCGATTATTTTGAGATCAGCCCAAAGTATATTGCCCTGGCAGCCGTTCGTTTATTGCACAAGCAAGGCAAAATCTCGGAGAAAGCGGTGAAAGAGTTTATGAAAAAGTATGAGATTGTGAGTGATAAACTGGATCCGATGAGTGTATAGAGTACATGATTGACGAGTACATGAGTACATGAGTGAAGAGGGGGGCGCTCGGTTTGGCATTTATACGGATGCCGGGCCGAGCGCCTTGCTTTTTCAATCATGTACTCATGTAATCGTCAATCATGTAATAATTCATTTTTTTCGAAACCAAACTTATGAAACACCTGATTTGTTTTTTCCTGTTGCTTTATCAAGGATGGATGTTATTGGCGCAAACGCCAGTCAATGCTATCTACATGGAATTTGGATATGTCAATGTACCAAAGGAAGATAAATTATTTGAGGCCATGTTTGGATACTCCAAATACCGTTATTACATGGATGAACATTTTATCCACTTTGAACAAAGCGCAGATTTACCTCCAGACTTAAAATATCTGTTTGGCCCCGGACTCGCCAGCAGTTATATTTTTGACATCCACAGAAACGAACTCTTTGTGTGCGTTAGACTTGATACTGTAAAAATCCGGATGCCATCAACTGAGAAGGATATGGAAATTTTTGAAGGGATGTTGAAGCATGATATAAGCAATACAAGTTATCCCAGTACAGAAACACAACAGTTAGAAATCCTTGGAAAGAACACAGTGGGCTATCCAGTCGCTGGCGTCTATTCCGACACGGCGTTTCTATTCGTTCACAAAGAAATTAATGTAGCGAGTCACTTACATAAGTTTCCTATGTACCTTTCAGAAGGTCCTATCGGGCCTGGCCTGGTTATGGGAAGGAACGACCCGACGCAAACAGGAAAAATGCTGGAATTCAGGGTTATTCATATGGAACTGGATCGGCCCAGATCATTAGCATCTGAATTAGGTGCTTATACACTGGTCTCTGAAGAAGAAGGAGCAAAGGCTATCCAAAATTTTTTGAACCCAAAATAAATCCTGATTATGGATAAGTTTAATTCATCACCAGACATCAAAATCAAAAATTACACGCTCTTTTTTCCCACTTGAATAATTAGGCCCCGTTTTTGTTCGTTTTGTGGCCTAATTGATTCATCCTTTATGCCGCAAATCCATCCCTGTCTCCGATTCTTATCCTTCTTTTCCTTTATTTTATCTGCCGGCGCAGTCCAGGCCCAGGAACAGCTGGGTATGCGACTGGAACGATACTCAGGCATTTACAGCGCCGGAATCAACCCGGCCAATACCGCGTTTACCCCGCACAACTGGGAGGTTAGTCTGTTTAATGCCGATCTGTTTTTAGAGAACAGCTACGCTTTTTTGCGCAATACCAGCTTGCAAAACGCCATGCGCAATACCGACAAAATTGTATCCGTAACCGATACCTCTGCGGAAAATCCGCCGGCCAGAGATGCCATTTTGCAGGATTTTGCCAACCCAACCCGGCCCATGCATGCGGTTGTTCAAACCCGTGTGGCGGGCCCCGGGTTTAGTTTTCGGTTCGGAGATAACCATACCGTGGGCTTGACTACGGCTTTCCGGACGCACTTTTCCAGCTACCGTATTCCGGAATTTTTTGCCTATCGGAACATATCCGATTTGCCTCGTAATCAAGCCATTAATGTACCATCAGTGGGATTGAGTGGCATGTCGTGGGCAGAAATCGGGCTGCATTACAGTCATCTACAGGAAATGGGCGATCTGCAAATGGCCTGGGGAATTTCGCCCAAACTGCTGCTTGGATATGAAGGCTTTTATGTGCGGGCACAATCCAATTTTGATTACACCCAAAAACCGGGTGATACCCTGGCGTTTGGCAGCGGCAGGTGGGAATATGCCTTTACAACCGGCAATACGACCGACAATGCAGAAGACGTATCGGTTAAGCGGCAGGGAATGGGCATGGCCTTCGACCTGGGTGTGAGCTGGGCGATGCCTTCAGACGAGGAAGACGGCTCCTACCGCTGGCGGGCAGGCATTTCACTGGTGGATGCCGGTTGGGTGCGGTTTCGGAATACAGCACGCAAACACCGGGTGGTATTTGACACCTCCATTACCGTAAGCGGAGCGCAGTTTCCGGGCAGGGATAATGTGGATGATATCCTGCAAGATGTAAGCCAGGCATTCATGGGCGATAGTTCGGCCTCTTTCCTGGGCAATGCGTTCAGTATGGCCTTGCCTACGGCATTATCCCTGCAATTTGACGCGCAGGTGATACCCATGGTGTATGTGGGGGCGGTATTGGTGCAGCGCACACCATTCTCTAAAAATGCCCTGAAACGTCCGGCCACCCTGGCCGTAGTACCCAGATTTGAGCACAAGTGGTTTTCCGCCTCACTTCCGGTTGTAGTAAACGACTGGCGGAGCGTACGGGTAGGCGCTTCAGCCAGAATAGCCTGGCTTTACCTGGGTACCGACAACCTCAACAGCTTTTTTACCAAAGACAAGCTCAGCGGCACCGACTTCTATATTGGACTGAAAATCAATGGATTTCAGTTTAAAGCCAGAGAAAAAGGCTATCGTTTGAACAAGGAAAGAGGCAGCCGAAGCAACGGCCCGAACCGGAAGAAGATTAAGTGTTATTCGTTTTAAGGGGTTGAAGAGTTTGAGGGGTTTGAGACGATTCAAACCCCTCAAACTCTTCAAACTCAATAATTCGCCTGCACCTGTATCCTCAGGAAATTGCCTTTCTCGGCATAATCAGTGGCATAGTCCCAGTATTTGCGGTTGCTGATGACGTATGCCACGGTAAATTCCATGTTTTTCAGGGGAAGCCATTCAACACCTATTTCCAACTCATTCAAATCGTATTTACGGGCATCCACCTCATGTTTTTTGGCGCCATCGTATACCTGATAGCGCGCGTAAGGATTAATAAAGCCTTTGCCAAGTTTGGTACGATAGGATGCAGTAATGAAGCCTCCGTTCAGTTTTTGCACCCGGATACTGTCTGATTGCGGGTCGAACGTAGGACTTTCTCCGATATTGTATTCGGCCAGAATGCCGAATGGCTGCTGGTAAAGCACCACCGTAGCAGCTACCCGACGATCTGTATAGGTGAGATCCTGGTTAGTTTTAACACCTTTGGTGGTAGACAGGAGTGTGAACTTACCGCTATAGGCCTGAATACCCGGCTCGATGACTTGTTTCCCAATTTTAAACGGGTAGCTCAATCTGGCTACAGCATGCAGATCATCGTTTTGTTCCGGGCGGTTGGTGGTTTGTCCGTTGTATAAACCAAAAGCGAATATGCCGTAATCGCCTGAACTTTTCAAGGCATCACTGGTAAAGTTTTTATAAAACTCCCGCTTTTTTTGAGGGGCATACATAAAAAACACACCGAAATCACGCTCATTGGGCGCAGCCGAGTTCAGGGCATCTGCACGGTCAAACGGAAGACGGTTTGAACTGGATTGCAGGTTTTCAAACCCGAACGGCACTTTACTCTGACCAATACGTAATCGGTATTCCTTCTTTTTGTCCAATGCCAGGTCAAAGTACGCATCACGCACCTGCAGGAAATGTTTGCTGGTGCTGCTGGCATCAGCGGAATAGTCGAACTGGATGTAGGCGAACACCCGTTCGTGTACATCTCCACTAAAGATCAATCGTGCCCGGCGGAAGGAGAATGTTTGTCCGCTTCCGATACTCCGGTCGCATTGTTCACAACGAAGATCAGGGTTTGTTTCCAGCAGGCGGTTGTAGCGGAATTGGGCATAACCCCGCAAACTCAACTTGTCATACCATTTGGAAGAAGTTGCCGGCTTAACAGCAGCGGCAGGAGCCTTTTTGGCAAGAGAATCTGCAGATGTGGTTTGGCCATTTGTCTGTACACAAAGGAACAGCAAGCCAAACGCCATCCATTGGAGACGTAGCAACATAGTCAGGTTAGGAACAGACTTAAGTTAAGAAAAAGGAGTGTGCGAGTGTTTGAGTTGGCGAGTGTTTGAGTTGGGGTTCGGCTTGGTATTTTTTGAAAATTATAGGAAAGTGACTCACTATCCTCAAGCAATAAAAAATACCAAACTGAACCCCAACTCAAACACTCGCACACTCAAACACTCAAACACTCAATCAAGCAAACATCCTGAACAGGAAGAACATAATGGCTGCACCGATGAAGGTTACAGGAAGCGTGAGCAGCCAGGCTAATGCGATGTTTGTAATCGTTTTTTTGCGAAGGTTGGATACGCCTCCTTCTGCTACCATGGTGCCGGCAATACCGGATGAGAGTACGTGCGTGGTACTTACCGGAAGTCCGTAGTAACTGCTCACACCAATGGTTGCAGCAGCGCATAGTTCAGCGCTGGCGCCCTGGGCATAGGTGAGGTGGGATTTACCAATTTTTTCACCGATGGTTACCACTATTCGCTTCCAGCCAACCATGGTACCAATACCCAGACAAAGGGAGATGAGGATAACAGCCCAGGTAACACGGAATTCGTAAACATCTTTAAGTTTTTTCACTTCCGCTTTGGCAACGGTGGCTACTTCGCCTTTAAGTGTTTCTGACTTCAGAGCGGATTCCATTTTTTTGTTGAAACCTTGAATGGCTTTACGCATGCCAAATACAGAAGCCTTATCTGCAGCATTGAAGCTGTCCAGCTGAGCAGTCATTTTGCGGCACTCTTTAACCAGTGGACCAAGGTGGAGGCTGTCGTTGACAATAGCCTGGTTCAATGATTGCTCAATTTTCACCACACTTTCCCGTGGAGCAGCCGGGTTGAAATTGGGTGCAAGGGCAAACTGCATGGGCATAAAAGCAATCAGCACTACCATGAGCAGGCCCACCCCTTTTTGCCCGTCGTTATTGCCGTGGAAATAACTTACCAAGGTGCAGGTAGTTACCAAGATGGCGCGAATCCAGGTCGGTGGGGCTTTTTTAGTTTCATCGGGCGATTTAAAAATGGTCTTTTTCTTCTTGACCGTAGCGCGCAACAAAAACATCAACAGAATAGCCAGGGCAAATCCGAACAATGGAGAGATCAGCAAAGACATACCTACGTCCTTAGCTTTATCCCAGTTTGGTCCGGCGCCACCATGTACAGAGTAGTAAGCAAATCCACCTCCCAGCAACGCACCAATCATTGTGTGCGAACTGGAGCAGGGAATACCGAAGTACCAGGTTCCCAGGTTCCAGGCTATAGCCGTGAAGAGAATGGCCAATACCATGGCAATATTCTCGTTCAGCGGTATGGTCATCATGTCGTTCAACGGCATGAGTTTAATCATACCCATGGCAACAGCAATGCCGCCGAACATGGCGCCAATGAAGTTCCAAACGCCAGACCAAATTACAGCAAATACAGGAGGTAATGTTTTGGTATAAATAACGGTTGCCACCGCATTCGCAGTATCGTGGAAACCATTGATGGCTTCAAACGCACATACTGCAACCAAACAGACAATGAGCAGAACAGAGGCATTCGCAGAGAGATCTGCGATGAAACCCAGCATCATAGGGACGGATGTTTAGTAGTTAACTTAAAATGTATCTGGATATTGATTCTGAAGTTTGCTACAGCAAATTGTCAAACCCAATTGCCCAGACTGAAGGTTAGGAAACTCGATGCAAAAGTAGATTTGGGTGCTGGGCTATGTGGGAAATGGTATATTAAGTTAAGGTTAAGTTTGTTAACATTCAAAATAATATACCAATTCACGCGGAAATATACTACCAAAAACAAATATTTATTATTCTCCATTCAAAATAGGCAACAAAACTTCTACCCTGGTGCCAGATCTGTTACCATTGGTAATGTCTGCCAAATCGTGGATATGAATGAAATTATCGCCGGAGCGTTCCTGAATCTGGTGTAACAACAGCAGGCGTTCATGGGTAATTTCCATACCTCTTGAACGATGCTTCTGGAATCCTGCGCCGGCTTGAGCAGCTTGCTTTTCCCGTCCTTTGTTGATCCCTACCCCATCGTCTTCAATGGTGCACCGCAACAGGTTTTCATCATCCGGCATTACCTCAAAACGAATGGTTAACCGGCCTTCCTGCCTGGGTCGCAAGCCATGTTCGATGGCATTTTCCACAAATGGCTGCACAATCATAGTGGGCACAAAGAGCTCGTCCAGCTCTTCGTTCTTTGGCGCAATAATTTGGAAATCCAAACGCTCCCTGAACCTGAGCTTACGGTTGATATCCAGGTATCGCTCCAGAAATTCAATTTCCTGTTCCAGTGAAACCTCCTCAAGCTCGGAATACTCCAGCGTATGCCGCATCATTTTGGCAAATTTAGCCAGGTACGACTCCGCTTCAGCATTCCTGCCGGAGGTAACCAATCCCTGTATGGCATTGAGTGAGTTGAACATGAAATGTGGGTTCATTTGCGCCCGCAAGGCACGCAATTGCAAGCCGGCGACCCTCAAACGCGCCATTTGGCTCTCCTGCCGGCTCCGCTCCAACTGGTGCCGGGCTTCAATTTCCTCCCGTTCATTATCGCGCAGTCGCTCAAAGAAGTTGAGGTTGAGCTCGGTTACCATCCTTTGCCATTCATAAGCTTTCTGGTAATTGCCGGCACTTTCATATAAAGAAGCCAGTTTTTGGCTCACCTGAGAAAGATGGTATAAATCACTTCCTTTTTTGCCTATTTCCCAGGCCCTCAGATAGTGACGCTCTGCTTCTGCTACATCATCCAGTTGATAATATAACCCTGCACTCCAGCTTTCAATTTTGGAAAGGTTGGTGAAATCGGAAGGCTTTTCCGGCGGATCATAATCCGCAGCAGCCTGGCCAAAGAGGTTGAATGCTTTAGGGGCATTTCCGGCTACCGTGGCCAAAATGCCGAGGTTACTCAAGGCCAGGGTTTTGGCCTCTGCCTCGCCGGCGCCTGCCACATTCAATACTTTTTCAAAATGCATTTGTGCCTGATCCTGATCCTTACGTGCCATAGCTGCACGACCAGCATTTAGGTAATGCCAGGCCAAACGAGGGCGCAAGCCATATTTTTCTACAATGGGGAGAATGCTCCGGTAGGCGTCCTGACTTTTTTCTTCCTCTCCCAAATGCTCATACAACTCGCCTAACCCACTGAGAATCAAGGTTTTGACATACCAGTCTTTTAGCTTAGCTTTTGGTTCTTCCAAATCCAGCAGGTCTTTTTCCGCCTCCATGAGGCAGTCAAGCGCTTTTCTGGGATTACCCAAATGCAGGTAAAAGAAGCCTTCACAGCAAGTCACATGCGCGCGCAGGCGAGCAGGCGCATCCTCTCCCAGGAACCGCTTAGCGCGTTCGATGGCATCTTCTGCCGCCGACCAGTCGCGCTGATTCACATGGGTAGCGGCCATATCTGCCCATACCTCAGCCAGCGCCCAGCCGTCTGCCAAACTTTCCAGGATGGAAATAGCCTGCCGGGCATGGTACAGGGATTGTTCATGACGATACCACTGATTTTCCAGGAATGCCGCACTGCGATGGTACAACAAACGTACATCGAAAGGACTACGTGGGTTAATCAGCCGATTGAGCTCAGTGAGTGCATACTGTGCCTGCTCAAAGTCCGTGAACGCCCACCTGGCTAAATTATCAGTTAGCCGCCGAAGCAGGGCTCCATCATCCGGAAGATTGGATTTCGAAGGTTGGGTAAAACTTTGCATGAAGGAACAAAGTTATACAAAAAGCGTTCAAACAGGATATTTTATGCCATCTTTATCAAACAGATGGCGCACCTCTGCCCAGTTTCTCCATCACATACAGTTTGTGGCTTCTACCGATGGGGAGTGTGCGGCCGGCAATCTCTACCTCAGCAGCAGAAAAAGATTCGATTTTATCAATGGCCACCATGAACGAGCGGTGTATCCGCAAAAAATTGTCGGATCGCATCAGTTCCTCCAATTCGCCCAGCTGGTAGTGGGTATTGTAAGATTTGGCTTTGGTGACAATGGAAACAGAATCCTTCAGACTCTCTATGTACAGGATCTCGTCCAGGTAAATTTTCACGGAACGTTTGGCTACCGTAAAAAAGTAATAGGGACGAATGAGGTGTTCTGCCGGTTTCAGCACGGTGCCATCTGCATGGCGTTGCGGCTTCAACAATTTATTCACAGCCTTGGTGTACCGCGCAAATTCAATGGGTTTGAGCAAATAATCCGTCACCTGAAGTTCAAAACCAGCCACTGCATACTGGTGATATGCGGAGGTTATGATTACCCTGGGCTGGTGCAGCAGGGTTTTCAAAAACTCCAAACCATCCAGTTTAGGCAGGTTAATGTCCAAAAACATCACATCCACCGGATTTTGACGCACAACATCCAATGCTTTGATGGCATCGTAACAGATATGCGTCAGCTCCAGAAACGGTGTTTGATGCACGTATTCTGCCAATATTTCCGCAGCAAGAGGTTCATCCTCCACAATGATGCATTTCAGTGGCTGACTCAACTGATGATTCGGAAATGGTAAACTTGACTGAGGTACGGACATAAGACAACCCTGGTTGGGAATATTTGCTCAAATATAAGCACTTGCGATGTAAAACACATCGCAGCTTTCGACCAAAACCACTACAAAACCGCCAATTTGCGGTGGATTATTTCAGTACGCCCAATTCCTTACCCACCTTGGTGAAGGCTGCCACGGCACGTTCCAGGTGTTCCTGTTCGTGTGCCGCAGAGAGTTGTACCCGAATCCTGGCCTTGCCCTGTGGCACCACAGGATAGAAAAATCCGATCACGTAAATTCCTTCCTGAAGCAAACGTGCCGCAAATTGTTGTGCCAATGGCGCATCATATAACATGATGGGCACAATGGGGTGTTCGCCCGGAATGATATCAAAACCTGCGGCGGTCATTGCCTGGCGGAAATATTGGGTATTGCGTTCCAGTTTATCGCGCAGAGCCGTGCTGGCGCTCAGCAAATCCAGTACCTTAATGCTTGCGCCTACAATGCTTGGCGCTACAGTATTGGAGAAAAGGTACGGACGAGAGCGCTGCCGTAGGATTTCTACAATTTCTTTTTTGGCAGAAGTAAAACCGCCACTTGCGCCGCCAAGCGCCTTGCCCAAAGTGCCTGTCACAATGTCAATCCGGTCCATGACACCGCGATACTCATGGGTTCCACGACCGGTTTTACCCAAAAATCCGGAAGCATGGCACTCGTCAATACCAACCATGGCTTCATATTTATCTGCCAGGTCGCAAATTTTATCCAATTGGGCAATGGTGCCATCCATAGAGAACGCGCCATCCGTAAAAATAAGCTTCCTGCGAGCGCCGGCCGCTTCTTTCAGGCATTCCTCCAGGGAGTTCATATCGTTGTGTTTGTAGCGGAAGCGTTTGGCTTTGCACAAACGGATACCGTCAATAATACTGGCGTGGTTCAGTTCATCGCTGATGATGGCATCCTCCTCACCGAGCAGAGGTTCAAACAAACCGCCATTGGCATCGAAAGCAGCAGCGTAGAGAATGGTATCCTCCATTCCCAGGAATTGCGCTATTTTCTGCTCCAGTTCTTTATGGATATCCTGGGTGCCACAGATAAACCGCACGCTGGACAAACCATAGCCATGGGATTTGATGGCCTCGATGGCCGCATCAATTACCTGCGGGTGACTGCTGAGTCCGAGGTAGTTATTGGCGCAGAAATTCAACACTTCCTCCTGTGCCGTAGTATCGATCACTGGCCCTTGAGGTGTGGTGATGATGCGTTCCTGTTTATACAGTCCTGCATCTTTAATGCCTTGAATTTCAGCCTGTAAGGAAGATTTTACGTTTGAAAACATACGAATGTGCGGTTATTTTTTGGAAAGGTTGCGCGTTTAGTAACGCAGTTCTTTTACTTCGGTTTTGCCTACACCCTGCGTGGCCACCAGATACATCCGTCCAAAATCCTGGTCTGGAATGTTATCATAATTCATTTTGCCTGTCAGCAGGTTCAGTAGCTGTGGAATGGTATTTTGATGCCCAACTACGAGCATTTTTTTCCCTTTTGAAGATTCCAGCAACTCCGGAAACCATAAATCCTGTTTATCAGGCTTGTAGGTTACAACCGGAGCAGTGTGCCCCCTTCTTTGCACTGGTTCGGCTGTTAGCTGGGTTCTTTTGTAAGGAGAAGCATATACGGAGTCGATTGTTGCTTCGGCCAGAATTCTGCCCAAACGCTCAGCCCTTGCTTCACCTTCAGGGGTAAGTTGGGGGTCTTTGGGATCGTCTTTGGCTTTTTCTGCATGTCGTACACAGAAAACGATGGTCCAGGCGGTATCCCCCCAGTGAGGAATAGCCTCTGTGCTGCCATCAGCAAAGGTTAATTGTCCGTTTTTAACAGATTGCAGGTAGTTTAAAGAATCCACTTTAGGGTTTTGACAAGCTGAATTAAACCACAACAATACTGCTGCGACCGGCAGAAATGCCATCTTTTGGCGCAAGCCCGACCTGTGCGGCATTAATTGCTCAAACCAAGCTATGTTTGCAGATATGAATTGGCGCATAGTATTGTTTATTCTAATTACTCCTCTGACGCTGTGTGCGCAGCAGGAGGAGTATCTGGTGCCAGGCCACAACCTGTTTGTCAATAAAATTGCGGCGCAGCAAATCAGGTATCCACAATGGAATGGGGCCGGCATTCGGTTGTCCATCAAGGAGTTTCGGTTTGATAGCTCCGATGTGGATATTACGGGCAGAATAATTGCCAACCCGAATGCCGCCACAAATGTAACGAGTCATGCGAATATCATGGCATCTCTGGCAGGTGGAGCTGGAAATGCAGATTGGGCCGGGCTGGGTGCAGCGCCTGGTTGCTGGCTGATTTCTTCCAGTTTTGTGGGTTTGCAGCCCGATTCGGATTATGGTCAAACCGGCATTTCGGTGCAAAACCACTCTTACGGCATTGATATACACAATAAATACGATGAGCGAGCCGCGGCCTATGACCAGTCGGTGTTGGATTTTCCATACCTCCTGCACGTCATTTCTGCCGGCAATAAAGGCGATAGCGCGGCTGTAGACGGACCATACGCCGGCATTCAGGGGTATGGAAATTTGAGTGGCGCTTTTAAAATGGCTAAAAACGTGCTACTGGTGGGCTCTGTGGATTCTTTTTCCGTGCCAGCGCTCAAAAGTTCCAAAGGTCCGGCTTACGACGGGCGTATCAAGCCAGATCTGATGGCTTTTGGAAAAGGTGGTAGTTCTGAATCTGCGGCACTCACCAGTGGTGTGGCAGCGGTGGTGCAGCAGGTATTGCTGGAAAAAACCGATACCCTACCCTATGCTGATCTGGTAAAAGCTATTTTGATTAATAGTGCGGATGATATAGGTACGCCCGGGCCGGATTTCGAGACTGGATTTGGGCAATTGAATGCCCTGAGTGCCGTGGAGCATGCCATAGGGCAAACCTATACTACTGATGTAATTCATGCTAACCAAACTTTAGTTGTACCAGTACAGGTATCTCAACCATCCAATGCATTAAAAGCAACCCTAGCCTGGAATGACCCTTTGGGTGCCTTATTTGCGACAAAGGCTCTGCAACACAATTTGGATTTACGCCTGATTTCACCTTCAGGGCAAGTAATTCTACCATGGATTTTAAATACAACGCCAATTAGAGACTCTCTTTCCTTGCCTGCACGCAGAGGTATTGATACCTTGAATAATATCGAACAAATTGTGGTTCCATTGCCCGAGTCAGGTGAGTGGAAACTGCAGATCATTGCGCCGCCAGAACTGCTTCAAGCACAGCATGTTGCTTTAGCCTGGTGCTTGGATACGCTTCATCATTTCCATTGGAGTTTCCCTTTAAAAAATGTTCCAGCTACCCCTGGAAGTAATGTAGTTCTTCAATGGCAATCGAACGACACTTTAAGTGTTGGGGCTATTCAATGGCGTTCGATCAATTCACCTCAATGGATTGACATTACAGATGAAGCTCCTTTAAAGAAAGGATGGATCAGATGGACACTTCCGAATACCACCGAACCACTTCAACTGAGCATGAACGTGGCTGACCAGATGTATTTTTCAGACACTTTTTTAGTCCATCCTGAATCCAGGATCAAGCTTGGTTTTAATTGCCCCGATTCTGTAATGTTATTTTGGAATTCTCTTGGCAGCGCTGTAAAGTATCAAATTTACGGATTAGGAGGAACAACAATGGAGCCATTATTTACTACGGCAGACACATTTGTGGTGCTGAAAAAAAATAGTTTTCCTCAGGCCCGCTTCTCAGTCCGTCCAATTTGGTTACCTCTTGAATTGACCGGGGCCAGGAGCGCAGCTCCAGATATTTTCAGTCAGGGGGTTGCCTGTTATATCAAGCAATTTGATGCTGAATGGCTGGGAGGTCCGGCCATTGATCTGAAGTTATCTTTGGGCACAGATTACAGTATTGCTAAAATCACCTTGGAAAAACAAACTGGAAGTGGATTTATAGCACTATTTGACCAATTTGCTGCAGGTACTGATTATTTCTGGCAAGACAGCAATCCAACTCCCGGCATTAATACCTATAGGGTCCGATTAGATTTTGAAAATGGCTTGAGTATGGTAAGTGATGTGGTGCATGGATATTTTTCGAGTAACAACAAATGGTGGATTTTTCCTAATCCTGCAACAGTTGGCGGCAACATAAATCTCATAACCTTAACCGAGGAAAATACATTCATTCAGATTTACAATGGAAATGGGAAATTAGTCTTGACTAGAGAGCTAGAGAATCACTTTACAGAAATGCCGTTGGAAGGCTTGGGGAAAGGCCTATACCTGGTTAAAGTACTGGATGGTTCGCAGCAGATTGGGGCAATTAAACTGATTATACTGTAACAAAACAGGCGCTATCCATAGAACTGGATAGCGCCCGTTTTGTTATGGAGGTATGTTGTAATGATTTAGTACAGCGCGTTCAATGCTGTAACGTCATTGCCATTAAATGGGCGGTTAGTACCATTTCCGATACAAGCCAGCATCCATGATGCTGCATCAGGACCGGTTGGGGTGCCAGGAATATGGATAGCGCCAACGCCACCGTCGCCTTCGTTGCCACCACTTCCGCAGCTGTAGGAGCGATTCATGTAATCGGTATGGCGGAAACCAATACAGTGTCCGATTTCATGAGCCATTACAGTGGTTAACGTATTCACATTCCAATTACGATACTGGCGGTTGAATTGAACTTCATGGTAGGGGTCGCCACCGCTTGTTGGGAATCCAGCAGAAGCAATGAAGCCTCCTCCATTTACAACTCGTACATTTATGTCACCACCACTAGCAACCTCCGTAAAGGTGAGGCCCAGATTCTGTGCATTGTAACGAGCAACTGCATTCGTGATTGCAGTAGAAATATTGGCGTTGTAATTACCACTTTTGCTAACGGTTATGGTTCGTGGCAATCCAGTAACCAGATTAGTTGTGTGGTACTGCTCTTCCTCTGCAATAATGAGAGAATTTGCCAGATTCATAGGTTTGGCCAAGTCCTCATCACTGAGGAAAATATCGCCTTCCACGATGTAGCCTCCTTCTACTGGAAAGGCTTCATCTGCATCAAAACCCAATGCATTGATTTTAGCTTTAAGCTCCGTAGAAAGGCCTTGTTCAGCCACAACAGCTACCGGGTCGTTTTTGGAACAGGAATTCAGACCGGCAAAAAGAAGCGCGAGAGCAGCGAGGGTCAGAAAACGTTTTTTCATGTTAAAGGAACAGTTGGATTTGATGAAAAAAGTGATTAACGGGGCTAATGTATGCGAATTCACTTTTTCCAGCGCAAATTATTTTCCAAAAAAGAATGAAACAATTTTTTATTTTGAAAATAAGACAAAATATCAAACTTTCAAAATATCATACTGCTATCCCTTGCCCTTAGGTTCACCAAATGGCACCTCGTGCTGCCCCCGAACCAAATCCTCAAACTTTTCGCGCTCACGGATTAAGTACGCCTTCCCCTTATAAATGAGCACCTCCGCCGGACGCAACCGGGCGTTGAAGTTAGACGACATAGTATAGCCATAGGCGCCTGCATTGTAAAAGCACAGGATATCTCCTTCCACTACCTCAGCAATGCGGCGGTCCGCTGCAAAAGTGTCGGTCTCACAAATATTACCTACCACATTGTAAATGCGGGGTTTGAAGGTTGGCTCTGTCACATTCACAATCTTGTGGTAGGCGCCATAAAACATGGGCCGAATGAGGTGATTAAACCCGGTATCGAGGCCTACAAAAGCTGTGGAGGTGGTCTGCTTCACCAGGGTGCACTTAGCGAAGAAATACCCTGCTTCGCTCACCAGGAACTTGCCTGGTTCTATCATCAGGGTGAGTTCCCGACCATATTCCTGGCAAAATGCAGCAAATCGTTGGCTGAGTTTTTCACCCACCTCTTCTACATCTGTTTCAATATCGTCTGGCTTGTAAGGCACTTTAAACCCACTTCCCAGATCAATATATTTCAAATCCGGGAACTTGCGGGCAGCTTCAAACAGGATTTCAGCACCACGCAGAAAAACATCCACGTCCAGGATATCAGAACCGGTGTGCATATGCAGGCCTTCTACCGTCAGCTTTTGGTTTTCCACAATGCGCATCACGTGTGGAAGCTGGTGAATGCTGATACCAAACTTGGAATCAATATGCCCTACGCTGATTTTTTCGTTGCCGCCAGCCATCAAATGTGGGTTGATCCGAATGCAAAACGGCACATCAGGATGATGTAAACCCCAGTTTTCCAGCATAGGAATAGCGTCAATATTGATTTTTACACCCAGTTTTACCGCCTCCTCGTATTCATCAATGCCAGCAAAATTGGGTGTAAACAGGATGTCAGACGGGGCATACCCTGCCAGCAAACCCAATTGCACTTCGCCTATGGACACACAATCCAGGGCTGAGCCCATGCTCCGCAGCAAACGCAAAATGCTCAAATTGCTCAGGGCCTTACAGGCATAATGCACCTTAAACTTAGGGTAGGTGTAGGCCGTTGTGATGCGTTTATATTGTCTTTCAATGATGGCAGCATCATAAACATATAAGGGTGTGCCATATTCCCGGCACAGCTCCAGCGGATCGATGCCGCCGGTGAATTGGTATTTGTCGTTGACTAGATTCAAAGTGAGTGAATGAGTGAGTGAGTGAGTGGGTGAGTCAAACGTCTCTTTAGCTCCATTGGGGCACCATATTGGTGGCGCAAATTTCCGATGAAAAATTGATTCTATTTAAGTCTGAGTATATTTCCCTGATGATAACAGGATCTGCAGCGGGGTTCGTACTGGCCTTTTTCGCCGAGTAACACCACGGAATCTTCTTCTGCCAAACGATAGGAATGTGTGGCCAGGTTCCCGCAGTGGACACAAATGGCGTGTACCTTGGTTACATATTCCGCTACTGCCAACAAGGCGGGCATGGGTCCAAACGGGTTACCTTTGTAATCCATATCCAGTCCGGCAATGATAACACGGACACCGCGCAAGGCAAGCTCCTGACATACCTCAGGCAAATCCATATCAAAAAACTGAGCCTCATCAACCCCTACTACAGTGGTATCCTCACTGATTTCCAACAACTTAGAAGAATGTCCAACCGGCTGGGCTAATACCGAGGTAGTATCGTGCGACACGATGGCAATCTCGTCATATCGTGTATCCACCTTGGGCTTAAATACCTCTACCTTCATTTCGGCAATTTTAGCCCTGCGCAAACGCCGGATCAGCTCTTCGGTTTTGCCGGAAAACATACAGCCACATACCACCTCAATCCAGCCTTTGCGTTGTCCTTTGAAATGCGGTTCTAAAAACACGGTGATAGTTAATTTTATGCAGGTGTTCAATCCAGGATGAACTTTCCCCTGTACAGTTGAAAAAAAATTGGAAATTCGCCGGTGAAAATAGGCACTGTTATCAAACCCTCCCGCTAATGGATTTTCAAAAAGCAAAAATTTACCTCGACAAGCTCCATCGCGAATTCAATCGAATGAGCAAAGATCAGGAAAACATTGTCCGACTGGATGTTGATATCCTCGCATCTTACGTTCGGGAACTGTACGACGCAATCCTGTCTGAAGCTAATACATCCGTGCCTACCCCAAAACCGGAACCCGTTCCGACTCGTGTAGCGCCTCCTGTGCCTGCACCAGTGGTAGAAGTGGTAAAAGAAACCCCGCCACCACCACCGCCACCTGTTGTTGAGGAAGTTCCCGTTCCGCCGCCACCACCACCACCTGTTGTGGAGGCTCCTCCCCCACCGCCGCCCGTTGTGCAGGCGCCACCGCCGCCGCCACCACCGGTTGAGGTCGAAAAACCTGCCCCGGCGGTCAAGGTATCGCCGCCAGCGGCTGCCGGCGCCGGACTGGATTTGCTCTTTGAAGAAAAACAGGCTAAAGAACTGTCTGAAAAACTGGCAGAATCAGCCATTGCCGACTTGAAAAAGGCTATTGCCCTGAACGATCGTCTGCTATACACCAGCGAATTATTTGCCGGCGACGGCAAAGCATTTGAAAATGCGCTCAATGCACTGAACGACTTTTCACATTTCGATCAGGCACGCGATTACCTCATCCACAACTATGTTGTGCACTATACCTGGACCGACAAAAAGCGCCTGGACACTGCCAAAGCTTTTGTAAAACTGGTCAGAAGGAGATATAAATAAGCATCCTGCATGCCCAAAGCGCTCATAATAGGTCAAGGAATTGCCGGCACCCTGCTGGCCTGGGAGCTCCGAAAATCTGGCGTGGACGTGCTTATGCAGGACGGCAACTTACCCGGCGCCTCTTCCATTGCTGCGGCCGGCATCATCAATCCGGTAACCGGAAAAAGATACGTCAAGTCCTGGCGCTTCGAGGAATTTTACCCGATTGCCCGTCAGGTGTACCGCAGTCTGGAAGAAGCGTTGGGTGTAGCCCTTTGGGAAGAAAGACCAATCCTTAGATTATTGGCCACCCCGGAAGAAACCAACGACTGGTCTGTACGATGCAGTCAGGAAGATTATCTTCCCTTTCTCAGCGAACGTGATCATGCAGATAAGTGGGGTCCGCTGCTCAAACCCGGCTTCCATTTTGGGTTGATTCATCAATCAGGCAGGGTTAATTTACCGCTGCTGACAGAACGTTTTCGCAACTATGCCCTGGAACATGGCTTTTTTCAGGAAAAAACCGTTGCAATGGCGGAGATTGAAGCACTAACCACACAATACGACCAGATCATTTTTTGCGAAGGTTGGCGTGGAGAAACCAATCCGTTTTTCCCGGAAACGCCGTTCAGGGTATCCAAGGGAGAGGCGCTGTTATTAAGGTTTCCCGGATTGTCCGCAGATGAGTGGCCGGATGAAATGCTTAAAAAAACAGTTCTGGTTGCCCCCCTTGGTGATGGGCTCTTTTGGGCTGGCAGTACCTATCGCTGGCATTTTCCGGATACCTTACCCGGGGAGGATGGGCGCTCTTTTTTGCTTGATCATCTGCACGAAATGTTGTCAGTACCTTTTGACATTATAGATATGGTGGCGGGCATCCGCCCCACCATGATTGATCGCCGGCCGGTTGTGAAGCAAAGTCTCCTGAATCCAAAAGTGTATATGTTTAACGGACTAGGGACGAAAGGAACATTACTGGCGCCATTTTTTGCCCGGGAGCTGGCAACCCGTTTGGTGCATAGCTGAGTCATACCATTACAAAACAACCATCCTTGTTTCCCCCACTAACATCAACCCTGGCCCTGCAGATTTTTCAGGTAATGCGTTTAGGCACAGCAGTGCTTACCGGCATTTTGCTGGCTAAAAGCGGCTTGTCGGTTTCAGATATTGGCGCTTGGGAAATGCTTCTGTATGTGGGCACCATCCTTACCTTTTTCTGGGTTGCAGGTTTGTTGCAGGGCATAACAGCGGTGTTCAGCAAACTGGACGAAGAGCAACGTAAAACATTCATTTTCAATCATTTTTTGACTTTTTGCGGCATTGCGTTGCTTCTGTTCCTGGTATTGTGGTTTGGGGAGCCCTGGGTTACACCGGTATTGACCGGTATGCCGGAAGTGCCTCATTTCAAATGGTTTGCGCTGTATTTACTTCTTAACCTCCCAAGTTTTCCGGTAGAGTACATCTACCTCCTGCAGGAAAAACCTCGTTACATTATCAGTTGGGGCGTGGCCAGCTTTGGTTTGTACCTGGCAGCGTTGGGCTATCCAATTATTGCAGGCTACGGGCTGGAAGGAAGCATCAAAGCATTGGTATTGCTGGCAGCCGGAAAATGGCTATGGGCAGCCAGCATGGCCTTGCGATATGGACGGATAGCCATAGACTGGCCGCTGACTTTGCGGTACCTAACCTTTTGCCTTCCTCTGGTTTTGAGCAATATAGTGAGCAATCTGCTGATGCTGGCAGACAATTGGCTTGTTGGATGGCATTTTCAGGATCAGGCTACCTATGCCATCTACCGATATGGCGCCAGAGAGTTTCCACTGGCCACAGCCCTGGTAAGTGCCTTAGGCACCTCGCTTATACCGCTTATTGCCGCCAATCAAAGTGAAGGTCTGTCGCAATTGAAAAACAAAACCCTAAGATTGATGCACATCCTGTTTCCATTGACCATGGTTTTAATGTGTATCAGCAAGCCACTTTTCCCGGTGGTATTCAACCACGATTTCACTGAAAGCGCCCCTTTATTCAATATTTATCTGCTCACCCTTTCCAGCAGAATACTCCTGCCCGCTTCTGTGGTACTGGCCCAATCAGATTCCAAAAGTATATTTGGGATCAGTATTATTGAATTGCTGGTGAAAGTTGTGCTGGGGTATGTTTTTATTCAAATCTGGGGACTCTCCGGACTTGCCTTTTCCGTGGTCATTTCTTTTTGGATTGAAAAACTGGGCCTGATATGGATCCTGGAAAGAAAACATGGCATAAAAACCACACAATGGCTCGATTGGAAGTGGTATTTGGGCTATTCCATTGCCTTATTTGGCGTTTTTGCGCTCACCCGGTCTGAAGGATTTGCAATTTTTATCCAGAATATTTTTCATGTGTAAACGCTTCACATATTTTCCTGAAAAGTCCTTCGTTAATGTGTGAAATGCCCCTACATTTGAACGTTATTACTTACATCCGACTACCCCACCATCGGAGTTGATACAAACACCATCACCTCATTCTCTAACTTCCTATGCGAAAGCCATTTGCGTATGCCCTACTTGCAACAACAGCCGTTGCAACAGGCATCTTTTTCCTCGTTAACAGCCAAAAAGTTGTCAAAAACGAGGCCTATTACGAAGCTATTTCACAATACATCTATGCCTTTAGTTCCGGCTCTATCAGCAGGGACGAGGTCATTCGTGTACGGTTTGTCAATGCAGCCATCCAAACCGGTCAGGTTGGGCAGGAAGTGCCGACCAGTATTTTCTCTACAAGCCCCAAGATTGAGGGTAAAGCCATTTGGGAAGATGACCGCACCATTAAACTAACTCCCGCCAAGCCGCTACAGCCCGGCAAACGCTACACCGCAGAAGTAGCATTGAAACGCATTTACGCTGAAGCGCCAGATTTGGCCCGTGTATTTGAATTCAGCTTTCATATCCGGGAACTGGCCTACGAAGTCAGCACAGATGGCATCACGATGGACCCCGCCGACCCGCGCCAACAACAGGTGATTGGAACGGTTCGGATAAATGAAGCCTGCGATGCTGCCAAGATTGAACAGATGTTTCAGGCCAAACAAGGCAATAAAGCTCTTCTGGTAAGTTGGAAACACGATCAGGACGGCAAATCGCACCAATGGACCGTGGCCGGCGTGGAGCGCTCCAATGTACCCAGCACCGTGCGCATGTCCTGGTCAGGCGATCCAATTGGCGTAAACAAAGACCTGCAGGAATCTCAGGCCGTACCGCCACTGGGCGAATTCAGCCTGCTTTCAGCCAAAGCCATTCAGGTGGAAGAACAATATGTACTGTTGAACTTTAGCGACCCTATTTCCAGTGGACAGGACCTCTCCGGCCTGATTCGGGTGGATAATTTCCATGGAAAGTTGCGGTATGTAACCGACGGTAATTTTGTGCGTGTGTACCCGGGCGACCGGATCACCGGCCCTAAAAAAGTGCAGGTGGATGCCAATGTGCGCAATGCAGCTGGACAATACCTTAAAAGTGCCGGCGAATGGACACTTAATTTTGAAGACCTGAAGCCAGGGGTTCGTCTGGTTGGCAGGGGCGCCATTATTCCGCAGCAAAGCAACGGCGGCGTTATTTTCCCATTCGAAGCAGTTGGCCTCACTTCTGTTGATGTAGAAGTATTTAAAATATTCAATTCCAACATCCTGCAATTCCTTCAGGTGAACGACATTGAAGGCGACAACGAGCTGGAACGTGTGGGTAAAATTGTGTTGCAGAAAAAATTTGATCTGGCAGCCATTAATCCGGATGCCTCTTCCAAAGTTTGGCAACGTTATGCCCTTGATCTCAAGGATATGATACAAAAGGACCCGGGCGCCATTTATCAGGTGCGTCTGGCCTTTAAAATGGATTACACCAGTTGCAACAATGTGTATTCCCAGGAAAAAGATCAGGAGCCAGAAGACGGAATTATCCGGTCCATTATGGGCGGATACAGGGGCGTATATTGGGACGAAACCGATAGTGAATACTGGTGGAGTGAAGAAGACGATTACAATTGGGACAACCGTGAAAACCCTTGTTCCCGCGAATACTACAACCGGGAGCATTTTTCTCAACGCAATGTGTTTGTCAGCGATCTAGGCCTAACAGCCAAAAAAGGTCGCGATGGCTCTCTCTTCCTGGCTGTAACGGATTTACACACCGCTCAGCCTGTTAGCGGCATTGATATTGAATTGCTCAGCTACCAACTTCAGCCAATTACTAAAACCCGCACCGAAGGTGATGGCACTGTTATGGTGGAGGGTTTACGAGAAACGCCGTTTTTGGCGGTTGCCACCGGCGCCAATGGTCGCAGAGGCTACCTGCGTATGGCCGATGGGAACTCCCTTTCCCTGAGCCGGTTCGATGTAGCCGGTATGGAGGCTCAAAAAGGCCTTAAAGGTTATATTTATGGAGAGAGAGGCGTGTGGCGCCCCGGCGATTCCCTGTTCCTCAATTTTGTATTGGAAGACAAAACCGGTCGACTGCCGCAAGGTCACCCGGTAGTGTTTGAACTACGCGACCCGGGAGGGTCCATTCAATACCGCACTGTTTCCAACAGTGGTATGAATGGCGTTTATCCGTTCTACTGCGCTACCCGCGCGGAGGCTAAAACGGGCAACTGGACCGCTAAAGTGATGGTTGGCGGGGCAGAATTCACCAAACAGGTTAAAATAGAAACCGTTAAGCCGAACCGACTCAAGCTCGACCTGAATTTTGGTCCAAGGCAATTCCTGACTGCCAGTGATTTCAGCATCAATGGCGAAGGTGAAGGCCTGAGCGGCAACCTGAAAGTCAACTGGCTGCACGGCGCTGTGGCGCAAAACCTCAAAGCAAAAGTGGAAATGCAGGTGCGCGCTGTTAAAACAGAATTCAAGGGTTATGGAGGGTATGCTTTCGACGATCCTTCCCGCTATTTCTTTACTGATCCGGAGGTGTTGTTTGACGCCAATATTGACCAAAATGGCCAGGCCAAAGTGCCGCTCAAAATCGGTGAGGTGAGTGCTGCACCCGGTAAACTGATTGCCAATTTCAAAGTACGTGCTTTCGAAGCCGGTGGCGATTTCAGTACGGATAATTTTGCGCTAGACGTACTGCCTTATGAGCGTTTTGTAGGGGTATTTATTCCAACAGATAAATGGGGAAGCAAAACCCTTGACCGGAACGGAAGCAGCAAAGTCACATTTGCTGTACTGAATAACACTGGGAAGCCTGTTCCCAACCACAAAATTACAGTTGCCCTTTACCGCGTGGATTGGCGCTGGTGGTGGGATGATGATGCCCGCTCCGGGATTGGTCAATTCAATAGCAGCGAACTTAACGACGCTGTAGATCATGCCGAATTAACCACCGACGCTCGCGGATTAGCCACCTGGTCCGTAAAACCATCCGGCTGGGGCAGGTACCTCGTGCGTGTAGCCGACACTGAGGAAGGCCACACTGCCGGCGACTTCTTCTGGTCGGGTCAGCCTGAACAACTGGACGATCTGTATAGCCGTAATGCAGCCGCTATGTTGCCTTTTACAGTGGAGAAAGAAAAGTATAATGTAGGCGACGAGGTGGTATTGAAGGTTCCTGCCAGCGAAAACGGCCGGATTCTGCTTACCCTGGAAACCGGCACCCGCGTAGCCAAACATATGTGGTTTGACGCTGTGGCAGGAGACAATTTCCTGAGATTCAAGGCGGAGAAGAACATGGCGCCAACCGTTTATGCACACGTAAGTTTGATTCAACCACATGCCCAAACCAAAAACGACCTGCCCATCCGGATGTATGGCGTGGTTCCGGTGAATGTGGAAAATGTATCCACCCGTCTTGAAGCTCAGATTGATATGCCGGATCAGCTGCGGCCGGATGAGTTTTTCAATATCAGCCTGAAAGAGAAAGGTGGAAAGGCCTGTGTGTACACGCTCGACATTGTAGACGAAGGCCTGCTCGACCTTACTCGTTTTAAAACGCCGAACCCCTGGGATGCTTTCTATGCAAGGGAGGCGCACGGCGTTAAAACCTGGGATATTTACGATTTCGTATTGGGTGCTTATGGTGCGGAGTTGTCCAGAATCCTGGCTATTGGTGGTGATGGCATTAACCAAAAAGCCAAAAATGCCAACCAGGTGAACCGCTTCAAACCTTGTGTTATTCACCTTGGCCCCTTCAAACTGGAAAAAGGTCAGGTAGCCAAACACCGGGTGAAAATTGAAAATTATGTTGGCTCTGTGCGGGTTATGGCAGTTATGTCGGCCCCGGGCGCTGATGGCGATGGTGCATATGGCAATGCAGAAAAAACCTGCCCGGTACGAAAACCGCTCATGATTATGCCTACGCTTCCGCGTGTATTGGGCCCGGGCGAAACCCTTCGCTTGCCGGTGGAGGTATTTGCCATGGAAAAGTCTATCAACAGTGCCACCGTAGATGTGGATGAAACTTCCGGTTTGGTTTCGGTAGCTACCAGTTCAACCAATCTGGCATTCAGCGAACCCGGGCAAAAAATGGCCTATTTCGATTTGAAAGTAGGCAATAAGACCGGCGTTGCCAAATTCAAAATCACCGCTACCGGCGGTGGAGAAATAGCCAGTTCCAATATTGAAATTGAAGTGCGCAACCCCAATCCGGTGATAACCCGCGTGCTGGATGGCGCCATTGAACCTGGCCAAAGTTGGTCGCAAAGTGCTCAGCTCACCGACTTTAGCGAGCTGGATGCCGCGGTGCTGGAAATCAGCAGTATCCCGCCGATAAACCTTTCCCGCCAGCTGGATTACCTGATTCAATACCCGCACGGCTGTGTGGAGCAAACCACCTCCGCTGCCTTCCCGCAGTTGTATGTAGACCTGATTGCTCCGCTCACAAACAAGCAACAGCAAGACATCCAGAAGAATGTAACAGCGGCCATTGCCAAGCTGCAAAATTTCCAGCTGGCATCTGGTGGATTTTCCTACTGGGCGGGTGGTAATGAAGCTGCCGACTGGGCAGGAACCTATGCCGGTCACTTCCTGTTGGAAGCCCGGGCCAGAGGCTTCTCGGTGCCGCAACAAATACTGGATAAATGGATTGATTATCAGCAAAAAACCTCCAGAAGCTGGGAGCCTGTTCAAAACAATGACCCAAACAACTGGTGGATGCACGATTCAGAATTGGCGCAGGCTTACCGACTTTATGCACTGGCTCTGGCCGGCAAACCGGATATGGCCGGCATGAACAGACTAAGAGAGCAAAAGGTTAAGTTTGACAATTCCGCATCCCTGCTTGCCGCTGCTTATGCCACTGCCGGCAAAAGCGAAGCTGCCCGCGACCTGTTGAACGATGCAAACAATAAAAAATTCGGATATAGCTGGTGGGGATACACCTATGGCTCCGAATTACGGGATTTGGCCCTGAAGCTGGAAACTTTAACGGCTATTAGCGACAACAAACGTGGCATGGATGTAGCCCTGCAGGTAGCCTCCCAAATTGGCGACGCAGCGCGTTGGTATTCCACCCAGGAGGTTGCCACCTGCCTCCGCGCCCTCGCCAAATTTGCCAAAAAAGCCACATTCGGCGACAAATCAGATTTTGTTATTAAAGCCGGCGGCCGGGAAATTCCAGTCAATAGTACCACGGCTTACTACCTCTATCCATTGGGCGATGAGGTAAAAGGTGGTGTTTCGGTGAAAAACCTGAGCAAACAGAAACTGTACAGCAGAATTGTAATGCGCGGCCGTCCGGCAAAAACAGATCTGCCTGCCGAAAGCAGCAACATTTCACTGGCTGTTCGTTACACCGATCTGAAAGGATCAGGCATAGATCCTGGCAAACTCAAACAGGGAACCGATTTCCTGGCTGAAGTGACCGTTACCCGCACTGGAACCATGCGGTTCGACTTTAACGAACTCGCCCTTTCACAGGTATTCCCTTCGGGTTGGGAGATTCTGAACACCCGCATGAACCTGGTTGGCGGCGCCACCTCTGATGCCATGGATTATCAGGATGTTCGGGATGACCGGGTTTTCACCTATTTCGATCTTCCGTTTAACTGGAGCAACGATAAAAATGCCAAACAATCGCGCACCTATCGAATTCAGTTGAATGCCGCCTATACCGGCAAATATTACCTGCCTGCTGTAGCCTGCGAGGCTATGTACGACAATCGTATCCGGGCAGTTCAGCCGGGCCGCTGGGTAGAAGTAGTGAATTAATGGGTCCTGGTAACGGGGTGGCTGTCAGTCGCCCCGTTGCCAGACCTGACCTCAACCAACAGTCCCCCCTGTCACTCCTGGGGCTAAAGCCCCGGGGGCAAGGGGAGCTGTGGGGAATGACAGGTTGCCAGACCTACAAACTTCATTTGGCAACTCGCCTGATAAATCCCATTACCTTCTCTGTTGCGCCGCTGTTTTCTTCCAGATAACTCAAGACCGCCCGGGAAGCGTTTTGGTAAAATTTCTTGTCTTCAAGTTGTTGTAACACTGCAGCCAGATCCTGGCTGTTTTGTACCACAAAGGCGCCTCCGCGTGCAACAAACTGCCGTGCTTCCTCAAATTTGCGGTATTTGGGACCAAAAATAACGGGTAGTCCAAAGGCAGCAGGCTCCAGGGTATTGTGAATCCCTTTGCCCAATCCGCCTCCTATGTAGGCAATATGACCATAGCGGTATAAGGTATTGAGCATTCCCACATTGTCTATCACCATCCATCTGGCCCGAGCGCCCGGGCCATCCGAATATCTGGTTACTCCGTATTCCTCGAGTTGTTTGCAAATGCGGGCTACATTGGTTGAGGAAGGCTCGTGCGGGGCAAGCAATACCTTTGCGATATGAGATGCCTGAACCGCCGGGAAAAGAATGTTTTCATCAGGTTGCCAGGAACTTCCAACAACCAATACTGAATCAGCCTGCTCTACAAATGGAGCTACCACCGGGTTTTCCTGTACCTGCCGGGCAATGGACAACACACGGTCCACCCGGGTATCCCCGGCTACGGTCACTTGATGAATGCCGATGCCATGCAACAGTGATTCCGAAGCCGTATCCTGAACGAAAAGGTGTTGAAATGCGCCCAGCATTTTGCGCCAAAACGCCCCATACCAGGCAAAAAAAGGCTGTCCGGGTCGAAAAATAGCAGAAATAAGCAGGGTTGAGGTTCCGCGTTTTTTCAGGGCATGCAGGTAATTGGCCCAGAACTCATATTTGACAAAAACCGCAATTGCAGGGTTCAGAATATCCAGAAAGTCGCGCGCATTCGCCTGCGTATCAGCAGGCAGGTAGCAAATCAAATCAGCGTGGGCATAGTTTTTTCTTATTTCGTAACCAGATGGAGAATAAAAGGTCAGCACTATTTTCCAGCCGGGAAATTCCTGCCGAAAAGCTTCAATGACAGGGCGGCCCTGCTCAAATTCTCCCAGCGATGCGGCATGGACCCAACATACGCCAGGTGCGTTCTGCCATTCAGCCACTGATGCGCGCAGGCGTGCGCGCCAGTTTTGTCGCCCACTAACCCACAAACGGGCCTTGGGATGCAGCCAGGCAGCCACCTGCATAAGTGCCACATATAGGTAAATGAGCAGGTTATAGACTAAAAGCATGGAATTTTAGTAATAGATTTCCTCCGCGTAACCGGTATAAAATGGCAGGGTAAAGGCCATTCTGATACCAAAACGCAGGTCAACCCGTGTGCCATCCAGTTTGCGCATTTCGGTAAAATCCCAGTCGCGCAACGTTTGGGTAATACCCTGGTTAAACTCGAAACCAATCAACCAGCTCACGTCTTTTCCATACCCCACATGCTGCCAGCCAACAAACTGCTGAAGTGCAGGGCCACCACAGAGTCGGTCGTATCCTTTTTTGTAATCACCCGACAGCTGTGCCGCCGTACGGGCATCATCCAGAATCCTGATCCGATGTTGGGTCCAGCCACCACCCAGCGTTAGTCGAAGTCCTTCCCGGGAATCGTCGAAAGTGATCAGTTTGCCAACCGCAGCGCCAATGTACAGGCCTCTTTGTTGCAGGCGAATGGTGGCAATTGCCCGGTCGTTGCCAATGATATCTCCGGAAGGGGTACGCAATATGGCCAGTGGATCTTCTTTTACACTGCTGCCGAATAAAAAAGCGCCTTCCAGTCCAAACACCCAGTTCCGGGAAGTAATGAACTCAGTTCCGGCGCCAATAGCCCCGTTAACCCCAAAACGTTTGGATAATTCGCCGGCAGGCAGATGACCGCCGAGGGCAAAATGCGCCAATATCCCTTTACTTTTGCCTTCCTTTTTGGGGGCATTTTCTTGTTGGGTGGTTTGTGCGCTTACCCATAATCCAGCCAACATGGCCATCCAAAAAACGATTGTCTTTTTCATATTATTAATGGCAGACTAAGCATGAATCACCCTGAAACGTTTACGGAGGGCCAATCGCTGTCCAACTCCGGCAAAAATACGACGCTCCCAATGATCGCACCGGGAATCTGGGCAGAATTGCGCGAGATAGTGAGTGAACCATATCTTCTGACGGATGAACAGGCACTTCAGCAACACGGGCATGATGAAACGGAAGACCTCGTATTCCTCCCCCAGGGTGTTCTGGAACCCGCCAATACAGATCAAATAAGTCGGATCATGCGCCTGTGTACGCGCGAGCGCATTCCTGTTACAGTGCGTGGCGGTGGCTCCGGTTTGGCCGGTGGGGCTTTGCCTACCCATGGCGGCCTGGTGATTTCCATGCGGCGTTTTGACCAAATACTGCACATTGATGAGCGCAATTTTCAGGTAACAACAGAACCCGGTGTGATTACAGAAATCCTTCAAAACACCTTGAAAGACAAAGGGTTATTTTATCCGCCCGACCCCAGCAGTCGTGGCTGGAGTTTTATCGGAGGGAATATCAGCACCAATGCCGGCGGACCCAAGGCAGTGAAATACGGGGTGGTGAAAGACCACGTCCTGAATCTGGAAGTGGTGTTGCCCGATGGTGAAATCATCTGGACCGGCGCCAACACCCTGAAAAATTCCACGGGGTATAATCTCACCCAGCTCCTGGTGGGCAGCGAGGGTACCCTGGGCATTGTGACTAAAATAGTCTTGAAACTACAGCCCTACCCTACCCAAAATCTGTTGATGCTGGTGCCTTTCCGATCTGCGGATAGCGCCTGTGCGGCTGTTGCAGCCATTTTTCAGGCTGGCGTTACGCCCAGCGGACTTGAGTTTATGGAACGAAATGCCATTGATTGGGCGGTGCGCTATGTGGGCGAAACACCGGTGCCCATTCAGGAAAGCGATGGTGCACACCTGCTGATAGAAGTGGATGGTTTTCACATGGACAGCCTGGTGGCAGATTGCGAAACCATTTCGCAGGTTTTGGAACAGTTTGACTGTGGTGAAATCTTTTTCGCCGACGACGATGCCACCAAAACAGCCCTGTGGAAACTGCGCAGGAATGTAGCCCACGCGGTAAAGAAAAATTCTGTGTACAAGGAAGAGGATACGGTGGTGCCAAGGGCAGAATTGCCGGCCCTGCTCAAAAAAGTGAAGGACGTTGGCGCGCGTTATGGCTTTGAATCTGTGTGTTATGGCCATGCCGGCGATGGTAATTTACACGTGAATATCCTGCGTGGAACCCTTTCTGAAGCAGCCTGGCAGGAGGAAGTACCCAAAGGCATTCGGGAGATTTTTCAGTTTGTAAAGAGTGTAGGCGGCACCATATCCGGCGAGCATGGTATAGGGTTGGTGCAGAGGCCATATGTAGACATAGTGTTCTCGGAAACAGAGCGCAGACTTATGCGCGAGATCAAAAAAGTGTTTGATCCGCTGGGCATTTTGAATCCGGAGAAGGGATTGGGGTAGGTGTTTGGGGAGGCGCAGGGTGTTTTTTACTGCAGAGACGCAGTAAATAACCTACTCCGCCACAATTTTCCCCGTTTTAACCGTATCCCCTGTCCGTACACGCCACAGGTACATGCCTGGATGTGCAAAAGCTTCAGCCGGAATGTCAAGGGAATGGACACCTGCCGGCAGTTCAGATTCATTCATCCAGACCTGGCGCCCCTGCATTGTGTACACACTACAACTTACCCGGGCGTTAGCATGTAGTTCCATTGGAATTACGGCGCCTGAAGGTGTTGGGTTGGGGTATGCACGACCAATAAACGGTACAATAAGTTCGGATTGCCTTTCCTCTGATACCTGGTGGATACTATTTGGAGTTGCTGACCCATTGACATCGCCTACCTTAATAGCCACAAAATTTATAGATGTCATGAATTGAAGATTCTGAATCGTAACAGACTCAGGGAAGGGGGTAATAAATGGATTGGCCGGATCCTGGAACAAGAAATCCCAGGGCACAAATCGCCAGGAGGTATTGTTGGGTAATTCTGTATAGATACCTATAACGAGTTTATACAACTCGGTTATATCGGTGGAATCAATAACCCCGCTTTTATCTACATCAGCAGCAATGATTTTGTAAGGAGAATTCAATGGATCAACCCCTTCAATATGTTTGGCAATCAGAACCAGATCAAACGTGGTTACACCATTCAGTGGATTATCGTCTTTTAAAATAGAAGCTGTGATATTGCTACCTAAAGCCACTTCAAAATACCCGCAATCACTGTTAGGATCTCCAACCTGGTTGGCAAAAAATGGTCCTGTAGGATTATTGCCGGTAACAATATATTGGTTCTCCTCTACCCCATCTCCTGTTTCCGTTTTGGCACATATTTTCACATTCCAAGCCTGATTCTCGCAATTACTGTTATTGTCCTGCACCTCTACTACCGTCTGACAAACAGTGGTATTCCCGGCCAAGTCTCTTGCCCAAACTTCTACAGTTTGAGACCCTAATTCCAGACAAGTAAAGAGTACATTATGAATTGGCTCTCCCAGAGCATCTTCCGGAAACCCTGAGCCAATACCTGCTTTTCTTACGGCTACTTCAATCAGTCCCGGTGTTGTGGCGTTATCCCAAACAGATTCCACAAAATCAGATGACCAGAGATTGACCATGCTCGTTGGCATGATGTTTACACTAAACCCGGAAAAGCAAACCAACACCGGCGGGGCCTGGTCTACCAACTGCGTCGGATCCGGGCCGGGATTGTTTTTATCTGCTATCGGAAGCTCCGGCGCTTTGAACTGTGGTTCGAAATGCAAGGTAAGGTCGTGAATCAGGGCATTCTGGCCTTCATATGCTTCCGCATGTAATCCGTTGGTTTCCAATTGTATTACAGTGGAAAGTTGCAGGGGCTGCAAGGCCTTCATGCGAAGGATGGCCATTGGTTCATTCGCTTGCCAGCTCACCGGAAATGGAGCATGAATCCAACTGGTTGACACACGACCGGAAAATACCGCCCAATCTGTGGCATCCGACCATTGTGTTGGCGTCACATCTACAAATTCCAGTTTGGCAGGATCAAAAGATAATCCAAACTGATATCCTCCCCATTGACCTCCGCTGCCCATGTAAATCGGCATTTCATACACTTGCCCGGCCTGAAGCAGGGTGTCTTTGATTACCAAATTGGCGTCAGGATAATCCACAGGCCCCAGGGAATCAAGTGTTGCTGAACAATTTACATCTCCAATTTTGATACCGTAAAAAAATACAGAGTCAGGCAGATCTCCCGCATCAACCAACGCTATTGATTCAGGAATTGCTGTGACAAACGGATTCAGTGGATTAGGAAAGTGGAAACTGCCATCAATGAATCGCCAGGAAGTGTTGTTGGGTAATTCGCCATATATCCCCTTGATGAGTTTTTGAAATTCTACAAGATCGATTGTGCTGACAGAACCACTTTTATTTGCATCCGCAGCAATAAGGCGATATGGATCGGTGAAAGGCTCAATACCCTGGATATGTTTGGCGATCAACAACATATCTAAGGTATTAACACCATTCAGAAGGTCATCATCCTTTTCCATTGTTAAAGTAGCAGTTATACCTTCTCGAATATAAAGTAATACACAACCTAAAGTGTCTGTGGATGGAAGTTGCGGCAATTGGTTAAATGGTGGCAAAAAAGAGGATGTTCCTTCAAGGTCATATCGAATACTTTGCATCGGAGCATTATCACAATGTCGTTTTACACAAAGAACCACTGAATCATAGCTTTGGATGCAATATCCATACGGATCAGAAACCAGAACCTCGGTAGTGCAGTTTCCGGCGTTACCTGCTGCATCAATAGCCCAAATTTCTACCTGTTTCAATCCCATTTCCGCGCAAGTGAATGTAACGCTGGTAATTGAATTCCCAATACTATCTAAGGGATATCCGATTCCAGTCCCTGCTTTTCGAATACCAAACTTCAGTTCGCCTTCAGGCGTAACGTTATCGCTCACAGAGGAAATGAAATCAGTAACCCAAACTGAAATAGCACCTGTTAAATACACATTAAAGTCTTGCGTACCTGAACAAATAACCACCGGCGGCTCCGTATCCGGTGGCGGCTGTAATTGGGTTGGGTCTATTGGCGACTGATTTCGTCCGGCAGTGGAAATCGGCTCCGGGCGCTGGGCATTGGCCTGTATGGCAAATACTATGCTTAAAAATAGTAGAAATGCTTTCATAGAAGTGTTAAGCTATAGGATTGAAATGAAGATTGATAACGTCCTGAGATTTTTAGTGACGGGGTGACTGGCAGTCACCCCGTCACTAAAAAACTCCGACCCTCTGCGGTAAATAACCTACTCCGCCACAATTTTTCCTGCTTTAACCGTTTCTCCTGCACGTACACGCCACAGGTACATGCCTGGATTTGCAAAAGCTTCAGCCGGAATGTCAAGGGAATGGGCACCTGCCGGCAGTTCAGATTCATTCATCCAGACCTGGTGCCCCTGCAATGTGTACACACTAATACTTACCCGGTCAGAAGAATATAGTTCTATTGGGATAACTGCTCCAACTCGTGTAGGGTTAGGATATGCATTACCTATGAACGGCGATTGGCCAGACACTCCACGATCCTCAGAAGGTGAACCTGAAAGGTTAGCAACAGCAGAATTATTTACATCGCCCACTTTAATGCCTACAAATTCCAGCGTAACCGGGAATTGAAGATTTTGGACACTTGAGGACTCCGGGAATGGCGTGATAAATGGATTTACCGGATCTGGAAACACAAAATCTTTAGGCACAAACCGCCAGGAGGTGTTATTAGGGAAATCAGTATATTCTCCAAGAATCAGTTTGTCTATTTCCAGTATATCCATAGTGTCTACCACACCATTATTATCCGCATCTGCAGCAATGATCTTGTAAGGCGAATCTAAAGATTCCAAGCCGAGTATGTGTTTGTTTATCAATACTTTATCATAAGTGGTAACCCCATTCAGTGGATTGTCATTTTTTATGATTGATGCTGTTATGTTACTGCCTGTAGCCACATCAAAATACCCTTCACTATAAGGATACCCTACCTCATTAACATAAAAGGAATCATTCGGATTGTTGCCAGTTATGACATAAATAGGCTCCTCAATACCTTCGTCCATTTCGGTCCTTATCCGAAAGGCCACATTCCAAGGTTTATTACTACAATAACTGTTAATGTCGTACACAATAATGTTAGATTGGCAAACACTTGTATTCCCCGCTAAATCCCTCGCCCAAACCTCCACTGTTTGAGTGCCCTGTTCCAGGCATGTGAATAGTATGTTCCTAACAGGTGCACCCAATGTATCTTCCGGAAAACTGGAACCCGTACCTGCTTTTCTGATGGCTACATCAATCAGTCCAGGGGGCGTTGAGTTATCCCTAACGAATCCCAAAAAATCCCATACCCAGAGTTCTACGTCGTTGGTTGGCTTGATATATACAGTAAATCCGGAGTAACAATCCAACACCGGCGGGGCCTGGTCTACCAACTGCGTCGGATCCGGGCCAGGATTGTTTTTATCTGCTATCGGAAGCTCCGGCGCTTTGAACTGTGGTTCGAAGGTAAGCACCAGGTCATGTGGCACAGCATCCACCCCCCTGTAAGCTTCTGCATGTAGTGAGGTGGCAGACAATGACAAGATCTCAGACAAAGCAAGTGTTTGAATAGCCTTTATTCGAACGATACTGATTGGCTGATTGGGACCAAAGTCTACCGGATGAGGTACGTACAACCAACTGGTGGCCATTCTTCCCGGGAGCAAACTCCAGTCTCCTGCATTCGTCCATTGGGTAGGTATAATATCTGTGACTTGAAATTTTGTTGAATCAAAGTCCAGGGCAAACTGATACCCGGCCCATGGATCAGTTCCTTCCAAATATATCGGCATCTCATACTCTTGACCTGCTTGCAGAAGGGTATCCTTAATGATCAGGTTTACGTCCGGGTAATCCGGATCGTACAAGGAGCCCAACGTGGCAGAGCAGTTAACATCCCCAATTTTTATACCGTAAAACTGAAGGGTATCCGGAAATCCCCCGAAGTCATGAAGGGTAACCACTTCCGGAAAAGCCGTCATGAACGGATTGAATGGGTTGGGAAATTGAAAATCTGCGTCAATAAAGCGCCAGGAAGTGTTGTTGGGTAATTCGGTATATAGCCCTTTTATGAGTTTCTGAAACTCAATGATATCAAACGACGTGATAGAACCGCTCTTATTCGCATCCGCAGCAATCAGGCGATATGGGTCGGTGAAGGGCTGAAGCCCCATAACATGTTTAGCTATCAGTAACAAATCTAGTGTGGTAAGGCCATTGCGTGGATTATCATCCTTTTCAATGGCTACAGTGACGGTTGTTCCTTCAGATATATATACAACCCCACAACCTGCACTATCTGTTACAGTTGGTACTTGGCAAAAATTAAAGCCTGGAACAAAGTTTACCGGTCCATTTGCAATGTAAGGAATACCAGGAATTGGACTATCATCACAATGGCGTTTCACACAAAGTAATACGGAATCATAGCTTTGGTTACAATAATCATAGATGTCCCAAACGCTAACTTCAGTAGTACAAAAACTGGCATTCCCGGCTTCATCCATAGCCCAAATTTCCATCAGCTGTAAACCCAACTCCTGACAATTGTAGGTTATCTCGGTTATTGGATTGCCATTTACATCAAGTGGAAAACCAGTGCCGGTTCCAGCTTTCCGGATGGCTTTTTTAAGTGCGTCATTCGGTGTTACATTATCACTTAAGAAACTAAGTGGAACAGCAGAACATATCGAAATACTGCCTGTAATAGATACAACTGCATCTTGTACAGCACCACAAATCAGCACAGGAGCCATTGTATCTATTGGCGGAGGCGGTGGCTGAAGCTGGGCTGGATCTAAAAGCGGCGGATTCCGCTCCGCGCCGGTAACCGGCTCCGGGCGCTGGGCGCTAACCTGTATGGCGAATACTATGCTTAAAAATAGTAGAAATGCTTTCATAGGTGTGTTAGTCTAAAGGATTGAAATGAAGGTGGACAACGTCCTGATTTTTTTCTGCTGAGGTGCTGAGGGTCGGCGTTTTTTAGTGACGGGGTGACTGGCAGTCAC
>DATGWL010000160.1:0-55044 GCA_035299505.1 Saprospiraceae bacterium | reverse complement strand
GTTTTGTACAAAAAATGGACGGCGACAACCTGCAGCTTACCGGCGACGCGCGCATACCCGTGGCCCGCGCGCGCAAGAAGGAGGTGATCGCGCAGTTGTTCAAAGCAGATGATTGAGTGCCCTCTTTGCGTGATCCGATTTTATCTGGTATTGATAAATGTATTAAAGGTAGCCCGGGCCTCCGTACTATTAAACAAAGAGGAATGGCCCAATCCAGGCAATTCAAGTATTTGTACCTCCTGACAATTGGTGCAACCTAATACATCCTGCTTGAAAATTGGCCAGGAATACATTTGAATAGGCGAATCATCCAGTCCCTGAACGAAAAGAATGTCTGATTGGAATCCTTTGGTAAAGTTCAACAAGGACCGCTGGAAATAGGCTTCGGGATTATCGTTTGTTGAACCATAAGTGTTCTTCAGCAAGGTACAGGTTGTACCGGAAGGAATCTGACCGGATTCTTCCAGTTGGCATCTGTACACCAGGTTAAGCGGACCCGGGGCATTGGCAATAACACCATTGGTGGGGTGCATGGTGTTAAGTCGTGTAACCAGATACCCGCCCTGAGAATGGCCAGCCAGGAATATTTTCCGGATATTAATGCCCAACTCATTACCCGCCCGATTTTTTATCCATAATAAGGCAGCCTCGCATTGCAATATGTTGTCGCCCATCAGCAGATTTTCTTCCGGGTAGGCCACACTTACAAGCATCATATCCTTTCTGTCCAGTATATCCTTAAACCCGTCAAGTGTATTATTTGCCGCTTCCAGAATTTGGTTGTCGAACATGACAGTACCATGAAAGGTCAATAAAACATCAACATCTTTCAATGCCGGCTTATCAATGACTACCTCTACCTGCACATTGTTGTACTGGATGGTTTTGGTAATCCGATAGGCCGTCGGAAGTGCCTCCGATTCGTCTTTTTTGTCGCAGGCCAAAAAAAGTACAGAAAGAAAAACAAAGGTTCTAAGCATACCTTGATTCGACCATATAAATCTGAGCAGGTTTAATTTTCTATTTGGGTCACATACACTCTGTTTCAATATTGCCTACCTGAATCGGGCCTTTACACACCAGGAAATTGCCGTAGCCTTCATACAGGGAGGAGGCGCCTTGAGCGCTCACCTGATAATACATGCGGTAATAATGGCCGGTTTGGTAGAGGGCCGGATCAATGTACAGGGCCATGCTGGCCGGAGTACCAAGTTTAACGGCTGCTTTCTGGACGATGTTCAGTTCTTCATCTACAACTACCAGCTTGAGTTTTACCGGGTCGGAATTGACGTCTTTACCCAGATACACCAACATAGATCCGCCAATAGTTACCGGGCAAGGAGCAATACCAAACCAGGTAATGGTAGTTGGTGCAGTTCCGCTGAGGCTTACAGTATCTGAAAAATTCAGGTATTCTTTTTCTGTGGCATCCAGGGGAATATTGCCCCAATCGTTGGAGGTAGTACAGGAGCCATGTAGGCCCAATCCTTGGCCTTGTTCATCAAAAAGTTTGATGCAGGAAAAATCTTCCGTCTGCGGCGGCTGGTCTTTTTTGCGTTCGCAAGCCGTGAAAAGGAGTAATCCGAGGAGAGAGAGGGTGAAGTAGTAGGTACGCATGGTGTTTATTGTTTGTAGTTTTTACCGTAGAGGGGGGGCTCAGATTTACACAGATTGCCCGCAGATTTACGCAGAATACGTTCGGCTGCTGCCGCAGGCAGCAAGAAAAAAATCCGCGTCATCCGCGTCATCCGCGTTCCCAAAAATCCGCGTTCCAACCCGCGTTCACTGGCCCATGGCGGCTTTCATGCGGGCCAGCAGGCCTGTGGCGCGCTGATTTTGGGGCATGATGCTCACTGATTTTTCGGCATCGGCCAACCCGGCTGCCTTATTACCGCCATTAAAACGAGAAACTGCGCGTTCCAGGTATGCATCGGAATACCTTTGTTTTTCTTCCGGAGTACGGAGTCCTTGTTTTTCCTGAGTTGCAATTACCTCGTTGAGTATTTTTTCTGCTTCAGCGTATTGTTTCAGGTTGTTATAGGCGGTTGCCTGCATTTGTTTGAACTGCAGAGCCTTGTATGGGGCCAGGGCAATGGCCGTATCCAGATCGGCAATGGTGCGCCGGGGGTTGACCAGCAACGCCGTGAACGCCCGGTTGAAATAGGTATCCGCATTGCCCGGATTGAGGGCAATAGACTGGTCGTACAGCGAAAACGCACGATCGCGCAGGCTGCGTTGGGTGCTGGAATCTTTGGCTGTTGCTGCTTTGATGGCAATGCAATTAGCCAGGGCACTGTACACATTGGCGCGGGTGCAGCCATCAGACACGGCACGTTCGAGCATTTGTTCGGCCTCGGGTACGCGGTTTTGTTTGCCGTACCAGTTGGCCAGCGATTCCATGGCCTGGTCTTCCGTGGGATAAAATTTAAGCACCTGTTTCCAGAGGGTTTCGGAGTTTTTCCAGGTAGCCGTTTGTTCCCTGCTGAGCCAGAGACACCAGGCGGCAAACAGTGCCAGCACCACCCACCAGGCATTGCGCAGATTGGGTTTGTGTTGCAAAACGTACACCTCTGCCGCATAGGTAAGCATGAAAAACAAGCCGGCAGACGGCAGGTAAAAATAGCGATCGGCCATAATCACCACCCCAACGGAAATGAACTGCAACACCAGTAAAACGGTGCTCAGAATCCAGCCAAAACCAAACGCCAGCACCCGGGTTTTACGCATGCTCCAAATGGCCAGCCCGATGGTGGCCAGGAAAAAGATAGCTCCGCCGAGGTATTGAAAACCCTTCAACTCCAGCTCTGTAGGGTAGGGATACAGGGTGCAAAGTTGCAAAGGCAGAAAGGTTTTGACGAAATACATCATGTACCCGTAGCCGGCAAACAGGATTTTTTTATCCATGCCGAAAACGGTGGAAAGCGCCTTGGTTTTATCGCCCGGAAGCGTAAGCAATCCATGAAAATCGCCTCCTTTTTGTACATCCAGAGCGATCAGACCAAAGAGTATGGACAAGGCCAGCATGGGCAGTTTTTCCAACACCCAGGCGGCGCTGAACTTGCGTCCGTGCCAATAATCGAGCAGCATACACACCAACGGGAACACCACTGCCACGCCTTTGGAAAGACAAGACAGCAGCATAAGCAGCAAAGCCAGCCAGAGTTTGCCTTTGCGCTGAGTATCCAGGTATTGCCAGTAGGAAATGAGTCCTGCCAGAAAGAAAAATACGTGCAACACATCTTTGCGCTCAGATACCCACACTACTGATTCGGCGCGAAGCGGGTGTATGGCAAAGAGCAGGGCCGTGAAAATGGCTACCGAGCGATACTGTTTGCCCGTGAGCAGCCACACCAGCCAGCACAACAAAGCCGCATTTCCCCAGTGGAGCAGCACATTGGTGGCAATGAAAGATTTGGCTCCGGCGCCAAACAGGGCCGAGTTGAGCCACAGCGACCACATGGTGAGCGGGTGGTAATTGAGCGAAACCACCTGCGTGGCAAATGCCCGGAAATTGGCGCCGGTAGGATTCAGCACCATGGGGTTTTCGTACACGTACACATGGTCGTCCCAGGAAACAAAATCGTGGCCAAAAGCGCCTCCGAATGCCGCCAGAATTACAGCCAACAGACCGCCGGCAGTAATCAGGAACCAATTTTGAAAATGCCAGGGCTGATCAACCGTACCGGCGGGTTTAGCCGTCGATACCTTTTGAGAGGCTTGGTTTGTTTTTTTCTTCGACATGGTGAATCGCAGCGAATAGGGTAGCAAATTCCGGGAGCAAGATAGGAGATTTGATAGTCATTGGGGGAGTCATTTATTGGGTCATTGGGAGGGGTATTTGGAGGGTCATTTTGGAGTCATTTTGGAGTCATTTTGGAGTCATTTTGGGGTCATTTTGGAGTCATTTTGGGGTCATTCTGGAGTCATTTTGGAGTCATTTTGGAGTCATTTAAGTCATTTGAGGTGGTCATTTATGGGTCATGAACCTATTGTGGTTTGTCATCTTGAGCGTAGCGAAAGATCTGAGCCTTGCCCTTCGGGGGATCCGGTTTCGCACAGATTTCACACAGATTTTTTGCACAGATTTCGCACAGATGGGGTTTGCTGATAGTGGATCTTAACCCAGATCTTTTCCGGCAATCAGCAGGTTCATGGCATGATTGCCCATCAGGGCGGGGTCTGATGGTTTCAGTTTCAGGGCAGCTTCCGAGTAAAAAAGACCCTTGGGGATATCGCCCAAATGCTTGGCCTCCAGCGAGGCCTGTTGGCCGCCTTTTCAAACAGCTGATTAAAGTAGTTGATTTGTGCTTCGTTGAGTTCCATATTGAGTAATTGTATGGAATAAAATCAAGTATATTGGGCTTTTAATACAACGTGGGTTGACATCCCGGTAGTCGGGATGATAACCCACGTTGCATTATCATTACGCTCCGCTATGCCTGTTGACGTCCACATCCACTCCGCCATTCAGGCGAAAACAGCCCAACAAAAGTGCTGACGCCAAACACCCGATCCACTTGGACATTGGATATTGGTTATTGGATATTGGACATTCCCTACTTCTTCTTCATCTCCGCATAGTACTTATAGAAATACGGAATCGTTTCAATGCCTTTGTAGTAGTTGAACAACCCGTAGTGTTCGTTCGGAGAGTGGATATCGTCGGAGTCCAGACCAAAGCCCATGAGCACAGATTTGGCGTTGAGTACCTGATCGAACATGGCCACAATCGGGATACTGCCGCCGCCGCGCTGTGGCAGGGGCTTTTTACCGAATGCCTGCTCCATAGCTTTTTCCGAGGCTTTGTACTCCACAGAGTTGGTGGGTACTACCACCGGATAGCCGCCGTGGTGGGCCGTTACTTTTACCTTTACGGATTTGGGCGCCAGACCTTCGAAGTGTTTTTGGAACAGCTTTTCAATCTTCTTCGGGTCCTGATCCGGTACGAGGCGCATGGAAATTTTAGCGTAAGCCTTGCTCGGCAAAACGGTTTTGGCGCCCTCGCCAATGTAGCCGCCCCAGATACCGTTTACATCAAGCGTAGGGCGGATGCCGGTGCGCTCAACAGTGGTGTAACCTTTTTCGCCCATGAGGTCGTTCACACCGAGGTCTTTCATATATTGTTTCTCATCGTATGGTGCAGCATTCATAGCCTTGCGCTCCTTGCTGCTTACCTTTTGCACATCGTCGTAAAAACCCTTCACCGTGATATGCCGCTTGGCATCGTGCAGCGAAGCAATCATCTGGCACAGTACGTTGATCGGATTGGCCACCGCGCCGCCGTACACACCTGAGTGCAGGTCTTTGTTCGGGCCAGTCACTTCCACCTCCATGTAGCACAAACCGCGCAGGCCCACCGTGATACTTGGGGTTTTATTGTCGATGATACTGGTATCAGAAATCAGGACTACATCACAGGCAAGTTTTTTCTTGTTGTCGCGACAAAACTTCTCCAAATTTTTAGAGCCCACTTCTTCCTCGCCCTCAATCATGAATTTCACGTTGCAAGGCAGGTTTTTGGTTTTCGACATCATTTCAAAAGCCTTCACGTGCATGAAAAACTGGCCTTTATCGTCGCAGGAGCCGCGGGCAAAAATGGCGCCGTCGGGATGGTTTTTAGTCTTTTTCACCACCGGTTCAAACGGCGGGCTGTCCCACAAATCGAGCGGATCAGCCGGCTGTACGTCGTAGTGTCCGTACACCAAAACGGTTGGCGCTTTGGGATCTACCATTTTTTCGCCGTACACAATGGGGTGACCGGCGGTATCGCATACTTCCACATTGTCTACTCCTACTGCTTTCAGGTGTTGGGCGGTGGCTTCTGCCATGCGGCGTACATCGCCGGCATATTTAGGATCAGCGCTTACGGATGGAATGCGCAGGATTTCGAGCAATTCGTCTAGGAAACGTTGTTTGTTCGCGTCGAGATAAGATTTCAGTTCTTTCATACTTGATGGGCTGTTGACGGTTGACGGCCTACGGTGGACGGCCTATGGTTGATTGGAGTTGGGCAAAAGTCATGTTTTTTTGGGAAATAAGATGGGGTGTTTTAGTGTCGGGGTGACTGCATTCACCCCGACACTAAAAAAATCTCGTTCTTCGCATCCCAAACCGCAATCCCCAGCCGAACGCCAACTCAAACACTCAAACACTCGCCAACTCAAACACTCAAACACTCGCCAACTCAAACACTCAACCATGTCCAAAACCTTTTTCTGTATTGATGCCCACACCTGCGGCAACCCGGTGCGGGTGGTGGCCGGCGGCGGCCCGAATCTGAATGGCGCCAACATGAGCGAAAAACGACAGCATTTTCTGCGGGAGTACGACTGGATTCGCCACGCCCTGATGTTTGAGCCGCGCGGACACGACATGATGAGCGGAAGTATTCTCTATCCGCCGCACGATCCGGCCAACGATGTGGCGGTGCTGTTCATCGAAACCAGCGGTTGTCTGCCCATGTGCGGTCACGGCACCATTGGCACCGTCACCATTGCTATTGAGCAGGGATTGGTATCCCCAAAAGTTCCGGGCAAACTGCGCCTCGAAACGCCGGCAGGCCTCGTGGAGGTGGTATATCACCAGGAAGGCAAAAAGGTAAAATGGGTACGGCTCACCAATGTGCCGGCTTATTTGGCGGCGGAAAACATCGCAGTGGAATGTCCGGAACTCGGCCTCCTGCACGTGGATGTGGCTTATGGCGGCAATTTTTACGCCATTGTGGATGTACAGGAAAACTTCCCGGGTCTGGAGCATTTTCGGGCGGAGCAACTCATAGGCTGGGCGCGGGAAATGCGCAAACGGATCAATGCGGAGCACCAGTTTGTGCATCCGGAAAACCCCACCATCAACGGACTCAGTCATATCCTCTGGACCGGCAAAACCCTCGACCCCACTTCAACGGCCCGCAATGCGGTGTTTTATGGCGATAAGGCCATCGACCGCTCTCCCTGCGGTACGGGCACGAGCGCGCGCATGGCACAGTGGTACGCCAAGGGATTGCTGCGCCCCGGCGAAGAGTTTGTGCATGAGAGCATTATCGGCTCCAAATTTATAGGCCGGATAGAGGAAGAAACCAGCGTGGCTGGCAAAAAAGCCATGCGTCCCAGCATCCAGGGTTGGGCGGTGGTGTATGGGTACAATACCATCATAGTGGATCCGGAAGAAGACCCCTACGCGCATGGCTTCCAGGTGATTTAAAAGGTACGAAGTGGGAAACACGAAGGCACAAAGACGCAAAGGCACAAAGTTTTATATAGTCGGCATTGGGATTGTTCAGAAAAGTGTGACACACTTTTCTGAACAATCCCAAAATCCAGTATGCGGTTTAATAACCAACCTACGACCCCCAATGACCCCTAAATGACCCCAATGACCCCTAAATGACCCCAATGACTCCTTACTTCCTCAGTGCCGCAAACACCAGGTTTTCCAAATACCCGGCTACGGCCGCTTTATTGCGTTGCTCTCCTTTGAAATCTGTCAGAGCCGGCAGGTGTTCCATAAAATAAGGCTGAAACTGCGCTGCTTCCATCAGGGTACTAGCCAGGGAGTGCGGGTAGGGGTATGCCGGGTTGTACTCGGCAAAAACCGTAGCAATGTGGTGGCACAAATCCTTGTAAGGCTTGAAAAGTTGCTGACTGTTAATGGCATCTACCTCCTTGGTCAGGTATGCCTTGCTGCTTTCTGCAATAACAATTGCCTGCAGTGCAGATTTGTCAATACCCGTAGTATCTGCCCAGTTTGGCAATCCGCCGGTCAGGATCTCAATGATCTTCCGGATTTTGATTTCCGGATCATTCAGGTTATGCAGGGAAACCGTGCATTGGTACTCCACATAATTCCAGTACCAGGTTAAAAAGTACAGCAGCAGCCGGTGTTTGTTTTCAAAATACCGGTAAATGCTGGCCTCGGTGCTGTCTATGGATTCCGCCAGTTTTTTAAACGTAAACTGCTCGTAGCCCAGGTTACACATGAGCACGATACCCTCACGTATAATCTTTCTGCCTAGTGTACTGGCTTCCGGATCGCGCAGGGCGAGTTTGAGATTGGGTTGGATGCTTATCTGAAGGTTCATACAAAGGAAAAAAAAATCTGCACAAAAGTAAAACATCTTTTTGAGGTATTGGTTTATGTTATTATAGTATTACTTTCATTATTGAAAGTTAAAATAACATTTTAACTATGCGCCAGATTTCTCATGTCATACGATGCGGTTTGGTGGCTATGTTTTTCCACAGCGGCCGATTGTTTGCCCAGGAAACCATGGACTCGCCACAAACGCTGGAATGGGTGGTTCGTCAGGCCAACCGTGTAGACACCGCCCTGGCCAATGCCATGCGAAGCAGCGAGCCCATTGAAATCCTGGTAAAACTGGCCGATTGCTATACCGTTTTCGACGCCGTAGTGATTTCCGGACTCTATTGCACGGAAATACGGGCCACCGCCGAAATGGGTCGCAGACAATGCGATGTGATCAATTACCGACTGGAGAAAGACCTCAATTCCAAGCTCCAACGCGCGGTAGAAGCTCGTCGCCAGGCTGTTCTCATGCGTGAATCCGCTTCTGTATGCCTGAAAAAAACAGCTACAGCCAAAATCCCAGAGGAATCGCTGGCGCCACTGAGACTGCTGCACGACGATGCCCAACTGGCTCAAATGGACCTGGCAGATGGGCTGGCCAGTAACGACCTCCATATACTGGCCCAGAAAGTGGATCATGCCATCCGGTTGATGTACAGCATAGCACATCTCTCGGCCAGCATGAACGCTTGCAACCAGGTGAGCCAGTGGGCTGAAGCCGCTATTCAGCACAGCGAAAGAGCGCTGAGCACCTACAACTGGACCATTGTGACACAGGAACTAAACACCGCTGTGTCTATACTTGAACAAATACGATTGGAAAATCGCTGCGAATAAATATTAACCCGCTTACCGGCGGCGAAAAAGCCGGGATGTCTAACCAAACCACACATAATAACTATGAAAATCAATTTTTTTCTTCCGATGGCCATCGCTGCGTGTGGCCTGATGGGTTTGAGTAGTTGCACCGTAGTACGACAAGGGGAATTTGGCGTTAAACGCACTTTTGGTAAATTCTCAGACAACGTATATACCAGCGGACTTCGGACGTACAATCCATTTACCAGCACCATTATAAAGGTTTCAGGTCAAACCGAAAACCTGGAAGTATCGCTGAATATACCTTCACAGGAGGGTCTGACCATTCAAAGCGAAGTATCTATCCTGTACAAAGTGATCAAAAAAGACGCCCCCAATCTGCTTCGTTCAGTAGGCATGGAGTACGAGGAAACCATCATTTTGCCCGTTTTCCGCTCTGCGGTAGCTGACGTTACCTCCAAGTACTACGCCAAAGACATGCACTCTGGCAACCGGGCCGTTATCGAAAATGCTATCCGCGATTTGATGATGAAAAACCTGAATGAAAAGGGCATTTTGATTGAAAATGTACTGCTGAAAAGCATCACCCTGCCCAAAAACCTCACCAAGGCTATTGAAGACAAACTGGAGGCAGAGCAACAGGCGCAGCGCATGGAGTTTGTGCTCCAGCAGGAGCGCCAGGAAGCCGAACGAAAACGTATTCAGGCTACCGGCGAACGCGACGCCAACAAGATTATCTCCGAAGGACTTTCCGAGCAAATCCTCCAGTTCAAAGCCCTGGATGCCTGGCTGAAGCTGAGTCAATCCAACAACTCCAAAGTGATCATTACCAACGGAACTGTTCCTATGGTGATGGACCCGGGAGGTTCCGGATTGCAAAAATAACCTGTTAGAAGGCTAGCCTCCCAACAGACTGATCTAAGTTGATTCAATTAGGTGAACCCTTAGTTCAAGTGAAATGCAGTGTACCCGTGGATCAAAGAGCGGCTGATAAAGTTTGGCCGCTCTTTCCTTTTTTGCAAACCACCAGAAAAAAAGCTCTTAGTCTTATCTGGAAGCCCGCTTATCTAATTTTTTCAACCACTCCGGAAAACCAGTCGTTTCTTTGTGTACAATATCGGATCTGCGTGACCCGTTAGTAACATTTCCAAATCAAAAGTACAAAAATGAAAAAAACGCTCTCTTTTGCAGCATTCCTTCTTTTCCTCTCAGGGTTCGCTCAGGCACAAACCGCTGAAGAAATTGTGAACAAACATATCGCTGCCATCGGTGGCGCTAAATGGGCGAACGTGGAAGCCGTTAAATCTGAGGCTAAAATCACCGCCGACGGCGCTCCGGGTATGAGCATCGGCATGACCATGGTGGCTGTGCGCAATAAATCGCTCCGCATGGATGTCTCTGTGATGGGCATGACCCAAACAACCGTACTCAACGGCGATGCAGGCTGGGCCAACAACCCTTTCATGGGTAAAATGGAACCAGAACCCATTACGCCAGACCAGGCTAAATCTATGGCCGATATGACCGACGTAGATGGCACACTGGTTGGTTACAAAGAAAAAGGTTACACCATCGAATACATGGGAACCGAAGATGTGGACGGCACTGAAGCCCACAAAATCAAAATCAACAAAGGCGGCAAACGTGTGGAATACTCTTTCATCGACCCAACCACTTTCTACGAGATCAAAAACATCCGCGTAGAAGAAGTTGACGGCAAAGAAGTAGAATCCGCTACCACGTATTCCAATTTCAAAACCCAGGACGGACTCGTTTTCCCGTTCACTATGCAGCAAAACGATCCTATGATGGGCGGCTCCACCATCACGGTTACCGCGGTAACCATCAACCCGTTGGTAGATCCGAAATCATTCGTGATGCCTGGCAAATAAATGTTGGACTTCCCTACCCAAAGCGTTGGTTTTTTCCGGCGTTTTAGTTGACTATCCAACACCCGCTATCGCCGCAGCCTTGCGGAGTTTCAGAGTTGACAAAGGCTCTGCGCCTCCACAGCGCTGCGGTTTTTTTATGCCTTTTTTCTGCAAATTATGAAACAATTTCACCTCCTTTTCCCTGTTTTTCTGCTGCTGGCCTCCGGTACGCAGGCACAAACCAAGCTTAGCTCCTCTACCTTCGGAGCCATCGAAGCCCGCAGCATCGGGCCGGCCGTAATGGGTGGACGTATCACAGCCATTGAAGGCGTGAACAACAGTACCAAAACCATTTACGTGGGTACCGCAGGTGGCGGCGTGTGGAAATCTACCACAGCCGGTTTCACCTTTGAACCTGTGTTTGAAAAATACCCGCAAAGCATCGGCGCCATTGCCATCGACCAGAAAAATCCGGAAACCATCTGGGTAGGCACCGGCGAAAGCAATATGCGCAACAGCGTAGCCATCGGCCTGGGCTTGTATAAAAGCACCGACGCCGGACGCAACTGGACCCGGGTTGGACTCGAGAACTCCGAGCATATCGCCAAAATTGTGCTGCACCCCACCGACCCCAACACACTCTACGTAGCCGTTCCCGGCAAACTCTGGAGCGATAGCCCCGACCGCGGTTTGTACAAAACCACCGACGGCGGTAAAACCTGGAACAAGGTGCTGTACACCGACGAAAAAACCGGCTGCGCCGACATCATTATGGACCCGCGCAATCCGGATGTACTCCTGGCTTCCATGTGGCAATTCCGCCGCACACCGTATTCATTTGTGTCGGGCGGACCCGGCAGCGCCCTGTACAAAAGCACCGACGGCGGTAAGAACTGGCGCAAAATTACCAACGGACTCCCCAGCGGCGAATTCGGACGTATTGCCCTGGCCCTGGCCCCAAGCGCACCTGATAACGTGCTGGCCATTGTAGAAAGTGAAAAAACCAGCCTCCTCATCTCCTCCGATGGCGGCGAAAACTGGAAATACCAAAGCGCCAACTCCAACGTAACCGCGCGCCCTTTCTATTTCAGTACCCTGGTGGTAGACCCCTACGATCCTAAACGCGTTTACCGCCCGGCGTTCTCCCTCTCTATCTCTACCGACGGCGGCTATTCTTTCAGCGAAGCCTCCAACGCTGGCGGATGGGTACACTCAGACCATCACGCACTCTGGATCAACCCCAACAACACCAGCCATCTCTACCTGGGCACCGATGGCGGCGTGTACATGAGCCTGGACCAGGGTGTTACCTGGACGCACCTGAACACCATCCCGGTATCGCAGTTCTACCACGTACAGATAGACGAGCAAACACCCTACAATGTGTACGGTGGCTTGCAGGATAACGGTTCCTGGCGCGGCCCATCCCAGAGCAAAGCCGGCATTGAAAACAGCGACTGGGAAAGCGTAGGCGGCGGCGACGGTTTCTGGGTGCAGCCGGATGCTTCCAACCCGGACATCATTTACAGCGAAAGTCAGGGCGGCGAAGTGGCCAAATACAACCGGGTAATCAACCAAAGCCAGTTTATCAAACCACAGCTCACCAAAGGCGAGGAAAAACACCGCTGGAACTGGAATACCCCGCTGGTAAAAGGGATCAAAAACCCAAATACCCTGTATATCGGCGCACAATACCTGTTCAAAACCAATGATCAGGGCCATTCCTGGCAGCGTATTTCGCCTGATCTGACTACCGACAACAAGGAAAAACAAAAGCAGGCAGAAAGCGGCGGTGTAACGGTAGACAACACCAGCGCCGAAAACCACTGTACCATTTTCAGCATTGGTCCATCCCCGCTGGATGAAAACCTGATTTGTGTAGGTACTGACGACGGTAATATTCAAATTACCCGCGATGGTGGTAAAAACTGGGAACTCATTTCCCAAAACATCGCAGGCGTACCCGCAGGCGCCTGGGTGAGCCGCGTAACCCCCAGCCGTTTCAACCGCAATCGCATTTACGCCACCTTCGACAACCACGCATATGGCGATATGAAAACCTATGTGGCCAAAACCGAAGATGGTGGTAAAACATGGGTAAACATCGGCGGAGATAAAGTGCTGCAAGGCTATGCCCACGTAATTGTGGAAGACCTGGAAAATCCGAACCTCCTGTTCCTGGGCACAGAATTCGGCTTGTACATCAGCACCGATGCCGGTCAAAGCTGGGTGTTGTACAAATCTCGTCTGCCTGAATACGTAGCCGTGCGCGACATTGTTATCCAACCCAAAACAAACGACCTGGTGTTGGCCACACACGGCCGCGGAGTATTTATCATCGACGATATTTCGCCTATCCGCCGCCTCAACAGCGAGGTGTTGGAAAAAAATGCGGCTCTGTTGCCTACTCGTCCTGCCGTGGTTAGCAGCGGCCATTACGGCAATGCATTCCCCAATACCGATTCTTATGCCGGTATGAATGCTCCGGAAGTAGCCACCATTCAATACTACCTCAAAGACCGCCTCAACACCGGCGATGTAACCATAGAAGTGCTGGACCCTTCCGGCAAAGTGGTAGCATCTATGCCAGGTACCAAGCGTAAAGGCATCAACTTTGTGCGTTGGGACATGCGCCTCACGCCGCCCAAAGCTGCAAAAGGCGTATTGGTACAGGGCGAATTCGGGGTATATGCCGGATTCATTGGCCGGCAAGCCTTACCGGGTAATTACACCGTGCGCCTGCGTGCTGGCGAATGGGTGGATGAAGGCTCCCTGCAATTGGTGCCTGATCCGTTGATGCCGGAACTGGACTATGCCAAAAAGCGATCTATTTCCGACGGTTTGTTTGAGATGGTGGAAGACCTTGGTTTTCTGGAAGCGCAGGTGCGCAACCTGAAAGACAGTGTGGATCAACGCATGACGGTAGCCAAAGACAAAAAGCTGAAAGATGAACTCGGCAAATTGAGCCAAAACCTGGATGCCTTCCGCAAAACGCTCACCGAAACCATCGAATCCAGAGGCATCACAGGCGAACAACAGTTGCGCGCACGCCTGGGCCGATTGTACGTGTACACGGAAGCTTCAGACAATATGCCAACGCAATCAGTGCTGGAAGGACAAAAAACCATCGGAGAAGAGCTCAAACAAGCTCATGTGAAAGCCGATGGTTATTTCAAGAACGATGTAGCTGCGCTGAACAAAGCCCTGGCAAAAGCCAAGCTGCCTGCATTGCGTGTGATAGATAAAGCGGAATGGGAAAAACAAAACAGTGGAAGCGCCGCCACTCCGCCGCGCCCGTTCCATGAATTGATGCAGGAAGTGCACAAGTTGATGCGCTAGTTTTTCACCGCTAAGAACGCAAAAAGCGCCAGAGGAGACAGGGCATTCCCATTATCAGAAGTGGAATGCCCAGCTTTCTTTGGCGCTTTTTGCGTTCTTAGCGGTGAAAACCCACCATTTCCGGAAAATAGTATTAGGTTTGTGCTTCTTTTACTCCAATTCACTCGCCTATTACTCCCGTACCATGCTCTACCAACTATTTCAATCTTCGCTCTCCGAACAGGAGTTCAACGAGCTGCTCCAACTAACTTTTACTGAAAACGAACGCGCCATGATGATCGAACGATGGCGCATATTCGAAGCTTTTGATCGCGGCCATTCCCAGCGGGAAGTAGCCCGGGAAGTACCTTGCAGTATTGTTACCGCCACCAGAGGTGCAAAAGTTTACCGGGAAAATAAAGATGCTGTGAAAAAGCATTTGCAGCGCTGGAGAGAATAACAGCCTGGGTATTTAAACACAACGCCCCGCCGGGTAACAACTCGGCGGGGCGTTCTTTTTGTGTGCGTGGTGAATGCCATTTAGTTAGGCGGCCATCGGGGCTCTTAAGGCGTAAATCTTTCGGCCTGCGTAGATAGCGGCCAGTACGAGTGTGTAAGTGAAAGTGGCTGTCATGGTTATTCTTGTGTCGGTTTAGTGATTAAAAAAAGGTAACGGTTTCCAGGAATTAACTTGGTACAAAATGGAACGCATACGTTGCCAGATTCGCTGCCAGGTTTTTGAAAAAAAATAATTTTTTTTTACAGTATTGATTATCAATTAGTTAAGCGGAAAACTTATGTAGTTCAGCACTATTTTTTTTAATCTACGAAAATTTTCGTAGAAAAATTTGCAACTACGAATACTTTCGTAGAATCTTTGCAGTAGAAAAGTTTACCATAGCTGACAATGATATCCAAACCTACCGACTCGGAGCTCGAGATTTTGCACATTCTGTGGGGGCAGGGTCCATCCACGGTCCGGACCGTGAACGACCTGCTCAACGAACAACGCCGCAGCAGCCAGAAGGCCAAAGATTCTGCCGGCTACACCACCACGCTCAAGCTGATGCAAATCATGTTTGAAAAAGGACTGGTAAGCAGGCAGGAAGACGGCCGGACGCACATTTACACAGCCATAGTACAGGAAAGCGACACCCAGGATCTGCTGCTTCAGGATTTTGTGGACAATGCTTTCCGCGGAAGCACCGCCCGGCTGGTGATGCAGGCATTGGGCAACCACGAGGCTAGTTCGGAGGAACTGGATGAAATCAAGGCTTTGATTGCCAAAATTGAACAGGGTAAATAAACCAACCACTAAACAATTAAGCTATGACACCAATAACGGATGCCTTTTTCCGCGCTTTAGGCTGGGTTTTGGCTCATTCCCTGTGGCAGGGCGCCTTGGTTGCACTGGTTTTGCTCATGCTGCTCCCGCGGCTGCGCTCAGCCCGCCAACGCTACCTGGCGGCCTACCTCACCCTGATGGGATTGTTTTTGGCAGCAATCGGTACTTTTCTGTGGAAGTTTGAACCGGCAACGGTGATCACAACCACCTTCTCTGCCCCGGCAACCAATATCACCCTCTCCAACACCTGGTGGACCGGCGAAGTGCTGGCAAGCTCCCTCCCGGAACAATTCTGCGCCTGGATGGATGCCAACCATACCCTTATTGTGGCCCTCTGGCTGTCTGGTCTGGTGTTCTTTTTGATTCGCCTGGGTGGCGGACTTCTGGGTGTGCATCGCCTGCGGACGCGCGGCGTGCGTGCCCTTGATGCCCAATGGCAGGAAAAAACGCAGTTAATCGCCCAAAAAATGGGCATACAGGGAAACATCCGTTTGCTGGAATCTGCCCTGGTGAGGTCGCCCCTTACCCTGGGCTGGCTCAAGCCCTTGATCCTTCTGCCCATCGGATTTATTAACCAGCTTTCTGTGGCCGAAGTAGAAGCAGTACTGGCCCACGAGCTGGCGCATATTGCCCGGCGCGATTGGTTTTTCAACCTCCTTCAGGCATTTATTGAAACCCTGTTTTACTACCATCCGGCCGTTTGGTGGATATCGCAAATTATTCACCGGGAACGGGAAAATGCCTGCGACGACGCTGCACTGGCCGTTACCGGAAACCCCATCGCTTTTGCCAGAGCATTGGTGCAGGTACAGGAGCTGGCCACTCCTGCCCCGGCGCTTGCCATGGCACTCAGCGGCAAACGGTATACCCTGCTCGACCGGGTGCGCCGTATCCTGAATCAAGCACCACAACAACAACATCAAGTTATGGAAAAAATCACAGCAACCGTCATACTGGTCGCACTACTGGCCCTGGTGGGCCTGAGGGCCAATACGCCGTTGGGTATTGAACAAGCCCTGGCGCAAATCACCGAATTCCCGTCGGCTTTCTTCGGATTTGATCAGGAAGAAATGCCTTCAGATACCGTACCCAAACCCAAGGTAACGCAAAAAATTACCCGGGAAGACGGAAATAAACGCGTTGAAGCCGAATACCAAAACGGCGAACTCACCAAACTTTCCATCGACGGCAAAGAAATTCCGGCCGCAGAATTCCCCGAACATGAAGACCTGGTAGATGAACTTACGGAAGATCTGCCTGTGCCTCCCGCTCCGCCAGCGCCACCTGGCGTCCCTTCCTTCCCGGGATATTATCATTTCAATCGCCCGGATTTTCCGGCAGCCTTTTCACCTACAGCACCTTTGGCGCCCCTTCCACCCATGCCGCCCATGGCAGGCTTTCCGGCTATGGATGGTATCAGTGTGGTAACCGATGAAGATGAAAACGGCAACACCGTGATCATATTCAACAACAATGGCGAATCCCGGGAGATGGTGATTAAGAATGGAGAAATTTGGGTTGGCAATCAAAAATTAGAAAAAGGCGCTGAATGGTTATTGCCTGGGAACTTTCTTACCGACGACCGGAATGGCTTTAGCTACTTTATGGGCGAAAATCCGGAGGAGCGTTCCGAATTTTTAGAATCCTACACCAAGGAGCGGAACAAAGAGATCGAAATGGCCATGAAAGAAGCCCACGAAGCCATGAAAGAGCAGCAAAAAGAAATGGAGAGAGAGATGAAAAGGGCTTCCAAAGAATGGAAAGAACAGGCAAAAGAATGGGAAAAAGCACAAAAGGAGCAGGAAAAAGCACATAGAGACATGCAAAAGGAGCATCTAAAAATGCAAAAGGAACATCAGGCGATGCAACGCGAACATGAAAAGATGCAGGCAAAGTCTATGGCGATTCAGGAACGCATCAAAGCCGCCCTGCTCAGTGACGGGCTTATTTCTGACGGCAACAATTTTTCTTTCTCCATCAGTTCCAAAGAATTGAAGGTTAACAAGAAAAAACAATCTGACGCCCTCCGCCTCAAATACCAGCAAATCATCCAAAGCATTGACCCAAATGCGTGTAAGGGAGACAACTGGAATTATAATATAAATATGATTGAGTGAGGAGTTTTCTGAAGAAGGTGTTTCAAAAGTGATTTTTACCGAAGAGCCGCAGAGGGCTTTAAATTCAACTGTTTACGCCACTCAGCCTCTGCGGTAAAAATTACTTTTGAAACACCCTCTTTTGCCGCGAAGCGGCAGGGAATTCACACGCGTTATTCCGGGGCTACCAACGTTGTGGGGCTAACGCCCCGTGGCGCCCGCCCCAAACTCAACGCCCCTCCCTCTTCAATCATGTAATCATCAATCATGTAATCCCCATCCCTCTCCCCGTCCTATGCAACGCTCTTCTTTTCCTCTTGTCTATTAGCCAAAGTTAACGAATGCCCTGAATTCGGCATTCAAGCAGTTACCTTTTGTGCTTTGATCAAATTAAAGACAAAAGGAGTGTAAACTCCAAAACCCTGTAACAATGCGAACATCTCTCTTCTATGGCGCTTTTGCGCTGACTCTTGCTTTTTTCACCACCTCTGTATCGGCTCAAAATCGTGTTTCAGGGTCTCTGACAGATCCGGAAGGCAACCCGCTCGTGGCTGCCAACGTGCTGCTTTTAACCGCAGCCGACAGCTCCCTGGTATTTAGTCAGCTGAGCTCCGACAATGGTAGTTTTCAGTTCAACGGCCTGGGTGCTGGCCGGTACCTGCTCGGATTTTACCTGGTTGGGTTCGTCAAAACCTATTCACAGCCCTTTGAACTGGGAAATGGCGCCTCCGAAGTTGCTCTGGGAAGCCTGACCATGCTGGAAAACCAAACCCAGCTGGAAGAGGTTTCGGTGGTGGCCCGCCGACCCTTTCTGGAACAGAAAATTGACCGGATGGTGGTTAACGTAGCCAACTCCATCACCAACGCCGGCAGCAATGCCCTGGAAGTGCTCCAACGCTCGCCCGGGGTACAGGTAAACCGACTCACCAAAGCCATTTCGTTGTTGGGTAAAGAAGGTGTTATCATCATGATCAACGGCAAAATATCCAGAATGCCCCCTGATGCTGTTGTGCAAATGCTGGAAGGCATGAATGCCAACAACATCGACCGGATTGAGCTGATCCACACGCCGCCTTCCAATTTCGATGCAGAAGGCACCGCCGGCATTATCAACATCGTTTTGCTCCGCTCTTCCAATGATGGCCTGAATGGCGGGTACTCCCTGAACGCCGGCCATGGTAAAGGCGCCAAATACGGCGCAAGCGGTTATTTTAACTACCGTAAAAACAAACTCAACTGGTACGGCAACTACGAGTACAACTACAACCTCAACCCTCAGATATTTACCAATTACCGGGGCGTTTATACCAATGGCGATTTCCTGGAAACCAATTCCGACAGCCGTCGGCCGCACACGCCTACCTCCACGCAAAATGCCCGCTTGGGCCTCGACTGGCAGGCAAGCCCCAAAACAGTTGTAGGTATTTTAGGTACTTTTTACGACCGCAACTGGTTTATGAAAGCCGAAAACGAAGTTTCCTATTCCCGAAACGGCGTTGTAGAAAACCGGATTTTGATGCCCAATGATGAGGTAAACCACGCCCAATCTTTTGCCATTAACGCCAACCTGAGCCACCAGATTTCCAGCACACAAACCCTCAATTTGGATGCCGATCTGGTGCAATACCACATCAGCAACCCCAGCCACTACGAAATCCTGCAATACCAGCCGAACGAGACCCTTTTGTCTCTGTACAAACTCCGTATTGAAAAAGAAACCCCCATCCGTATGGCTGTGGCAAAAGCCGATTACACGGCGCAGCTAAACAGCAAAATGAACCTGGAAGCCGGCGCGAAAATGACCCTGATCCGGTTTGATAACGATGTGCGGGTGGATAGTTTACCCGGACAGCAAAACGACTGGCTGGTGATTCCGGCCCTTAGTTCTCTGTTCCACCTGAACGAGGAAGTGGCTGCTGCATACGGCAGCTTTTCCTGGAAACTGGATGCCAAATCTGATCTGAAAGCAGGCCTGCGATACGAATATACCCAAACCAACCTCGGCTCTGAGACCCAGCCCAATGTGGTAGACCGCCAATACGGCTCCTGGTTTCCGAGCCTTTTCCTCACCCGCAATCTACCAGCCGAACAACAACTCCAGTTCTCGTACAGCCGCCGCATCATGCGTCCGCAAATCACGCAACTGGCGCCCTGGCTGATCTTCTCGGATCCATCCACTCTGCTCACCGGCAACCCGGCACTGCAGCCCTCCTTCACCGATGCCTTTCAATTGAATTACAACATCAAATCCTGGCGCATGGGCATATCCTACAGTATTGAAACGGAAGCCATGCGCCTGTTGCCCCGGGTAAATCCGGAAACCAACCGGCAGGAAAATACCTTTGCCAACCTGGGCACCGAACGCATGCTCAGCGGCAATCTGTACATCCCGTTTCGACCCAAAAAATGGTGGGACTCCCAGCATACCCTGTTTGTAATTTCCACGAACAACGATTTCACCGTGGAAGGACAATCGGTGTTGCTCAAAACGCTGGTGTACGGGTTTAATGCTACCCACACCTTCACCTTGCCTGCTGCGTTCAGCCTCGAAATTTCCGGCAACTACCTCTCCCCCGGTATTTGGGGCGTTACCCATTGGCGTGCTACCGGAGCGCTCAATATTGGTTTACAAAAAGACCTCGGAGAACGCTGGGGAAAATTGCGACTCAATGCCACCGACCTGCTGCTTTCCTCCAACTGGTATGGCACCACAGATCAACCCGAGCTCAACCTGCTGGTATCCAGCTCTTTCCAGGTAGCTGAACGCACCGTCATGCTCACCTGGACCAACACGTTTGGCAATACAAAAATCAAAACCGCCCGCGATCGTCAAACCGGCGCCGCAGACGAGATGAGAAGGCTGTGAGGATTACATGATTGACGATTACATGATTGACGATTACATGATTGAAGAGGGAAGGGTTGAGCCTGGTATTTCTTTGGCCTGCGGCCCTGACGACACCAAAACCGAACGCGCCCCCTCGTCAATCATGTAATCCTGCAATCCTCAGCTTCCACCAAACGCCTGGAGAGCGGCTCTGACACTGCCGAATCTGAGCAGCAGGTTTTTGGCGTATTCGTATTCCAGTCCTGTGGCTTGTGCTACCATTTTGGCGCCGCGGTCTACGAGTTTGTTGTTGCTGAGTTGCATATCCACCATTTTATTGTCCTGCACCCTACCCAGGCGGATCATAACGGCGGTGGAAATCATGTTTAAAATCAGTTTTTGCGCAGTTCCGGCTTTCATCCTGCTGCTGCCTGTGAGAAACTCAGGTCCAACCACTGCCAGGATGGGATGATCGGCTTCGGCCAGGAGCGGGGCGCCTGGATTGCAGGTAATACAGCCGGTGGTAATTCCCTGTTCCCGGCAGGTGCGCAACCCGTGAATCACATACGGCGTTGTGCCGGATGCCGCAATGCCAATCACCGTATCCAGGGTATCCGGTTGCCATACTTTCAGGTCGACCCAGGCCTGGGTTTCGCTGTCTTCGGCGTTTTCCACCGGGTGTCGGATAGCGCGGTCGCCGCCTGCAATAATACCGATCACCCATTCCGGCGGTGCGCCAAAAGTGGGCGGAATTTCGGAGGCATCCACCACGCCCAGTCGGCCGCTGGTGCCCGCTCCAATATAGAAGAGTCTGCCGCCCTCCTGCATTTTCGGCACGATGGATTCTACCAGTGCTTCTATCTGAGGGATGGCTTTTTCTACCGCCAGCGGAACCGTTTGGTCTTCCTGATTGATGTTGGTAAGGATTTCCCGCACACTCATTTTTTCCAAATGGCGGTACTTGGAGGCTGATTCAGTAATTTTTTCCATGAATGAATGGACCTAAGCCCAGGTGTTGATCTTTTCTTCCAGCAAATGAATGGATAATGGTTTCGACAGGTAGTCGTTCATGCCACTTAGCAGACAATTGTCCCGTTCTTCAGCAGTGGCATTGGCAGTAAGAGCAATAACCGGAGTTTGAATGCCTTTGGCCCGAATCTGTCGGGTGGCCGTAAATCCGTCCATAACCGGCATTTTGACATCCATGAAAATGAGGTCAAAAACAGCTTCCGAAACAGCATCCACTGCTTCCTGGCCATTGATGGCAATCCGGATTTGCGGTTGAAGCACTAGTTTGTGCAATACCTCTGTGGCCAACAGCTGATTGAACTGGTTGTCTTCCACCAGTAGTATGCGCAGGTGTTCGTGGACCGGTTTCGTAGGTTGCTGCGGGGGCGCCACCGGGCCTTCTGCGAGTTGTACCGGGAGTGAAAAAGCAAAAACAGAGCCTTTGCCCGGTTTTGACTGCACACTGATTTGTCCGCCCTGCAACTCTACCAGTTGTTTGGCAATGGCCAGGCCCAAACCGGTACCGCTGTGCAGCAAATGTGTTTCCTCGCCGGCCTGCGTGAACGGATCGAAAATATCTTTGAGCTGATGTTCCTGTATGCCCACACCGGTATCTATCACCTGAAATTGCAGGGTAGGGTGTTGCGCAGAACCTCCCGGCCAGGCCTCCGCCCGCAACTGAACGCCTCCTTTTTCGGTGAACTTCACGGCATTGCTAAGCAGGTTCAGAAGAATCTGATTCAGGCGGGTGGGATCTGCCAGAACATACCTCGGCACAGAGGGGTCAATATGACACTCCAGACTGATTTTCTTCTCTTTTGCCTGCACAGAAAGCATGTTTACTTCCTGTTTCAGAAGTTCGTGCAGGTCTACAGGTTCCGGCCGTATCTCCATTTTACCTGCCTCTATTTTGGAGAAATCCAGGATCTCGTTGATCACGGCCAGAAGATTTTTAGAGGCGTGGCGCACCACATGCGTGTATTCCTGCTGCCTGGGCGTAAGCTCCGTATCCTGCAATAAATCAGACATTCCGATGATGGTATTGAGCGGAGTCCGGATTTCGTGACTCATGTTAGACAGGAAGATGCTTTTGTAGCGGTTGGCGGCTTCCAGTCCGGCATTTTTGGCCTCAATTTCGGCCTGTTGCTGTTCAATTTTGCGTTGGGCAGATTTGCGTTGCTGCACATTTCTGTACAGCAGGAAACTGAAAATACCCAGCGCCAACAAGCCAGCAAGCAAGCCGTAGCGAAGCATTCTTTCGAGATTGGCTTCACTGGCCTGCCGCTCGTTTTTGGCCTGCAACAGAGCAATATCCTTCTGTTTTTGCTCTGTTACGGCATTTTGTTCCTGAAGCCTGGCCTCCTTCACTTCCAGATCTAGCCGGATATTTTCATTGTTTTTTTCCAGCAAAGCCGCCTGCTGCCGGGCGGTTTCTGCTTTGAGTTTTTCCTGTTTCAGCGCTATTTCCCGCTGCAAGGCTGCAATTTTTTGGTTCTTGGCCTCGGCACTCAGCTGACTGATCTCGCGTTCTTTTTTTTCAGTTTCGTACTTGATCCGCATCTCTGTTACCGCCTGCGTTTTTTCACTGTTGAAGATGGAATCTCTCAACGCATTGGCTGTTTCCATCAGGGCAAATGCCCTCACATAAAAGCTGTCTTTGAGCGCCGTATTGCCGGTTATGGCCGCCTCCTGCACATAGCCTGATGCCAGGTTGGTGTATCCGGTGCGCATGAGCATACGGTTATCCAACTCTTTACCGAGGCCGAGCACCTGCTCAGACAGGTTGCGCATTTGATCATAAGATCCGCGCTTCAGGTGTATGTACGAGACCTTGGTTAGCAGCAGCGCCAGATTTAGTTTGTCGTTGATGTGTTCCAGTGCTGCGCGGGCCTTATTGGCGCATCTTTCCGCCTGCTCCAACTGGTCGGTTTCCAGAAAATATTCCATGGCATTTTGCCAGGATCCGGCCGAAACCTCCCACATGCCCAACTCATCCGCTTTTTCTGCAAGGGTTAAAAATTCTGCATTGGCTTCCTTTTTTCGACCCATTTCATCCAGAATACTGGCCAGGTTGCTTTTAACCGATAAGTACATTTGGGTAAAGCCCGGCTCATCCAGCAAGGAGAGGGCTTGTTGCAGGTAAGGCACCGCATTATCCAGATCATTCAGGTAAAAATAACTGCTGCCAATGCCGTTGAGTGCCTTTGCTTTGGTGAGTTTGTCGCCGGTTTTATCGCACAGTTTCAGGGTTTCGAAATAATAAGACTGGCAATCCGAATATTTGCCCTGCCGGAAAAGCATATTTCCGTAAGTGAGCTGGGTATTGGTTCGGCCGCGCAAAAACGAGGCTTCATCCAACCATTTTCCGGGCATAAAGGATTCTGTGAGCAGGGCCGACTGTTGCAGGTGCTGCTGCGCCTTTTTCATATCAAAGCGCATGTACTGTGCCGCCAGTTTGTTGTGCAGCAGTACCTGGGCAGAGTCGGGGCCGGTTGTTTTAAGTACCCTTTCCAGGGAATCCACCACGGCATTGCCCGACTGCGACCAGAGTGGTGGCGCGGCTACCCAAAGCAGCATTCCGAAAAGGAGGATCTTTTTCATTGTTATAAAAAATTCACAGTCTGTTCAGGCTTATTCGAAAATCATTCAGGAATTTAACAAAATTTGCGAAACCCATAACAACCCTTAAAAGAATCCTGATAGTATTGCCCCGCATACTTGCAGTAAGTTTAGCACACATCAAAAACGACGAATCATGAACACCGCAGCCCGACTTTTTGCCCCGCTTCTTTTAGTAGCCTTTTTGCTCAGCTCTTGTCATACCGCCCAAAAGTATGTCGAAAGTGGCGATTATGACAGTGCTATTGATCTTTGTATCCGAAAACTGAAAGGAAAACCTAAAAAGAAAGAAGAATACGTGAAGGGTCTGGAGCTGGCCTTCCGCAAAGCCCAGGCGCGCGACCTCAACACTGTTGACCAGCTCAAGGCTGAAAATCGTCCGGAACTTTGGGAGCGCATCCATGATATTCACCTGAAAATTCGTGATCGCCAGAACAAGGTGGCGCCGCTGACTCCGCTGGTGGCTAAAAATGGCTACCGGGCGCAGTTCCAGATGGTTGATATTGCCTCCATGGAACGCGACAGCCGGGAAAAAGCCGCTGACTACTTGTATACCTCTGCCGAAAACCTGCTTAAAAATGCAGAAAAGGGCGATAAACTGGCCGCCCGAAAAGCGCATGGCATGCTGCAGGACCTGCAACGCCGCTATTACCCAAACTTTAGGGAAAAGGATAAACTGCTGGCGAAAGCACGCGATCTGGGCACTTCCTATGTGCTGGTTGAGGTAAAAAACCTGTCGAACAAAGTACTACCCAAACAGTTTGCCGAGCGTTTATTGAGCATCGACAAGAGTGGTCTGGATTCTGAATGGCGCGATTTTTCCTTCGTGGAAGAAAAAGGCCTGTACTACGATTACCGCGCCGTGTTGAAAATCCGCGACATTGATATCAGTCCGGAAAGGGTGCAGGAACGCGCTTATATTGACGAGAAAAAGATTCAGGACGGATGGGATTATGTGTTGGATAAAAAAGGAAACGTGATGAAAGACAGCCTTGGCAACGACATTAAAACCCCGCGCATGGTTATCATCCGCGCCGATGTGCTGGAGGTGTTCCAATCCAAAGCTGCCCGTATTGCCGGAGCCATTGAAATCCGGGATCACGACGGAAAGAACCTGCTGGAAACCTGCGAGGTATCCACCGAGGTGCGGTTTGAAAACTATGCCTCCACTTTCCGGGGCGATGAACGCGCGCTGACTCCGGACTCCAAGGCCCGCATTGGCAACCGCCCGCTGCCTTTCCCAAAAGATGAAGACATGCTCAGTCAGGCCGCCGACCGCTTAAAGCCCGAGGTGAAGGATGAGCTGCGCAGCAGTCGCTCTATTTTGTAATAACGGTTGACGGCTTACGGTGGACGGTTGACGGCCTACGGTGGACGGCTTACGGCCTACGGTGGACGGTGGCATTATTCAACGCGGGTTGGGGTTGTGCAAAAAGGTTGTCGATTCAACGATGAGCAAATTTTTATGCTGCTCGAGCCCTAAACCTCGTAGGTTCTAAAAAACTACCGAATGTACATAAGTTATATGTGGATGTTAAGGCAATCTGGGAACACATCTAACATCTTGTAACCACTCGTTAAAACGGCGGGTTACAAGATGCTAGGTGTGATAAGTGGTGTCTAACATCAGAAATTGATTCTCCTTTTAACTTGTATACATACCGTAGGTTCTAAAAACCTACGAGATTTATTAGCTAAGAAAACAAAATAAAAACTTGCTCTATCTTCACTTTCAACCCTTTTTGCACAACCCTAACCCTCGTTGCTATAACACCGTCCACCGTAAGCCGTAGACGGTCTACCGTAGACCGTCTACCGTACGCCGTCAACCGTAGGCCGTCAACCGTCAACCGTCTTCAAATACTTTATTTCCCTTACCTTGTGGGCTGAAACATTTCAAGTCCATCTGACCATCAATGATTCGCGCGGAAAAAGTCCTCAAAACGTTTGGCGAGCAACAGGTGCTGAAAGGCATTGATTTCCTGTTTGAAGCTGGCAAAAACAACCTGATCATCGGGCGTTCCGGCGCCGGCAAAACGGTATTGCTCAAAATACTGGTTGGGCTGCAGGTACCTACCAGCGGCACGGTTTGGTACGATAATGTGAATTTTACCGGACTTGACAAGGAAGGAATGCGTGCCATCCGGATGAAAATCGGGATGCTTTTTCAGGGCTCTGCCTTGTTTGACTCCCTTACGGTGGAAGAAAACATCCGTTTCCCGCTGGACATGTTCACACCCATGTCGCTGAAAGAAAAAACCGAGCGGGTCAACTATTGCCTGGAGCGCGTAAATCTGGCAGGCAACAATAAAAAGTTCCCCTCCGAACTTTCCGGTGGTATGCAAAAACGGGTGGGCATTGCGCGTGCCATCGTGCTCAATCCCAAATACCTCTTTTGCGACGAACCCAACTCTGGTCTCGACCCCAAAACTTCCATCCTTATCGACGAGCTGATCAGCAGTATTACAGAGGAAAACAACATTACCACCATCATCAATACCCACGATATGAACTCGGTGATGGAAATTGGAGACAACATTTGTTTTCTTCATGAAGGCCGGCTCGAATGGAGCGGCTCCAAAGATCAGGTACTTGCCAGCGACAATGAAAACCTGCAATCTTTCATTTTTGCTTCTCCTTTCCTGCAAAAACTGAGAAAATCGGCCCTGGGAAAATAAGGGCAATCAATACGCCATATGGACCCTCTTTTTACCCCTCGCGATCGCTCCGTTTGGGGGAAAATAAAGGAGCAGTTGGTAGCGCGGAAACTGAACAGTCCGCTGGGCCTGGCGCTATTGCTGCTGGGCACCTTACCCTTATCGTACCTGTTGGCTACCCTGGAATTAAAATTAAGCGTGGTGGTGTTCATGGGCCTGATCGGAGCGCCGCTTGTGGTGTTCTGCCTGTTTAACATCACCTTCGCCATTGCCCTGATGCTGGTGGTTTCACTGGCCATTCCTCTTGCCCTGAAATACACAGATGCGCCTATCGGCACCTTGCTGGATTTACTTATTCTGCTCAGTACTGTGGGTATTTTGCTGCGCCAGATCAAGGAGCGCGACTGGGGTTTTGCCAAATCTCCGCTGAGTTACATGATCCTGATCTGGCTCTACTACAACGTCATGCAGGTACTCAACCCGGAGACACAATCGCGTTTGGCCTGGATGTACACTGTGCGCAGCGTGGCCATCCAGCAGGTGGTGTTTTTTATTGGAGCATATGCGTTCCAGCGCAACAGGGCCGGGATCATGAACACCCTGAAACTCATCATCGGGATGTGCTTTGTGGCCGCTTTATATGGCTTGAAGCAGCAATTTTTTGGCTTCAACGAGCAGGAAACCATCTGGATGATGGCCGATCAGGAGCGTTATCAGCTTTACCACCAATGGAACCTGGTGCGTATCCCTTCGTTTTGCTACGATCCTACCACTTTTGGTATTTTGATGGTGTGTTTTGCGGTGTTCTGCGGTGCTTTAGTGGCTGGTGCTACCAGCAAGCCGCACAAGATATTGTTGTCCATCATGGGACTCACGGCATTGTGGGCGGCTGCGTACACGGGTACACGCACGGCGTACGGACTCATTCCGGTAGGGGCTGTGTTTTTTGCGGGGTTGATTCTGAGCAAACGGGTGTTGCTGGTGGGGGGCATTTTGGCTGTTTTGGGAGCTGGTTTTGTCCTGAAATCAACCAGTAGCGGCGTAATTTACCGCATTCAATCAGCCTTTAAACCTTCGCAGGACGACTCCATGAACCTGCGTTTAACCAACCAGAAGAAGATACAGCCATATATCCAAAGTCACCCCTTTGGGGGCGGACTGGGAAGCTGCGGTGTGTGGGGCAAACGTTTTAACCCTGATTCAGAGTTGGCCAAATTTCCGCACGATTCGAGTTTTGTACGGATGGGAGTAGAGCTGGGCTGGATTGGTTTGATCCTGTACACCTTGTTTCACTATGTGGTGCTCAGAACCGGTCTGTACTATTTTATTCGTAGTCGGGATCCGTTTATCAAGTCCTTGTATGCGGCCATTACCACCTGGTTGTTCATGCTTGCGGTGGCCTGTTATTTTCAGGAAGCCATTTTGCAACTGCCGATGAATGTTATTTATAATGTGCTGTTGGCCATGTTAGTCACGTTGAAGCAATTTGATACGGCGGAAGAGGGGGATTCCTGAAAAATACCTATTTTTGTAAAAAATTGAATACAATGACTGATAACTTGCTGGAAAGGGTAACTATAAACCCGGAACAATGTGGAGGCAAACCCTGTATCCGTGGTATGAGGATTAGGGTGACAGATGTGTTGGATCTGCTGGCCAATGGGCTTACCCCTGAAGAGATTGTTGCTGAAGAACTGCCAGACCTTACACTGGAAGATGTAAGAGCCTGTTTAAGGTATGCATCTTTAAAATTAAATCATCCTGTACTTGCCATAGCAGCTTGATTGTATGCTTTTAATTGATGCACAACTTTCACCAGGGCTTGCCTTATGGATAACCAATAATTTTAGTTTGGAATGTTACTCAGTGGGTTATTTAGGATTAAGGGATGCAACTGATTTTGAAATATTTCAAAAGGCTAGAGAGTTAAACGCTATTGTATTAACCAAGGACGAAGACTTTGTTAAATTACTTCACCAATTAGGAAGCCCCCCTAAAGTCATTTGGCTTACATGTGGAAACACCTCCAATGCTCGAATGAGGATCATCTTTGAACGCAATTTAATAAGTGCAATTTTACTACTTGAAACAAATGACCTGGTAGAGATAAATGGGTAAACAGATGCAATCTTTGCTACCAAGCGCAACCTTCTTTCCTACATTTGCGCCAAAGCACCTGTCATGCGTTCTCCATTACTCCTTTTTGCCATCCTCTTTTTTCTTCCTTCAAGGCTTCTGGCCCAGGAAACCGCTACTGTATTCGGCCGCGTCACGGATGCCTCCGATGGTCAGCCGGTGGAGTTGGTAAGCGTATACATCAAAGGCTCCGGTAAAGCCGTCAGCACAGATGAATCCGGCAAATTTGCCATTCAAATCCCGGCCAATCAACGTCTTACCCTCTCTTTCAAACGCGTGGCATACCAGGACGCTACTGCCGATGTGCTTCCCCTGCAACCCGGCGCACGTTTTGGACTGGATTTGAGCATATCGCCCATTGGCTCCAACCTGGAGGTGGTGATCAGCGGAAAACGCCTCGACGACGGCGGCATGATCAAGGAAAAAAACATCACGGAACTCAAACTCCTGCCCACCACAACGGGCAATCTGGAAAGTGTTTTGCCGCATATTGCCCTCGGCACGAATACCGGAACCGGAGGCGAACTCAGTTCTCAATACCAGGTGCGCGGCGGCAACTACGATGAAAACCTGGTGTACGTGAACGATTTTGAGATCTATCGTCCGCAGCTCATTCGCGCCGGTCAGCAAGAAGGTCTGACATTCCCGAACATTGATCTGGTGCGCGATCTTTCGTTTTCCAGTGGTGGTTTCCAGGCCAAATACGGCGATAAACTTTCTTCTGTGCTCGATATCAAGTACAAGCGTCCGGACAGTTTGCGCGCAAGTGCAAGCGCGAGTTTGCTGGGCGGCTCTGCACACCTGGAGGGCAGCTGGAAACCCAAAAAGGATGGATTTCGTGCATTTCGTTATTTGGTGGGGGCCCGCTACAAAACTACCCGAACCCTCCTGGGCAGCCTGGACGTAGAAGGGGAGTACGTGCCTAATTTTACCGATATCCAAACCTACCTTACCTACGATCTCTCACGGGATTGGCAGGTTGGGGCTATCGGGAATTTCAACCGCTCTACCTACGCATTCCGGCCTCAAAGTCTTGCCCGCGCATTTGGCCTGATAGATTACGCCCTGCAATTGCGTACGGCCTTTGAAGGGCAGGAGGTAGACGACTTTACACAGGCCATGGGCGGCATTTCCCTCACTTATTTGCCTGACCGCGAGCGCAATCCATTGTACCACAAGCTATTGGCCTCTGTTTGGAGTAGTCAGGAAAACGAACGTTTTGATATTTTGGGTTATTATATCCTGGGCGAACTGGATGAAAACCTGGGCTCAGATAATTTTGGCGAAATAGTCAACATACTGGGTACCGGCACGCAACACACCTGGGTGCGCAACTACCTCAACGCAGCAGTGGCTAATGCTGAATACAAGGGCGGCATTGAATTGCAACGCGATGATGCCGGGCAAGGACTCAACCGCAGTCATTTCCTGCAGTGGTCGGCCAAATGGCAGAGCGAGCAGATACAGGATAAAATCAACGAATGGGAACGCCTGGATTCTGCCCTGTATTCCCTGCCATACGATACGGTGGCTTTGTTTGTGAGAAGGGTGCTCAAAACACGCAACGAGTTGTCGAGCAACCGCTTTTCTGCCTCATTTCAGGACACCTGGACCTGGAAAAAAGCAGGTGTTCGCGAGGTGCAGGTAATTGCCGGTTTGCGCGGACAATACTGGACCCTTAACGGAGAATATTTTGTTACGCCGCGCGCACAAGTGCTGTTTAAGCCTTTGAATACCCGGCGCGATGTTTCGTACCGTTTAGGCGGCGGTTTGTTTTACCAACCGGCTTTTTACCGGGAAATGCGCAGGCTCGACGGTTCGGTGAATACCGATTTGCAGGCGCAGAAATCAGCCCACGTGGTGGGTGGTTTTACCTGGGATTTTTTGTGGGGCAAACGCCGTCCGGTGAAGATGCGCCTCATTGCGGAGACCTATTACAAACAGATGTGGGATCTGGTTTCGTTTGATCTGGATAACGTACGGATTCGATATGCCGGTGAAAACAATTCACGGGGTTATGCTACCGGCTTTGATTTGCGTTTGAACGGTGAATTTGTAAAAGGCGCCGAAAGCTGGGTGAATTTCTCGCTCCTGCGCACCCGCGAAAGCATTAACGGAGTACAACATAAGGTACGGGAAGTGGGTCAGCGTGAAGGACAAAATGTGGCTGATGTGCCACGACCAACGGACCGTTTGTTTACTTTTTCCACTTTTTTCCAGGATTATCTGCGCAAAAACAAAAATGTGCGCATGCACCTGAACTTCACGGTAGGCTCCGGATTGCCCTTTGGTGTACCAGACAACAACATCATTTTCCGCAATCCATACCGTTTCAAACCTTATCACCGCGTAGACATCGGATTTGGATTTCAGTTGTGGAAAGAACAATGGCGGAAGCGCAAGCCCAATCATTTCCTGCGTTTCACCCGCAATACCTGGGCCAGTCTGGAAGTATTCAACCTGCTCAAAGTAGCCAACGAAGCCTCCAATGTCTGGATCAAAACCATCGAAAACACCCAATACGCCATCCCGAACTACCTCACTGGCAGGCGCCTGAACGTTCGGGTGAGAATGGATTTTTAGTGTTTTAGTTGGCGTTCGGGTGGGGGTTACCACTAAGCCACAGAGGACACTAAGAAGATACAAGCTTAGTGTCCTCTGTGGCTTAGTGGTAACCCCCACCCGAACGCAAAACACTCACTCACTTATATACAGAATAGTATCCAGCACTGGCTTGTATCTCAACGAGATTTCTGTATTCAGGCTTCCATAAACGTAATGCGGAAAATACAGGCTGTCGTACCCAAAAGCCACGAGCCAGTGTTTGCCTTCCGGAACAGACTCGATACAGCCACGCGCATCAGCGCCGGTGTAGAATGAGGCATCGAAATAAGCTGGCGTTTGATCATAGCCTGGAAAAGAATCCGCATTATACTTCAGATACACTATAGCATTAGGGATAGGCACCGTGTGATGTTGAGTGCGCACACAAATTTTGGTAGGCAAGGGCACTTCTTCCGGAATAGCGGGTCTGCATTGTGCAAAAGCAACCGGAATCAAGAGCAGGAGAAATCGGTTCACGGTATTGGAGTATTTGAGTGTTTAAGTGCCTGAGTGTTTGAGTTGGCGTTGGATTTACAATTACAACGCAATTTACAGGAATTTAGTTGGTTCCGTATTGCCAGGAATAGCAAGTGGTTAAATATCCTGGTATCTAAAACTCCACGCCCCTCCCTCCTCAATCATGTAATCATGTAATCTTCAACCATGTAATCCCAAACCCACTCTCTCACTCATTCACGCAATTTGTCTTACTTTTGACCCGCCTTTTTACCAATCTATCATAACCAACCTATGGCCACCACAAAAAAAACAGTCAAGGAATCCGTGATCAAAAGCGCTGATTTGAGCACCATTCCAACCAACCGCATTGTTACGCTTGATGAGTTTATCCTGCGTTCTGAAAAGGATTTTGATTATGCAACGGGCGAATTAACCGGCTTGCTGCGCGACATCGGTGTTGCTGCCAAAATCATCAATCGCGAGGTAAATAAAGCCGGACTGGTGAATATCCTCGGCGTAGCCGATGGCTCTGAAAACCAAAGCGGTGATACCCAGCAAAAACTGGATGTTTACGCCAACGACCGCCTCATTGAATGCCTGCAAAATTCCGGCGAATGCTGCGCCATGGCTTCTGAGGAAAACGACGACATCATCCACGTGCCTCCTGTTGGATCCAAACAAAGTCACTACGTGGTTATGTTTGATCCGCTCGATGGCTCCTCCAATATTGATGTAAACATGTCGGTAGGTACCATTTTTGCCATTTACCGACGCAAAAGTGCCGCCGACGGCCCGGCAACCATGGAAGACTTTTTGCAAACCGGCACTAAGCAAGTGGCTGCCGGCTACGTGCTCTACGGCACTTCCACCATGTTGGTGTACACCACCGGACGCGGCGTCAATGGCTTTACACTGGATCCAAGTATCGGCGAATTCTGTCTGAGCCACCGCAATATGCGTATTCCGGAAAACAGCCAGACCTACTCCGTCAACCAGGGATACTACTCCAAATTCGATCTTGAAATGCGTCGCTATATCGACCATTGTTCAGATCTGAACTATGGCCTGCGCTATATTGGCAGTATGGTGAGCGATGTGCATCGTATTCTGATCCAGGGTGGTATTTTTCTGTACCCCAGCACGCGCAAGTACCCAAAAGGAAAACTACGCCTGCTGTATGAATGCAACCCACTGGCCATGCTCATCGAACAAGCCGGCGGCAAAGCCCTCAACACCAGCATGAAACGTATTCTGGACTTAACACCGCACGAATTGCACCAAAGGTGCACTATCGCCATAGGCTCACCGGCTATGGTTGATGAACTTAAAGCCTTCATTGAGCGTTATTCTGCCCTGCCGTTGTAAGATTTTACCGCGCTACCAGTGTTTTGGGGCTAACTCCCCAGGGGTATGGTTCGCTTTATTTGATCTTTTACAACTTTTTGGCGAATATTGTGTTTTACCGCCCCAGTCCCAAACCTCGCCCCCCAACCCCCAAGGGGGCTTTACACTTCAAACCCCTCAAACCACATCAAACCCCTCAAACCATCGGCGGCTGAACCCGCCGGTACTTTACCACCCACCATGAGCAAACACGGAAAAGCACTGGTCGCTATGTCGGGCGGAATCGACAGTACCATGACCGCTGTCCTCCTGCATGAGGAAGGCTGGGAAGTGGTGGGTATTACCATGAAAACATGGGATTACGCCACCAGTGGCGGTTCCAAAAAGGAAACGGGATGTTGCTCGCTCGACAGCATTAATGATGCTCGTCAGGTGGCTGTCAGACTGGGTTTTCACCATTTCATTGTGGATATCCGCGATGAATTTGGCGATTATGTGATTGATAATTTTGTAGACGAATACATGGCCGGCCGCACACCCAACCCCTGTGTGTTGTGCAATACCCACATCAAGTGGAATTCTTTGCTACGCCGGGCTGATATGCTGGATTGTGCTTTTATTGCCACGGGCCATTACGGCATCATCAACGAGCTTGATGGCCGGAAATACATTACCCGGGCTAAAGACCAGCAAAAAGACCAAAGCTATGTATTGTGGGGCCTCAGCCAGGAGTGCCTGCACCGTACCCGCATGCCACTGGGCGTTTTCACCAAACCTGAAGTGCGCCAAATGGCTGCAGAACGTGGCTGGGACGATCTGAGTAAAAAAGCCGAGAGCTACGAAATCTGTTTCGTGCCCGACAATGATTACCGGGGCTTTTTGCGCCGCCGAATTGATGGCCTGGATGAAAAAGTTGCCGGGGGAAATTTTGTAGACGCCAACGGAAAAGTACTGGGCAAACATGAAGGATATCCGTTTTACACCATTGGTCAGCGCAAAGGCCTGGGTATTGCACTTGGCGAACCCATGTTCGTAACAGAAATCCGTCCGGAAACCAATACCGTAGTACTGGGCCGCGAAGAAGAACTCATCCGCAATTCCATGATGGTGGGCAAAGTCAACCTCATGAAATACGGCCAGATACCCGAGTCAGGTTTGGAAGCCGTTACCAAAGTCCGCTACCGCGATGGTGGCACTTTCAGTACACTCCATGGTGTAGGCAATGATGTGGAGGTGCAATTCCACGCCAATGTAAAAGGCATTGCTCCCGGCCAAAGCGCCGTTTTCTACGAAGGAGATGATGTGGTTGGCGGCGGGATTATCTACGGATCCATGATGGATTTTGGACTTTAGACTGTTAGACGTTGGACATTAGACTTGTTTGGCAAGTGCATCCAACATCCAGCAGTCTAAAGCCCAGCATCCCTCCTAGGCTTTCTCCTCACAGTTGAACATCCACTGCACCCCGAAGCGATCGGTGCATGAGCCGTAGTAGGCGCCCCAGAACATTTCCTGAAGCTCCATTTCTACTTTGCCGCCATCGGAAAGTGCTTTGAAAAGGCGCAGGGTTTCCGCACGGGTATCGGGCTCAAGATTGATGTAAACATTGTTGCCCTGGTTGACTTTAAAGCCCATAGACTCAGGAGCATCGGTACCCATTAAAACGTGTACCCCGCCCAGAATGGGTAACGCCACGTGCATCACCAGATTTTTATCCGCTTCAGAAAGCGCCGGAGCGCCTTCCTGCGGCGGGATCTCACCAAATCGGCTGATTCCGCCCTGGAATTCACCGCCAAAAACGGATTGATAAAATTGAAAAGCTTGTTCGGTGTTGTTGGGGAAATTGAGGTAGGTGCTTACTCTTGCCATAGCTTAATGGTATTTAGATGTGAATGTTGTTTTAAAAGCGGAGGGCAAAGATAAAAACGGATTAAAACAATTTGTTGTTTTTTGTTTAAATTTTTTAAACTTTTAATTTTTATGTAAATACCTCAAGCAAGACGTGGTGTACTAAAGCAGTCTAAAGACTTTATACTAGACTTGTTGCGATAGGGTACTGTTTGCGCGATGCGGCCAAATTTTCTTTTATACGGCGTTGAAATTTTCGCCGAATTGCCCGCATGCGACTGCAAATTTCGCCTTGTCTAAAATAAAATTTGTTGCCACCTCGCACAAACGCCCCCATCGCAACAAGTCTATTTTATCTCCTCTGTGCATTTGCGGTTCACCACTAAAGCAATGGTCTTTCCTGTGGTCCTTCAGATTGGGCAGGTTTATCTGATTCCGTGGTATCGGTATTTTCATTGGCTGCCAATGGCTGCTCCTGATCTTCTGCTGCGGGTTGTTCCGCTTCCTTTTCGTCTATCCGGTCAATTTCGGCTAAAATGGCGGCCTGAGGATCTGGTTTTTCATCTACAAAACCGTCTTTGAAAAAACGGCGCTGGAACAGTAAAATGCTCAACACCCCGGTGGTAATGGCGGCATCGGCCACATTGAAAATCGGGCTGAAAAACAGCCAGGTATCTCCGCCCAGCCACTCCGGCATTTCAATGTATTTGATGGGGAAGTAGAGCATATCTACCACTTTACCGTGCATAAAGCCGCCCATAGGCATTTCGTTGGTCATACCATACCCCGTACCCCAGGGCACCAGTTGTGCGATGTGGTGTGTAGAATCGGAGAAAATCATGGCATAAAAGGCACTATCGATGATATTACCCAGTGCGCCGGCTGTAATTAATCCGATGCTGATTACAAAGCCTGTAGGTGCATTGGCCGCCAACAACAAACGGGTGTACCAGATCAAACCAGCCACCATCAAAATGCGGAACAAGCTGAGCAGTAGTTTGCCGTATTCCCAGCCAAAAGTAATACCGAAGGCCATGCCTTCATTTTCAACAAAATGCAGGCGGGCCCAGTTCTGACCAAAAATCAGCAGGTCTTCATTGTACTCAAAATGGGTTTTGATGTAAAACTTAGAAGCCTGGTCAATAATGAGCACTACCAAAACGACGAGTGCTGCCAAATATCCTTTTTTCAAGGTTGTGGGTTGTTTTTGCGTGAAAAAGTCGGCAAAGTAACGGAGGTTTTGGGAAAAGGTTGAAGATATTTGGAAGGAAGGGGGGTATTTTACGGGTCATTTATGCACTTCTGATGCGTAGCCGGCATGGAAGGGATAATCCTATAAAAACATTGAGAGCGCCTTGGTTCACACCCTGGCGCTCTCAATTTGTTTCAGATTCTATCAATCAAACTCAATCGTGTCTCCCGCCTTATAGGTCTTCTTATCTCCCGTTTCCAGCGGTTGAATGGCTTCTGGCGCCTCAGGTGCTGGATCTTCACCAAACAGGCTGGTTTGCTGGGCCGGTGCTGTAGCTGGTGCTGGCGCCGGTTCGTTGCGACTCAAAATTTTGGACTCTCCGGGTTCTATTTCCTTGATATTGCTCAGCAGTTGGTCGCTCAGGCGATTGCCCACTGCTTTCCAGCCCTTTACATCCATGAAGTCGCCCAGGGCAACTTCGCCGGTCATGGGCTTGCCGTTAATTTTCAAGGTATATTTGATGCGCGGGTTTTCTTTGACAGAAGCAAAAAGCAATTTAGACTTGGCATGATCAGTCAGGAATGAATACCGTTCCTTGAGTTTGTTGGTTTCAATACGGAAGCGTTTCACCATCGTCCAGCCCTTGTGTCCGTCAAAATGCACGGCATTGACAACCAGTTCCGGCGTGAGTTTGCAGAGGTGCAGGATCTCTTTCATCTCAAACCGTTGCTGCACATCCAGGTCGGTTACTTCGTAACTGCCATCGTTGTAAAGCACCAGCAGGCTGTCGCCGGTATCAAACTCGCCGAGTAGATTGCCGCGCTCCTGGGTATTGAGCCTGCCGGTAATATCATCGAACCAAAGTTTTTGGGCGCCGATGGTACTCTTGCCTACTTCTTTTTGTTTGATCTGCTTCACCGGATACTTGGTGAGCACATTACCCTGCGAATCCCGTCCTTTGATGGCCAGTTCGGCAAAATCGTAATCGAATATTTTAATCCTTGCGGTGCTGGCAGGGGTGAGGGTAACCTGCACCACCTCGCTTTCTCCGTTGGGATTTACGGTGAGGTACAGCATTTTGGAGCCCTTGGCATCTGATCCGAGCTGATAGTCTTTATCCCTGGTAATGGCGGTTACATTGAATCGCTTGACAAAGGTTTTGCCCGTTTTGGCGTCGGAATAGGCCATATTGTAGGTGGTGCGCTCGTCGTTTTTCTTCCAAACGGCCACGTGCACAATGTCTTTACCCACAAAAATCTTTTCCCCGATACGCACTACCTTCATCACCCCATCGCGGCGGAACACGATTACATCGTCAATATCCGAGCAATCCTGCACCAGTTCGTCTTTTTTCAAGCCCATGCCAATGAAGCCTTCAGCGCGGTTGACGTACAACTTGGCATTGTTGGCTACAACAGCAGAAGCCTGGATGGTATCAAAAGCAGCGATTTCGGTGCGACGCTCCTTGCCTTTTCCGTGTTTGGACAGCAGGTTTTCAAAGTACGCAATGGCGTATTCTGTGAGGTGCTCCAGGTGGTGTTTGGTTTGGGTCAGCTCGTCGTTGAGCTTGGCAATATCCTCGTCCGCCTTGAATGAGTTGAATTTGGAAATACGCTTGATCCGGATCTCGGTGAGGCGTACGATATCGTCCTCCGTTACCTCCCGAAGTAGCTTAATCCGCTTTGTTTCTTTGGCGTACCCGGGATCCTCCGGCGTGATGACGTATTTTTTCAGGCCTTTATCTATGGTATCCAGAACGGCCTCCCAGGTTTCACATTCTTCAATATCCCGGTAAATACGGTTCTCGATAAAGATCTTTTCCAGCGAGGCGAAATGGAGTTTTTCCTCCAGTTCGGCTTTCAGGATCTCAAGCTCTTGCCGCAACAGGTCCTTGGTGTTTTCTGTAGAAATGCGCAGGAGTTCATTCACATCGGTGAACAACGGCTTGTTGTCTACAATCACACAGCAGTTCGGGCTGATGCTTACTTCACAGTCTGTAAAGGCATAGAGCGCATCTATGGTTACGTCCGGACTCACGCCGGGTTGCAGCTCAATTTCAATATCCACCTCTGCCGCTACCTTGTCAACCACCTTTTTGATCTTAATCTGGCCTTTGTCGTTGGCCTTGAGGATACTTTCAATGAGGTCGCCTGTGGTTACGCCGAAGGGTATTTCTGTGATCTGGAGGGTCTTTTTATCCAGCTCCTTGATTCTCGCGCGCACGCGCACCTTGCCCCCGCGGGCGCCCCCGTTGTAGTTGGAGGCGTCGATAAGGCCACCGGTGGGAAAATCCGGAATAAGGTCGGATTTGCGTCCTTTCAGGCTGGCAATGCTGGCTTTGATGATCTCGATGAAGTTGTGGGGCAGGATTTTGGTGCTCAAACCCACGGCAATACCCTCGGCGCCGTGTGCCAGCACCAGCGGGAATTTCATGGGCAGGTTGACGGGCTCACGTTTGCGACCATCGTAACTGAGCTGCCACACGGTGGTGTCGTGATTGAAAGCAACGTCGAGCGCGAATTTGGTGAGGCGGGCCTCGATGTAACGCGGCGCAGCGGCGGAGTCGCCCGTGCGATAATCGCCCCAGTTGCCCTGGCAATCAATGAGCAGATCCTTTTGGCCCATGTTCACCATGGCATCGCCGATGGCTGCATCGCCGTGCGGGTGGTATTGCATGGTTTGCCCGATCAGGTTGGCTACTTTGTGGTAGCGCCCGTCGTGCTGTTCAAACATGGCGTGCAGGATACGCCGTTGCACCGGTTTAAGTCCGTCTTCCACGGCCGGCACGGCACGTTCCAATATTACATAAGAGGCGTAGTCCAGGAAGTAGTTTTGGTACATCCCGGAGAGGGTAATCACGGTATCCTCACCGTTTTGGGAAACGGTAGGTGGCGGTGCGGTATCTCTTTTTTGTTTGGCCATGATAAATCTACAGTGAATGCTGGCGTAAAACGTAAACTCGAATCTCAACTCCTAACACGCCATTCAAAGGGCAAAGTTAGCTTTTTAGTTTTTCAAAAATAAAACTTTTTGTTTTTATTTCAAAAAACTTGCTGCTTTTTTGTTACCAGGCGCTCTTTTTTTATCAAAAATTTGCGTAGCCAAATAACTACACATACATTTGTAGCCAAATAACTACACAATGAATTTAAGACGCGACGTTTTTCAGGCCATTGCCGATCCTACCAGACGGGCGATATTACTGTTGGTGGCCTCCCAATCGCTCACAGCGGGCGCCATAGCCGCCAATTTTGACACAGCAAGACCTACCGTTTCCAGGCATCTGCAAATACTCACCGAATGTGAGCTGCTCACTCAGGAACAAAAAGGGCGGGAGGTCTACTACCATTTCAATCCGCAAAAAATGAAGGAAATTGCCGATTTCATTGAGCCTTTCCGTCAATTATGGGATGAGCGGTTCAACAAGCTGGAAGCGCTCATGAAACAATATCAATCCTGAAATTATGGAACTCAAAACCAATGTTCACGCCGAAGACGGCAAACAGGAACTCATCATCACCCGCCATTTCGACCTGCCGGTGGAACTGCTGTTTAAAGCCTATACCATTCCCGAACTCGTGGAGCAATGGATGGGCAACAAGGTGCTGAAAATGGATAACCACGCGCACGGCGGCTGGCAATTTGAAGTACATGACCCCGCCGGAAAAGTGGTTTTCAGCGCCACTGGCTCTATACACGATATCGTACCGAACCAGAAGATTACGCGCACCTTCCAGATAGAAAACTCCCCTTTTGATGCTCAACTGGAATTCCTCGAATTCGAACCCCTGACGGATACCACGAGTCTGTTCACCATGCACATCATCTATCGATCCGCAGCACTCCGCGATCAGGCGTTGCAAATGGGCATGGGGCGTGGCATGGCTATGGCACACAACCGTTTGCAAAACATCATGAACAACCTGAAATAACAAATACCATGAAAAAAAGCCACAAAATCACGTATTGGATCGCCACCGTTTGGCTGGCGCTGGGCATGGTATCTACCGCTGTAGTGCAATTACTTAAAATGCAGGAAGAGGCAGACAACATCACACATCTGGGGTACCCTTTATACCTGCTCAACATCCTTGGCGTCTGGAAATTGCTGGGCGTTGTGGCTGTGCTGGCCCCTGGGCTTCCCCGAATCAAAGAATGGGCTTACGCCGGCTTTTTCTTTTCCATGAGCGGCGCTGTATTGTCGCACATAGCGGTAGGCAACCCTGCTGAAAAAATATTTCCTTCACTTTTGCTGTTGGTACTGACCATTGTTTCATGGCTTTTCAGACCTTCGGATAGAAAACTTACGTAAGCTATGCATACCCTCACCGACACCGAAAGCACCGGACTGCTTGACATCCTGAAAGCCCGTTTCAACAAAAACATGAAACGCCACCAGGGTATTTCCTGGACTGAAGTGCAAGCCCGGCTGGAATTGCAACCCGGCAAACTGTGGGCCCTCCAGCAAATGGAAGAAACCGGCGGCGAACCTGATGTGGTGGGCCAGGACCCACAAACTGGCGAGTACCTGTTTTACGATTGTGCCGCGGAAAGTCCAAAAGGCAGGCGCAGTCTCTGCTACGACCAGCAGGCTTTAGACGAGCGAAAAGAATTCAAGCCCGCAGACAGCGCCGTGGAGGCAGCCCGGGCCATGGGTATTGAATTGCTAAACGAAACCCGGTACCGGGAACTCCAGCAATTCGGGCCATTCGACACGAAAACATCCAGTTGGATACACACGCCGGATGCCATCAGAAAGCATGGCGGCGCCATTTTTGGCGATTACCGGTACGGCCACGTGTTTGTGTACCACAATGGCGCCTCCTCGTATTATGCAGCGAGAGGGTTTCGGGGGTGGGTGGGGGTTTGAGGAGTTTCGCCCTGCGAGGGTCTTACCACCCCGCAGTGTTTTTTGGGTTATTTGAGGTCATTTTTGGGGTCATTTTTGTTATTTAATCAACGTGGGTTGTCATCCAGAGCGTAGCGAAGGACCTACAATAGCCAGGTTATTCGGGTACATTGGGCTAAGGTATTTCGAAAACCGGGCTTGTGTAGGTCCTTCGCTGCGCTCTGGATGACAACCCACGTTGGGCGAAATGCCCTAATCAAAATCACTGCGGGGTCGTAAGACCCTCGCAGGGCGAAATTATCACATCGGCGGCTAAACCCGCCGGTACATCAAACCCCTCAAACCCCTCAAACCACCCGCTCCAGCCAATCCTTATTCGCCAGGGGCTGGGTTTGGCGGATTTTATCCAGCAGGGCTGCCCGTTCCCTGGCGGCTTTTTGTTTGGTGTAGTGCCTGCTGTTGCGCCGGAATTTGCCCAGTAAACGAAGCATGCGCAGGAAATTGAGGTTGATGGCTTTACCAAACGGTGAAAGGGTTTTATCCCTGCGCAACAGTTGCTCTGTACTGGCCAGCAGTGAGCCAAATGCTTCTTCCTCTTCCAGCAGATAATAGGCTTTCAATTGCAGGGCTTTGGCGCCTAAATGGTAGGTAATGTCTTTAAATTCAACATTTTGCAAGGTTTGCAACATGCCGGCATAGTCCTGTTTTTCAAAATACAAACTGGCCGCATTGAAAGCATAAGCATTATCCCGCTCGGCCGGTGGAAGCCGATCGCGGTAAGTTTGCAAAAACTCCTCCGTCCAGGCGTACGCGCCTGTGCGCAAGCCTGCCGTCGCTATGTTTTTGTAGGTCCATTGCGATAACATACCTCCCTGCTGAAACAGCAAGCCGCGCTCCAGCAAGCGTTTGTACAAAACCAGCACATCCGTGTAAGCTTCCCCTTGACCCTGGTTTATCCGCCGGATACAGTGGTTCAGGGCACACTGATACAAGGATTGCAGTTCATCGGCCGACATAGCGCTGTGTATTTCCTGCAACATACCAGTGAGCGCCTCGAACGACTCCTGAGAGCGGGTTTCCAGCAAATCATAGGCAGCCAAATAAGCCCTGGCCACCGGCAATGCCTCCAACAATGGCTCATTGCGCCGTATCCATTGCAGCTCCTCCGGACCAAATGGCGCTGATTCTGCCTGCATAACGGCCAACTGGGTACGACTGCGCAGCGCCAATGCCATTCTGAGCGATTCCAGTGCATGTATATACCGGGTGTACTGCGCCTGCCGCCACACGTGCGGACTCTCTGTGCGGCGCGGCAGCCTGCTGTGCAGGGCTTCGGCAGCTTCTTCCATTGCCAGGGCATGCCGGTACCAGGTGGCATTGCTCAGCGGACTTTGCTCCAGCATAACCTCAAATCTTTTGAGCGCCGCTGTTGCCTGCTTGTCTAAACGACGCTCCACCAGCAATTCCAGTCGCCTGCGCTGCTGCTCCAACGGATCTGTCCAGTGTTTTTCCAACACCAGCCAATCCAGCAGCAACTCGTACAAGTCTGACACCAGATTGTTGAATATCAATTCATTATATGGTTTTTGCACACCAAACAGCTGCTCATACATCTGTCGCTTGGGCAAAAGTCTGGCGGCATCTGCCACTCCCTCCAGGATCAGATCGCACAGGCTGCGCAGTACCTTGTGCCGGTTGGCGTAATCCGACCAAACATATTGTCGCCAGCGGTTACGCTCCCGCACGGTTAAACTGCCCAGTGTTTCGAGGAGTTTTGTTTGTCGCATAATGGGCAAAAATAGGTGTTGGGAGGGAAATAAAAATGCTATAATTTCTTACTGACGGGGTGACTGGCAGTCACCCCGTCAGTAAGAAATTATAGCATTTTAGCTCATTAAACGTCCATTGGTAACGGTTTTTTTTAGTGACGGGGTGACTGGCAGTCACCCCGTCACTAAAAAAATCCTATAAAACGCAAAATATGTCAAAAAACACCTCGCTCCACTACCCTACTTTCGTGGTGTCTTTATCCCCCGTATACACTCATCAACTACTTTATTCCATGACATTTTCAACATTCCGCCGATTTGATCCACTGCGGTGCTGGCTCAGTTTAATCATATTTTGCTGTTTATCAAGCATATATGCACAAAACAATGCCAACTGCTTCCATTTATCTACTCCGGTGATGAGCGCAGCACCGGGCGATACGGTATGTGTACCATTGCGGGCTTTCAAGCTGGATAACATCTCCTCTGCTCAGTTTGTAGTCTTTTATGAATCCAGCGCATTGGAATACCTTAAAGTGGACATCTCCAGTTCTATATTGCCTGGTTTGATGACGAACAATTTGTTCCATCCTTATCCAGGTGAGTTGCGTTTTGCCTGGCCAAGTCCTACCGGAAGCCCCTATAGTTTCCCGGATTCTTCCATCTTTTTTTACATGTGTTTCAGGGTAAAGGATAATGTTAGCGGATTTTTCCCTTTTCATGTTGGTGAACAATTTCCTACCATTTATGAAGTAGTGAGAGAAGAAATGCTTGGCATTCCTGTTCGGTTGCCCTTAGTGCATCAAATGGGTGGAATTGACACCGACAATCCGGCACCAAATACCTTATACCTGGCAGACGCCTGTGTACAAGATGCCCCTTGTAACCAGTCGATCGGTACAATCAGCCTAAATGCGGCCGGCGGAACGGCACCTTACACTTATACCTGGTTAGGACCAAACGGGTTTACAGGTTCAGGCGCTGATTTGCAAAACCTGGCAAGCGGACTTTATCAGGTTACCATTACCGACCAAACAGGCGCCGAAATTTTTTGCGAAATCAGGGTCAAGCCACTTAACTATTTTGCTTCAGCAGACCCTGTCATAATACCTGCATTTTGCGGCGCCAGCAATGGCTGCGCCAACCTTAATTTTTTGGGCTCCAACCCGCCGTTTACCTACCAGTGGTCAACAGGCAACAACAATACCGGCAGCAATTGTGCACTTCCTCCCGGACAGCATAGCGTTACTGTTACCAACCAATTAGGTTGTAAAACCGTTTATAGCATTGACATTGAAAACGATACCATCTTTTCCCTAAGCACAGACTGGGCCTTTATCGAAACCTGCAATGGCACAGCCGATCTGGAAGTTACGGTGTTTGATGCGCCAGGCCCTTTTTCCTATCAGTGGTCTAATGGAGCCAGCACTGCAGCTATTAACCAACTGGAAGAAGGTTTATATACCGTTACCGTAACCAACATCCCGGGCGGATGTACTGCCAGCTCCGAATTTGCCGTGTTTGACATTTCCACCCAATCCTGGGCTGCGGAACTGGATGAACATTGCGACCAGGGCTCCGGCAGCCTGATTGTGCGCTATAACCAGGCCGGGAATTTGAGTTTCCCGGTGTTGCTTTCCTGGAGCGATGGCTCCACCCACCAGCACCCCGGCCCGGCAGCGCCAGGCATACTGGATTCCCTGCAGGAGGTACCCTCCGGTCATTATGCCGTTACCATTACTGATGCCAATGGCTGCGAACTGGTGTTGGAACGCACCATGAACTGCTTCCAGCCTGCACCGGTGCCCGACGGATTCAACTGGTGCTATATAGGTGCTGATACCGATCCCTCAGACAACTGCACAGGCGTGTATGCCCGTCATTTTCAAGCTATTACAAGTCTGAACTTTTCTATAAAGTATCCCAACGGCTCGGCACTGGAGGAGATAAAAAACCTGCAACTGCCAGGCCTGAGTCAGGCAAGTTTTACCTTAAATCCGGCTGAACAAACGCTGGGCATGAGCTGGCAACAGGCCACACCACTCAGCCTCCCCGACGATCAGCTGTTGTTCGAAGTTTGCCTGACCCCCGGTTTCGGACAGGTGGAAGACGAACTGTATTTTGTACAAACACCGGTGCCGGCTACCCTGACCACACAGGACGGCCCACAAATTTTCCTGGGTCGCAACGGGTGGGTGGACTATGGCATGGCCAATCAGCCCGCCACCATGGCCTGCAAAGCACAAGGCATTGCTGCTGATTGTGCCGCCGATGGCAAAGCGCAAATCCTGCTGGGCAGCTGCACGCCAGGCGAAAAACTGTACGGACATTATGTGGTATCCTATCCAAATGACAGCGTAAGCTATTTCGACGATCTGTCCGGTTTGCGTTTTTCTGATGGAGGCGTGTACCAGATCAACGTTTACCGTCCGGATTTGAGTCAGGAATACTGGTTTGCCTCAGTGCCGCCCATTGCTCCCATGGAAGAATGTGTATGGCCGGGCGATGCCGACAACAACCAGGCGGTAAACCACCATGATTTGTTGTACATCGGTTTGGCATACGGGAAAAGTGGTCCGGTCCGAACAGATGCGTCGCTGAACTGGACTGGTCAGGAAGCTGCCGGATGGGCAGAAAGTTCTGCTGTGCGCCAGGTCAATTTCAAAAACATTGACACCAATGGCGATGGCCAAATCAATGCCGCCGATACCCTGGCATTGGTACAAAACTGGGGCAAAGTGATCAATACGGCCCGCGACAATCCTTTTAACGCCCCGCTGGAAAGTGGCCAATCCGGCCAAAATCCGGCCATCAGTCTGCAAACCGATACCCTGAATCCGGGTGATGCGGTGCACCTGCCTTTGTCGGTGGGCAGCCAGAACACACCGATGGAAAACATATACGGACTGGCCTTCAGTATTTCCTACGACCCCGAAGTGGTAGAAGATAATATCCGGTTTACCCCATCGGCATCCTGGTTTGGCAATCAGGGAAACTACCTTTGTGTGCAGAAAAATTTCCCGCGCCAGGGAAGATTAGATGTGGCTATTACCCGTACAGATGGGGTTCCGGTGAGTGGCTGGGGTGAAATTGGAGATGTTTTTATCATCATTGAAGACAATATTTTCGGGCAGCCAGATCCATTACAAGATTCCATCAAAAACTCCAAGCTGTATTTCAGCGCCATCAGCTCCTCCGATGCTCAGGAAAGCCCCAAAGATCTGGTCGCCTTGCCTGCGGATCTGGTGATTAGAAAATCAGGTTCTGTACAAACGCAGGAGCCCCTTGAGCACAGCATTATACTGGCGCCCAATCCGGCACAGGATTACCTGAGCGTTCGGAGCACAACATCCGGCATCAGAGACTTGCGTTTGCTCCATGCCGACGGCGGATTGCAGGAAATATGGCACCAGGGAGAACCCGTTTCAGCGGTACAAAAAACGGTGAGCCACCTGCCTGCCGGGGTTTATTTTGTGCGCATTCAAACGGATGGCGGGGTATTGGTGAAAAAGGTAATGGTGGATAGGTAGCTTCACCACTAAGGCACTTGAGGCACTAAGAAACTACTTCCAACCCAAACAAAAAGAGCCGGCCATTTTGGCCGGCTCTTTGCGTCTTCGCGCCTTAGCGTCTTTGTGTTCCCGCGCCGTGTTAGCGCCTTATAATTTGAATTTGAAAGGTAAAGTGTATCTTACACGCATTGCTTTTCCATCAGCCATACCGGGGTTCCATTTGGGAGAAAGTTTGAGCACCCTAATAAATTCATCGCTAAGATCCTGACGTGGGCTTTTAACCACCACCATGGAACTTAAAGATCCATCCGGTTCTACCACAAAGGTTACCACCACCTGACCTTCAACCTTTTCCAATTTTGCTGCTTCCGGATATTTGATGTTATTGATGAGGAATTTTTTTAACTCAGATTCTCCACCCGGGAATTCAGGCTCTTTTTGTATGTTAACCAACATATTGGCAGGTTCATTGTCCAGTTTAAACTTGATGGGCAGGGTAAATTTTGTTTTCACTACCTTACCCTCCTTCATCGCCGGTTTCCATTTAGGCATGGCTTGCACCACACGAATGGCCTCTGAAAGCAAGGAAGGATGCGCTACCTGTGTACCTTCCACCTGAGTTACCTGAGAAAGAGAACCATCTTCATTTACCATAAATTGCAGGTAAACAGCACCTTCAGCACTCGCTTTCTTAGCTTCTTCGGGATATTTTACCTGTTCTCCCAAATATTTGATCAAACCTTCCATTCCACCCGGGAATTCCGGCTGGGCATCTACTGATTTGTCGGAGAGGGAAGCCAGGGAAAAGTTAATTGGCAATTGCATAGAGCATCCTACAGACTTGCCTTTATGCTGGGCTGGAATCCATTTAGGCATGGATCCAACCACCCGTTCTGCCTCTTCAACTAAAGACCATTTGGAATCATTTGGCATATTGATTTGTCCGTAAGGGCGAAGGACTTTTCCGGTTTCATCTACTACAAAGGAAACGAAGACCGTTCCTTCCACCTTGTTTTGTTTCGCCGATTCCGGGTACTTCAGGTTTTCCTGCAGGAAACGGATCATCGCCTCCTGACCGCCCGGGAACTGCGGTTTAATTTCGGTGTATTGATACACCAATTTGCCATCTTCACCTTTTTGAGGCGCAGCACTGTTTCTGACATACTGCACGGTTTCTATATAAGTCTCCGGATCGAAAGTGACCACGGTATCGGCCATTTCCCAACCTTTGGCTTCCAGTTGACGGACGAATTCCAGGTGTTTTTCATCTACCACCTGTGCAATAGCAGGCGCTTGCCGGAACAGTGAAAGGAACAAAAGGGCCGCCGGAGCAACCAGTCCAAATTTAACCGCCCTAACCGGGGCGGAAGCTTTTTTTGTGAGCATCATGAGTCTTTGTTTGAGAGGTGACTGAAAAAAATGATTTGCGAAGGCAACCGGCATTCCGGACTGCGATTGCCCTATCAACAACAGGCCATATTGTTTCCGATCAGATTGGCGCGCCGCAACGGCGTCGGCCAGGTATTCATGCACGGTACGCAGGCTGCGCCGGTACCAATGCGCCAATGGGTGGAACCAAAACACTACCCCCAGGCATTCCATCAGCAAAACATCCAGGCTGTGCCACCCGTGCGCATGAGCGCGCTCGTGCGCCACCATGAGTTGCTGACTTTGCGCAGATATTTCATCCGCCTCAGGCACAAACACCCATTTAAAGAAAGAGAAAGGCACTTTGGCCTCATCCGTTGAAATCAGCAAACAACCATCCTCGAGGCGTTTGGAGCGTCCGCGCACCGCCATTTGCACAATTTTCAAAAGCCCCCACAACATCCTGGCCAGCGCCAGCGCAAAACCAATCCAGTACAGGACCCACAGGTAATCTGTTTGCTCCCAGTTGCTGGATACCACTTCAATTTCCTGCATACCCACCGTCACTGCCGGCAATTCAATCATCGGCAACCCGCTTTCGTAAACCGGCGCCGGCAATTGCTCCGCTGGCCACACGGCCACCAGTATGCCAAATAAAGCCGTTCCAATCAGATATGCCCGGTTTGCCTTAAAGAATGTTTCCTGGCGCAATAACCAATGATACAACAGGGCAAAAAAGGCCCAGCAGAGAGAGAGTTTGAGGAGGAAGATAGTCATTTATGGGTCATTTATGGGTCATTTATGGGTCATTTGGGCCTAACAACTTGGCAAATTCAAAACAAACGTGGGTTGTCACCCCGAGTACTCGGGGCCTACACAAGCCAGACTGCGTGTTTATTCCTAAGCCAGGAGCATTGTGTGTAGGCAGGCTTGTGTAGGTCCCGATTCTCGGGGTGACAACTCACGTTGCTATCCCGAGAATTGGGACCCACGCAATCCCATCGTTCATCGTCCCGTCGTCCCGTCGTTCATCGTTCCTCATCCAGCCATCGCATCAGGTTCAGGAGTAACTGCCCATTTTGGCGTGCTGCGGTTACGTTTAAGCCGGTTGGGGCGCGATTGGGTCCGCTGAGCTGAGCGGTGAACATGGCTGCTTCGCCCATCATCACCAGCTTCCCTTTTCCGTAGGTCATATACGCCCCCTGATAATATCCTTCACTGCTTTTAGCCGGTGTATCTTCCTCAAATTGCCAGGCTACCCGAGGCGACAGCAAGGTATAGTTGTTAAGTTTCAGAATGGGTTTTGCGCCTTTAGGCATCCGGAAAGCGCTTCCGGTGAACGTAACTATAGTATCTATCCCGGCAGTCATCGGGTCATCAGCAAGGGTCTGATTGCTTTTGTAAAAACGTTCCAGCGCCCTGCTGCGGTTGTCCATGGCAAAACAATTCAAATACTCAAATCCGAAAGTAGCAGCCAGCGCCTGTGCTGCCCCCGCAAAAGGCATATGATCAGCAATGAGTAGCAACCGACCGCCATTTTTCACCCACTGATGGATAGCTTTGATCTCCGAATCGCTGAAAGCAGATGGATTGGGCAAAAGCCACCTTCCGCCCAGATTCGAAGTATCCAATGCATTGGACACAACCAAAATACGGCAAGTTTTCAGTACCGCCTCGTCCAGCCTGGCAGTATTGGATACCAGACGAAATCCGTCTCCCGCCAACACTTTCCCAAATGGCGCATACCTGCCTTCCAGGGTGTGGAAGTTGCCATGGGCGGCGTCTACCATCACAACACTGCCGGACCCCGAAGGTCTGCGCGGAGTTGGGTTTGGATAGTTAAATGCCGTATCCGATACCTGTTGGGCGGCAGCCCAAAGGCTGAACAAGTTAAAAAGGGCGATACAGAGTGGTTTCATATACAATGGTTAGGGTCATTTGAGAGGTCATTTGAGGGGTCATTTATGGGTCATTTGGCCAAAAAACATGGCAAATTCAAAACAAACATGGGTTGTCTATAGCAAACCCACATCATTCCGCTCCGCCGTGGTTGTTGGCGAGGACGCCAACAACGGAAAATAAACAAACGTGGGTTGTCACCCCGGGAACCGGGACCTACACAAGCCCGGCTAAACACAATTCTCTTAACCAATGGATAAGCACGTAATATGGCTTGTGTAGGTCCCCCTTGCGGGGGATGACAACTCACGTTGCTATAAATATCCACGCAATCCCATCGTCCATCGTTCATCGTCCATCGTCCCTCGTCTCGTCGTCCAGCATCTTCAACATATCCTCCAGCTCCTTTTTGCTCAGTTTTTCTTCTTCTGCCAGGTGCGAAACCAGTCGGGTAACCGAACCGTCAAAATAATTGCGGAGCAAATCGCCCAGCGAGCGACGGCCGTAAGCTTCCCGTTCAATGAGCGGAAAATACTCGTGGGTTTTGCCATACGCTTTATGCCCAACGAATCCTTTTTTTTCCAAAATGCGCACCACACTGGAAAGGGTGCTGTGCGGCGGCTTGGGCTCCTCGCAGCGCTCCAGAAATTCGCTCACCGTGCCGCGACCGGCATCCCAGATGAGTTGCATCACTTCTTCTTCCGCTTTAGTCAGTTTTTGCATCATGCAAATCGATTTAGAAAAGAGGGTTATTGAACATCAAAAATGTAATCAAACCATTTTTTATCGTCTCCCTGGGAAACAATGGCCCGGTATCTTCCTTTTTGAAGATACAAATCGAACTTTTGACTTTTTGCTTCTATGCTTATGTTCATCACAGGAACCGCCAGAACCCCAGATTCATTCCACTCTTTTTCCACATAAATCTGCAGGATTCTTCCAGACAAATCGGGCGATTCAGGCAATGTCAGGGAGAAAAAACTGGTTTGGGAGGTTTTCATCCAATGCGGATAACCAGCCGACATGTCAGTGGGGGGCATAAACACACTTACATCCACCTTCCTTCGGTCTTTCTTTGGAACAAAAACGGTGTCATTTTCCAAAAGAACTACAGGCTTCTTGAAAGAATAGCGGGTCCAGACTGCCTGGTATTTTTCGTGGGCACATTCAGGTTCCCAATGTTCCTTCATTTGCGTGCATTCTATAGACGGGATATCTCGTCCGACTGCCAAACAAAGTCGCTGTGCCATTTTAACCCATTTGTTATCGGTGTATTTTTCAATATGCCCATGTCCGGCCCAAACGATCATTTTGGTTTCAGGATGTTGTTTTAAATAGGCGGCAATGTTATCGGCCTGGGCTTGTTCCCGTACATTCTGATTTTCTTCGTACGACTTATTGGAGTCATACGCTCCATCCTTTTCCTCATAGGGAACAAGGTCAAAACCCAATGTTAGCGCCTCGCGAATGAGTTGACCGAATACCGGTTCCCTGACATAATATCCGGTAGACTGAATCGGGTATTTTCGGATATTAAGAAGGGTATCTTCATATCCCAATGCCTCCACAGCGATGCTTCGGAAGCCTTTTTGGTACAATTTCGGCAATAGGTCTCGCAAAAATGACCGACTCTGTCCTCTGCTATGTGCTTCATTAAGCATAATGACTCTTTCCTCGCCAAAATGCTCCAGAATATACTCGTCAGCCGGGATTATCCGGCTATTTTCTTCCAATGTTGCCGGTTTTCTCACACCTCGGGGAAAAGCATACCATTCGTTGACCATAGCCGTTTTATGTAAGCCTGCAAAAGAAGCAAAGGTCATCAATGCCTGATAATACATGCTTTTATCCTGCATAGAGGCTGTATCTGAAGTATAATGGGGCCCAACAGCCGTGAGGGAATCCACCGCTGCTTCATACCCTTTTTGCTGCAGGATGGTATTGGCATAATTAAAGGCATCCATTTTGGGCCTGGATGGCAAAGTTGTCTGGCTGTTTGCAGGAAGAACATACCTGAACAAGACAATAATTAGGACAAAAATGACTTTCTGTAAATGTTTCATGGATGCCTTTGCATACGTTTACAACAACGGCACAAAGTTGTAGCCTATTTTTTAGTTTTACAACTATTTTTTTAGCCTTATAACGTATTTTTACGTTATAAAAAATTTAGACCATGATAATCAACAACTTATCAAAAAAAATCTGTGTAAAATCTGTGCGCCTAATCTGCGTAAAATCTGTGCGAAACCTTCTCAATTGTTAAAATCCCACCAAAATCTCCTTTTCAAAGAAGCGTTTTTTCGCATCTCAGGCTCTTACCTTCAAAATCCTTTCCTATGAAGCACACAACTACCCTTATCCTAACACTCCTGTTATCAGGCACGCTTTCCGCTCAGGGCATTTGCGATTCCGTTATTTCCATTGCCCCCATTCCTCCTATTTGCCAGGGTACCGGACTCGATTACCTGGAAACTTCCCACCCCTGGGGAAAATTCACCGGACCTGGCACCAGTCTTTGGGATCCATACTTAGACGCCGAAAACCTGAATCCGGGCACCTACACCGTAACGTACACCATTACCGGCCCGGGCGGCTGCACCGTACAGGCCACGCGCGATTTCGAAGTGCTTCCTGCACATGAAATGAACACCTGGGTGCAGGGCAAAATTGACTGCAGCAACCCCAATTCCCAGGTAATGGTTATGGCCTTCCTTACCCCCGACCCAAACGGAGTGCAATACCAGTGGCCCACTTGGGAAGGCCCGGATGGTCAATCCTTTTTCAACCAGTCGTTTCAGGCTTCTTATGCCGGTCGTTACAAAATGATGGCCTTCCCAAGCAATGGTCAGGGATGCCCGGCTTATGCTTTCGCGGAGGTTGGTTTTAAGAACAATCCGCTTCAGATCAACATTGTCAGTTGCTCTAACTGCAATGCTCCCGGCGGCACCAGAGTTACCCTGGACACCATTCCGACGGGCTGGGACAACCCACGATACAGTCTGCAGGTGGGCTTTTTCGATAACAGCCAGTGCCGGGAACTGATGGAACCCGGCCTGTTGAAAGTCACCCTCACCAACCCGGATAACGGATGTGTGAGCGAAGCAACCCGCTTTTTCAGCTCCATAACCAAAACACCCAGCGTAAGCGCCGGCTCGGATGTAGGTTTGTGGTGTGGCGGCACACCCAATCTTTTGGCTGCCACCGAACCCAAAAACAACGATAACACCTACAGTTTCTTCTGGGAGCGCCCCAATGGCACTACTTTTCCGGCATCCTGGGGCTCTACCCTGCCGGTTTCAGAACCTGGCGCCTATGTACTGCGCGGCCTGAACCTCTTCACCGGCTGCCAAACCTCCGATGTAGCCAACGTGGCCCCGGCCCCACCCCTGGTTGGCACAGAAATTAAGGTGCTCTGCGACGGCGAAAGTTATCTCGGACACACCCAGACCGGCAATTACACCGACACCATCACGCTGCCCAACGGCTGCGAAAAGATTCAATTTACCAAAATTATTGTGCTGGCCCCATTGGTTGCCGAAGCGGATATTACGCCCGATAATGGTTCCGGGAATGGCAGCATAGATTTGGAAATAACGCAGGGATGGCCTTTTTTCAGCTACAACTGGACAACCAGCGAAACCACACAAGACATAGCCAACCTGCAAGCAGGAACCTACGAGGTTTCTATTACAGATGGAAACAACTGCATCCATGTGCGGGAATTCCTGGTGCCCGCCGGCAAACCATCAGTTTCATCCGGCGCCCGTTTAAACACCCTGCAAGCGCTGGTGTACCCCAACCCCACTACCAGCCAAACAGGGCAACTGCAGATACGCATCCATACCCGCCAGGAAGACCAGGGCAATCTGGTATTGCTGGATGGCCTGGGACGTATGGTACGCCAAAGCCCTGTTTCACTTCAGGTGGGCGAGAACACCATCAGTCTGGAAGGCGCTCTGCCGGCAGGCATGTACTACTGCGTTTGGCAGAACAGCGCCGGGGCGGAAGTGCTGGATAAATTGGTGGTGGTGGAGTGAGTGGTGGGGTTTATTCACCGCAAAGGGCGCGAAGTTTTTTCACCACTAAGTCACTGAGGCACTAAGAAAACTAAGCTTAACGCCCTAAGTGCCTTGGTGGTGAATAAAATCCTGGATATTACTTTTCATTAAACGAAGAAGGCCGCCTCCCTGAATCAGAGAGACGGCCTTTTTGGGTAAATGAAAAGTGCAGAGATTACCTCGCAATAATCAACGTCTTGCTCTGAATCTCATCAGTGGTTGTAACTTTTACCAGGTATTTACCGATTGCCCATCCTTTTAACGGCAAATTAATCTGGGTCTCGTACAATCCGGCGTCAAAGGCCTTTACCAACAACTCTCTGCCAAGCATGTCATAAATTACGAGCCTTCCACCGGCTCCATTTAACCCATGTAATCCAATCATAACCTCTTCGCTTGCAGGATTTGGCATCAAATCCATGTCCAGTTCATTTTCCTCAGTAACTTGGTTATCACGTCCGCCACATCCTACACATGGACCAAGGAAATCACCATGTGCCAGGTGGGCATTTACGGCGTTTGTAGAGACGCAAAGTGTATTTCCATTGTGACAAATTTTGACTTTTTTGTTGTTATTTCCGCAAAGCCAGCTGGCAGGAAGCTGATCTAGTGGTGGCAATGTAGATGCATCACATGGGCCATTATCATCACCACCGTTGCAGTGATCGCAATCATTGGCCACACCATCACAATCGCTATCTCCGCTGCTTACCAACGGATTGGCGTCATCCTCATCCAGACAGCCATCATTATCGTCATCTGAATCGCAGGCATTACCCTGGCCATCACCATCAGTATCCAACTGGTTGGCATTGGCTACCGTCGGGCAGTTGTCTACATTACCACAAACACCATCACCATCGGCATCATTATTGGCATCCAGTGGGCAGGCATCGCAATCATCATGCAAACCGTCGCCGTCTGAATCAGGACTGTATACCAGCGGATTTGGATCATTGGCATCCAGACAACCGTCGTTATCATCGTCGGTATCGCAGACATTACCCTGACCATCACCATCGGTATCCAACTGGTTGGCGTTGGCTACCGTTGGGCAGTTGTCTACATTACCACAAACGCCATCCCCATCGGCATCATTATCAGCATCCAGCGGGCAGGCATCGCAATCGTCATGCAAACCGTCGCCGTCTGAATCAGGGCTGTATACCAGCGGATTCTGATCATTGGCATCCAGACAACCGTCGTTATCATCGTCGGTATCGCAGGCATTACCCTGGCCATCACCATCGGTATCCAGTTGGTTGGTATTGGCTACCGTTGGGCAGTTGTCTACATTACCACAAACGCCATCCCCATCGGCATCATTATCAGCATCCAGCGGGCAGGCATCGCAATCGTCA